>JBDHVW010000001.1:0-244556 GCA_039809865.1 Vulcanimicrobiota bacterium
TTCCTCGGCGGTGAAGTACTCCAACAGGCTCAACCATTCGAGGTAGCGCAGGTCGTCGGCGGGCAGGCTCTCCAGCACCAGCTCCGGCAACTCCGCGGCGCCCTCCATGCCGAGCTCCACGGCCAGCGGCCACCCGCCGGTGCGCTCGAGCAGCTCCTGGTCGGGAATCTCGTCCTGGTTGTAGGCAAGCTCCTTGCTCCCCAGCATGGCCAGGCGGCGCTTGAGCTTGAGCGATTTGAACGTGGGCAGCGCGGTGCGCGACAGCAGCACGGCGCGCGAGCTCGGGGGAAGATAATCCAGCAGGTACTGCAACTGCTCGCTGTCGCGGGGGCGGTGGACGTCGTCGAGCACCAGGGTCCGGGGCGATTCGGCCAGTTTGTTGAGCAGCGAGTCGAGCGCCCAGCGCGGCTGGCCCTTCTCGAGCCACTCCTCGGCTTCTTGCAGCTCGAGCCCGCTGGCCTGGCCGGCTGCCAGCAGCAGTCCGGCGAGCTGGTAGGGCTCTTCGTCGCCTTCCACCAGCGAGGCCCACATCGCGGGGGGCTGCCGTTTGGCCACCCAGGCCGCCACCAGCGCTGTCTTCCCGTAGCCCGGTCCGGCCACCAGGGCGATGACGGGAGCTTCGATCTCGTCCAGGCGAGCCAGCAATCTCGGCCGATCTTGTCCTGCCTGGGGGGGGCTGATGCGGGAGCGCGCTACGGGGACACTCATCGTTGCGTCGGTGCTCTTTGCCGGAGATGGGATTTGGGCCTCCTGGCCGACGGGGGTCGAGGAGATTTGGGAGATTGTTTTGGGGATTATGGAGATTGTTTTATGGAATTCATGGGGGAGGCTTCGTTTCGGTCCCTCTCCTCAATCTCCAATTGACCCCTTAATCTCCTCGACCTCCTCAGGCCTTCACGGGCACGAGGCTTGCAGCGACGCGGCGGCCCGTCTCGGGCAGCAAGAACCCGCCCAGAGCGAGGCACCCCGAGAACAGGGCCACCAGCCGGAGGCCCGGGAGGAAGCTGCCGGTCTGGGCCTGGAGCCAGCCGACCAGGGTCGGCGCCAGGAAGCTGACCGCGTAGGCCGTGCTGAAGACGACGCCGCAGAGCAGCGCTACCGACTCGGGGCGCATGTCGGGCAGCTCCATCGGAATCGTGAAGAGCGGGGCCACGTATAGGAAGAACGAGGCGCCCAGGAAGGCGGCCGAGAGGAGGCGCATCCAGGACTCCTCGGCCTGGATCATCCCCAGCGCGGCGATGGGCATCAGGATGCCGGCGGTGATGATGAGCGGACGGCGCTGGCCCAGCTTGGAGGTCATCCAGCCGCCCAACAGGGCCACCGGGATGCCGACCAGGTTGAAGAGGCCGGTCGTCTGCGAAGCGGCCGCCTTATCCAGGTTGAAAGCCGCCTGGTAGTAAGTCGGGAGCCACGTGTTGAGAGAAAGGTAGAGCGACAGGGGGCCGGTGAAAGCCAGTGCGATCATCCAGGTCTCGCGCCGCTTGAGCACGCTCATCCACTCGCCCTTCGGCTTGTGAGCCTGGGAGGTCTCCAGCTTCCCCGCCAGGGCCCACCAGCAGAGCGCGAGCAGGCCGGACAGGCCGCCGAACAGGGCCAGGGTGTTCTGCCAGCCCAGAATCTTGGAGGCGGGCACGGTGGCGAACAGCGCCAGCGTGATGCCGCAGTTGACGGCCACGTTGTTGATGCCGTTGATCATCGGCAATTCTTCGCGGCGGAAGAGCTGCATCGTGACGGCGCCCATCAGGGTGACGATGATGGCCCCGCCCATTCCGAACAAGAAGCGCAGCACCAGCATCGAGTTGAAGGACGGCGCGAAGGGCACCAGCACCGCGAAGGAAGCCAGGATGGCGCCCAGGCCCACGGCCCGGCGCAACCCCACGCGGGCGGCCAGCAGTCCCGCCAGCAGCGGCACGAAGGCTTTGCTGACGGAGACCAGCGAGATCAGCATCGCGCCCGTGGCGTGGGTGACCCCGAATTGGGTCTCCAGGTCCTTCAGCATGGGAGCATAGGCCAGCCAGCTGATGCCGAACGCGAAGTAGAGGGAAAACAACAGTCCTTCCGTGCGCCACTTAAGCATTGACGAGCTCCCGCTTGAGGATTTTGCCGGCCGAGCTCTTGGGCAGGGCCGGAAGGAAAACGACCTGTTTGGGGGTCTTGTAGCGGGCCAGGCGGCCGCGGCAGAACTCGATCATCTCGTCCGAGCTCGGGGCCGCGCCCTCGCGAGCCACCAGGTAAGCCCGCCCCACCTCGCCCCAGCGCTCGTCGGCCACGCCGACCACGGCCGCCTCGGCCACGCCCGGGTGGGCCAGCAGAACTTCCTCGATCTCGGCCGGGAACACGTTCTCGCCGCCCGAAATGAACATTTCCTTGCTGCGACCGCAGATGGTCACGAAGCCCTGGGCGTTGCGGCGCGCCTTGTCGCCGGTGCGGAGCCAGCCGTCCTGCAGCACCGCGGCCGTTTCCTCGGGGCGCTGCCAGTAGCCCGGCATCACGTGCCCGCCCCGCACGTGCAACTCGCCCACCTCGTCCACGCCCACCTCGGCACCAGACTCGTCGCGCAGAGAGATGGCGACGTGCGGGAGTGGCTTACCCACGGTGCCGAGGTGGGTCTGGGCCTCCTCGACGGTGATCCCAAAGGTGTTGGGGCCGGCCTCGGTCAGTCCGTAGCCCTGCTTGAGGGGCAGCCCGAGACTCCAGTAGCGCTCGAACAGGGGCTGCGGGCAGGGCGCGCCGCCGGAGATCATCATGCGCACGCTCTTCAGGCGCTCAGCGCAAAAGCCGGGCGAATCCGCCAGCATCGTCCACATCGTGGGCACCAGGAAGAGGAGCGTGCAGCCTTCCTTCTCGACCAGATCGAGGGCCTTCTCGGCGTCGAACGGCCCGGGCAGCACGAGGGTGCCGCCGATGGCCAGCAGGGGCGTGGCCATCACGTTGAGGCCGCCGGTGTGGAACATCGGGGTGAAGACCGGGGCGATGTCACTCGCCTTGAGGCCCCAGCCCTCGACGGTGTTGCGGGCGTTCCAGAAGATGGTTTCCTGGGTCAGCAGGGCGCCTTTGGGCACGCCGGTGGTGCCCCCGGTGTAGAGGATGGCCACGGGGTCGGTGGCCAGCGTGGGTTTGGGGGTCTCGGGAGCGCCGGTCACCGGGCCGAGGCGCAGCAGGCCGGGGTGGTCGGGGGCCTGGGCCTTGAACGCGTCCTCGACGAAGAGGACGCAGGGCTGGCAGTCGGTCAGGATGGCGTCCCACTCGGGCTGGGTGAGGCGGGTATTCAGGGGCACGAAGATGGCGCCGATCCAGGCGCAGGCCAGGAAGAGCTCCCACAGCTCGAGGCGATTGCCCGAAAGGGCGGCCACGCGATCGCCGCGCTCCACTCCCTGCTCGATCAACTCGCCGGCCCGCACGGCCACGCGCTGCTTGAGGTCGCCGTAGGTGACGCGCAGGTCGCCCTCGATGACGGCCACTTTATCCGGATTCGCCTGCTGGAGCCACTGAACCAGATGCACGGGATACCTCCGACTTGAAGATGGGAGATGGGGTTTGGTTTCGCCCGAGACGTTTCTATCCGGAGGCCGTTGCAAGCATGTTGCAGAAGCCTGGGGGGTGACTCAGATCGAGTTGCAGGAGTGCGCCTGCACCATTTGCGGAGAGATCGTCTCGCTGCGCCGGGAGACCGGGGCCCAGGGAACGTCGGTCGCCCTGGATGGGCGGCCCGCCGGCCCGGTGGCCGACCTGGTGCAACGCTGCCCGTTCTGTGGCTATTGCGCGCCCGGCCTGGGCGGCGTCCGCGGGCTCGGTCACGAGCCACTGAGCGCTTTCGTGCACGGCCCCATCTACCAGGGCCAGTTGCACAACGCCCACCTGAGCCAGGAGGCCAATACCAACCTGTGCTGGGCGCTGCTGTGCCGGCACGCGCGCCAGTACGAGGAGGCGGGAAGGGCCGCGCTGCGCGCCGCCTGGCTCAGTGACGACGACGGGCGCGAGGAGGCGGCCCAGTGGTGCCGTGAGCGAGCCCTGGACATGTTCCTCCAGGCGCCGTCAACTCTGGAGCTGCAAATGTTGCAGGTCGACCTGCTGCGCCGCAGCGGCCGTTTCGAGGGCGCCCGCACGCACTGCCAGAAGCTGCTCAAGTCCAAGCTCAATCCGGGTCAGACCCGGGTGCTCAAACAACAGCTCGAGCTCATCGCACGCGGCGATTCCGGGGGTGGACTCCCCGGTCCGGGTCCGCGCAAAAGGTTGTAGAAAGAGGGTCGCGAACCTCCCCGCACCCATGAACTCCGACGAGGGCCACCGCCCCAACCAGACCGTCCGCGAGCCGGACATCTCCGAACCCATTCCCGCGCCCCAGGACGATGACGACGAGCCTGCTCACGGACCCCACGGAAGTTTCTGGGCGTTGGTGGTCGGCTCGCTGGGAGTCGTCTTCGGCGACATCGGAACCAGCCCGCTCTACGCGCTGCAAGAGTGCGTGCAGCCCGGGCCGCACTCCGCCGAGCCGACCACCGAGAACCTGATCGGTATCATCTCGCTCTTTTTCTGGGCCATGATGCTGGTGGTTACTTTCAAATACGTGATTGTGGTGATGCGCGCCGACAACAAAGGCGAGGGCGGCATCATGGCGCTCCTCTCGCAGGTGCCGGAGACGTTACGACGCTCGTCCAACGGGAGGATCGCTCTGGTTGGACTGCTGGTCATTGCGGGCACCAGTCTGCTCTTTGGAGACGGGATCATCACCCCTTCGATCTCGGTTCTTTCCGCCATGGAGGGTCTCGCCGTCGCCCAGCCCGACCTGAAGCAATACGTGGTGCCGCTTACCTGCGTCATCCTGATCCTCATCTTCATGATGCAGAGCCGGGGCACAGGCAAGCTGGGGAACCTGTTCGGCCCGGTCATGATGGTCTGGTTCGCTGTCATCGCGGCTCTGGGCCTCTACCATGTCATCGCCGCCCCCGAGATTCTGTGGGCGCTGCTCCCCCACAAGGGCTTGATCTTCCTGCTGCACCACGGCTTCCTGGGCTTCGTCATCATGGGCTCGGTGGTGCTGTGCGTGACCGGCGGCGAGGCGCTCTACGCCGACATGGGGCATTTCGGTCGCACGCCCATTCGCGTGGCCTGGCTCACCTACGCCTTCCCTGCGCTGACCCTTTGCTATATGGGCCAGGGCGCTATGCTGATCAAGAACCCCGGGGCCGCCAACAAGGTCTTCTTCTCGATGGTACCCCAGGGCCCGTTCACCTTCGCTCTGGTGCTGCTGGCCACGGTGGCCACCATCATCGCCTGCCAGGCGCTCATTTCGGCGCTCTTCTCGCTGGCTCATCAGGCCGTGCGCCTGGGCTATCTCCCACGCGTCGAGGTGCTGCACACCTCGCGTCACATCCAGGGCCAGATCTACGTCCCCATCGTCAACTGGTTGTTGGCCCTGAGCTGTCTCACGCTGGTCAACGTCTTTCGCGAGTCCAGCAAGCTGGCGGCAGCCTACGGGTTGGCGGTCAGCGGTTGCATGACCATCACCAGCGTGGTGGTCTTCTTCGTGACCCGTTACAAGTGGAACTGGCCCGCCTGGCGCAGCTACGGCCTGCTGGCGATCTTCCTGTGCCTCGACCTCCCGTTCCTCGGAGCGACGGGCCTCAAGTTCTTCCACGGCGGTTATATCCCGGTCGTGGCCGGATTCATGGTCTTCCTGATCATGATAACCTGGGTCAAGGGCCGTACCCTGCTGGCGGAGTATTATGCCAGCCGCACGATTCCGCTCGCCGAGTTCCTGGATACGCTCGACAGCCGCATCCATGCCCGCATCCCCGGCCTGGGCGTGGTCATGTCCTCGCCCGGCGTGGGGACGCCCCCCGTGCTGCTGCACATGACCAGGCGGTTCCGCGTGTTACACGAGCAGGTCTTTCTGCTCACCGTCACCAGCGAGGACGTCCCCACTGTCCCCTTCGAGGAGCGCGTGGAGATCGAAAATATCGGCCAGGGATTCTATCGCGTGCTGGTGCATTGCGGCTTTACCGACTATCCCAACGTGCCGCGCGCGGTCAAGCAGGCCGAGGCGCGACTGTTGATGACCGAGCCCGGCTCGCGGGTGGTCTACCTGGTCAACCACGAGACCTTCGTGGCCACGGACCGGGGCAAGATGGGACGCTACCAGGAGCTGTTCTTCGCCGCTCTCTCGCGCAACGCCGTCAACGCCAGCCACTACTTCGGCATCCTGCCGGACCAGGTGGTGGAGCTAGGGTCGCGTATCGACCTGTAGCGTCGCGGGCGGGGGGGCCGGCGTCGGCGGGTGGTGGCGCAGCATGAGGCCGACGTTGCAGCCGGCCAGGTAGACCAGCAGGCCGATCCCCACCGAGACGACGAGGTTGGGCTTCTTGGGCTGAACCTGCTGCCAGGCCGCTTTGGCGCAGTGCTCGCAGGCGTCGCTGCTGTCGGGATTGGTTTTTCCACAGTTGGCGCAAATCATGCTCCTCCAGTCGCCGGAGGCCGTCTTTCTCTTCCCGCCGAAAACCAGGCCTGTCATGAGGGTGTTTCCGCTGTTGCGTGACGATGCTCCGAGGGTGGCCGCGCTGGCGGACAGCCTTTACCCTTCGGGGTTCCCCCTGAGCGTGGCCGAGGTGGCCGGCAATCTGGCCCGGTTGAGCCCGGCCGACAGCTTCTGTTGGGGGATCGAGGCGGAGGGCGAGCTGGTGGCCTTCATGATGGCCTGGCGCGACTTCAGCCAGCTCGAGGGGCGCGAAGACGACCCCATCGTGCTCGTGGACGACATCTGCGTCAGCCCGCGCTACCGTCGCTGTATGTACACGTTGCTGCGCCAGCTCGAGCTCGGGCTGCGCGAGCGGGGCCTGCACGGCATCCCGCTCGAAGGAACCCATCGGCTGGTGGCGGACAGGCTCTTCGTGGAGCACGCGCGCGTCGTGGAGCGCCTGGGGTATCGCCGGGTGATGCAGAGCGCCTTCGACTCCGAGCACGGCGAGCGGCTGGTATGGACCCGCTACGAAGCCGCTAGTAGCGAGTAGGGAGTAGGGAGTCGGGCTCTCCCATCTCCCTCAGCCGCCGGCAGGTGGCTCGGGAGACTCCGCCGCGGCCTTCACGGCGGCCCGGATGGCGCGGGCGATGCGCTTGACGAAGCCCGCGATGGGGCGGTCACTGAACTCCTGGGCCAACGAGGCGGCTACCTCTTCGTCGGGGGGCGCGGCGCCGAGCTGCTCCTTCAGCTTCTCTCGGTGGTAGGCCACCCAGAGGTAGAGGTCGGCCTCGCTGCGGGCGGGGAATTCCTTCATGATGCCGGTCGAGCGTATCGCCTCGACTACGGGCGTGTAGACCTGCTCGAACCAGGAGGCGGCTGCTTCGCGGAAGTCGTCGATGCAAAGGTAGTAGCGGTGCACCTCGATGTGCTCGAGCAAGACCTCATAGCGGGCCGGCCCGCTGAGGCGCACTTCGTCCAGCCCCGTCTGCTCCACGAAGCGCACGTGCTGGGCCTCGGCGACGATCTGGTCCACGTCCATGTCGGGGGTGAGGTTCCCGCTGAACGGGATCTCGGTCACCTGCGCCTCGATCTCCACCAAGTCGTTGGCCCGCGCCACGCTGACACGATGATTGCCGTCGCGCACGAAGTAGACCTCGCCCACCTGGAAGACCTCGATGGGGGGCAGGCTCACCAGCCGGTTCAAGGCCACGTCCAACCGCTTCCAGCGCTCCTCGCTGGCCGGGTTGAGCGGCAGGAAATGCCGGTCGAAATCGCCGTAGCGCCCCACGCTGCCCACGATGTGATCGATGGGAATCATGCGAGTCCCGCGCGGGATCTGGCGTTTCTCCTCCAGCAGCTGGTGGACTTCCTCGAAACTGAGCAGCCGCTCGTCCGGGCGCTGGCGAAAGAAGTCCAGCAGGCTCGCGATGAGCCCCGGTGAGTGTAACCGGTAGAATTTCTCGGCCGCCGCCGCGGGCGGATAGCCGGCACCGTTGTCCATGCGACAATAACTCTCTGTCTGCCTGAAAATTTCCTGAAAAGCCATTCTTTGGGTGTCGATCGGACACGCGGAGCGTTGCATTCCGGTTGCCCAGGGGGTGTTTACGAAAATTTCATGATTCTTTCAGCGCGTGGAGTGAAGATCGAGCTACTATGGCAGAGCCGATCGAAGAACTCACCAAAACCAGCGGGAAGAATCCCGCTCTCGACGCCTACGCGCAGTATCTGGAGAACCTGAAGAAGCAGGGCGGGCCGGACAAGAGCGGTATCGTGGTCGATGCCGTGGCGGTCAAAGCCAGCGGCGAGCGGACCTCGCTCGGCTACCTGAAAGAGCGCGTGGCCGCTCTAAAAGCCGAGGTTGCCAAGCTCAACAGCAAGGCGGAGGCGTCCACCGCCAACGCGGCCAGGGCGGACGCCGAGGCGCAGGAGCTCGAGAAGCAGTCGTCCGCGGCCAATGGCGAGACGATCAACGAGCGGATGAAGGCCAACAGCGCCCAGATCGAGGCGGCGGCCGAGAATGACAAGGCTCAGTCCCTGGAGCGCTCCTCGGAAGAGGCCGACCAGGCCGCCAAAGCCGCCAAGCGCGAGGCCGACCTGCTGCGCACGCAGGGCGAGCGTGAGGTGGCGCGGGCCCAGAACGACAACAATTCGGAGGCCTACCAGCGCGGCATGCGCCTGTTGGGGCAGGCCGGCGAGCGGGAGCAGGTGGCCCAGGCCAAGGGCAGCGAATCCGCCTCGCTGCAGAACGCAGGCCGCTCTCGCCGCCAGAACGCGGCGGACGCGCAGGGTCGCTACAAGACGGCCGACGGTGCCGCCTCCGACGCCGAGAAGCGCTCGGGCTCGCTCAAGACGCAGGCCCGCGACAAGCAGAACGAGGCCAACCGGCACAAGGCCGACGCCGTCGCCAGCAAGCAGGCCGCCAACGACCGCACGCTCGAGCAAGAGCTGATGGAAAAGAACGCCGACGAGCTGATCGCCATGGCCTCGGAGATCGAGTTCATCGTCTCCCCCGAAAAGGCCGCGTCGAAAGCGTAGAGGCCCATTGCCGGGGCGAATCGCCCTGGCATGCCGGCACGACTCGGTCCGGCGCGAGCTCTAGCGCAGCGCGCCGCGGCGCGCCTCGACTTCGGCCAGAAAGCGGGCCGTCTCGTGCTCGAGGCGGCGATAGCCGTAGTCCACCGGCAAGACGTGAAAAGCCCTCCGCAGCCACAACAGGCGGCGCAATCGTGAGCTCACGTTCTGGGCGATGAAGGGCGCGTTCGTGGGCGGCACCGTGTGGTCGCTGCGCGACTGGCAGATCATCAGGGGGCACTCCACCTGTTGGAGACGAGGGCGCACTTCGTCCAACAGGTGCAGCAGCTCGCCCACCGCGTGCACCGGCAGCACCGTGTGCACTCCATGCTTGCGCCGCTTGCGCGCGCGGTGGTTGGCCACGTCGAAGACCACGGGCAAGGCGCTGGTAAAGGCGCGCGCGACCGGGTAGAAGCGGCGGACCCAGGCGCCGAAGAAGACCGGCGTGGCCATGACGACCAGGGCCTGCAACTGGCGGACGGTGGCCAGGTGCAGCCCCAGCGTTCCGCCCATGCTGAAACCCACCACCGCCACGCGGTCGTAGCGCTGCTTGAGGTGGTCGAAGCTGGCCTCGGCCGCATCCAGCCAGTCGCTGGCCAGGACCATGTTGAAGTCCTCGAGCATTTCGCCGTGCCCGGGCAGCAACGGCGCATAGCAGGTGTGACCGCGGAAATTGAGGTAGGTGCCCAGCGAGCGCATCGTGGTGGGCGAGCAGGCGAATCCGTGCAGCACCAGGACGGCCGTCTTCTCGGGCCGGCCTTCGAGCTGGAAGGGACAGGCCAGATCGGCCCTCGGTGGCTGTGCGTTCCAGGCTAGCATGGAAAAGCGTTCGTCACGTGTCCTGGGAGCGCCTCCGGGCGCAGAGATTGTGGTAAAGCGACCACAGGCGAGCCTTGGAGTCCTCGTCGTCGTAGGCTTGCGCGGCGCGTTCGTGGGCGGCCTGGCCCAGACGGTCGCGTTCGGCCGGGTTGTCCAACAGGAAGGCCACCGTCTCGTTTAGCTCCGACGGCTGGCAGACCAGGCCGTCCACACCCGAGCGCAAGACTTCGGTGGAGACAGTCGCGATCACCGGCTTGCCGAGCAGCATGACGCCCAGCAGCAGGGGGTGGAGCTCGCGGTGGTCCGAGCTCAGGACAAAGATGTCCAGCGCCGCCAGCGCATCCGGGCCGGAACGGCCCCAGGGCAGGTCGTGGATCTGTCCCTCGCTGCCCCCCTCGAGCCCCAGGCGGGCCAGGTGCACCTCGGGTCGCGTCTCCAGCAGCGGGGTCAGCAGCTCCGTCTCCGGCTCGAGCACGGCGCCGATCAGCCAATCGTTCGCCCCCAACCCGAGCTTCTCGCGCACGCGGGCGCGCGCGCCCTTGCGAGGCTCGAAATCGGTCGGGGTAATGCCATCGCGAATCAGCGAGATCTTGCTGCGGGGGGCCACGCGCCGCAGCGCTTCCTGGTCGCGCTCCGACACGGCCACCAGGTGGTGACACCAGCGGGCCGCCATCCACTCCAGACCCCAGGCCTGAGCGTTGGCGGGTAGACTGCGCACCGTGTGAATGACCACCGGCACTCCGCACAGCCAGGCCGCCAGCCGGCCCAGAAAGCCCGCCCGCACGCTGTGCGTGTGAACCACGTCGGGCTGCAGGCGGCGGATGAGGTAGACGAGGTCGATCACCGAGGCCACATCCTGACCCAGGTGGGGCCGCTCGGCGAAGCTGACGTCCAGCACCTGGGCGCCCGCCTCCTCGAGGTCGTCGCGAAAGTCGTTGACGGTCGTGGCCAGGCTGACGTCGGTCTCGTGGGCGCTCAACCGATAGAACCAGGAGCGCAGGAACGTCGCCGCCTGCGCGTCGGTGGTGGTCAGGAAGAGCACTTTGAGCATGATGACGCCCCCTTCGGGGAATCCACCGAAGGAACCTGGGTATGGCTTGCGGAATGCGCCCCCGTGAAGTTCGCAACCAAGCTGCGCCTGATGTTGTTTCTCAGCGTGGGCCTGATGTTCGCTCCGCTGGCCATGCTGTGCGGGGGCGTCATCGGGGGGCCGCCTCTTTGGGAGGGCGACCGCGTCGAGCATCGCCTCTGTCCGGATTGCCAGGGCAAGGGCATGAAGTGCCGAGCCTGTAACGGGCGGGGCAAAGCGGACTACGTCATCCCGGGGCCTCACCGGCCCACCCAGTTCGACGGCTTGATCCTCGATCCGCGCGGCACCTGGCAGGGCGACTCGCCCCCCGGCGCGCTCCCCCTGAAGCCGAACGGGCGCGGCATCTTTCCCGCTCACGTCAAGTTCATCGCGTCGGACGGCTTCGAGGTGCCGTTCGAGACCGATCCTCAGGGACGCTTTCAGGTGGAGCTCCCCCCGGGCACGTTCAAAGTGCAGGCCAGCGCGCCAGGTTTCAAACCCTACGAGCAGATGCTGACCGTGGAGCCGTGCCAGGCCGAGATTCGTTACGACGCCGGTCGCGGCGCCCTCTTCCACCTACCCCTGATTCTCGATCTGACCGCTCAGAACTAAGGGCTCCAGGGGATCGGGGGGCGGGAAGATGTCCTTCACCGGCTCCAGGCGCGTGTAGAGAAAGCCGTTGCGGGCCGGGTAGCCGCCCGCGAAACGCTCCGGGGGCAGCTTGGAGCAGTCCTTGCAAAGGAAGTACAGCGCCTTCCGCGATTTCAGCTCGTCCTTGGTGAAGCCGCCCCAGCCCGGACGATAGCGCTTGAGCTCTTCCTCGCGGATGTTCCAGGTGGCCTGGTAGGGCGAAAGCTGTCCCACCACCCCGCAGGAGTCGCAACTGGGCGACATGGTCACGCGCTCGGTCGCCTTCCAGCGCGGATGCCGCTCGAACGGCACGTCCAGAACGTGCTTGTCGACATAGGCGAAAGCCTGCTCCTCGCCGACGCCCAGTTGTTGGAGCTGGTGCGAGGCAAGTGAGGCCGGTCCGCCGGCCATCAGGAAGGCTTTCAGCCGTGGCTCCAGCCCCTTGAGCGCCTCGCCGAGCTTCTCGCCCGCCTCTTTCTCGATCTTGGTGCCGCAGTATCGGCAGGTGACCGGGAAGCTGTCGGAGGGGCCGAGCAGATTCAGGCACCCGGGGCACCCCACGGGCGACTGGCTGGCACCGGCCAGCTCCTTGATCTGCTCGGGGTCGAGCTTGACCTTGCCCTCGCAACGAGGGCAGCGGGTCTCGGTCACGGTCGTGTCGGTGAGGTCGAAACGAAAGCGGCAAAGACGACAGGTTACCTGCATGCCGGGCAGGTTCGCGCTCGCACCTTGAAGGCTCCTCCCGGGGGCGAGGGCGAACGCGCTGCCGATGGGCCTCGAGCAAGCCTGCATCGACCTGTTGCGCGCCAACGACCGCGGGGGCTACACGGTACCTTCGCCACGCCTGTATCCGCACCAGTGGGCCTGGGACTCGGCCTTTGCCGCCATCGGCTGGGCCCACGTCGACCCGGGGCGCGCGGTGACCGAGCTGGAGAAGCTGATGGACGGCATCTGGCCCGACGGGCGCGTCCCCCATATCCGGTTTCACATCCCCAGCGCCGAGTATTTTCCCGGCCCCGACTTCTGGGAAACGAGCGACCGCACGTCCATCACGCAACCCCCGGTCTGGGCCACGGCGGCGCGTCGCGTCCTTACGCTCGGGGGCTCCCCCGACCGGCTGCGAGCCCTGCTCCCGGCCATGCGGCGCTCGCACGACTGGTTCTACGCCGCGCGCGACCCGTTGGGTTGGGATTGCGTGGCGGTGGCGCATCCCTGGGAGAGCGGCCTGGACAACTCGCCCTGCTGGGATCTGGCCATGGCGGACGTGGACCCGGCCCTGGCGCCGCCCTTCCAGCGCCTCGACAAGACGAAGGTGGAGGACCCCTCGCAGCGCCCGACGGACGACCATTACAAGCGCTACGCCGTACTGGTGAAGGCGATCGCCGACTCCGGCTTCGGCCCGGGTCCGTTCGCGGTCTACTGTCCGATGATGACGGCTCTCCTGGCGCGCGCCGAGGAGGACCTGGACTGGCTCTGCGCCGAGCTGGGGGGCGAGCCGTCGGGTCGCGGCCTGGCCTTGCGCGAGGGCTTGATGCGCCACCTCTACAATGGCGAGCTGCAGCGATTCTCGTTTTACGACGCGGCCGCGTCCCGCCGCGTCGAGGCCGACGTGGTGGGGGCCTACATGCCGGCGATGCTGAGCCTGCCGGTGAGCTCGCTCGTACGCGACCGTCTCCGGGCCGGCTACGCGACCGAGTGGCCGCTCCCCACGACGGCCCCGTCGAGCCCCGACTTCGACCCGGTCCGCTACTGGCGGGGCCCGACCTGGATCAACATCAACTGGCTGCTGGCCGATTGCCTTCCCGGCCTGCGCGAGCGCTCCCTGGAGCTGATCGAGCGCACCGGATTCTTTGAATACTTCCATCCTCACACCGGGGAAGGGCTGGGCACGCGGGAGTTCACCTGGACGGCCGCGCTCGCGCTCGACTGGTTGAGGCAGGGAACCACCCCCTGAGCGGGAATTCCTTCTTTGGGAAAAAAATCACAAAGGCGAGGTGACGCGGTCTTGAGCATCATGGCCGGGGTCGACAAGAGAAAGATCGAGGCCAAGGTTGAGTCCGGCGAGCGGCTCACCTGCGACGAGGGCGTGGCCCTGTTCGAGGAGCCCGATTTCGACTGGGTGTGCCGCCTCGCCAACGACGTCCGCGAGAAGCGCTACGGGGACCGCACGACCTACGTGGTCAACATGCACCTCAACTACTCCAACGTCTGCACCCTCTCGTGCATGTTCTGCGCCTTCGCGCGCAAGCACGGGCAGGAAGGCGCCTACGAGATGAGCCTGGACGAGATGATCCAGCGCGTCGCCATCATGAAGGGCGTGGAGGGTGCCGAGGTTCACATCGTGGGCGGTCTCCACCCGGATTACCCCTACGCCTATTATCCCAGGCTGCTGGCGACGCTGCGGGAGCACTATCCGAACGTCCACCTGAAGGCATTTACCGCGGTCGAGATCGACTATTTCGCCGAGCTGGCGGGCAAGAGCGTCCCCTGGGTGCTGGAGGACCTGAAGGCTCACGGGCTCGGTTCGCTGCCCGGGGGCGGCGCCGAGGTGCTGACCGACCGCATCCACCAGAAGCTCTACCGCGACAAGATGGGCCCGGACAAATGGCTGGAGATCCACCAGCTGGCCCATCAGGCCAGGATTCCCACCAGCGCCACGATGCTGGCCGGCCACATCGAGACGTTCGCCGAGCGAGTCGAGCACCTCGACCGGCTCCGAAGGCTGCAGGACGAGACGAACGGATTCCTGGCCTACATTCCATTGCGCTTCCACCCGGACAACACGCCGCTCAAGAAGCTCAACCTGATGAACGGCGACGATGTGGTGCGCAACGTGGCGGTGGGACGCCTGATGCTGGATAACTTCCCCCACGTCAAGGCCTACTGGGTGATGAGCGGCCTCGAGAACGCCGCCCGCGCGCAGTGGGCGGGAGCCGACGACTTCGACGGCACCGTGGTGGACGAGCGGATCACCCACATGGCGGGCTGCGAAACCCCCGTGGGCGTCACCGAGAACTCGCTGCTGCAGCTCATCCGCGATTCCGGACGCAAGCCGATGCGCCGCGACGGGCTCTACAACCTGATCTCGTGAAGCTGCACGTGCTCGGGTCGGGCACCGTCTGCCCGAACCTCCGTCGCGCCTCCTCCGGCTATCTGCTGGAGGTCGGCGACGAGCTGATCTGGCTCGACATGGGCTCCGGCACGTTGCGCCGCTTTCTCGAGTTCGGCCACGACCTGCAGCGTGTCAACAAGCTCTTTCTGACCCACGTGCATCCCGACCACACGGCCGACCTGGTGCCGTTCTTCTTCGCGGCCAACTACGCCCCCGACTTCTGGGGTGGGCGCCAGCTCGACGTCTACGGGCCTCCCGGGCTGTGGCACTTCTTGACCCACCTGGGCGCGGCCTGGTCGTGGGTGGAGCCCAAGGCGTTCGAGCGCCACGTCCACGAGCTGGAAGACGGCCAGAAGGTCGACCTGAAGACCTGCCAGGTGACCGCTCACCGCGTCGTGCACGGCGAGCTCAACGCGCTCAGCTATCGGTTCGAGGCCGAAGGCAAGGTGTTCTCTTTCTCTGGCGATAGCGGCGTCTGCGACGGGCTGGTGAGATCGGCCCGCGACGCCGACCTGTTCCTGTGCGAGCTGGCCATCCCGATGACTTTCCCTCCCAAGCCAGACGTCCACCTCAACAGCGTCCAGGTCGGTCAGGTCGCCACCCGCGCGCACGCCAAACGCGTGGTGCTGACGCATCTCTATCCGCAGGCCGACGCGCTGGACATCATGGCGGAGGTCCGTCCCGAGTATGGGGGGCTCCTCGAGAAGGCCGAGGACGGAAGCTCCTTCGAAGTCTGAGTCCGTCGCGGACATTGCAGCGGACGATCCTAAGGTTAACAATCGGTTCAAGCACGCTTTATCCGGCACAAATAGATTGTCTCCACACACACAAAGGGAGACTCATGCCAGATGAACGTAGAGCCCACCATTCAGTCAGCCGGACAGCGCCTCGCCAGCGGCGTTCGCCCCTACCTGCCGGCCGCTTCCGATACCACCGGCGCCAGCGCCAACCAGTTGACCGGGGCCTGTGACAGCTACCTCAGCGGCGGGACGCAATCGACGCCCTACCCCGAGCTGCCGGCCGACAAAGCGCGTGCGCTCACGCAGAACATCAAGGACCTCGCCGGACGCGCTCAGGCCGATTTCGCCGCCAAGGTGCCGGGCGGAACGCTCAGCGTGACGCAGCTGCTGGCCTGCGTGGGCACGCTCAAGACTGACAAGCAGAACGAGATTTCCGAGCTCGAGGCCAAACGCAGCGAGCTGAAGGGCGCTTACCGCAAGCAGGTGGTCAAGACCATCGGCTGGATGGGCGCCACGGCGGGTGCCCTGGTCATCGGCGGGCTGCTGCCCAACCCCATCACCGGCCTGATCCTGGCCGGCTGCGGCGCGATGGCCGTGCGCCACATCTCCAAAGCTCGCACGGCCCAGAAAGAGCTGCAGCAGACCCTCCCGCCCGTGGAGCAGAACCTGAAGGCAGCGCGCCAGCTGGCGGCCGACGCGGTATTTTTCGCCCCCCACCTGGCCGGTTGGAACGACCTGCTTTCGACGCAGCCCCCGCAAAAGGCGGCCGCGTGAGATTCCGTCGGGCGGGGAACACCTTTCTCATTGTAGTCGTGGTGCTTTTCGTGGCGCTGTGCGTCGTGATGTTCCTCCTGAAGGGGCGGCACGGCGCTTCTGTGCTGGGAACGGGCATTCCCGGCCTGGCCGCGGCCGTGCCGCAGGACACCTGTCTCTTTCTGGCTTTCGACACGCGCGAGAGCGCGCAGTTCAAAAAGATGCTCGCCAAAGCCCAGGAGCTGGCGAAAGATCCCAAGCTGTCCGAGCCTCTCAAGAAGGCCGGCGACGAGATGGGCATCTCGCTCGAGGAGATCCTCCGCCTTGCCGAGCCCGACGGGTGCGTCATCCTGTTCCCCACCGAGGGCCGGAAAGGGCTGGTGCCCACCAGGGACAACACCAAGCCCTTCGAGGTCGGGCTGCTCGTCGGCGTGCGCGACGAGCAGAAGGCGCGCGAGGCCATCGGCCGCGTTCTCGAAAAGCACAAAGCGCAGGCGGTGCGCGCCGAGGAGGGCGGCCGCGAGATCTTCACTGTCGGTGCGGGGGCCAACCAGGTCGCCTATGGCTTCAAAGGCGGAGCCCTCTTCGTCTCCACGGGCCGCAGCTCGCTGCTGCGCCTGATGGACGTCTCGGACAAGAAGGGCCCGAGCCTGGCCGACAGCCCCACCTTCAAAGAAGCCCTGGGACGCGTGCCGGTGGGCGAAGCTTCCAACGCCGTCATGCTCTATACCGATTTGCGGCAGAGCCTGACCGGATGGGACACCGACCTGGCCGAGACCCCTCCGAGCGAAACGGAGAAGGCGACGGTCAATGGCCTCCAGTATGTCGTGCTGGGCGCCTCGGGCGAGCAGTCCGGCGGTTTCGTCAAGCTGGACAAGGCTTCGACCAGTAAAGTGATCCAGGCGCTGCTCAAGGTCGAAGGCGTGCCCAACGGCTCGGCCCAGTTCGTGCCGGTCAGCTGGGGCAGCTACAACAGTCTCAATTTCCCGTATCTCTACGCGCTGGTGCTCGAGCTGCTGCGGCTCTCTCCCCAGACCAGCCAGCTGCCCGACCAGCTGCCGGGCAACTTCGAGCAGAGCACCGGCGTAAATCTGGCCGACGTCTTCGCGGCGCTCGATGGTGAGCTGGCCGTGGGGAGCAACGCTCTGGAGGTGCTCCAGGAGCACGCCCGGGGTCAGGCCAAAAAGGACCCCAAGGAAGAAGACCACTACACCTGCATCAGCAACACCCGAAACCTCGGTACCGCGCTGGAGATGTACTCTACCGACTGGTCGGGGCTGTATCCTCCGTCGCTGGCGCAGTTGACGCCGAACTACCTGAAGATCATTCCCAACTGCCCGGCGGCCGGGAAGGACACCTACTCGGCCAGCTACCAGGTGACCACCGCGCCCGACGCCTTCACCGTCTTCTGCCAGGGCACCAACCACGTCCAGGCCAACTACCCCGAGTATAGCTCCGTTCAGGGCGTCATCGACCCGGACTACCAGCGGCTGCGCGAGAGTCACACCGACGACGACCGGATGCCCGAGCCCACTTACATCGTGCTGATTGGCCTCAAGAGCGTCGAGCAGTATCAGAAGATCGCGGATACCCTGACGGCGCGCAGTGGCATGCAGCCCGGTCAGGCTGAGAAGATTGGCGATACGACCGTTTATCAGCTGCATCCCCAGGTGCAGTGGGCGGTCGTGGCCAGGCCGAGCCCGATGTTGCTGATCGGCGTGGGACCCAAGCCGCACGACGTCCTGGCCAAAGCTCTGGGCAGCGAGCCCAAGGTGGCCGCCGCTCCCGCGTATACCCAGATGCTGCCCCGCGCGGGCAAGTCGTGGGTGACGCTGGGCTATCAAGACTTCGACGGCCTGATGCAAGCCCTGGGCGAGGAGATGAGCCAGTCGAGCGGAGATGAGGCCGAGCTCGGCAAGGTGCTGATGGACCTGGCCAAGTCTTCAGGCGACATGAACGAGGCTTCCTTCCTGTCGGTCGAGGCCGACGGCCTGCGCCTGGGCGGGGGCGGCGTGTCCGGCTCCATCATGATGGCCGGCGTGGTGGGAGCTGCGGTCCTGGTCCCCAACTTCGTCCGGGCGCGGGGGCAGGGCCAGCTGACGGCCTGCAAGTCGAACCTCAAGAACATCGCCACGGCTTCCGAGATGTATGCCTCCGACTACGAGGGGCGTTATCCCCGGTCGCTGAGCGTGTTGACGCCCAACTACCTGCGCATCATTCCCAACTGCCCGGCCGCCAACGCGGACACCTACTCGGCCAGCTATACCATGACCGTCTCGCCGGACGCCTTCACGGTTTTCTGCCAGGGGCATAACCACGAGTCGGTGGGCACGCCCGCCGACTATCCCAAGTATAGCGCCATTCAGGGGCTGATCGAGAGGTAATCTTTCGGCCCAGGATCCTCGCTCTGGCTCAGAGAACATGAGGGGAGTCCCCGGGAAGTTCATTCGCTGTTAACCGAAGTTCATAGACTTTTAACATCGGTGACAGTTTCTGCCCTTGTTTTGGAACGAATGAGCGGGTTTCCGGTGGTATCCTGAGGGTAATCTAACCCTTTCAGAGGAGGACCCGGGCATGATGGATTTCGGTTTCGGCGGTCTCAACTTCGGAGTGCCTCAAGTTCCCATGGGCATCGGCGGCGTGTCGGCTCCAGGCGCGGGCGTTCCAGGCTTTGATTTCAACGCTTTCGCTCCCTACCTGCAGACGCCCAACATCGGCGCGTTGTATGGCGGCCTCGGCATGGGTGGTATCGGAATGGGCGGCCTGGGTGGCGTCGGCGGCGGCTTCGGTCAGCAGGGCATCGGCGGGATGAACCCCGCGATGCAGGGTCAGATCATGCAGATGCTGCAGATGCTCCTGATGGCCCTCACGCAGATGGCCCAGGGCTACCAGGGCATCGCCGGTGGTGACATGGGCGGCCACGGCGGCGGTGAGGCCGGTGGTGCGGGCAACGCGGGTAATGCCGGCAATGCCGGTAACGCGGGCAACGCGGGCAATGCCGGTAATGCTGGAAACGCGGGCAATGCCGGGAATGCGGGCAATGCCGGGAACGCGGGCAATGCCGGGAACGCGGGCAATGCCGGGAACGCTGGTAACGCCGGAAATGCGGGCAACGCGGGTAATGCCGGGAACGCTGGCAATGCTGGTGGCGCAGGCGGTGCCTACGGTGGAGCCGGGGGCGCGGGCGGCGCCGGTGGCGCCTATAACGGCGGCGGCGCTGGCGGAGCTGGTGGCGCGTATGGCGCCGGTGGTGTCAACGGCGGATTTGGCAGCTCCTCGCTGCCCGGGTTCCGCTTCTCCGACCAGGCCGGTCTGCAGCGCTACATCGACGGCGTGGACCAGAACGGCAACGTCGACAACAACACGATTACGGCGGGTGGCACCATTCCGGTGGAGTCGGCCCGCGCCAACATCGTCGAGGGTTACGCGGCGGAGTTCTATGCCGGTGGACGTCTCGAGGATGCGGGCGAGATGGGCCGCAACCTGAACGTGCTCTATGGCGACCTCAACTCGGGCAACCCGGGCGCCGAGTCGGCCGCCACCTTCGCCCTGGTCGCCTCCCGCTTCAAGAACGCGGGCGGCAACTATGACAACGGCCAGCTCGACAAGCTGCTCGAGGCCACTGGCAACGGTGACCTTGCGGCTGGCGGGGGCGTGGGCCAGAACGACGTGGAGACCCTGGGCGCGGTCACGACCGCTCTCAAGCGCGGCACCCTGCAGCTTGGCCAGATTTTCGGCCAGGACGGCAAGGACGCCCTGGGCGGAAACTCCATCACCGCGGGCGACAAAGCGAAGTATGACCGCTCGATCGAGGCCGTGCAGAACCGCAACCTCGGACAGAACATCGAGAACAACCGCATCACGCGGGGCGCCGGTGCGGCGGGCAACGCTGGCAACGCCGGGAATGCGGGCAATGCCGGCAACTCCGGCCGAGCCGGCAACGCTGGCAACGCCGGGAATGCTGGCAATGCCGGGAATGCTGGCAATGCGGGCAATGCGGGCAACGCCGCCAGGCGATAAGCCAGGCGGGCACCCCGAACAACGGCTCCCGCGAGGGGGCCGTTTTTTCATGCCCTGAGCCCGCGCCGGGGCGAGTCGCCCTGGCATGCGCGCTCGGGCCGCTCACCGGCCGTGCCGCCCGAGTCGCTCTGGCATGCCGGCACGACTCGGTCTGGCAGGCGCGCTCGGGCCGCCGATCCGGCCTGTGCCGCCTGAGTCGCTCTGGCATGCCGGCACGACTCGGTCTGGCAGGCGCGCTCGGGCCGCCGATCCGGCCTGTGCCGCCTGAGTCGCCCTGGCATGCCGGCACGACTCGGTCTGGCACGCACGCTCGGGCCGTCCTCCGGCCTGTGCCGCTCGAGTCGCCCTGGCACGCCGGCACGACTCGGTCTGGCACGCACGCTCGGGCCGCCCACCCGGCCTGTGCCGCGCGAGTCGCCCTGGCAGGCCGGCACGACTCGGTCTGGCCCGCGCGCTCTGGCCGCCCTCCGGCCTGTGCCGCTCGAGTCGCCCTGGCACGCCGGCACGACTCGGTCTGGCACGCACGCTCGGGCCGCCCACCCGGCCTGTGCCGCGCGAGTCGCCCTGGCATGCCGGCACGACTCGACCGGCGTGCCGGCCCGGAGCTGCCCGGCGCCGCCCGGGCGCCTACGCCGCCCCTGGCATGCCTGGCCTGGTTCAGCGGTTCGTTCCCCTCACCAAAGATTCGCGTGCCGAGGGAACGGCGTCGTTCCCCTGGGCGCAGATTCGTGCGTGAGGGGAACGGACGGGTGCCCCGGGCCGTCATGCCGGGCGATTCGCAGGCCTACGGCTGCCAGCCGTCCAGCGCGCCTACCGGCCCGTGCCGCGCGAGTCGCCCTGGCATGCCGGCACGACTCGACCGGCACGCCCGCCCCGCGCTGCGAACCAGGGCCGCCCAGGCCGCCCACCGGCCTGTGCCGGGGCGAGTCGCCCTGGCTTGCCGGCACGACTCGACCGGCACGCCCGCCCCGCGCTGCCCAGGCCGCCTGCCCCACCGCGCCACGCCCTGCGAACTACTGGCCGCGACAAAGAAAAAAGCCCCGCGTGAAGCGGGGCCGTTCTCGGGGGGTGAGCCCTACTGGCTCTGGGCGTCCAGCGTCACCGACACGGTGGATTTCTTGCTGCCGCGCCAATACGACAGCTGGATCACGTCGCCGGCTTTCTTGTCGGTCAGGTAGCCCATGAACTGGGCCAGCGTCAGAATGGTCTGGCCGTCGGCGCCGACGATGGTGTCGCCCACCAGGAGGCCGGCCGTGCCGGCGGGGGAGCCGTTGATGACCGAGGTGATCATCACGCCCTTCTTGACGGGGACGCCATACATCAACTGGGCGTCCTCGGTCATGTTGTCGCCGGTGATGCCCAGCCAGGCCTTGCCCTTCACGGCGGCGGCCGTGGAGGACTGCACCAGCTTCTTGGCCAGTTGCACCGCATCGTTGATGGGGATGGCGAAGCCCAGGCCCTGGGCATGCTTGTAAGACTGCGGACCGGTGTAGACCAGCGTGTTGATGCCGATGACCTCGCCCTGCAGGTTGATCAGCGCCCCACCCGACGAGCCGGGGTTGATGGCGGCGTCGGTCTGCACCAGGTTGCGATAGTCGATTCCGGCCACCTTCACATTGCGGTTGAGATTGCCCACGATGCCCACGGTGACGGTGCCCTCGAAGCCGAGAGGGTCGCCGATGGCGATGGCGGTCTGGCCGATCTTGATCTTACTGGAGTTGCCCACCCGGGCCACCGGCAAGTTGGAGGCCTCGATCTTCAGCAGCGCCAGATCTTGCTCCGGCGCCGCCTTCCACACCTTGGCGGTGTAGGTCTTGCCACCCACGAGCGTGACCTTCACCACCTTGGCTTTGCTGATGACGTGGTTGTTGGTGATGATGTAGCCATCCGAGCGCAGGATGACGCCCGAGCCGATGCCCGGCTCATCCTGGCCCTGGCGATAGGTGCGGATCGACACGACCGACTTGCGCGCCAGGTCGATCGCCCGGATTTTGTCCTGTTCCTGATCCGCGAAGACGGCGGAGGCGGTCAGGACGACCAGCAGCAGAACCTGCAGCACTTTTCTCATCGTACAGCAAGAAATTCGCTGTATCCCGGCGCCGCTCCCGCGCACCATCCTGTTAAAATTTTTGACCGAAAGGACCCACCCCGCGCGGCTCAGAAGACGCGGCCCCTATGAAGAAGCAACTCCTCGCACTCGGAATCACCGTCACGCTGGCCGCGCTGGCCACGTCGGCCCCCAAGCCCCAACCCGTGGGCGATTTCATCCTGATCGCCAGCACCACGGCGGCCGGGCCCACCACCGTCAAAGCCCTGACCGCCAGCTACACCCATCCCAAGCGCGCCCCCGAGGGCGCCACCGCCAGTCTCGACGTTCCCGCCGGACTGGGCGTGGGTCCCAACGTCCCCGTCACCATCCAGAACGTCCAGGGCACCGATGTCAGCGGCGGCTCCGAGGTCATCCGTTACTGGGGGTGCGGCACGGCCGTGCCCAAAGGCCAGCCCGAGCACATCAAGTCGAGCCACACCGGCACCGGCAAGACCATCCAGGGCGGCTCGTCCGGCACCGCCGACTACGCCAGGCTGGGCAGCATCACCGGCAAAGACCCCGGCGCTTATCTGCTCAAGACCAGCTACGCGGGCAACACCCCGCTCACGCTGACCGAGGCGCAGGAGTTCCTCGACCCGGTCGCCTTCACCGAGCCTTCCGCCGGGCCCATGGTCAAAGCGGACCTGTCTCAGCCCATCAAGCTCAGCTGGACGAAGGTGCCCCGCGCCGTCGGCTACAGCCTGATGGCCTCGGGCACCGACAAGGCGACCGGCAAGCCCTGCATGTGGGAGTCGATCCGCGACGGCCAGAGCACCTGGTACACCATGGGCACCACGGCCGGCGCCAAAGCGGGCAAGCTGCTGCCGGCCGACCATGTCTCCTGCACCATCCCGGCGGGCATCTTCGAAGGCTCGCAGATGGTCAGCGTGATGTTGATCGCCTATTCGGCCGACGTGCGCGGCGCCGGCTCCATGACCGCGGTGGGTTGGGCCCAGAGCACGGCCACGCTGCTGATCCAGCCGTGATCCGGGGAAACGGCGCCGCCAGCGCGGGCCCCATACCGCCCCGAGCCCTGGGGCACGCGGCCGTGCTGCTACAGGACTCCCAAGACGCGGTCAGCTACTTCCTGGCCGCCCTCGAGGAGCGCCTGCCAGCCCTGGACACGCGCGCGCTGCAGTGGACCGCGCTGACTCATCCGCGCCCCTGCACCTACGCCGATCTGAAGACCGGGCCCTGGAGCTGGCGCGTGGTCCTCGACCCCCAGGAGCCCAGCGAGGGCCTGCGGGCGAGCCTGGAAGCCTGCGGCCTCACGACCCGCCTGCCGGTGGCGCACGCGCCCGAGTGGAATGACGGTCCGCCCGAGCAACTCGTGGCCGACAGCCTGCGCAAGTGTCACGCCAGCGTGCTCGTCTTTCTGACCGAAGCGCCCGAGGATGCGACCGCCCTGGAGGCGATGCGCGCTCTCAACCAGGCGGTCTGGGCCTGGATGGACGCCGGCGCTCTGCTGCTCTCCTGGCCCGAGGGCCGCACGGCCTGGAGCAAAGCCCACCTCGACGACTTCCGTCCCAACGTGCTCGGGCCCGAGGAACTGGGGCTGTTCGTCAGCTGCGGTCCGGTCGAGCTCGAGGGACAACAGCTTACCCGTACTTATGGCATGGGCCAGTTCGGCCTGCCCGACCTGGTCTTCGGCGGACCGGTGGACCCGGCCGTGGTGGCCGCCGCCGCGGGCTTCGCGGTCGGCCGCGAGAAAGGCCTGAGCGTGGGCGACAAGCTGGAGTCGGGCGAGCTGCGCTGGCGCGTGGCCACGCCCGCCACCACCAGCGAGCAGGAAAGTCTCAAGAGCCGCTTCGGGCTGCTGGTGCTGTTGCCGGCGTGAATGCGCTGCGGGCCGGGCTGGAGGCGAACTGCCGCAAGCTGGGTCACGAGCCCGTGGAGCCGCTGCTGGTGCTGAGCAAGAACGAGCAGCTGCTGAGCCCCGTCGCCCTCAAACTGGGCCTCGACCCGGCCGGGGTGCTGGGGGATCTGCCCGGCCGTGTGCAGGACGGAATGCTGGTGCTGGAGCCGGACTATGCGCTGGAGCCCGGTCCGCTGGTCGGCCTGGAGCCCAGGTGGGAGAACCTGTTTCGTATGGCGGAGGCGCTCCGGCCGCCGCCCGGCGCTCTGGCGACCGCGGCGGAGCGGCAGCTCCTGGCCTACGCCTGCTGGCGGAAAGCGGGATTGGGCCACGCCGGTCGTCTACGCGAGCTCCTGGATGCCTACTACGAGACCACAAACGTGCTGGCCATGCAGGCCCGGGTGGATCTTTGCCGGATGGCTCTGGCTCAGTAAAGCTCGGACAGCTTCTGCTGCAGCGTCACCAGGTCGTTGGCGCTCGAGCTGACGCGCACGCGCCGGATGCGCAGCGTGCCGTCGTAGGGGCGGCTCACCCCGTACTCGGTGTTGAACTGCATCGTGAAGCCGGCCTTGGCGGCCAGTTGCAGGGAGTGCTCGCTGTAATGTCCATAGGGCCAGGCAAAGGCCGTGCAGTCGACGTCCAGCAGGCGCTTGAGCTCGGTGCGCGACTTCTTCAGGTCGGCGACCACCTGGTTGGGGAAGATCCCCTTTTCGGCCAGGCGCTCGGGGATGAGGGTGTGCAGGTTGAAGGTGTGGGAGCCGAACTCGAACAGGCCCGACTTCTTCATCGCCTTGAGCATGTTGAGCGTCAGGTGGGGCGTGGGCTTTTTCTCGCCGATCCGACCGACCACCAGGAACACGACCGCGGGGAACTTATGCTTCTTCAGCTCGGGCAGAGCGTACTTGTAGACTCCGTCATAACCGTCGTCGAAGGTGATCAACACGGGCTTTCCCACGAGCGGTTTCTTGCCCCACAAAAACTGGCGCGCCTCTTCCAGCGTGATGGGCCGGTAACCGTGCGCGGCCAAGTAGTTCATGTGAGCCCGAAAAAACTCGGGGGAAAGCACCATGTCGCCATGCTCGTCGGGTGCGATCTGGTGGTAGCAAAGAACCGGCAGCTCATTGGCCTCGCGGGCCAAGCACGGCAGGCATAGAAAGAGAATAAGCAACACCCTGAGCACGGAACCCGTGTTCGGTTGCCAGGGAAAAAAGCCTGCCAGGAGAACGACC
Organism: Vulcanimicrobiota bacterium; assembly: GCA_039809865.1. Taxonomy (GTDB): domain Bacteria; phylum Vulcanimicrobiota; class Xenobia; order Xenobiales; family QWHO01; genus QWHO01. Next base: position 25,345 of record JBDHVW010000001.1, read on the forward strand.
TGAGATGGATCTCGACCAGCTCATCCTGAATCGCCGCCAACTCGAGGAAGTTCGCCAGACGCTCGCGGACCGCATCGGTCTCGGCCTGAAAGACGAGGGCGAGGAGATCCGAGCCCTGCTGACCTATCTCCCGCCCCCCGACGGCCCCACCAAAGGTTACGCGGTCGTGGTCGACTGCGGCGGCACCAACATGCGGGCCGCCCTGGTCAACACGGGCAGCCGCAAGATCGAGGCGGGTCCGCACGAGGCTCCCATCGTCAGCGGCCGCGACGCTCCGGTGACCGGGGACGTGTTCTTCGATGCGCAGGCGGCCCTGGTGGCGAAGCTCGACCCTCCCCCCTGCACGCCGGTCGGCTACTGCTTCAGTTTCCCCACACACGTCCTCCCCAGTCGGGACGCGACGCTCATCCGATGGACCAAGGGCGTGCACGTGACCGGCGTGGCCGGAGAGCTGGTGGGAGCGTCGCTGGCGCGCGCGTTGCGCCGTCAGGGCGTCGAGCCGGGCGAGGTGCGCGTGCTGAACGACACCGTGGCTTCCCTGCTGGCAGGGGCGCTGGTGCGTCCGGGCTTTGACGACTACATCGGCCTCATCGTGGGCACCGGCACGAACATGGCCGGTTTCCTGCCGCTGTCGAGCGTGGCCAAATACCACGGGCTGCTGACCGGCAAGATGGCCATCAACCTCGAGTCGGGTAACTTCGACCCGCCCTACCTCACGCCCGCCGATCACGCCGTGGACAAGGCCAGCGACAATCCGGGCCAGCAGCGCTTCGAGAAGGCGGTGTCCGGGTATTACCTGCCCTTCCTGTTCGAGCAGTGTTGCCCCGGCATCTCCGGGTTCGATCCCAAGAAGGGCTCCAAGCAACTGGTCGACTTTCGGGCCAACCGCCCCGAGTCGCCCGAGGGCCGAGCCTCGGCCCGTTTGCTCTCCCGCTCGGCCGACTTCGTGGCGGCCTCGCTGGCGGGATTGATGGACCACTATCCGGGCCAGGGCAGCGTGGCCATTCTGGCCGAGGGCTCGCTCTTCTGGGGCGATCCGCAGTATTCGGCCCGCGTGGGGGAGACGCTCCAGTCGCTCATCGGCGACCGCAAGTTTGCAATCGTGCGCGAGTCCGAGGCCAACTTGATGGGAGCCGCCTGCGCCGCGGCGCTGCCGTGACGGTCCGGGTCCTGTTCTTCGCGTCGCTGCAGAACGTGGTCGGGTCGAGCGAGCTTCCCTTCGACGTGGCCGACGGCGCGACCGCGTCGGACCTGTTCCAACAGCTGAGCCTGCGATGGCAGGGGCTCGGGCCCTACCGCAAGGTGCTGCGCGTCGCCTGTGGCGCCGAGTTCGTCGGGTGGGACCACGTGCTGCACGCCGGCGACGAAGTGGCCCTGCTGCCTCCGGTGAGTGGTGGCTGACCTCATCCAGCTGACCGAGACCCCGATCTCGGTGGACGATTGCCTGAACGCCGTGCGCCGCGACGATTGCGGCGCCGTCGTGCTGTTCCTGGGGACGGTGCGCAACCAGACCGGCGGTCAGCCCGTCGACCGCCTCGACTACCAGGCCTATCCGCCTCTGGCCCTGACCGAGATGGAGAAGCTGGCGGCCGAGGCCCGGGCGAAGTGGACCCTGGGCAACCTGGCCCTGTGGCACCGCCACGGCTCGCTCGGGCCGGGCGAGATCAGCGTGTGCGTGGCCGTCTCGTCCGGACATCGGGTGGAGGCCTTCGAAGCGGGCCGCTGGTTGATCGACACGCTCAAGAGCACGGTGCCGCTGTGGAAGAAGGAGGTCGGCCCGGACGGCGAGGTCTGGATCGAGGGCGACGCGCGCGTCTGACCGTCGCATTTTCTAGGCACGTTCGTGGTCGAGGCGTGATCAAGCTTTCCCGCGCCGCGAGGAGGCACGCAAGTTCTCAGGCAGCTCGACCAGGGCTGAAAGTGGCGAGACCAACTTGACGGCGAGCCAGAGGGTCGGGCGTAGTGGTGCTTGTAGAGCGAGGAGCCAGGAGCCTGGGCGGAAACCCTGACCCCCGCCTCCCTGGAAGTTCACCACGATTTGGGCCGTGCCCGAAGCCGTAGCGCCGGCGCTGCTTCGGGCCATCACGAGCATGACATGGCTGCCATTCGACACCTGCTGACCCGAGTTGTTCAGACCGTTCCAGACCAGCTCCTGGACACCGGAAGGACTTGAGACCGGGGTCGAGGTGTAAACTGGTTGCCCGCTCGGGGAGGTGCCTCGATAGACTGTATAGCTGAACTGGGTCGGAGGGCTGGAGGCAGTGGCTTTCACTCTTGCCAGCTCGCCTTTGTGGGGCTTGACATGCTTGGAGAGCACCTCCAGCTGAAGCGAGATGGGCGCCGGCTGGGCGATCCGGAAGCTCCACCTTCGAGTTGCCGCATTCTGAGCGATCCGATCGACGGCGTTGACCTCCACCTGATGGGTGCCAACGCCCAGCGGCGGGGTTGGTATTGAGGCCTGCAAGGTCATGAAGGTGGCGTTCCGTTGCTCGAGGTTGAGCGCCACCTGAAATGCCTTTCTAGCACGGTCCTCGGCCCTCTGTCCGTCATAAAGAAGTGATCCGTCCAGCCAGACTTTGAGTCGGTCTACGTCTGGTTGAAACTGTGTCACGTCTCCGTCGGAGAGCGTGAACAGAAGGGTTGGACTGGTCTCGGTTACGACGGCTCCATCGGCGGGAGACTGGACCGTGATCAAGGGAGGAGTCTGATCCTGGATTTGCGAGGAATCTTGTAGGCGGAAGAGCGAAAACCCTTTGGAGCGCAGATAGAAGACATCTGTAGAATTCAGCCCTTCGCCGAACCTGCTGTCCACGAGTGCCTGGATGAGAATGCCGCGCTTGTAAATTGCAACGTCGAAGGGAGTCTCGTGAGCGGCCCGGACCCTCATCCGGTCGGCCACCAATTCCAAGAGATCTTCCAGGATCAGCTCTTGCTCTTGAGACGACAGGCCGGGGACGGGGCGGATCGGCCCGGACAAATTGTCGAGAGAGATGTCCGGGCCTCCTGCCCGCAACACCGCCGCGCGAATTCGCGCAAAATAGGCCTGAAACGCTGGCGAGTGAAGACTTGAGTCGGTCTGGGGGATCAGCTCCAGGTCGGCCAAATTGCTCTCTGCTACGTAGCCAAAGTAGCTGTTGGGAAAGCGAGTCAGGACATCCTGGTAGGCCTGCCGCGAGGCGGCCAGATCGTGTCTAATTGCACCGAGGATGTAGGCCCGGCTCATGCACGCCCGAGCGTCCAGGGATGTCGCCGGGTATCGAGCCGACAATGATTGGAGGACTGTCAATGCCTCCTCGTATTCGGAATCGCCAATCAGGGCGTCCGCTCTCAATAGCTCGGCCTCTCCTTCCGGGGGTTGCGCGAGAGAGTTGAGTTGGCTGATGCAAAGGAATAGAATCGTCAGTAGAACTCTTTTCATTAAACCTCCCCTTTAGGGCACGATCTCGAAAGAGACATCTGGAAGATCATCATCAACTACTTGAAACGTCTGAAGGGACTTAAGCGGCTTGTCCCACTCGCTTGAGGGAACTCGCATGATTTGGCGTTTGGTGTGATAGACTCTCTGTCTATAAGCTTGCTTCAATGGGTGCCAGTATTTTGGGTCTCGCTTTTCTCCGTGCGTGATGAAGTAGTAGTCGCTGGAATCGATGGCGCTGGCGTTGTCCAGCACGTCTCTTCTGGCATGCCCTCGGACCCAGAGAAGCGGGGTCAAGGACGGCAAAGAGTACCAACTTGGCCCCATGTCGTTGAAGAATCCCCGAATCAGCGGCTGATCGAACGGTGACTCGGGGGCGCCCTCTTGATATCCCAGCATGACCGCGCCGGGCTTTAAGACTGCCTTGAGCGTGCGGGCGGGACTCGACACCGGATTGAGGTCCGGGTTTCCTCCTGTGACGTGTTTCTGGATGTTGTAGGCATAATCGTTAAGGTTGCAAGCCACACAGCCAGCCACGATCAGAGTGTTGATTTTCCTCCACTGTTCTGGGCCAAAGGCGTTGACCGGTCGAGGACCAGTCCTGTCGGCGAGGATGATATTGCCCGCATCCGTCCCCCAGTTCGTGTAGCTCCCGTGCCCGCTGAGGTAGACCACATCGGCGGTGTTTTCGACTCTGGCAACCACCTTTTCACGAGAGGTGGGCCAGCTCGGGTCCCGCACGAAGAAGTCAAGAATCGTGTAGCCAGCGGATTCGAAGCACCTCATACCAGCCTTTTGTATATCGATGACGTCATCGGAAAAATGTTCGTTGTCCGCGGGCCTTCCCCGAACCCCGAGAATCTTGGTGGCATCCCCCCCTCGGATGGCACGACCGTACTGGACGCCCCCGCGTGCCCTCATCTCGGCGACAAAGATGGTTGAATCCTGAGTCGGCTGGATGCCGGCACTCCAGTCGATCGAGCTGAACTCGAGCGTATCATTCTCGTCGTTGTTCTGGATGATCGCGGAGGCCGCCATTTGGCCCGACATGATGGCTGCTCCGCGCAAGATCGTGCTCTCTCCACCTTGATTGAGGCGACTCATCACCGCAACCCGCACTTCCGGGCGAACTTCAAGCGGCGCGGCCAAAATTCTAAGGTCCAGCGAGTATCTTGGACTAATTTCAATCCGATTGAGGTCCTCCGCCGTTTGCCTGGAGGAGTCCGCGAACAAGCGAGTGTCCTCCAGCATTTGCAGGATTGGGTCTCCCACCTGCAAAGCGAGCAGGTCCTGGCCCGCACAGCCCGCAACAGGAGGTTCCTCGTCCAGGCCGTCGGCTCCATTCACGGCCTCGGGTAGTACCGAGCCGCAGGGATCGACCACCAATCTTGCAGAGTAGGTGCCCCTCTCCACCAGGCTGCCATCGGTCTTACGGGCGTCCCAGAAGACTTCGAATGGAGTGGGGGCGCCTTCTTCGGCCACAAGGATGTTGACCTGACCCGACAGGGACCTGACGACGGCGCCATCCTCCTCGCGAGTAATCTTCAGGATCCATGGAGCGCTGAACGATTCTGTGAAACCAATGGGGATGATGTCCGCCGTGAACAACCCACCTTCCATCCCCTCCTCAGCCAGGGAGACGGGACTGGGATCGACGGCCAGGTTTTCGACGGTGACGCCCTGAGAGTCGCCAATGGCGAAGAAAAGTGTCTTCTCGGCTCGGAGGCTATCTCCGGGAATCTCGGCCACAGCCTTGATCTGGTAGGTCCCGTCGGGAAGGGGTGAGCCGTCCGGCCCACGGGGGTCCCACACGGTGTTGAACTCTTGCGTGCCGGCGGCACTCTGGTTGACAGAGATCTCGGCCCCGCTCGGTGAGAAGACGGTCGACGTCCAGCGTATCGGCGGCACGGGCTCGAGACCCCTGACCGTGGCGAACGCCCGCAGGCTGACTGAGGCCGTCTGGCCGCTCTCGAGCGATGCCGGATCGGCCGAAAGCTCTACCGCCAATGACTTTGCGCCGGTGAACACCCGGGCCAGGTCAACCGCCGAGACCACGATCGGGTTGCCTTCGCGGGTCCGTTTCGTCTTCTCGCGGACCTCCACGAGCAGATCGCCGCGATAACTGCCTGGAGGCACCGGTTGTCCGGACGCATCGGTGCGGTCCCACTCGGCCTGCAAGAGGTAGCCGGCGGTGAAATCCACCCAGTCTGTGGGCCCGAACGACTTTACCGGCAAACCTTCGTCCTCGTTCACGAGAACCAGTTGCCAGCGAATCTCTGGCTCGTCAAAGAAGAAGGAAAAGATATCGGCCCGAAACGTCAAAGGCAGCTCGGGAACGGGAGGATCGGGCTCAAATCGCGCGTTTTCAATGTAGACCTGGCGGACTTTGCCCGGGACCAGCCCCGAAGCGTTCACCCGCTGACGCAGCACCGGGCTGTAATGCTCGAAGGTCACCGCATCCGCTTCGACGGCATATTCGAAGGTCGTCTGGGGCTCGCGCGCCTGAACCTCCTCACGAAGCCGTTCGTTGAAACCAGACTCCTCAACCCCCGCGTCCGAGGGGACCAGGCGAAACCGCCCGTTTGTGACGCCTCGGGCGCTTAGCTCGAGAGAGGAGGGATCCCAGGTAAACGAAGGTTGGGAACCGTCCTGGTAAGGCTGATCCTGACCGGCGACCTGAAGAGGAAAGCTGTCTCCGGGGAAACGTGCTCTCCAGCGAGGCTGATCGGAGTTGGTGGGAAGCACCTCATCGCCAACCTTCCAGACCAGCCGATTGGTAAAGGCGATGGGGGAATTGACATCGCCATTCTCAATGCTGGGCCAGGGAGTCTCCCAGGCCAGGCTGCGCTGCACGTAATCCTCGTCCACCTCCACCGTGCCGTTGTGGGTCATCGTCAGGTGGTAGTGCCCCGACCGGGTGCACCGAAAAAGCGGTAATAGATTGGCGAGGTCCGGGTTGGTCGTCGAGTCGATGTTGGCCAGGTGTTGCCCGTTCAAGGTGACTTCGCCCTGAACCTGGGCGCTGCTGGCATCGCCAATGCGATTCAGATTGAAGGTGAGGGTCACTTCGTTGCTCCCGGTCGGGATCAGAGTCTGAGAGGCAAACTCCGGCTTCGTGAGCGTGGTGGGCTGCAGGGCAACATCCAGCGGCTGGGACGAGTCGGTGACGGTCCAATGATAGACAACGACATTGTTTCCCGGCTCGAGGCTGGGGAGGGGCGTGGTCACCCCATTGTGCGGGCTTCTTCCGATGAAGATCTCGGGAGTGTAGGCGACGAACGGTTGGCTTGTTCCCTCCAGTGTGTCCAACAGGTAGACGAAGTAGGCCCCAAACCCGCTATTCTCCTGGTGAATCGTAAACTGCAGCAGATGGGTGGTGTCGTCTGCGTGGCGTGGGCTGACGGACTCCCTTCGGGCACCCGAAAGTCGGGCAAGGACGGCATTTCTTTGGGCGTCGGAGACGTGTCCCGGCGTCAGGTCGTAGAATCGACCGGCCGCCTCTCCTGGCGCTACCAGGCTGATGGTTACCCGATCGTTCTTAAAGTTGCCGCTGGAACTGGGATTCGCGAGTGGTGTCGCTCCCCCCCCCCCCCGAGTTACGGGCTCCGGAAGGGTCCAGGCCCCCGCAACTGAGGATCAGCGCCATCGCTGTGAAGAGAACAGCAGCTTGCAGAAGGTTTCGGGTTTGCCGGCCACTGGGCATCGGGGGGCGTCCTCCTCAACCTGATTCTCGCGGGCCCGAGCACTTCAATAAGTTGGGCTGGATTTCCTTTATTTGTTAATCTTGAAATTGCATTCAAGATGCTGGCGGGGCAAGTCAAATTCGTTCGCTCGCAAGACGGAACAGCCTTGATTCCATCCGCTCCGCGCTAGGCGACCGGAGTACACTCTCCTCAACGCAAGTCTACTTTCTGCGACTGGGTGTGCGTCAACCGCTGCGTGCGATACAGGTGGGCATACAGCCCGTCGGCGCGCATGAGCTCCTCGTGGCGGCCGCGCTCGACCAGCTCACCTTTGCGCAGGACCAGGATCTGGTCGGCTTCCTGAACCGTTGACAACCGGTGCGCCACCACCATCGCAGTGCGCCCCTCCAGCAGCGCCGATAAAGCCCGCTGGATGGCCTGCTCGGTGCGCGAGTCGATGTTCGCGGTCGCCTCGTCCAACAGCAAGATCGGCGGGTCCACCACCAGAGCGCGCGCAAACGACAATAGCTGGCGCTCGCCCTGCGAGAGGGTCGAGCCGCGCTCGGTCAGCTGGTGACCGAGCCCGTCCGGGAAACGGCGCACCAGCTCGGCCGCCTGGGCCAGCTCCAGGGCCTTCCACAGCTCCGCGTCCGGGCGGTCCTCGAACAGCGTGACGTTCTGGCGCAGCTCGCGCCCGAACAGGAACAGGTCTTGCTGGACCAGGGCAAACTGGTGGCGTAACTCCACCAGGTCCCATTCCTCGAGCGGCTTGCCATCGAGCAAGATGCGCCCGGTTCCGTGGCCCTCCAGGCGGTAGAAGCCCAGCATCAGGGAGGCGATCGTGGTCTTGCCCGAGCCGCTCGGGCCTACCAGGGCGGCGGTCTGGCCCGGCAGCACCTCGAAGCTCACGTTCTTGAGCACCGGCTTGTCCGGATCGTAGGCGAACGAGACGTTCTCGAAGACCAGGTGGCCGCGCGCCCGCTCGCGCCGGGGGCCGGGCGAGGCGGGGTAGCCGGCCTCGACGGGGGTGTCCAGCAGGCGGAACAGGCGCTCCGAGGCCACGGCGGCGCCCTGCAGCAGGTTGAACTTCTCGGCCAGCGCCTCCAGCGGCGAGAACAGCAGGCGCAGATAGAAGAGGTAGGCCAGGATCGAACCCAGCGAGAGCGTGCCGCCGGCCACCGCGCGGCTGCCGAAGTAGATCACCAGCGCCATCGAGATGGTGGACCCCGCCGAGATGGCCGGGCGGAACACCGCGTTCAGGTAGATCAGCGACATCTCGGCTTTGTAGAAGTCGTCGTTGAGCCGCTCGAACTTGTCCTGCATGGGCTTCTCGGCCACGAACGACTTCACCACGCTGATGCCCTGCACGTTCTCCTGGAGAAACGCGTTGACCCGCGCCAGCAGCAAGCGAATCGTGCGGTGCATCTCGGAAGACGTGACCTTGAACCACCAGGTCATCAGCGCCAGCGGAATCAGCACCGCCAGCACCCAGAGCGAGAGCATCGGCTCCATTCCGGCCATGATGATGACCACGCCCACGACGCGCAGCAAATCCTCGAAACCCGAGGCCAGCACGTTGGTGAAGAGGTCGCTCAGGGAGTTGCTGTCGTTGGACATGCGGGTGACCAGACGGCCCACCGGGTTCTGGTCGAAGTAGCGCACCGGCAGGCGGTGGAGGTGCTCCCAGCTGCGCGAGCGGATTCGCTGCACCACCCGCTGTCCCACGTGGTTCAGCGCCATCGACTTGCCGTAGCTCAGCGCCAGCATGCCCACCAGCAGCGCCATGTAGGTCCCGGCCAGCTCGCGCATTCCCGTGACCGCCTCGCCGACCTTCACCTGGTGGCCCGGCACCAGGTAGGTGTCCACCGCGTGCTTGACGACCTGAGGCAGCGTCAGCTCGAAGGCGGCGTAGATCAGCGAGCCAAGCACCGCCAGCCCGAGCACCGGTCGCATATCGCCCACGAAGCCCAGGATGCGCGCCACGTGGCGCACCAGCTGGAAGGCGCCCAGCCGTTCCTCTTCCTCGCGCTCCTTCACTCTTCCATCTCCTGCAGCTCGACCATGTCGCGGTAATAGCCGGACTGCGCCATCAGGTCCGCGTGGCGCCCCTGCTGCACCACCCGGCCCTCCTCCAGCACGACGATCCAGTCGAGGTCGCGCACGCTGGAGGCGCGGTGCGAGATGACCACCGCCGTGCGACCCTTGAGCGCCCCGCGCAGCTCACCCAGGATGGCCCGCTCCGACTCGGAGTCTACGGCCGAGAGCGTGTCGTCCAGCACGATGACCGGGGCCGATTTGAGCAGCGCGCGGGCCAGGCACAGGCGCTGCTTCTGACCGCCGGAGAGGGTGATGCCGCGCTCGCCCAGCATGGTCTCGTAACCCGTGGGAAACTCCAGGATCTCGCCTTCCAGAGCCGCGATGGCGGCCATCCTCCGCACCTCGTCGGCGGAAGCCGACGTGTTGCCCAGGCGCAGGTTCTCCTCGATGGTCTCGCTGAAGAGAAACGCCTCCTGGGGCACCCACGAGATGGCCTCGCGCAGGCTCTTGAGGGAGAGGTCGCGCACGTCGTGGCCGTCGAGAAAGAGGGTGCCCGGTGGGGGATCGTAGATGCGGCCGAGCAACAGCGCCAGGGTCGACTTGCCGCTGCCCACCTCACCCACGATGCCCAGGCTGCCGCCGGGCTCGAGCTTGAACGAGAAGTCTTGCAGCGCCGGGCGCGGCGCGTCGGGGTAGGTGAAGGTGAGGGAGCGCGCCTCCAGGGCTCCGCCCAGCGTGACCTCCAGGCCGGTGCGCTGCTCGGGAGGGAGGTCGAGCATCGCCTGGATGCGGCCCATCGAGACCGCCCCTCGCTGCACCAGCGAGATCATCCAGCCCGCGGCGATCATCGGCCAGGTCAGCATGCCGAGGTAGGCGATGAAAGCGTTGAAGCTGCCCAGACTGAGCTTGCCGGAGACTACGTCCGAGCCCCCCACGAACAGCAGGATGGCCACGCTCGCGCCCGCCAGGACCACGATCGAGGGCTGATAGATCGAATCCACGCGGACGTAGGACATCACGGCCCTATAATTGGCCTCGCTGCCCACTTCGAAGTCGGCGCGGTCGCCCCGCTCCTGGACGTAGGCCTTGAGCACGCGCATGCCCGCCAGGCTCTCGCGCACCTTCTCGGTGAGCTGCTCGATCGATTTCTGCACGTTGTCCCAGCGTTTGTAGCTGAGACTGAGGCTCACCGCCATCACGATGGCGAGCAGAGGGAAGGGAAGCACCGTCCAGAGCGTCAGGCGCCAGTCCATCACCGCCATGATCACCAGGGTGGCCGCGGCCAGCACGCTCGAGTCGAAGCCGGCCACGATGCCCATCGCCAGAGCCGTGCGGACGGACACGAGGTCGTTGGTGGCCAGCGCCATGATCTCACCCGTCCGGGTGTGGGTGAAGTAGCTCGAGGGCAGGCGCAGCACTTGCTCGAGCAGCTTGTTGCGGATCTCGACCTCGGCCTGGCGGGCGGCGCTGAACATGAAATGGCGCCAGAGGAAGCGCGCCCCGAAGATGACCGCGGCCACCCCCAGCAGTGCCAGGGCCATTTTGTCGACGAAAGCCTGACTGTAAGGTTTGGCCGACATTCCGTCGATGGCCCAGGCCACGATCTGGGGACCGGCCAGTTGGCCCGCATCCGAGCATAGCAGCAGCAACAGCCCGGGGATGACCAGCGCGCGGTATTTCCATTGGTAGCGGAGGAGTGTCCTGAGACCGGATTTCAAGCCCTGGAGGGCTTCGAGCGCAGGGGGCCGTCCCCTGTTTCACGAAAGCCGCGGCCACCACCATCAAGGAGGGAGCCTCACATGGCCATCACCCACCAGATCTCGGACGGACCGGCGCACGCGGTCGCCCACCTCTACCTCACCGAGGGGCAGACGGTGCGCGCCGAGCAGGGGGCGCTGGTGGCGATGTCGCCCAATGTCGAGCTGCATGCCGACACCTCCGAAGGGGTGGTGCAGATGATCCAGGAGGCTGGCAAGAAGACGCGCCGCACCCAGTTCTCCAACCTCTACACGCCGCGCAACGGGGGCGGAAAGGTCATCCTGGCCCCCATGCTGCCGGGCTCCATTGAGGTGCTGACGCTGGAGAACCGCACGTTCCACGTGTCCTCGCAGGCCTTCCTGGCGTGCTCTCCCGAGCTGACGCTGGATACCGAGGTCTCCAACGCCTCCACCTTCTTCAGCGCGCCCGACCTGTTCCTGATCGGCATCAGCGGTACGGGAATGCTGATGCTGGGCTCTTATGGCGGCTGTCACAGCCTCACCCTGCAGGCCGGCGAGAGCCTCTGCCTGGATACCGGGCACGTGCTGGCCTTCGAAGCTCACACCAAGTACAAGCTCGAGAAAGCGGCCAAGTCGGCGCTGGTCTCGATGGTCACCCAGGAGACCCTGGTGGCCGTCTTCGAAGGGCCCGGCTCGGTGCTGATCCAGACGCGCAACCCCATCCAGCTGGCGGTGGGAATGCAGCCCTTGCTTCGAAAGGTGAACGCCTGAGCGCATGTCCGTTCTGACTCGCGACGAGATTCTCAAAGAGATCGAGAAAGGCGGCATCGAGATCGATCCGTTCGACCCGGCCCTGGTGGGCCCCGGGTCCGTCGACCTCCACCTGGCCGACCAGTTTCGCATCTTCAAGAAGCTCCACACGATCTACCACGTCACCAACGACTCCGACTTCGAGCAGATCACCGAGCTGGTCACGGTCAAGGACTACTTCGTGCTGATGCCCCAGGAGACGGTGCTGGCGATCACTCGCGAGCGCATCAAGCTGGCGCCCTACCTCTGCGGCTGGCTGGAGGGTCGCAGCCGGTTCGCGCGCCTGGGGCTGATGGTCCACATCACGGCCGGCTTCATGCAGCCCGGTATCAACAATCGTCAGGTGCTGGAGATCTCCAACGTCTCCTCGGTGCCGCTGGCGCTGCACCCGGGCACGCGCCTGGCGCAGTTCATCTTCGCCCAGACCCTGGGCGAGGCGACCTACGCGGGACGGTTCTCGACCCAGGTGCAACCCTGAAGCCCGCGCTGGCCTTCGAGCTCCCCTCCGAGCCGCAGGCCATCGCCCATTGGCAGCGGGAGTGGGCGACACGCGTCCGCCTCGAGCCGCTCCGCGACGTCCGCATGGTCGGCGGCCTGGATGTCTACTACGGCACCGAGAAGGCCTGGGCCGCCGTGGTCGTGATGAAGCGCGAGGACATGGCCATCGAGGGCAGCTACTCCATCTGGGACCCCGTGGAGAACGGCTACATCCCTGACTACTTCGTCCTGCGCGAGGGCCCGATCTCGCTCAAGGTGCTGGCCAAGCTCTTTCCCGCTCCCGACGTGCTGCTGGTGGACGCCAATGGCATTCTGCATCCGCGTCGCTGCGGGCTGGCCTCGATGCTGGGGCTGGCCTACGAGCTGCCCACCATCGGGGTCACCAAATCTCCCGGCAAGTTCGACTGGGCCGAGCCGGCCCCCGAGCGCGGCTCCTGGACGCCGATTACGCTGGAGGGCAGCGTGGTGGGTGCGGCCCTGCGCACCCGCGAGCGGACGCGGCCGGTCTTCGTCTCCCCGGGACACCTGTGCGACCTGGAGAGCGCGCTCGAGGTCGTGCTGTCGGTCAGCCAGACGCGACTGCCGGAGCCGCTGAAGCGGGCGCACCAGACAGCGGACAAGATGCACAGGCTGCTGGGGTAGAAGGCAAGGCTTTCCCCGGCGGGGAAGTTGTGGGCATGGGACCGCTACCACTCAAGCTCAAGAATCCGGTGCGCATCGTCTGCGCCGCGTCCCTCTTCGATGGCCACGATGCGGCGATCAACATCATGCGGCGCATCATGCAGTCCTCCGGAGCCGAAGTCATCCACCTGGGCCACAACCGCTCGGTCTCCGAGATCGTCAACTGCGCCCTGCAAGAGGACGTGCAGGGGATCGCGATCACGTCCTACCAGGGCGGACATGTCGAGTTCTTCAAATACATGGTGGACCTGCTGCGCCAGGCCGGCTCGGACATCAAGGTGTTCGGGGGAGGCGGCGGCACCATTCTGCCCACCGAGATCGAGGAGCTGCACGCCTACGGGGTGACCCGCATCTACTCCCCCGACGACGGCCGCACGATGGGGCTGCAGGGAATGATCGACGACCTGCTCGGGCAGTGCGACTTCGAGAAGCGCTCGGCCGACTTCGCGCCCTATCTCGCAAAGCTCGACGTGGCGGCGCTGATCACCGTGGCCGAGAATCATCCCGAGGTGGGCGACAGGCTGCGCGCCGCACTGCCCGCCCGCAAAGTGCCCGTGCTCGGCATCACGGGTCCTGGCGGCGCCGGCAAGTCGAGCCTGGTGGACGAGTTCGTGCGCCGTTTCCTGCGCGATTTCCCCACGCAAAAGCTGGCCGTGATCTCGGTGGACCCTTCCAAGCGCAAGTCGGGCGGGGCGCTGCTGGGCGATCGCATCCGGATGAACGCGATCGACAGTCCGCGCGTTTTCATGCGCTCCCTGGCCACGCGCCAGTCCAACCTGGCCCTGAGCCGCCACGTGGGAGATTCCCTGCGCATCTGCCAGGCGGCCGGTTACGACCTGATCGTGCTGGAGACGTCGGGAATCGGGCAGTCCGACACCGAGATCACCGAGTTCGCCGATCTCTCCCTCTATGTGATGACGGCCGAATACGGCGCCGCCACTCAGCTCGAGAAGATCGACATGCTCGATTTCGCCGACCTGGTGGCCATCAACAAGTTCGACAAGCGCGGCTCGCTGGACGCCCTGCGCGACGTGCGCAAGCAGTGGAAGCGCAACCACAACGCCTTCACCCTCGCCGACGAGGAGGTGCCGGTCTACGGCTCGATCGCCTCGCAGTTCAACGACCCGGGCATGAATCGGCTCTATCGCGCCGTGGTGGAGAAGCTGGGTTTCGCGCCCACGACGGTCGTGGAAGAGGGAGCGAGCGAGAAGAACTGGGTCATCCCGCCCGAGCGCAGCCGCTACCTGGCCGAGATCGTGGAGACCTGCGAGGAATACGACGCGCGCGTGGCCGCGCAGGCGCAGATCGCCCGGCGGATGTACCAGCTGCGCGGCACCCTCGAGGCCATTCGGGCCAACGTGGGCAAGAAGCGGCTCGAGATCGTCGAGCCCACCGGGCCCTCGGATACGGTGCACGTCACCGAGTCGATTCAGGGCGAGCCGGAGTATCTGAGCGAGCTCGAGCGCCTCTACCGGGACCTGGAGAGCCGCCTGGACCCCGCCTGCCGCAAGCTGCTCGAGGAATGGCCCGCCACGCGCCGCCGCTACGCGGCCGCGAAATACCACTTCGAAGTGCGCGGCAAGGTGGTCGAGCTCGACCTCACCAGCGAGACTTTGAGCCACCTGCGCGTGCCCAAGGTGGCCCTGCCCCGCTACGAGGACTGGGGAGATCTCCTGACGTGGCTGATGCGCGAGGCGCCTCCCGGGCAGTTCCCCTTCACGGCGGGCGTTTTCCCGCTCAAGCGCGAGAACGAGGATCCGGCGCGCATGTTCGCGGGCGAGGGAGGCCCGGAGCGCACCAACCGGCGCTTCCACTTCCTGTCGCGCGGGCTCCCGGCGGCCCGCCTCTCCACGGCTTTCGACTCGGTCACCCTCTACGGCGAGGACCCGGACGCCCGCCCCGACATCTACGGCAAAGTGGGCAACTCGGGCGTTTCGGTGGCCAACCTGGACGACGCCAAGAAGCTCTACTCGGGCTTCGACCTGTGCGATCCGCGCACGTCGGTCTCGATGACCATCAACGGCCCGGCGCCGATGATCCTGGCGTTCTTTCTCAACGCCGCGGTCGACCAGGCCTGCGAGAAGTTCATCCGGGCCGAGGGTCTCGAGGGCGTGGTGGAGTCTCGACTCGCGGAAATTTTCGCCCGGCGCGGGGTGGCCCGCCCCACCTACCAGGGCGAGTTGCCCGAGGGCAACGACGGGCTCGGCCTCATGCTGCTGGGCGTCTCGGGCGACGAGGTGCTGCCCGCCGAGGACTACGCCCGCATCAAGGCCGCCACGCTGTCGGCCGTGCGCGGCACCGTGCAGGCGGACATCCTCAAGGAAGACCAGGCCCAGAACACCTGCATCTTCAGCACCGACTTCGCGCTGCGCCTGATGGGGGACATCCAGCAGTACTTCATCCAGCACGGGGTGCGCAACTTCTATTCGGTCTCCATCTCGGGCTACCACATCGCCGAGGCGGGCGCCAATCCGATCACTCAGCTCGCTTTCACGCTGGCCAACGGCTTTACGTTCGTGGAATACTACCTCTCGCGGGGCATGCTGATCGACCAGTTTGCGCCCAACCTGTCCTTCTTCTTCTCGAACGGCATGGACCCGGAGTATACCGTGATCGGCCGCGTGGCGCGCCGCATCTGGGCCCGCACCATCCGGGACAAGTATGGGGGCAACGAGCGCTCCCAGAAGCTCAAGTATCACATCCAGACCTCGGGTCGCTCCCTGCATGCCCAGGAGATCGCCTTCAACGATATCCGCACCACGCTGCAGGCTCTGCTGGCGCTGCAGGACAACTGCAACTCGCTGCACACCAACGCCTACGACGAGGCCATCACCACTCCCACCGAGGAGAGCGTGCGCCGCGCCCTGGCCATTCAGCTCATCATCAACAAGGAGTTTGGCCTGGCCAAGAACGAGAACCCCCTGCAGGGCTCGTTCATCGTCGAGGAGCTGACCGATCTGGTCGAGCAGGCCGTGCTGGCCGAGTTCCGCTCGCTCTCCGAGCGGGGCGGCGTGCTGGGCGCGATGGAGCGGATGTACCAGCGGTCCAAGATCCAGGAAGAGTCCCTGCACTACGAGACTTTGAAGCACGACGGCCGGTTGCCGATCATTGGCGTCAACACGTTCCTGGACCCGGCGGGCTCGCCGACCATCATTCCGGCCGAGGTCATTCGCGCCACCGTCGTGGAGAAAGACTACGCCATCGCCGCCCGGGATGCGTTCTGGAAGGCTCACTCCGCCGAGGCCAGCGGCCGCCTGGCCGACGTGCAGCGCGCCGCCCTCGAGGGCGAGAACCTTTTCGCGAGCCTGATGGAGGCTACCAAGTCCTGCACCCTGGGCCAGATCTCGAGCGCGTTGTACGAGGTGGGCGGGCAGTACCGACGCAACATGTAGCGACGTTGGCCCCTGGAGCAACCTCAGCGTATTGAAGAAAACTTGGCGGGGGCCTCGTCGCGTGATCTTTTCTAACTTCGTCAGGATACACGTCCAGAGGAAAGCTTGATGATATCCTCGGAGTGAGGCTTGATCTAAAGCGTCGCTTCCTCGCCCAGGGCAGCCCGAATCTCCTCGGGCGAAAGCACGTGATCGGCCTGTTTGGCCGCCTGCAAGATGGCCTGGACGCGCTCGGGGGTGGCTTCCAGGCCATTTCTGGCCAGCCAGTGCAGGACGTTGGACTCGCCGGCCATCGGGCCGACCTCGATGAGTTGCTCGAAGCCGAACATCGCGGCGGGGACGCCCGAGTAGATCAGGTCGGCCAGCCAGGTGAGGCCCTTGCGCTCGGCTTTGATGATGGCGGCGGCGTGCACGCCGGTGCCGGTGCGGAAAGCGTCCTTACCCAGCACGGGGTAATTGTGCAGGACCTCGACCTGGTAGGTTTCGGCCACGCGCGCGCAGACGCCCGCGAGAGCCTCCATGTTGCGGTCGAGGGCGCCCAGGAGGCGCAGGTTGATCAGCAACAGCTCCAGCGGAATGCACCCGCTGCGCTCGGAAAGCCCGAGGATGCTCGCGTGCACCCGCTGCACGCCGCATTCGTGGGCGGTGAGGGCGTTGGCCAGGCTCAGTCCGCGGTCGTTGTAGCCGAACCAGTCCAGGCGCGGCGTCAGGCCTTTGCGGGCGAACAGCTCCCGGGTGAAACGCACCAGTTGCCCGGTGCCGGCGGGGGTGGCGCTGCCGGTGGTGTCGATCAGGCAGACGCGCTCGGCGCCATTGTCCAGCGCGGGCCCGAGGGTCTGCACCAGCCAGGTGGGATGCGCGCGGGCTGCGTCCGGGACGTTGAGCGTAACGTTCAATCCCAGTCCGGCCGCGAACATGACCGACTCGAGCATCGTCTCGCGGGCCTGCGCGACCCAGGCGTCGCCCTTCCAGTCTTGCAGCGGCGAGAAGCCCGGATTCAGGAAGACGTGAATGGCGGTGCCGAGCGTCTCGCTGGTCTCCGCCAGCCGCTCGAGCGCCGGCCGGTCGGGCTGGCAAAAGACCGCGGGGCGGGCCTTCATGCGCGATTCGCAGATTTCGGACAGGAGCGCTAGAGTCTCGGGCCAGTCGGCCCCGGTGCCGCCGACGCAGAGCAAGTCCACGCCCAGCTCGTCGAGCCGGTGCAGCAGGCGCAGGCGCTCGCTCAGAGCGGGGTGGCGGCTGGCCGGCGCGTGGGCCGCCTCGACCATGGTCAGGTCGACCACCTCGGGCGCGTGGATGGCCGCGGGCCCGTCAAACCGATTCCAGTCGTGGATGAGCTCCTCTTCGGTCACAGCACGCACCGTTTCTCGCGGGCCTGGGCCAGCAGCTCCTCGGGGCTGAGGTTGGACTCGTTCTGCAGCAGCCAGCCCCGGGCATTGATCGCGCCCGAGCGCGGACCGACCGCGAACTGCGGTTGCTTGCCCAACAGCGCGCCCTGCACCGAGCTGAAGGCGCTCTCGAAAAGCTGGCGCTCGCCCAGCTCGTAAAGCTCGACCAGGCGCTCGGCGCTGCGGGGCGAGGTGGTGCGGAACGAATCGCGCCCCAGCGCCGGCCAGCTGTGCGGCAGCGGAACTTTGCAGTGGCGGCTCACCGTATCCACGTAGTCCTGGAGCCGGCTCAGGTCGTTGTCGAGCACTTTCAGCAGCTTGAGATTGACCAGGATGTGCTCCATGGGGGTGTTGCCCACGCGCTCCCCGATACCGAGCGCGGTCCCGTGGACGCGGTCCACGCCCGCCTCGACCGCCGCCAGCGTGTTGGCGAGGCCCAGTCCGCGGTCGCGGTGGCCGTGCCAGTCGATCTTCACGCTTTTGCCCGTATCCTTCACGACTGTGCGCATGAACCTTACCAGCGCCTTGACGCCATCGGGAGTGGCGTGGCCCACCGTGTCGCACAGGCAAATGCGGATGGCCCCGCACTCGATGGCCGTGGTGTAGAGCTGACGAAGCGTCTCGGGGTGCGAGCGAATGGTGTCTTCGGTCACGTACATGACCTCGAGGCCCTGCTCCACGGCGTAGACCACCGCTTCCTCGGTGACCTTGAGCATCTTCTCGAGCGTCCAGTCCTCGGCATACTGGCGCACCGGGGAGGACCCGATGAAGAGGTCGGCCTCGAGCACCTTGCCCGTTTTCTGGGCGATGTCGACGATGGGTTGGATGTCGACTTTGAGCGTGCGGCCCGCGCAGCTCGGCTTGAGTTTGAGGTTGTGCTTGACGATCTCGTTGACGATGGCGGTGACGTCGGCCACGGCGCGAGGTCCGGCGCCGGGGAGGCCCACGTCGGCTCCGTGGATACCCAGCGCCTCCATCAGGTGGAGGATCTCCAGCTTGGCTTCGATTGGCGGGTCGAAGGCGGAGGGCCGTTGCAGCCCGTCGCGCAGCGTCTCGTCTTGCAGTTGGACCTGCTGGTTCAGTTGCAGCAGCGCGCTGTCGGGCAGATTCCAGTCGAACTCCATGTCTGGCGCTTCTTTTCGTGGGCGCGCGGATCCTCGTGTATTCATAGGAAACGCGAGCCTCGCCATGGAATTTCTTTTGACCATGGGTCTCGATCTCGAGCAACTCGCACGTCTGTCTCTGGCCGCCTTCCTGGGCGGTCTGATCGGCATCGAGCGCGAGCGGCTCAATCGGGCCGCGGGCCTGCGCACGCACGTGCTGGTCTCGGTTGGCTCGGCCCTGTTCACGCTGATCTCGCTCTTTGCGTTCCAGGGTATCGGTCCGGTCAACGATCCGGCCCGCGTGGCCGCGCAGATCGTCAGCGGCATCGGCTTTCTGGGCGCCGGCACCATCATGAAGCACGGCGCCACCGTGCGCGGCCTGACCACCGCCGCCACGCTCTGGGTCTGCGCCGGCATCGGCATGGCTGCCGGGGCGGGCTTCTACCAGGGCGCGGTGTTGTCCACCATCATCACGCTGGTCTCGCTGGTCACGTTGAAGCGCATCGAGTCGCGCCTGGGCGACCGCGACTTCACCACCTTCGAGCTGACGATGGACCAGGGCGCCGGCCAGCTCGCCAAGGTCCAGGGCGTCCTGGAGCTGCTGGGTATCACCCTGCGCAACCTGGAGATGATCCACGACGAAGCCCACCTCATCCTGCGCGTGGTCGTCGAGATGCCCCGCGACCTCAGCAAGACTGTTTTGCTCCAGGCCCTGAGCGACGTAGGCGTGCTGCACGTCGAGCTTTGAGCTGGGAGGATGACTATCGTGTCATCCGCGAGCTTGCGCTCGCATCGTTAGACCATCCCAACGTCGTGATAGAGGGGTTGCCACTCCTGGCGTGGGCCGTGCACTCCGACGATCCCGAACTGGTCGGTGTGTTACTCCGAGCCGGCGCCGATCCAAACCTGTTGGCAACGGATGGCTGCCCTGCTCTCGGTTGGGGCGGTTTCGAGGTCACCCGGTTGCTCGTGGCCTCAGGGGCCCGGGTCGTTCCTGACCCCAAGTGGGGGAGCGCTCTACACCTGGCTGCCGATGACGAAACATCCGAGCGGCTCAGGCTCCTTTTGACCGCACCGGGAGCTTCTGATTGCCTCGACCATTTCGAGGATTCGTGTTTATGCTGGACTCCGCTGGCATCAGCGGCGGCATCCGGTCGACTCGACAACGTCAGACTCCTCCTGGACGCCGGCGCCGCGATAGACGCTCACGACGATCTGAACATCGGCAGTACCGCGCTCGAGGTTGCCTGTTCGAAAGGACAGTGGGAGGTTGCTCGCTATCTTGTCTCGCAGGGGGCCAGCGCGGACATTCCGCTTTGGATGCAGCTTACCACTCGGGACCGCCTCACCCCAGAGCAGCGCGAGATGATAGGCCTTTCACCTTCCTGACGATAGGAACCCCTCACTCCGTGACACCCAGGAGGAAAAGTGTAATGTTGTTTTTGAAAAACGACATTACGGAGATTTTCAGGTAGATGTTCCTGATCCAGAGGGGTGCCCGGGTTTTGCTTCTGCACTCGCAGCGCGACGGAGATGGCCATTTGCAGCAGCGCCGCATTCATGTTTTTGCGGATGTGGCGAGCTTGCGGCGACGGGTCGAGGATTGGAGCGCTTTTCAAGACGAGATTGGGCGGCGTTGCCCCGAGGTGCCGGCCGATTGGGAGCGCCTGCGCCAACAGGCGGAGCATATCCTCGCAACGGCAAAGGCCGCCCCGGAGAAGGAGCCGCGGCTTCTTCGGGCCACCCGGAGCCTGGCCGAGGCTCTGAACGCCTCCTACGACGACCCCGCCGTGCTGCAACAAGCCTACCGGGAGCTCCGGGCGCTCGGGGTGGCCCTGCGCGACAAGCTGGACAAGCCGCTGGACGCACGCCTGGACCGAGCACGAGCGCTCCTCGAGCAGGGTCGGTTCGACAGTGCCGAGCGCCTGCTCGAGAAGATTCGCCAGCGCGCCCGGGCCAGGCTTCCGAAGCGGCGCTTTGATCCCGGCGAGGACGCCCCGAAGGACTTTTTGGCCACGCTCGACCTGCTGGCAGAGCTCCTGGCGAGCCGAGCACGCTATGACGAGGCCGTCGCGGTTCTCGAGGAACGTCTGGCCCGCTGCGACTCGGAAGAGGCTCGCCTGGCCCTGGCCCTCGCCCTGCATCGCGCGGGGCGCCTGGAAGAAGCCATCGAGCAGTATCAGCGGTTGCCCTCCAGAGGCGCCGTGCGCTTTTACAACGAGGCGGCCGCCCGCTTTCAACAGGGTGCTCGAAAGAAGGCTCTCCTGCCCATCCTGCGAGCCCTTGCCCGCGATGCCCGGCCGGTCAAGAAATGCGCCGACTACTGGGAGCTCTTCGGTGACCTCTGGAGCACAGACGCGCGAGAGTTTTTGCATTCGGTGGCGGCCGAGCCGATGGTTCGCAGTCGTCTGAGACGCCTCCCCCGGCCGGGTGCGCGCGTCACCCGGCTGATTCCCAAATATTCATTTCCCCGCTTGATGGAGCGTCTCGAAAAGCCCAGGCGACCTCGATCGTCTCCCATGACCGAGGTCAAGCTGACCCCGTTCCCGCCGCCGCGCCCCACCAGGCCACGCCGCAAGCATCCCCGAGGCCGCGGGAAGGTCTGATTTCAGGCCCGTTTCATGCGCTGAAGCTACTCTTCAGGCATGAACGTCCAAGCCGCGACCTACCACGCCACCACGCCCACCACGCCCACCACGCCCACCCGCGCTCAGGCGCCCGCTCCCGAGCAGCCGCCAGCAGCTCCGGCGCAGGACCAATATGAGGGGCCGACCCTCATGGATACGCTCAAGAACATGGTCGGCGTGACCGCCTTTGCGGCCGGCCCGGCTCTGGCCGCGGCCCAATGGGGGCTGCCTGGCGCCGCCATCGGCGTGGGTCTCTCAGCGCTGGCGATGTATGCCCAGAATCGCGACCGCGACATCATGGTGCCGTTCACGGCCACGGCGGCCGCCGTCATGACCATTCCCGCCCTGATCTTCGGATGGCCCGGCGCTATCGCCAGCACGGCCATCTGCGCCGCCTACGGCTACACCACCCGCTGACCGGTTGGCCGGTTAAGCGCAGGAGGCCGAGGCGCCTAAACCCCCAGGGCCATCCGGCACTGCTCCCAGTTCAGCAGGCTGGCGGCCTGGAGCGTGGCCGGCAAGGGTGTGGGGTTGCTCAGCTCTTCCTTGAGGAAGGTCCGAAGCTCGGCCAGAGTCGCTTGACGGTCCGTGTTCATGCTGCCTGCACCACCTCTCGGTAAGTCGCCACGTAACGCGCGGCAGCGTCGAACATCAGCATGAGATCGGGGTCCTCGCCGTCGGGGTCGACCCGCAGGGCGTAGTGCATCGATTCGCCGGCAAAGGCCAGAGCACGGTCCACGGGGCGGCCCGCTTCCTCGCATGCGTAAGCCCACTCGTCGACCTGTTGGAAGAGGTAGGCCAGCGCCCGTCGGTGATGTTCTCGCATACTCCGAGCATACCGAGACCGAGTGAACTGGCGGAGAACTCGAACGGGCGATTGTTACGATTCAGGGCGCGAAACGGTTAACTACTCTTCCATGCCCTCGGGCGGCTTGAGGCCGGCCCGCGTCAGCACGGTCTTGTCGTGACACCGCTCGAAGGCGGTCGCGGCGCTGATCTTGTTCTCTTTGGCGAGCCGGATGAGGTGCTGGTCCATGCTCTGCATGCCCTCTTTGGCGCCCATGGTAATGAAGGACGGGATCTGCGTGGTTTTGCCCTCGCGGATGAGACCCGCCAGGCCGACGTTCACGGTCATGATCTCCTGCACCGCGATACGGCCGCGGCCGTCGCCGGTGCGCACCAGCTGCTGGGCCACCACGGCCTTGAGCGAGCCGGCCAACATCGACCGGATCTGGTCTTGCTGGTCGGACGGGAACACGTCGATGATGCGGTCCACCGTCTTGGAGGCCGAGTTGGTGTGCAGCGTGCCGAACACCAGGTGGCCCGTCTCGGCCGCCGAGAGAGCCTGCGAAATGGTATCCAGGTCGCGCATCTCGCCCACCAGCACGATGTCGGGTGACTCGCGCACGGCCGCCTTCACGGCCTCGGAGAAGGAGCGCGCGTGGCGATGGACCTCGCGCTGCTGGATCATGGCCACCGCCGAGGGGTGGGCATACTCGATCGGGTCCTCGACCGTGATGATGTGCACCGAGCGGCTGTGGTTGATGTGGTTGATCATGGCCGCCAGAGTCGTGGATTTACCCGACCCGGTGGGACCCGTGACCACCACCAGACCCTTGTTGAAGAAACAGATCTCCTCGAGAATGGGGGGCAGTCCCAGCTCGGCCATGGTGGGAATCTTGCTGGGAATCACGCGGAACACGCCGCCATAGCCATAGTGCTGCAGCAGCAGGTTGCAACGGAAACGCGCGATACCGGGAAGCTCGTAGGCGAAGTCGACGTTGCCCGAGCTGAACAGCTCTTCGTACTTGCCCTCGTCGAGCAGAGCCATGAGCATCGACTCGGCCCGCTCGTTGGAGAGCGGCGGCTCGCCCAGGAACTGAATCTCGCCCAGGGCCCGGATGGCCGGGGGCGCGCCCGTCTGGATATGAAGGTCGGAGCCTTTGCGATCCACCACCATGGTCAGGTAGCGGTTGATGACCTCGCGAGCCTCGCTCATACCCCTCCTCCGGTGAACTCGGCGGCGGCCTGCATGAAGCTGGCGCGGTCGTGGGCCCGGTCGATGGCGTCTTGCACCTTGACCATGCGGTTCTGCACGAGCTCGAGCAGGCTGTGGTCCATCGAGCGCATGCCTTTGCGCGAGCCGGTCTGCATGATGGAAGCCACCTGGTGCATCTTGTTCTCGCGGATCAGGTTGGAGGTGGCGCCCGTTGTGATCAGGATCTCCACGGCGGCCACACGCCCGCGCCCGTCGGCGCGGGCCAGGAGTTGCTGCGAGATCACCCCGCGCAGCGACTCGGAGAGCATGATGCGCACCTGCGCCTGCTGACGCGGCGGGAAAGCATTGATGATGCGGTTCACGGTCTGCGCGCCGGACATCGTGTTCATGGTGGCGACCACGAGGTGGCCCGTCTCGGCGGCCGTAATACAGAGCGAGATCGTCTCCAGGTCGCGCAACTCGCCCACCACGATCACGTCGGGGTCTTCGCGCAGCGCGGCGCGCAGGGCGTTGTTGTAGCTGTCCACGTGCAGACCGACCTGGCGCTGCACGACCAGCGACTTCTTGATCGGATGGACGAACTCGATCGGGTCTTCCAGCGTGATGATGTTCTGCGGGCGCGTCCGGTTGCAATAATCGACCAGCGCCGCCACGGTGGAGGTCTTGCCCGAGCCGGTTGGACCGGTCACCATCACCAGGCCCTGGTGGAAATCCATCAGGCGGGTCAGGTCGTCGGGCAAGCCCAGCTGCGACATCGCCGGGATGTCGCGCGGGATGCTGCGGAACACGAGCGAGCAACCGAAGCGCTGGATGAACGCGTTGGCGCGGAATCGGAACGCGCCCTGGCCCGAAATCTCGATCTGGTAGGCAAAGTCCATGTCCTGCTGCTGCCGGAAGAACTCTTGCTCGGACTCGCTCAGGATGGACGCCAGAATACCCTCGACCTCATCGGGATCCGAGGGCGGATGATTCGTCTTGACCAGCGTGCCGTGGATTCGCATCGCGGGTGGATAGCCGGCCGCGATCAACAAATCGGAGCCACCCCGCTGCAACAGCTCGCGCAGCAGGGTGTCCAGCACACCGGAGACTCGAAGGGTGCCTAGCTTTTCTCCACTCAAGTTGTGGAAACCGCTCCTACCAGTTTATCCGGGGGCGTTTCCCGAGAGATGGGCCGGATTCCTCCGTGTTCCTGAAGCGCGCGGAAGGACTTCAGAGCGTTGGAGGGTAACCTACGCCGACTGAAATTTAGAGGAGTTCCCTAGTCTTGAGCACTACCACCGAAATACAAAACCACACTCTGCACGTTGGCGCGGCCGTTTACACCGCCAGCGGCGAGAAGGTGGGCAAACTGCGCTTCGTCGTCGTCGAGCCCGAGACCGAAGCCGTCACGCACCTCGTGCTGGAGCGCGGAATGATGCTGAGCCGCGACGTGCTGGCTCCCATCGGCGTCGTCGGACGCGTGATGCACCGGGGAATCTTCCTGACCATCAGCGCTGAAGAAGTCCAGGAGCTGGCCGACTTCGCCGAGGGACGCTATCTCTCGGGCAATATGGGCGGTGGCGGCGGTGGCGGCCAGGAGGGCGGCGGCGGCCCGCGCAAGGACCGCGGTGGCCGCAAGCGCTACCGCGGTGGCGGTGGCGGCGGATACCGCCATAACTGAGACGGTAGAGGGTAGACGGTAGAGTCTTAGAAGACCTAAAGTCCCGCTTCCGTCTCCAGGCACCACAGGATCTTTTCGCAGATCGACTCGAGGACGTCCTCCAGATCGTTGGAGGGCTTGTTCTCCATCGCGCGCGCGCCCATCAGCTTCTTGATGCGGCGCGCTTCGCTGCAAAGCCCTTTCAGGTTACGGGTGGTGGCCACCGAGAGGAGCAGGCCTTCCGGCGCGGGGGGCGGCGGGGGAGCCTCTTCGGTGGTGACTTCTTCGGCGGGGGTGATCGGGTCGGTGGAGATCTCTTCACTCATGCTGCCACCGTTCTCGATTGGGACGTTATTCCTTTTCCCCCACGTCGGGGAGATACTCGTTAGCGACCGCGGCCAGCGGGATGTACTCCCGCAGCACTTTTTCGGCCTCCTGAGCCCGCTCGCGCTTCTTGAGCAACTGGTAGGTGCTGACCGCGCCCACCACGGCGCCCACGCCGGCCATCACGCCCGCGCCCTGCAGCCCGGCCACCAGGCCGATAGGGCCCAGCATCAGCGCCCCGGAGACCGCTCCCGCGGTGATCTTGCCTCGCTTGGAGAGCGGGTGTTTCTCGAGCCAGGGATCGAGCTTCTTGTTGATGGCGATCGTCAGGTCTTCGGTGGCGTTGCGCTGCACCTGGCGCAGCACCGGTCCGGTGAGGGAGCCCGCGCTGCCGATGGCGGCTCCCATCAGGGTGCAGGGCACGATGTTGCCGGTCATGAATCCCGCTACGGCGCCCGTGGCAGCCCCCGTCACGAGGCCGAGCACGGCGCGTCCGGCTGGCGTGACGGCCCGGCCGGCAGCTCCCGCGCCCGCGGCGCCCGCGATGACCATGGCGGGGTTGCCGGTGGCGACGTAGGCCAGTCCGCCCATCATCATGCCACCGTAGACGCTGTCGCGCGTGGCCGCCCGGCGACTGCCGGAGAGCGCCCCCACCGCGCCCGTAAAACCACCCATCACGGCCGGCCCGATCAGGAACTGGGCCGGGATCATCGCGCCGCCCATCGCGGCCAGGCCAGCCGTAGCGGCCACGGCGACGCCCGCGCCGATGAGCGCTCCCGCGCCCAGCGCCACGCCGAACGAGCCGGTCTTCTCGCCCAGCTTCACGCCCGCGTAGCCTCCGATCAGGCCCGCGGCGGCGCCGCTGGGTCCGCCCGTGATGTAGCCCTGGATGCCGCCAGCGATGGCGGCGCTGACAGGCGACGGTCCGGCCAGGTCACCCCCGGTCGTCGGACGCGCCTGGGCATACTCGATCGTCTTGCGCACGAACTTCGGCGCGGCCAGGGAGGGCGTTTGAGCGGCAGACACTTGCATTCCAGGGTGGAGAATAATCCGAGCGGCCCCCGCAGTTCTTCTCATGGAAGTTAACGCTTGGCAGGAATGGCGTCGAAGGGACCCGGGCGATGGACACTTTCCTTTCCAACCTGGAGAAATCGAGGCTCGAGATGGAGTCGCGGCTCCTCCGGCTGCCCGAGGCCAGCGACATTCTGGCGCGCTATCAGGGCCGCGTGCGCCCCGAGCCCCAGAGCTACCTCCACGCCCTGCCGACGACGCTCGCGCTTCTTCACAGCCTGGCCTATGCCCCGCGTAGCGGCGGCGCTTTCAAAGAGCAGCTCGAGCGCACCGGTCCCGTGCGCGTGCGCGACCACGAGGTCGGCAATGCCCTGATGTGCTTCGCGATCGCCTACCTGTATCGCAATGTCGCCAAGTCCAGCAATGACCCCCACTTCGCCAACCTGCTCACCCGCATCGCCGTCCGCAGCGCGTTGGACCCCAAGATCGCCCACAAGGTGGACTGGGTCGTGAAGGCCATGAGCCACCGCCATCCCGATGGCACGAAGGATCGGTTCGCCGCGCCTACCCTTTTGGTGTCCTGGCTCACGGGCAGCGAGTCCTATCCGAGGGCTTACGAGGCCCTACAATACCTGGAGAAGTTCCAGGCTTTCGTGGACAAAGCGCTCGACTACGCGCTGAAAAACCAGATCTGCCTCGAATTCCCCTGGTAGCGACCATCAGGCTTTTCCGCTGAAAAGCAAAAGGGGCCCGTGACGGCCCCTTCCTTACCGGGACGCTGGCTAACCCAGCATGCCGCGGATGTTGCCCAGGCTGGCCAGCGCGACCAGGGCGCTGGGGTCGATTCCGCCACCGGGGCCGAACTGGCCGCCGCCAAACTGTCCGCCACCGAACTGACCGCCGAAGGGCGGCGGGGGCCCGAAGCCCGCGCCGGGGCCCTGGAGGCCACTCGCCATCTGCGAGCCGAGTTGGGCGCCCATCGCAAAGGACTGGGCCGCGCCGTTGTTCACGCCCTGGTTGGCCTGCATCCCGGCCGCCAGCCCCGCGCCCACGCCCGCGCCCAGCGCGAACTGGTTCTGGGCACCCTGCGGGCCGCCGAAGCCCGGAACGCCACCGAACCCGGGGCTCAAGTTGGCGGACTGCAGCGGGCCGCCCATCCCCAGTGGATTCTGGCCGATCCCGAGCGGGTTCTGGCCGATGCCCAGCGGGTTCTGGCCGAGTCCCTGGGCAGCCATCGGATTGCCGGCCTGCATGCCGGCCATCATTCCCTGCATCTGAGCCATCATCTGCTGCATCTTGTGCATCATGTGGCGCATTCGGTGCTTTTTGCCGTGGCGGTGATGACCCGGTCCACCCGGTCCACCCGGTCCACCCGGTCCGCCCGGTCCGCCAGGGCCGCCGGGACCACCGGCGCCGGGGCCGCCGCCGCCAAGCAGGCCCTGCAGCATTCCGCCGATGTCACCGAGTCCGCCGCCTCCGCCGAATGCACTCCCGGCGAGATTCTTGATCATATCCATCTGGGGGCTCTCCTTCCGTATGGACCGTGCGTGGGCCGGTCCTCTCTTGGCCCCATCATAAGTGCCCTCCGGAGAGCAATCTGGCATGGCTATGTAACCGACATGTTAAAACTGTGAACATGGAGTAACCGACTGTTGCCGGCCTGTTGCCGAAAAATGAATGGTTGTTAAAGACGCGTCCGGAGACGCACGCCGCCTACCGTCAGGGCGCCGTTGGCGACCTGCACCCCGGCCACGTTGCCGAGCTCTCGGGGGCCATCCTTCAGCGCTCCGATCGCCGAGCGCAGGTCGCGCGTAAGATAGACTCCCAGGAAGCTCTGGAGGGTCTCGTCCAGGGTTCGACCCTGCCAGGCCCCGTCGGAATGAGCTTCGGTAATCGCCCGGAAGGCTTTCCGGCATTCGTCGGGATCGGTCACGCAGCCACGAAGGCGCTCCAGAGCGCTCAGGCGCTCACCGACGTCGGGACCCTGCACCAGGTCTTTGTCGTCGCCGGCGAGCTGCTGCATCCGTTCGGCCAGCAGCTTGCGCTGCTCGTACGGCGCCGGGGGGAGCTGGACGTTCTGGGCGGCCTGCTTGCGGTCGCCCGTCAAATACAGCTCGGTTTCGACGCGGTCGAGCAGCTCCTCACTCGAGCAGCGACCGAGCTCGCCGGCTTTGTACCGTTTCATCAGGCCCTGGGGATCGGCGCCGCGCAGGCAGGTGGTGAGCTGACCCAGCGTGGTGGCATCCTCGGGAAGGTTGCGCTGAGGGAGCGTCATCAAGAAGCGGTAGTCCTCGAGTGCCTCGCTTTTCATGCTCTGCGGTCGCTCGGCTTCGAGCGCCCGCAGCGCCTCCTCACGCACCTCGAGCTTCTCGGGCATGGTGGGGTGCCCGCCGGGCTGCAGGCACAGCAGCGCCTGGGCGCTGTCCCCCGACAGGGCGCGCTCGCGCAGGAAGAGGTCGGCAGCATAGCCCTTCTCGAGCAGCGTGGCCGTGAGCTCCAGGGGCGCCTGGGGGAGCTTCTCGTAGAGTGCCGAGTAGACGGCCAGGGCCTCCGGGTAAGGCTTTCCGGAGGCGCGTAACACCGCGTCTGCCTGCCGGGACTCGGCAAAGGACTTGCCGCCCAGCCTTCCCAGCGGCACCAGCTCGGCATGGCCCTCGTGCTGGACCGCGCCGGCGATCCATTCAGGATGCAACTTTTGATCGGCCCGCAAGGCCAGGAACGCTTCCGTCCTCGGGGGCTGGCCGGTGCCGGCCAGCAGCTTCATGTCGCTCAGCGCCTGCTTGGGGTTGAGCTCGGCCAGGCGGGCATAAGTGGCCAGCTTTTCCGTGAGCTGCTCCCCGGTCGGGAGCAACGCCACCTCGATCATGATGCGGCGCTCGGCCTCGGGAAAGGTGCTCTGTTGCGCGGCCACCTCGAGGAAGGCCGCGGGGACCTGCAGCAGTCCCTGTTCGTCTCTCTCGACGCTGGTAAGTCCCACGCCCTCCAGCGCCAGGTCGAATTGTCCGTGTCCGTTGGAGCGCAGCGCGTTGAAGGCGCCGAGGGCATCGAGCGCCTCGGTTTGAGCGAACCTGCCGCCCAAGGAATGCGTGAGCTTGCGAGCGATGAATTGCACGCCGAGTTGGCCCAGGTCGCGGAGCTGGCGGGCCTGCGGATTTTGATCCAGCTCGGGGTGAGGCTCGCCCAGATAGAAGAAGGCGGCGTGCACGAGGCTCGGCAGCCGGGTCAGCTCGGTGGCCTGGGGGCCGCGCAGCCAGAGGCCCGAGGTCCAGCCCCGGGCCAGCCGGCGCTCCGCCCCGTAGATCCCGCTCTGGGACGGGGGACGGAACTCCTGGCGAAAACCGCCGCCGAAAGAGTCCATGAGGTCGAGGCTGCGACGCTCATGGCCCCACTCGTTCACTCCGGGCTCCCAGCTGCCGTCGGCCACCATCAGCTCGACACCCGCGTCCTGGAGGCGCTTGAGCGTCTGGGCGTGGGGACTGTCGAGCTGGCCCTTCTCGAGGGCGCTGAGGGTGCCGATGTCTTGCAGGCTGCTGACTTCCATGTGCTGGATCGCCATCGGGGTCGTGTCGAAGAGCTTGAGCTTGCCGGGGGCAGGCTCGCGGCGGGCCGGTCCACCGGAGGGCTTGCTGACGACGATCCCCTGGGGCTGGAAGCCCCCCGGAGGTTTCTCGGGAAGCTCGGCAACCTGCTCGGCGGAGAGCTGCTCGGTCACCTTTTGCGAGCCGTTGACCCACTCCAGGCGATGGAAGGAATAGCCCTTCCCGATCAGCTCGACGATGGCCCCCATCGGGCCGGGCACACCAGGAAGCGGAGGCTGGCCCCCGGTGGGCGTCGGACCGGCCCTGGCCTGAGCCTGGGACGGCTCGAACTGGTCGCTCGGGAGCATTTCCGGCTGGCCTGAGGCCTGGCGCTGCGCGGAGTAGAGGTTGGGAACCGACCCCAGTCGGAGGATCTCCATCGGGCGAAGTATTCGGCGTTGGCCGCGCGATTTCCTGACGGCTCGCCTTCCCTGGCCGGACACCGTGCCTCTCCGCGGATGCGGACCCGCGATGCTGAGCGCTACGTCACCGCGTATGGTCTGACTTCGAGCCAACCTGGGGGCCGTGACCTCGCCTGGGGACCCCACGCGATCCGGTCGCCCCGAGACGGCGGGGGGGCCTCCTGTAGACGGGCCCGAGCCGAGGAGCTGGGAAAGACTTCCGGGGGGCATGGCTGCCCCCCGGACCCCCGGACTAGTGGTGCTGCTTCTCGCGCTCGCAGGCCTCGACGGCGGCCTCGCGGCGCTGGAGGGAGAACTTGCGCGACTCCACCTGGGAGCGCTTCGAGTTCACCTCGCCCTGCAGCGAAGTCACGTCGGGGCGGATGGAGTCGGCCTCGCGCTGGGCGCGGTCGGCGGCCGAGCGCTCGCTGCTCGCCTGGGAGCGAATCCCGGGGATAGCGGACATGTCCATCACCGCCTGCTGGCGGAGACGGTCAGCCTGGTTCTCCATATTGCGGGCGTTCTGCTGGCGCTGCTGCAGGTCCTGACGCAGCGGCGTGAGGGTCTTCTCGACCTTCTCGGCCACCACGTTGGGGATGTTCTGCTGCGCGCGATCCAGCTCGCGCTCACGAGTCTCCAGGTTGCCCTTGCGGGTCTGGTACTGGCCCTCGAGCTTGCTCTCCAACTCGTTGTAGAGCTTGTTCTGGCGGGCGTCGATGAAGGTGTCGATGTCGGCGCGCTTCTGATTGACGCGCTTGTCCTCGGCCTCGAGGTGCTGCTGACGCGAGTCCTGACCGGCCTCGCGGGTCACCAGACCCTGTTTGGTCGTGTCGTAGAGGTTCTGGGCGCGCTTCTCGACCAGCTCGTCCACGCGGGCGTTCTTGTCGGCGATGCGCTCGTTCTGATCCTTCAGGGCGTCCTCGCGACGATTCAGGTCGTTGGTGCGGTCGAGGTGGTTCTGCTGCGCATCGGCGCGCGCGGTATCCAGAGAGGCTCCGAGCTGATCCAGCTGCTGCTGGTTCTGCGTCAGGCGGCTCTCCTTCTCGTCGAGCTCCATCCACTTGGCGCTGTTGTGCACGGCGTCCACCGAAGCGGTGACGCCCTGGCGCAGGGCCTTCACGGCCATGTAGCCGCCGATGCCGCCCGCCACGAGCATGATGCCGCCGCCGATCAGAGCGCCGGTGCCGGCCGTCGCGGCCAGGGCCGCCAGGCTGAAGTTGCCGCCCACGATGCCCGAGATGGCCGAACCGGCGGCGCTGATGCCGCCGCCCATCGCCATACCGCCGACGCCACCCGCGAGGGCGCCCATTCCGGCGACCACGGTGCCGACCACGCGCAGCGCGCCGGTCATCGGGACGAGCTTCTTGGGCTGACCCGGGTTCTGACCCGCATCCGGATCCTGGCCGAGCAGTTTCTTGCCGGTCCAGCGCAGGCCCTTGGCGGGGATGCCGCCCAGGCCCTGACCCAGGGCGAACCCGCCCACCAGACCGGTGGCGCCGCCCATCACCATGCCGACTTTGGCGCCGATGGCGGTGGTCGTCCAGGCCGTGCCCAGGAAGCCCATCACGCCGTGACTGGTGGCCGCGGCCACCATCGGGCCCAGGCCGCCGCCCAGAGCCGCGCCCACCAGGGCGCCGCCCAGGACGCCGGCGCTGACGCTGGCGATGCCGACCGCCAGGGCGACGCCGCCGCCCACGGCCAGATCCCAGTCGTTGCTGGCGTTGATCAGGCCTTTGCCGATCTCTTTCTTCATGCGGCCACCGAAGCTGTCGGTGGGCTCGTTGGTCTCGGCCGGAGGCGCCTGAGGAGCCGCGCTGCGCAGCGCGCTGAAGTTATACGGTTGGGGTGCTGCTGTTACTACCATTTTCTCTCACACTCCTCAGATGGTCCGCCGCAGGACGTTGATCGCGACGCCGATTCCGACGCCCGCGATACCGCCCACCACGGCTCCGCCGACCAGGCCGCCCACCAGGCCGAAGCGGCCGTCCTGGTTGACCTGGACCTCATGTTTGTCGACTTCCGGGCGTCCGAAGAACCCGGTCTTGGGAACGTCGCGCTCGACGCTGACGGTGCCCGGCGTGTTGCCGTTGTTGGCCGACAGCGCGCTCTTGAAGAAGTCGCCCGGGATCTGCCCCAGCACGCGGTGCTCGGTGACGGGCGTCTCGTTGTTGTAAGTCTGGTGGATGGCGTTGTTGCCCTCCATCAGGCCGTTCAGAGCGCCTACGCCGGCGCCGATGACCGCGCCCACGGCGCCGGTCTTGATCAGCAGCTGGGTCTCGCCTTTGACCGGCCGGCGGTCGTGCTCCTCGTAACCCTGGCCCACGAACTTGCGGCTCACGGCCACCAGGGCGCCCAGTCCGGCGCCGATGCCCATGCCGATGCCCATTCCCACCAGGCCGCTGGTCAGCGGGGAGCCGCTGC
This sequence comes from Vulcanimicrobiota bacterium, assembly GCA_039809865.1. Classification (GTDB taxonomy): domain Bacteria; phylum Vulcanimicrobiota; class Xenobia; order Xenobiales; family QWHO01; genus QWHO01. The sequence goes on from JBDHVW010000001.1 coordinate 58,070, forward strand.
CCGAGGTCTTGATCTCGTGGGTGCGCTGGGTGTAATCGCCGATCTTCTCACTCGAGATGCTGGGCGTGTGGCGCACGTCCCAACCCACCAGCTCTTTGGTGGTGCCGACCTGCTGGCCGCTCGAGTTGAAGACCGGCTGCTCGTCATAGCGGGGCACCTCGACGAAGGTCGAGCCGGTCAGCTTCTGGCTGAAGATCGGCACTTTCGTCTCGTGCACCACCACTTCGGGACGGGCCACCGCCGAGGTGATCATGCTGTCGGCCAGCCCCAGGCCTCCGCCGAGGGCTCCGCCCACGCCGGCGCCGAGCATGATGAGCTCGCCGTTCTTGAAGTTCTTCAGCGACGGGGGACGCAGCTTGGTGTCCTCGTCGATGCGGTCCAGGTCACCCTTGACCTTGCCCAGGTTGTCCTCGATGCGACCGTAGTCGCGGTCGATGTCGCCCGCCGGTTTGCCAGCCAGACTCACTTCGGAGCCGGTGACGTTGGCGCGCATCCAGTTGTTGACTCTTGATCCGATGGTGCCCAACATTGTCTTTCCGATCCTCCTAGTGATGGCAGGCCGCTTCGCGGGCCGAAATATTGGCTTCCTTGCCGTCGAGCTGGCGGTCCTGGGCTTCCAGGTTGCGCAGCTGGCTGCCCAGCTGAGCCCGCGCGTTGGTCAGGCGGTTGACTTCCGCCTCGGCCCCACGCCGCTCGCTGGTTGCCGAGTTGAGCTCCGACTGCGCCTGGGCGCGCTGGCCGGCGGCGATGCTCGCCTCGCCCTGCGCCTGACGCATCCGGTCGCTGGCGCGATCCTCGTCGCGACGAGCCGAGTCGATCTGCGATTCCAGGGCGCTCTTCTTGGGAGCCAGGTCCTGCTGGTACTGACGCTCGGTCTCGTTGGCGATGTCGGTCGCGCGCTGGTTCAGACGGCCCTCGTACTTGTTGAGGTCGCCCTGGAGGTCGTTGTAGTGCTGCTCGAGCGCGGGGCGGCGTCCGGCGAAGATCTTGTCCGACTCGGCCACGATCTCGCGGTCGATCTGGGCCTCGCGGCCCTCGATCTCGCCCTGGAATTTGTTCTGGCCGGCCTCGCGCACGTCCAGACGGTCCTTCCAGTCGCGCAGGTCCTGCGAGCGGTCGTGGAACGCCTTCTGGCCGCGCGTCTCGATGGTGTCGTCGATCTGCTTCTCGCGCCCGTTGGCGTCTTTCTCGCGCTCCTCGATGTCGTGCTCGCGGGTGTCCAGGCGGGCCGTCTCGGCCGCGTGGGAAGCGCGATCGGCGCTGGCGGTGCCGGCGAGGTCGCTCTGCTTCTTCTTGAGCTCTTCCTCGAGCTTGTTGAGGCGCTCTTCCTTGAGGCCGAGGTCCTCGGACTCACCGGTCTTCTTCCACAGCTTGGAGATCTTGTCGCCGGTCCAGGCGGCTGCGTGAATCGTGCCCTTGGCGATGGTCAGCGCGCCCGCGCCCACCACCAGGCCCATCGCCGCCGCGCCCACCGCGCCACCGACGCCGGCAGCGCCCAGCACCGCGGCGCCGTTGAGGCCCTGGCCGAGCAGGCCGCTGATGGTGGCTCCGCCGGCTGCCAGGGAGCCGCCGATGACGGCTCCGCCGGCCAGGCCGCTCAGGGCGCCGGTGCCCGCGATGACGCGCCCGGCCACACCCGAGGGGCCCCGGAAGGCTTTCAGGTCGGAAGGCTTGCTGGGGGAAGAATCTTGCTTGTCCGCGCCCAGAATGCGACCGGCCGCGTTGCCGAACGAGGTGCCCGTCTTCCAGGCGCCCACGATGCCGCTGGCGCCGCCGATGAGCATTCCGACCTTGGCGGCCGAGAAGCCGGCGTTCCAGACGCCGCCCAGGAAGCCGAGCGCGCCGTGGGTGCTGACCGAGGCGATGGCGGGGCCGATGCCGGCTCCGAACAGACCGCCCACGATCGCGCCGCCGAGCACACCGGCATACATCGCCGGGATGGCCAGGGCCAGAAAGCCCACGCCGCCGACGGCCAGGTTGATGGCGTTGCCGAACTCGCTACCCTGCTTGGGCTCGGACTGGCTCAGCGAGAGCGACTCCTGCGGACCCGCAGCGATGCTGGGGGCCTCGTACTTCGAATACAGCCGCCCGTAATTCTGGGGAGCCGATAGTGTGCTAACGTTCATTGCCTACCTCTTTGTTTTTCAAGCGTTACTGTTGACTGTCGACTGTCGACCCCCGGTCAGGCAGCCTTGGTCCCGGCGGGGGGCTGCTGGGCCGGCGGTTTCTGCTCGGGGGTGAGCTTGTCGATGAGGCGGGCGGCCGTTTTGGCCACTTTGTATCCGCCCATCATGCCCATCGCGCCGAAGGCCACCAGTCCGATTCCGCCACCGATGAGGGCGGCGCTGCCCATGTTGCTCATCGCCGCCATGTTGAATCCGTTGAGGGAGAGGCCGGCGACCAGGCTGCCGGCCGAGGCCACCGAGGCGCCCAGGATGCCGCCGCCGACCCCGCCGGCCAGGGCGCCACCACCGACGGTGACGAAGCCGATCGTGCCCTTGATGGGGCCGTTGATCTTGACGTGCTTGCCCGGCTCTTCCTTATCGGCGCCGAAGACGCGTCCCAGCGCGTTGCCGATGCCCGTGCCGGTGGCCCAGCCACCGAGGAGGCCGCTGACACCGCCCAGCACCATTCCGGCTTTGGCGACGGTGGAGGTGCTGCTCCACACCGTGCCCAGCATTCCCATGAAGCCGTGGCTGGTGACCGCGCCGGCGATGGGCCCGAAGCCCAGTCCCAGCATCGAGCCGACCACGGCGCCACCGATGACGCCCGCATACATACAGGGGATGATGAGCGCGATCGCGCCGATTCCACCGGCTCCCATCTGGACGGCGTTGCCGAAGTCGCTTCCCTCGCGGACTTCAGCCTTGTCCTGAGGCTCGGCGGCTTGCGGAGCCTCGGTGTTGGCCCGGCTGGCGCGTGTGTAGCTGCTCAGCGGGGCTGCGGTGGCGGCGGTAACGTTCATGGTGGTCCTCCCGTGGTTTATGCGGACAACTTATAAGCCGAGCCGGGAGTACCGCGGGTAAACGTGTTGTGAACAGTCGGACGGAGGACGGGGGACGGGGCGTTTCCCCGCCCCCGCCCCGTCAGCCCGACCCCGACCCCCACGGACCCGTTTCACATGCTTTTCAGGCGCTCGCGGGAGAATGCGTCCAACAAACAGAAATCACGATGATTATGGAGCCGACCATGGACGCAACCCGCCTGATCAACGCCAATACGAACGCCTACAGCGCGCCAGCGCGCAGTGCCGGGCAAGATGTGGACCCGCACCACGGCGTGAAAGAGAAGTTCGTGCCCACCGGCGGCACTTTGGTCTCGCAGGAGACTCTCCAACCCAAGGCAGCGGCTCCCGCGAGCGCGGGCCTGACGATGGCGGCTCCCCCGAAGGCGCGCCGTACCGAGAATCTCGGCTCCATCACCGTGCTGGATGCGGCCGACGTGGCCCCCGGGCAGCAGCTCATCAAGTCGGATGAGAGCGCCACCGCCGAACAGACCCGCAACTGGGGCGATATCGGCCGCAAAGCCGCTCAGATCGCCGTGGTCGGCGGCCTGGGAGTGCTGGCCCCGATGGTGATGCCCGCGATGGCCCAGGCGGCCCCGGCGGCCACCCAGGAAGTGCGCGTGACCACTCCGGTGCACGCCAACAGCGTCCAGGACGTCGTCTCCCGCTTCGACGCCCAGCACCAGATCTACGTGGTCGGCAACCCGGCCCTGAACGGCACCCCGCTCTCCGCCCAGGATATGCGCGAGTTCGAAGAGGTGGCTCGCGCCCACCCGCATTCCTACATCGTGCTGGTCGACCGCACCACCAACCTGAGCGGCGACGACAACGCCCTCAGCCGCGGCATCGGCAACAGCGCTGGCTTCCAGAGCGTGCGCAACGCACAGACCGGCGAGAAGGATGGCGTGGTCATCATGTTCTACCTGAACGTGAACGGCGACGCCAACCAGCGCAAGATCTTCATGCGCGCCGAGGAGTTGCCCGACCGCCTCGGCGTCGGCGAGCAGAACTTCGCCAGCCCCACCGACGGCTCGCCCCGCAAGCTTCTCCAGACGTTCATCAACGCGTTCCGCAACGAGGGTAAAACGTTGGCCGGCGCCACCGGCTCCGTTTTCAACGAGATCGACAGCACCATCGCCCGTGCGGTCCAGGCTGAGGTCGGCAACGCCCAGCAGAGCGTCAGTCAGGCCCAGTCGGCCTTGAACGGCGTGAAACCGAAGATTGCGCAGTTCCAGCGCGCCCACGGCTCGGGCGGCACGATCGGCTCGCCCGACGTCGCCAGCTGGGACGCTCAGCTCCAGTCGGCCCAGCGCTCGCTGCAGAGCCGCGACTTCGCGGCCGCCGGGCGCACCGCCAACGCTCTGGTCCAGACCATCCGCTCGCAAGAGCAGATGATGGCGAACTACGAGGCCGCCCCCGGCGTAGCCACGCAGGTCGAGGGCCAGCTCACGCAGCTGCAGCAGGCCGTGCGCAACCTGCCTGACAACGCGCAGGCCGCCCAGGCCCGCCAGGCTCTGGAGCGCGCGCAGGCCGAGTTCCAGCAGTACAAGAACGATTACAGCGCCAAGAACCCCAGCTTCCAGGCCCACCTCGATGCTGCCAAGACAGCGGTTACGAGCGGCCTGTCCGAAGCCAGCGACGCGCAGGCGACGGCTCACCGCAACGAGCAGATTCGCAATTATGGCGCGGCGGCTGGCGCCGTGGCCATCCTGGCCACCGGCATCATCCTCAACCATCGCGCCCGCGGCGCCAAGAAGAAGGCCGACGCGGCCTACGAGGAAGCGATCAACAACATCGGCGCCAAGTCGGCCGCATTGCTCAAGCTGCTCGATGACGCCGACTTCCACAAGGTCGCCAACTACGAGGGCAAGACCAAGCAGCTGGCCGACGACCTGATGAGCAACGTCGTGGACGCGTTGACCCTGGTGGGCGGCGCCGAGAAGTTCGCCAACGAGGCCAGGTCGCTGATCGACGCGGGCGGGATGGGCCGCATCAAGAACTGGTTCACCACCGGCAACTTCAAGAGAGCCGAGCGCCTCCTGACCGACCCCAACGAGAAGCTGAGCTTCAGCTTCACCGACTCGTCGCGCAAGGTCATCGAGAAGAACTCCAAGGCGGCCACCTGGCGCGAAGAGCTCATGAAGCGCGGCACCTCCCGCGAGTTCACCCAGTCGCTGCAAGAGATTCTGCTGGCGATGGCCGACAATTACGATACCGCCGAGAAGCAGCTGGGCGAGCTGGACAAGAAGAGCTCGGAGATCGGCGCCTACATCCAGAAGATCGACACCGCTTCGGCCGACGTGCTCAAGCAGGCCACCTCGCTGAAGGCCGGCGAGGCCGGCAAGCCGGCGGTGGGGCCGCAGGCGAAAGCCGCCGAGACCGATGAGAAGTATCCCAACAAGTCGGCCGCCGAGCTGCTGGATGTGGCCGGCAGCGCCACGCCGGCCACGAACAACTGGTTCACCGCCCCGGCGGTGGTGGACAACCTCCTCCCGATGGTGCGCGGCACCAAGGAAGAGGGTGGCCTGCTGGCTAAGAGCCGCGAGCTGGCGGATAAGAACTTCGTCACCGCCTGGGACGACTACGCCACTCCCGCCGAGCGGATGACCACCGAGGCCGGCCAGATCGTGGCCCTGGCCAACGAGCAGCGGGTAGCGCTGGTGCCGACCATCCTGGCCGCGGACAAGTTCCTGGGCGCCAACCAGGTCAAGACCGACTGGGCCCACACCGCCGCCGAGCAGCTCTCCTCCCGTCTGAACGAGCAGGCCAACAAGGCGCTGCGCACCAGCGTGGCGGACGAGGTCAAGAAGATCGGCTCCGACTCGCAGGCTCTGGAGGCGCGCGTCGAGCGCGTGGCCGAGCAAGATTACGAGCGTCGCGAGATCTCCCCGAACCTCATCAAGGACGCCGAGGACGACGTCAGCAAGTCGCGTCAGGAGATCGCCGACCAGTTGCACCAGTTCGGCGTTTTCAAGAGCGGCACGCCGGACAAGGTGATGGTCGAGCCGGAGCGCAATCCGAGCGACCGCACCAGGGGCTCGCACGACAACCTGGACAAGGTCAAAGCGCAGCTCGACACGGGCAACATGGAGAAGGCGGGCGAGCACCTGGGCAACATCCGCGACCTCACGGCCGACGCGCACGACCTGGTGAAACAGAGCAAAGCGGCCCTGGGCAGCTACCACAAGACGCTGGAGGAGCGCCAGACGCGCACCGCCAGCACCACGGGCAGTATCGGCAAGACCTACCAGCCCTCGCTGGACCGCATCAAGTCGACCTACGCGGCCGTCGTGATGCAGAAGATCGCGGCCGAGGTCAACGCTGACGGCACCATCGCCGACAACATCCAGCAGGCCCAGGCCAACATCAAGACGGCCGAGAGTCAGACCTCGAGCGCCATCGCCAACTTCGACAAAGCCTTCCTGCTCACGTCGCGCGACGACCTGAACGCGGCCGACGGCTCCCTCAAGAGCGCCCAGGCCCAGCTCGACGGCATCACCAACGCCGAGAAGTTGCTGGCCTCCAAGCAGAGCGCGGTGGAGAGCGAGCTGGGCGCCCTGACGGGTCGTTACCAGCAGACCACCTCCAACGCCGGCCAGGTTTTCGTGCGGCAGCAGGCCAAGTCGCTGCTGGCGCAGGGCAAGCAGACGCTGACGCAGGCCGGTGGGGTGGTCAACGGCACCCCGAAGGATCCGTTCGCGGCCAAGGACGCTTTGGGCGCCTCCGAGAGCGCGCGGGCGGGCGTCGAGAGCGCCATCGCAGCCGACAAGCAGGCTTACGACCACGCCAACAGCGAGATCGCCTCGGCCGAGAGCGACATCAGCTCGGCCTCGGGCCAGATCGCGATGTATGCCGCCGACAGCTGGAGCTTCTCCAACCGTTGCGGTTCGGCCCACGTGTCCGTCGGCAACGGCGTGATGGTGGCCGCCGTGGCCCAGCTGGCCAGCGCTTCGGGCGAGGTCAACCAGGCGCGCAGCCTGGTCTCGGCCCAGCGCTACGAAGAGGCCGCCCAGGTGGCCGACGGTGCCTCGCGCACCGCTTCCAGCGCGGTGGGTCTGGCGATGGCGGCGCACTCCTCGGCCCGGGCCGACTTCGACCGTCAGGTCAGCAGCCTCGAGTCGCAGCAGCGCCGCCTGGAGGCGGAGGAGGAAGCCGAGCGTCAGCGCCAGCGCGCTGCCGAGGAGGCCGCCGAGGCCGCCCGCCGCGCCAGCGAGTCGTCCAGCTCCTCTTCCAGCTACGACAGCGGTTCCAGCGGCGGGAGCTGGGGCGGCAGCGACAGCGGCGGCAGCGGCTCGACCGGCGGCAGCTTCTAGCGCTTCTCCTCGGGTCCGCAACCAACGCCCCGCCATCGCGCGGGGCGTTTTGCATGGAGTCCGGCTGTTGGGTCCGACCCACATCGGGCGTGTCCGCGGTTTGGCCCGGACAGTCCAGACACTTCGCCCGGAATGCTACACCCGAGTGGTGCGAGCACGCTCGCACCACTTGCCCGAGCAGATCTTTCGCCTGAACGCTTCGCCCGGCGCGTCGTTGGTGGCTCGGGCTCAGGAAACGGCGCTCCGGGGAGTTCCCTGCCTCCGAACCGAAACGAGGCGGCATGAGGTTCGTCGTCGCTTTCGCCGTCGTAGCCCTGACGGTGGTCTGTTGCCTGGCGGTCAGCCACGGGCTCGACCTGCAATACGGCCGCGAGGTTCAAAGGACGGGAGAGCTCGCTGCCGAGTTGGAGAGGCTGCGCGGGTCGACGCCGGGCGTCCGTCTGGAAGAGCTCAAAGAGCGGGAGCAGCGTCTGAGCAGCTGCCTGAAGAGGCTGAGCTCGCGCAACGATGGTCTGTCTCTACTGCTGGCCGCGGTGGACGGACCGGGGACCCGGCTTCGTGAGCTCCACCTCGATCGTGGAGAGGTTCTGATCGTCCTCTCGGGCGATGCCCCCGATACCCTGGCCCGCCTGCGCAGGCTGCCGGGGGGCCAGGCCTGGGCTCTTGGAGAGAAGAACCGGCTCAAAGGCAAGGTCTCCCCGTGAGGGTCTTCGCTGTCCTCCTTTCCGTCGCGATCATCGTGGTCTTCTACTTTGCGGTCTGGGACCTGCGCCTCCGAGAGCTCGGGTCTTGCAAGCGCGCGCGCGCCGATATCGAGGCCGAGATCGCCAGTTGGCCCGACCGGGTCGCCGAAGCAGGCCAGAAGGAGCTCGAGCTCGCAGGGCTCGAGCAGAAGGTCCGGCAGGCGGAGACAGCGCGCCGTGTGTCCGCCGATCCCTCCTCGCTGGAGAAGATGCAGGGTCGGTTGGCAAAAGAGTGGGAGCCTCTCACCGACCGACCCGGCCTCGAGGTCCTGCTGCTCTTTGACGACCGGCACGAAGAGTCGGCCTTTTATGTGGGCGTCAACGGCGAAGGCCCCAGGGACGAGGTCTTTCGGCTGCTGGACGGGCTGGCTCGCAGCCCGCGTCCCGTCGAGTTCCTGACGCTCGACCTGGTCTGCACGAACGACCGTGCCCACCTGGATGCAAGTTTCATGGTGTACTACCGCTGAGGCGGGCCCTGACCCGCGAATCGCGACTTTGGGGAACGAATCTTCCGGCGGGGAACGCGACGTTCAGGGATCGCGGCGCCAGGCGCGCAGGCCGCGCCAGGCGATCTTCATGCTCTCCCAGTAGGCTGAGCCGCCGGTGGCTTCCAGCAGGTCGAGCTGGCCCAGGTAGACCCAGTCCCACAGGATCGCGTTATAGCGCAGGACCCGCTCCCGGTAGCGGGCTCGTATCGCTTCCACCTCCTCGTCCGAGAAGCCGCACTCGCGCAGTTGAGCGCGGGTTCGAAGCTGCCATTCCTCCGAGTGCACCGTGTCCAGGAACGGCTCCAGCAGAAGCTCCCACACGTCCTCGGGCTCGATCAGGGGCACCCCGGACGCAGTGCACCAGGCCACCAGCTCGTCCTTCTGGCCGGCAGGCACGAACAGCACTTCCTGAGGGGAGCGACGCCACAAAGACGGGGGCGTCGTGGTCAGCGCGTAGCCGACCAGCTCCGAGGGCAGCGTGATCGCGCCCCGGGCGAACTTGTAGCCAACCCAGCGCGCCCGCCCGGGCTCGAAAACCACGTTCCACAAAGCTTCAAGAAGGGCCCTTCGGAAGGTCGCGACGGATCACGTGAGGAGTGTTCGGGACGCGCGCCACCGCTCCCGCGGAGGAAGCATTCCCAATCGCGCGAATAGCCAACGATTCCAATCAGGGGGGATGTCTTGAAGAAGCTGTTTCTGGGACTGCTGGCTCTATCTCTGTTCGGATGCAACGGGAGCGACCCGGCCACCTCCAACAACTTCCTGGCTCCCCAGCAGCCGGTTCCCGACGGGGGCGGAGGAGGGACCGTCGTGCAGCCCTCGCTCCAGGTCGGGTCGAGCAACTTCATCGACATCACCGGCACCGGCCAGGGACGCCGTCTGGCCGACGACGAGGTCGTCAGCGTGCCGCTCGGATTCACCCTCAGCGGATTCGGCCAGACCTTCAAATCGGTCAATGTCTCCAGCAACGGCCTGCTCAGCTTCTCCGAGAGCAACAACTCCTTCCTCAACGTGACGCTGCCCTCGCAGCTGGCTCCGGGTGGCTCGCTCGCTGTGCTCTGGGGAGATTGGGGGCCGCCGGCCGCCGGCAACTGGGTGTTCACCGAGACGCGGGGAGAAGCGCCCAACCGGCAGTTCATCGTGCTCTGGAACGGGGCCGAGTCGCCGCTGGCCCCCGGCAATGGCGTGACGTTCGAGGCCATTCTCAACGAGGCGGGCGGCGGCTCGTTCCAGTATCTTGACACCGATCTCGGCCTGCCCGAGCTGGACGGCGGCGCCGCCGCCACCGTGGGCGCGCAGGACCCGTCGCGCACCGTGGGCGTCTCGTTCGCGACCCGCCCGATCGGCAACGCCACGGGCCTGACGGTGACCTACTGATGCGGATGAAGGCTGGCTTTCTGACCATGCGCAAGAAAGTGCTGGCCCTCCTCGCCCTCGTGCTCGTTCAGCCCGGAAATGCCCAGACCGGGTCGTTGACCACCACAACCTCCACCACGCATCACACCACGACGACCGTCGTCGAGCAGACCAACCAGACCGACCGTGGCTATCGGCTGACGGTGCGCGGCATCGTCGTGAGCGGCGGCGCTCAGGAGATCGTTTTCGAGCAGACCGTGGACAGCGCGCTGGGGCTCGACGGTGCGCGGGATACCATCGAGTTGGCCCGTCAGGCTGTGCTGGCGGCCGGGGCCATCCGCGTGGAGCCGGCTCGCGAGATCGTGGGCGAGGTGCAGCCCCCGGCAACAGCTTCCCAGGTAGAAGAGGTCAATCGCACCCAGGAGGACACCGTCACCTCGGAAACCACCCTGGGACCGGCCACCATCCTGGTAGGCGAGGACTTGAGCGAAACCTTCATGATCGCCGCCGGCACAGTCCACATCAACACCAACACTCACACTGAAACGTTCGTCAACCAGCGCGAGGTCACCACCACCACGCTCACCAAGACGGCCACGTTCGACGTGGTGGGGAGCCTCTGACATGAAAAAGACCCTTCAGTGCGCCCTGTTGTTCGCGACCCTCTGGGGCCTGTTCGCGCCCGGCGTTGCCCAGGTGGGCGGGAACGGGGGCTCGGGCAATACCTCGACCACACTGTCGACCACGAAGCACACAACGACCGTCATCGTGGAGGAAAAGTCCCAAACCGAGCGTCTCTATGACCTGACCATCCGCGGCATCGTCCAGCGGGGCGAGTCACAGGAGATCGTTTTCGAGCAAGCCGTGCAGAGCCCGGTCGATCTGAGCCCGGCTCGCGACACGCTCGAGCAGGCCCGACAGGCGGTGGTGGCGGCCGGAGCGACGCAGGTGGAGCTGAGGCCCGGGGCCTCGGAAGTCGCCCCCCCCGAAACTTCCACCACCTTTGAGGACGTGAACACCACAACCGAAACCTCGGTGTCGACCAGCACGTCGTTCGGCCCGACCACCATCCTGGTCGGCGAAGACCAGACCCAGACGTTCTTCGTTCCGGCCGGGACCACCAACGTCAACATCAACACCCACACGGAGACGTTCGTCGACCAGACCCGGGTCACCACGACCACGCTCACCAAAACGGCCAGCTTCGACGTGGTCGGCGCCCCCTAGCTGCTCCACCTCCCGGCCGTCTACGATCTCTTCTCGCGCCTGATCGGCGCCCCCCAGGCCATGCGCCGCCACGTCGCTACGCACGTGCGTCCCCAGAAAGGCTGCCGCCTGCTCGACATGGGCTGCGGTACCGGCGCCATCCTGGACGCCCTCCCTCCGGTCGACTACACTGGCTTCGACCGCTCCGAAGCCTACATCCAGAAGGCCCGCGCCCGACACAGAGGCACCTTCGAGGTTCGCGATCTGGAACCGGTCTACCGCGGCTTTGACCTGGTTCTGGCCACCGGCCTGCTGCACCACCTGGACGACGATCAGGCCCGCAGAGCCCTCCAGGTGGCCCGCCAGGCAGGCGCACGCCTGGTCACCCTGGACGGCTGCCTCACGCCCGAGACGACCTGGCCAGCACGCCTTCTGCTGAGCCTCGACCGCGGCCGCTTCATCCGCACCCCCGAAGCCTACGAAAGCCTGGCCCGCAGCGCCTTCGACCGGGTCCACACGCAGGTCTATCACGACCTGCTGCGTATCCCCTACAGCCATCTCGCGATGGAATGCTCATGAAACGACTGATCTGGCTCCCCTTCCTGATCCTCCTGGCGGCCCGCCTGGCGCAGCCGGTCCTGGACGGCGACCTGTTCTGGCAGATGGCCTACGGTCGCGACCTGCTGGAGCGCCACAGCCTGATCCCCGACCACACCCTCTACAGCTGGACCCCGTCCCAGACCGACTTCGTCTACTGCTCCTGGCTGGCCGAGATCCCCCTCTTCCTGCTCTATCAGCTGGGCGGTCTCACCCTGCTCTTCGCCACAAGATATGCCATCGGCATTCTGATCGCCCTGCTGGCCATCAGATACGAGCCGTCCGACGACGTCGCCCTCCCCACCCTGCTCAGCCTGAGCCTGGTGGCCTCCGGCAGCGGCCTGGCGCTCAAGCCCGAGATGTTCTCGTGGCTGGCTTTCAACCTGCTGGCCTTCCTCTTGTTCCGCGCCCGTACGAACCCAAAAATAGCCTGCTGGCTCCCCGTTCTGTTCCTGCTCTGGGCCAATACCCACGGCGTGGTCTTCTTCGGCCTGATGATGCTGGCCGCGTTCGTCTTCGGGCAAGTCCTGCACAAAGAGAAGCCGTTGCTCCTGCCCGCGGCGCTGTCGTTCCTGAGCCTGCTGGCCACCCCTTACGGGTGGGTCTATCCGGCCCAGAAGCTGGCCGAATTCCACCAGATGCTGACTGGCACCCAGACCGAAGGCGACAGGGCCGCCTACATGTACCTGGTGGCCCACCAGCCCACCTGGCAGGTACCCGGGCACTACCGCGAGTACTTCGTGGTGATGCTCGCCATCGCGCTCACCATCGCCTTCAAGCGCCGCGATCCGGTGGTGCTGTGCGTCAACCTGGCCGGGGCGCTGCTTTATCTCACTTACCTGAGGGCGACCTACTACTGGCCGCCCTTCTTCCTCTTCTCGGTCCTGCCCATCAAGACGCCTCCGAATCTGAGAGCCTATCTCTTCACCATCTATCTCTTCCTGTGCGTGCGGGGCGTCTACGAGCAGCGCGTCTGGTTTGGCATCGCTCCCGCCAGCCCGGTGGCCGAAACCGAGTTCATCGCCCAGAACCTCTCTCAGGCAGAACGGATCCTCACCGATTACGACGGTGGGGGCTACGTCCTCTGGCGCCTGAGTCCCCATCAGAAGGTCATGGTCGACTCGCGCTCCTTCCCTTACCGAAGCTTCCTCAAGGACTACTTCGATTTTGAGAACGGCGGCCCCATCAGCTTTCTGGACCGGTTCAAGGGACCGCGTCCCGAGGTGGCGGTGATCGCCTTGAAGCACCAGCCCATGTGGCGCACGCTCCTGAGGTCGCCCGACTACGAGGCCGTCTTCATGGGGCCCAGCGCCGTGGTTTTCGCCCGCCCCGGACTCGCCAGGCCACAAATCGACAAGCCCGCCAGCCCCCTGCAGGAGCAGTTCGTCAGAGCCCTTCCAAAACGAGACTGATCCGCAGAGCGGACTTTCCGTCCGAGCGGGGACGGCTGCGCGTGCGCACACACTCGAGAAAGTGCTCCAGCTCGGCTCGCAGAGGCTCGGGCCCACCCACTTCGACGGGCGTTCCGTTCAAAAGCAATTCGCGCTCGTCATAGACCAGCTCGCCCTGGGTGCCGCGCAGCTCGATGCGGCGCAGCTTGTCATCCGCCAGCCAATCCAACTCGATCTCCGCCTTCAGCCCGCGGGGGCAGTCCAGGGCGATGCGCGCGGCCGTATGGGCGCGCCGCGAGACGACACGGCCCCCGACGGGAAGCAGCTCCAGGTAGTCCAGGATGGCCAGGTCGTGCACCGCCAGATCCCAGATCACGTCCACGTCCGCCTGCACCGTGCCCCGGTTGTGGCGCACCGAGCGGTAGAGCTCCAGCTTGCCCAACGAGGGGAGCAGCTCGGCCGCCTTCAGGACCGCCGGGCTGTAGAGGTGGGTGTGCCCCGCCATCAGGACGCGGTCGCCCGCCCGCTGGCACAGCTCGCGCGTGTGCTGCGACGAGAGCGCCAGGGGCTTTTCGACCAGCACGTCCAGCCCCGCCTTGAGGGCCTGCACGGCCAGAGCGTGATGAGTGACGGCGGGCGTGGCGATGATGACCGCCTGTGGCCCCGCCTCCACCATCCCGGCGAAATCGCGGAAGTCGGCGGGCTCGCTGACGTCGCAGGTCAGCAGATCGACGCCCAGCTCCAGCAAATTGCGCCGCAGCTTGGAGCCCCAGTAGCCCAGCCCGGCGAGTCCGACTCTCATTCCCACGACCGTACGACCTCCTCGCGCAACAGGGCGCGAAAATCCTGGGCGCGATACTGCGCGCGCAGGCGCTCCAATCCTTCCTCCAGGGTCACGGTCGAACGGTAGCCGAGCACGCGCGCCGCCAGCGAGCCGTCTCCGCACAGACGCAGCGTGTCGCCCGGACGCGCGGCCTGGTGCTCGACGGAGCCCCCGATGAGAGCGGCCAGCTCCAGCAGCGAGACCTCGCGCCCGCTGCACAGGTTGAGCGTGAGGCCCACGCAGTCGGCCCGCCCGGCCATCTTGATGCCCCAGGCGACATCCCCCACCCAGTTGAAGTCGCGCGTCTGCGAGCCATCTCCGAAGACGATCAGCGGCAGCCCATTCAGCGATCGCAACAGGAAGCGGGGGATGACCTCGCCGCGGTCTCCGGCGTGGTGCGATCCCGGTCCGAAGCAGTTGAACGGCCGCACTACCACGGTGTCCAGACCGTGCACCGCCCGCGCGTAGGCCTCGCCGGCCAGCTTCGACGCGCCGTAGACCGTGGTTGGACGGGTGGGGTGCTGCTCGTCGATCGGCACACGCACCACGGGCCCGTAAACCTCCGAGGTGGAGACGTGCACGAAGCGTCTCACTCCGGCTTCGCGAGAACGCAGCAAAAGCTGCAGGGTGGCCTCGGCATTGACCCGGTGGTTCGCGAGCGGATGGCGCAGGGAGTGGCGCACTCCCAGGGCGGCCAGGTGGTAGACCAGGGGGCAGCGGCGCAGGAGCGGCTCGACCTCGGGCGCCGCGACGTCCAGCGGCAGGTCCACCACCTCGACCTCGTGGCCCTCGGAGCGCAACTGGCGGACCAGCTCCGAGCCGATGAATCCCGCACCACCTGTGACCAGAATTGGCATGAGAGCAGCTTCCCTTCGCAGACAGGAAGATTATCGCCTTCCCCGAACCGGCCCGGGCGTTGGTCGCCCCGAGTGCCTCAGTCCCTGTTGCCGGGCTACGCACGCCAGTGTTCGCAGTGGCATCGTCATCTTCGGCCACTCGACCGTCCAGCGCCCTTTCGTCGCTGCCGGCACACCAACACCGAGACCTTCGCGACCACCAGACGACCACCCCCAACGCCAAAACAGCCACGTTCGACTTGACCGCGACCCCCTGAAACCGGAACCAGTCCTGCCTCCGTCGAAGAAGCGCTCCATGAGTCTTTCGCGCGAGAGACGACAGTTCACGCCCGACGAGTACCTCTCCGTGGAGCGCGCAGCTGCCACGAAGAGTGAGTTCATCGAGGGCGACATCTTCGCCATGGCCGGGAGCAGCCTCGAGCACGACACCATCACAGCCAACTTCGGCGGCCTGCTGCATGCCCGGTTACGAGGCCGAGACTGTCAGGCTCTCACCGGCAACATGAAAGTGCGCACCCGGTCGGGCGGACTCTTTTCTTATCCCGACGTGACCGTCTTCTGTGGCCCCGCCCGATTCCACGACCCGAGACGAGATGTCCTGACCAACCCGAGGGTGATCGTGGAAGTGCTCTCGCCCTCGACCGAAGACTTCGATCGAGGCAAGAAGCGGCTCATGTACCAGAGCATCGACTCCCTGACGGAGTATGTGCTGGTGGCCCAGGACGAGCCCCTCGTCGAACATTGGGCGCGCCGCGACGACGGACAGTGGCTGGTTTCGACCCTGCGGGGTCTCGAGGCCGAGTTGGTCCTCAGCTCCATCGACTGCACGCTCCCCCTGCACGAGATCTACGAGCGTGTGTCCCTCCCCCCGTAAGAGGGAGTCCTTCCGGGCTCGCTGCCGTCGGCGTGGTAATCGAGCCACTCGTCCGAATCGGGGCGGGTCACGATCTTGAGACGCTTCGCCTGCTCGGCCAGGGGATTGCCAACCTGGCCCTCGACCGACATCGCCGCCCAAGTCGAGCGGGAAGCCTAGCGACTCGTCCGTCCAGATGCGGCCTCCCCAGGCGGTCGCAGGCCTCCAGCACGGTCACCTTAACGCCCTTCGACTGCAGCCTCCAGGAGGCCGACACCCCGGATATGCCGGCCCTGATCACAAGACCTTCGGCGGAAGAGGAACGCGCGGGGCGCACCAGGAGCGAGGCGGCCATGAGCTGGAGGAACGTGCGACGGTCCAGGCTGCTGGGTTTCCTCCGGCGCGAGGAACAATGCTGGGCACGAGCAAATCCTCCCGGCATGAAACGCTGGGTGGCCCTCTTGCTGGTTCTCTGCCTGGCCCTGCCGGGACGCCCCGACCCGCCGCCCGACGAGGTGGACTTCTTGCTCTTGGAGTGCTGGTTCACCATCCGCTCGGCCGACTACGGCAACGCGCGCCAGATCTACAAGTTCCTGACCCCGGTCGAGCACCTGAAGAATCCCCCGGAGCGCTGGCACGTCTTCCTCGGGCCGGACGCCCTGGCCCCGCTGTTCCTGGACTACGGGGAGGGAAAGTTCACCGACGTGCTGGCAGCCGCCCCCGGCGCGCGAAAGGCCGCCAAAGCCCGCAAGAGCTCCACCCGCGAGCTGGAGATCCTGCTCCTGCAGCTCAGCGCCGCCCAGAGCTGCGGGCGCGTCACCCTGGTCAAGCAACTGTTGCCCGAGGCAGAGAAGCTGGCCGCCACGGCGCCCGGCGCCCGGGGGACGCTGACCCGCTACATCCTCTACACGATGCGCGCATCCTACGACAATGAGGCGCACTTCTTCACGGTGGAGGAGGCCCGTGCGCGCGCCAACGAGGCCACCGGTCTGCTCAAGAGCATACGATACGACGAGGATTACCGCCGCAACGTGCTGATCGAGCCCATCCTGGCCCGCGACAGCCTGATGTTCTGGATGCGCCGACTGACCGTCCGCGGGCTCTACGACGAGCTTTACGCCCAGTATCAGGCCCTCTATCCGCCCCTGCTGAAGGGAGCGCGCGAGACGGTGCCCGAGGCGGACAACCTGAACCAGATGAGCGCGTTCCAGATCTTGCGCTGCTCGCAGGCCGAGACGCTGTTCGAAATGGCCAGCCGCAGCGCCACGCTGGGCATTTTTACGCCCGAGAAAGCCTACGGCTACGTCGATCCCGTCCTGAAGGACTGCGAGGATGAGTACAGCCAGTTCGAGCAAGGCGCCAAGGAGCAGTCGCTGCTGATCCCCTGGCTCCGCGGGCCCGTCTCGCGCACCGTGACGATCGGCCACCTGGGACGGGCGCTCATCACGCTCGAGCGCCTGCGCGAGCATCCAGAGCAGGTCACGCTGGACGAGCGGATGGCGATGGGAGACGACCTGCAGCGCGCCCTGCACGTGGTCCAGGGCACTGGCGACGACGACCTCCGCACGCGGGTCCAATTGGCCTTCCTCGAGGGACTGATCTTGGCCCAGCCTCCCGGCTGGGGGGACAGCGTGGAGGACATCCTGACCGACGTCGACCGGATGTGGGGCAGCAGTCCCAACAAGCTCTTCCCGTACACCCTGGCGCTGGCGCTCAAAGGCAAGCTGCGGGCCCGCCAGAAGCGCAACGCCGAGGCAATCCACGCGCTCTCCAAATGCCTGCGTCTGGTGGAGGGGTATGCTCAGGAGTCGGGCAGCAGCGAGCAGATGCGTTCCAACTGGAGCGAGGAGTACGAGCTGCTGGCCCGCCTGCAGCTCGAGGCCGGACAGACCGCCAGTGCGGCCGACACGCTGGACCGCCAGAGCCAGCTCAGCACGGTGTCCTCCTTCCCCCTGCGCTCGCTGAACAAGCCCGAGCTGGCCTCGGCGGCCGCGCTGCAGCAGAAGATGGCGGGGCTCGCCCAGCAGGCGGACAGCGACCCCCACGCGGCGGTGCTGCTGGCCCAGACGCGCTCGGAGTTCTACCAGACGCTGGCCGACCTGCAGAAGAAGGAGCCCGCTTACGGGCGCCTCAGCGTGCGACCCAACAACTTCAGCCGCCTGCAGCCGGTGCTGCCGGCCGACACCGCGGTGGTGCAGCTCTTCCCGGCCGAGAACGAGCTATACCTGTTCGTGGCCACCCACGACGCGCTCAAGATCCGCAGCGTGCCGGTGCCCGCCAAGCATCTGCATGATCGGGTGGAGCGCTTCCGCCAGCACGTGATGGCCTACGGGCGCGAGGGCGGAAAGTTCGACTGGGCCTCCCCCACCGGGGCCGACCTGAGCGCCATCTTGATCGAGCTGGGAGACGCGCTCTGGGCGCCCATCCAGCCGGACCTCGAGGGCAAGAGCGTGGTGGTGTTCATCCCCACCGGGCCGCTCTACTACCTGCCGATGCAGGTGCTGGCGCGGCCCGGCAACGGGCGTCCGCACTTGCTGGTTGAGGAGAAGGCGGTGGCCGTGGCGGCCAAGTCGTCCGACCTTGAGTCACTGGAACGGCCGGCCAAAGGCGGCCGGGCGATGCTGGCGCTGGCCGATCCCGATGGCTCGCTGGACGGGGCACGCCAGGAAGCGGCCGACGTGGCCGGGCTGTTCCCCGGCTCGGAGGTCTGCTTGGGCGCCGACGCCACTGCCGACCACCTGGCCCGGCTGAAGCCCGACGTGGGGTACCTGCACTTCGCCACCCACGGGCTGCTGGACATCTCCCAGCCGACCGACAGCTACCTCTTGATGGCGGGCGCCGACAAGCAGCTCACGGTGACGGAGATCGCAGGGCTCGATCTGGCGCCGGTGCGCCTGGTCACCCTCTCTGCCTGCCAGAGCGCGCTGGCCGAGCGCCAGCCCGAGATCGGCGCCGAGCTGACCAGCCTGGCGGACGCGTTCGCCTTTGCGGGCAGCCCCTCGCTGGTGGCCAGCCTGTGGAAGGTTTCGGATACCAGCACCCGCAGCCTCATGGTGGAGTTCTACCGCCAGCTGGCAGCCGGAAAGGGGCGTGGAGAGGCGCTGCGCCTGGCGGAGGTCGCGCTCTTGCAGCAGCCCGACACGGCCCACCCCTTCCACTGGGCCGGATTCGAGCTTCTGGGCGACTGGCGCTAGGAGGCCACGCAGGAACCGCGGGAGTGCGAGAGCGCTGATGGTCCCGACCTGGATGCCAGAATGGACTTGAAATTTGTCCAGCAATCCTTCGAAAAGCTCGCCGACGACCTGGCCAGGGCGGAGGTAGGAAAGCTGGCTCGACCCGGTTCTTCGGGCGGCCTGCTCGAGACCGAGTCAGCCATTTATCTGGGCGGTGTCGTTTTGGCCAAGAGAGTGAGCTGACGGCTATGCAGGAGCCCAGCGAGCGGATCCCCGGCCAGCGGCGGGGACCCACCGGAAGGATCCGCTCAGGGGGTTCCGATCACATCGAGGCTGGCTGTTTTGGTCAGGGTCGTCGTGGTTACCTCGCGCTGCCGCACGAAGGTCTCGGTGTGAATGTTGATGTTGGTATTAACCGTCCCGGCCGGGACGAAAAAGGCCTGGCTCATATCTTCGCCGATCATGATGGTGTTGGGCCCGACTGTCACCCCTGCCGTCGCGGTCTGCTGTTGCGTGCGCTCCACCTCTTCCAACGTGCTGGATTGAGCCGGGGGCAAAACCTCGCCCACCAGCTCTTGCAAAGGCAAGATCCGGGCGGCCCCTGCATCCAGGACGGCCTGCCGCGCCTGCTCGACGACCTCTCGGACCGGACTTAGACCCGGGCTGCTCTCCAGGCTCTTCATAAAGACGATGTCGCGTGCGCCCGAACGCTCGAGGAACCCGCGCACCGTCACCAGGTAGCCCCGCCGTGTGGGCGCGCCGCGAGACGACGCGGCCCCCGACGGGAAGCAGCTCCAGGTAGTCCAGGATGGCCAGGTCGTGCACTGCCAGGTCGCGGCCAGGTGGTAGACGAGGGAGCAGCGGCGTAAGCCCGGCTCGACCTCGGGCGCGGCCACGTCCAGCGGCAGGTCCACCACTTCGACCTCGTGGCCCTCGGCCCGCAATTGGCGAACCAGCTCCGAGCCGATGAATCCAGCACCACCTGTGACCAGAATCGCCATGAGAGCCGCCCCCCTTCGCAGACAGGGAGATTATCGCCTTCCCCGAACCGGTCGGGGCGTTGATCGACGAGGGGGTCTTGCTGAATTACCGCCCCGAGCGCCTGGCGGAGCCTCAGCCCCTGGTGCTGGGCCCTCACGCCCGCGTCCGCAGCGGCACCGTCATCTACGCCCACTCCCGTATCGGCTCGCACCTCGAGACCGGCCATCATGTCGTGATCCGTGAGGAGAACGAGATCGGCGATCATTTCCGCATCTGGAACCATTCCACGCTCGACTACGGCTGCGTGGTGGGCCATCGCGTGCGGATTCATTGCGGGGTTTACGTGGCCCAGAAGACCACCATCGAGGACGACGTCTTCGTGGCGCCCAACGTGACCATGGCCAACGATCCCCATCCCCTCTGCGGGCTCTGCCTGCAGGGCCCGACCCTCAAGCAGGGCTGTCGCATCGGGGTGGGCGCGGTGCTGCTGCCGCGAGTGGTCATTGGCGAGAACGCCCTGGTGGGAGCGGGGGCCGTGGTCACCCGGGATGTCCCTGCAGGCGGCCGTCGTCTACGGCAACCCCGCCCGGGTGCAGGGAGACGTGAACGCGCTGACGTGCCCGTACGACCTGGCCATCCCTTACGTCGACGGGCGGGACGTGTCGAGGCGGCAGGAGTGATCCCGGTCGCTCGGCCCCGGGTCGGCCCCGAGGAGCTGGCGGGGCTCGAGGACGTGCTGGAGTCGGGCTGGCTCACCCAGGGGCCCCAGGTGGAGGCCTTCGAAAAGGAGTTTGCGGCCTTCGTGGGCGCCCCCCACGCGGTGGCGGTCAGCAGCTGCACGGCGGCGCTGCACCTGGCGCTGTTGCTGGCGGGCGTTGGCCCGGGCGACGAGGTGGCCGTCCCCAGTTTGAGCTTCGTGGCCACCACGAATGCCGTCTGGCAATGCGGCGCGCGGCCCGTCTTTGTGGACGTGGAGCCGGGCGGGGTGAATCTGGACCCTGCCAAGGTGAAAGATGTGAAGGCCATCGTGGCCGTGCACCAGATGGGCATGCCCTGCGACCTCGAAAAGCTGCTGCAAATCGGCGTACCCGTCATCGAGGACGCCGCCTGCGCCGTCGGCAGCCTCTACCGGGGAGAGCGCATCGGCCGCCCCCACGGCCTGGCGGCCTGTTTTTCGTTCCACCCGCGCAAGCTGGTCGCGACCGGGGAGGGGGGCATGCTGACCACCGCCGACGCCGCGTGGGCGGAACGGGCCCGACGCCTGCGCCAGCACGGGATGTCCGTGGCCGCCCACGACCGCCATCTCTCCGGACAGGTGGAGAGCTACCTCGAGCCCGGGTTCAACTACCGCTACACCGATCTGCAGGCAGCGGTGGGCCGCGCGCAACTGCGCCGTCTACCCGAGGTCCTGCAACGCCGGCGCGCGCAGGTCGAGCGTTATCGTCAAAAGCTGGCTCTGCCGCACGAGCCGGACTGGGCCCGCAGCAACTGGCAGTCGCTCTGGCTCGACCTGGGCCAGGACGCCGCGCCCGTGCGCGAGCGCCTGCGGGCGCAGGGCATCGCCACCCGTCCCGGCATCATGTGCGCCCACCTCGAGCCGGCCTGGAGTCAAGGCTTATGCCTCCCGCACAGCGAGGCGCACCGTCGCAACGCGTTAATCCTCCCTCTCTATCACGAGCTGACCGACGACCAGATCGACTTCATCTGCGCGCAGCTATGTTGAGCATCGTCTCGGCCGCCTACAACGAGGCGGAGAGCCTGCCGGCGCTCCACGCCGAGATCCGGCAACAGCTTCCGGATTGGGAGTGGGTCGTGGTGGACGACGCCTCCACGGACGGCACGTTCGACGTGGTGCGGAGCCTGGGCGACCGGCGGGTGCTGGGACTGCGCCTGAAGCGGAGAGTCGGCTCCCACGCGGCCCTGCTCTGTGGACTTCGTCACGCCCGCGGCTCCCGTCTGGCAGTGCTGGCCGCGGACGGTCAGGACCCGCCTTCGCTGCTCAACGAGCTCCACGGTCCGCTGGCCTGGGGCACGCGTCCCGCCAACGGGCTCTCGCGTCTCTTCTGGCTGGGGCTGGGGATGCGGCCCGCCGATCTCTTCGCGGCCGACCGCAGCGTGGTCGAGCAGTTAGGAGAGATCCACGGCAATCTCTTCGCCAGCCTGGCCCGGCTGCCCGTGCCGCAGAGCTATACCCCGTACGTGAAGCGGCCTCGCCGGAGGGGTCGCTCGGGCTGGAGTCTGGGGCGCAAGTTGCTGCTGCTGGCAGACTCCTGGCTGGGGTTTGGTCCCTGGCCGGGGGCGCCCTGGTATCGCAAGCTGCGCCACAGTCCCGTTCCCGAGGTGGCCGCGGTAACATTTCAGCACGAAAATTCACCTTCCAGCTATTTTTCAGCCGCCTTGCGTAGATTGTCCATGGAATCCTATCCATGGAACGGAGCAAACGATCAATGGACGCCACCAGGCTCATCACCGCGAATAGCAGCACCTACAGCGCCCCCACCCGGAGCGCCAGCGGAAAGAACGGCAACGCGCACGCAGAGGTGACGGAGAGTTTCGAGTGGAGCTCGGGTCCGCGCGACCCGCAGGCAAAGTTCCAGCCCCAGGCGGCCCAGACCCAGGAAGCCGCCCCCGCGATGGCGATGGCCGCTCCCCCCAGGGCCCGCCGTACCGAGGACCTGGGCAACATTACCATCCTGGATGCGGCCGACGTGGCCCCCGGACAGCAGCTTCTCAAGTCGGACGAGAACGTACAGCCTGAAGGCGAAGGCCGCGACTGGAAATCCATCGGGCGTAAAGCGGCTCAGGTTGCCGTCGTCGGTGGACTGGGCGTGCTGGCCCCGATGGTGATGCCCGCCATCGCCCAGGCGGCGCCCGCCACTCCGGTGCGCGACACCAACCCGGTGCAGGCCAGCAGCGTGCAGGACGTGGTCAACAAGTTCAACGCCAACCAGCAGATCTACGTGGTCGGTCAGCCGGCCGTCAACGGCACGCCTTTGAGCGCCGCCGACATGCGCGAGTTCCAGGAAGTGGCCCGCGCCAACCCCAACTCCTACATCGTGCTGGTGGCCCGCACCGACAACTACCAGGGCGACGACGTCACCCTGAGCCGCGGCATCGGCAACAGCGAAGGCTTCCAGAGCGTCCGTAACGCGCAGACGGGCGAAAAAGACGGCGTGGTCATCATGATGTATTTCAACGTCAACGGCGACCAGACGCAGCGCAAGATCAACATGCGCGCCGAGGAGCTGCCCGACCGCCTGGGCGTCGGCGAGGAGAATTTTGCCAACGCCGACGGCTCGCCGGGCCGCCTGCTGAACGTCTTCATCAACGCCTTCCGCAACGAGGGCCGCAGCGTGGCCGGCTCGGTCGGCGCCGTGCTGACCGAGGTCAACACCACCATCGCTCGCGAGGTTCAGGCCCAGGTGGGCAACGCTCAGCAGAGCGTCAGCTCGGCCCAGTCGGCCCTCAACGGCGTGAAACCGAAGATCGAGCAGTTCCAGCGCGCTCACGGCACGGGCGGCACGATCGGGTCCCCCGACGTCGCCAGCTGGGACAGCCAGCTTCGCCAGGCCCAGCAGCAGCTGGCCAGCAAAGACTTCGCCGGCGCCCAGCGCACCGCGTCCGCCCTGGTCCAGACCATCCGCGGCCAGGAGCAGCTGATGGCCAACTACGAGGCCGCCCCGGGCGTGGCCACCCAGGTCGAGGCCCAGATCGCCCAGCTGCAGCAGCAGATCCGCAGCCTGCCCGACAATGGCCAGGCCGCCGACGCCCGCGCCTCCCTCGAGCGCGCCCAGGCCGAGCTGCAGCAGTACAAGAACGACTACAGCGCCAAGAACCCGAGCTTCCAGGGCCACCTCGACGCCGCCAAGTCGGCTGCCACGAGCGGCCTCTCGCAGGCCCAGGATTCGAAGGACACCGCCGCCCGCAACGAGGCCATCCGGAACTACGGCGCGGCGGCCGGCGCCGTGGCCATCCTGGCCACCGGCATCATCCTCAACCACCGCGCCCGCGGCGCCAAGAAGAAGGCCGAAGCCGCCTACGACGAGGCCATCAATAACATCGGCGCCAAGTCGGCCGCGCTCCTCAAGTTGTTGGACGACGCGGACTACCACAAGGTGGCCAATTACGAAGGCAAGACCAAGCAACTGGCCGACGACCTGATGGGCAACGTGGTGGACGCCCTCACCCTGGTGGGCGGCGCCGAGAAGTTTGCCAACGAGGCCAAGTCGCTGATCGACGCCGGCGGCCTGGGCCGCATCAAGAACTGGTTCACCACCGGCAACTTCAAGAAGGCCGAGCGCCTCCTGACGGATCCGGAAGAGAAGCTCAGCTTCAGCTTCAACGACTCGTCCCGCAAGACGATCGAGAAAGATTCCAAGGCCGCCACCTGGCGCGAAGAGCTCCTCAAGCGCGGCACCTCCCGCGAGTTCACCCAGTCGCTGCAAGAGATTCTGCTGGCGATGGCCGACAACCACGACCAGGCCGAGAAGCAGCTCAAGGAGCTGGACCAGAAGAGCTCCGAGATCGGCGGCTACATCCAGAAGATCGACACCGCCTCGGCCGAGGCGCTCAAGAAGGCGACCGCTCTCAAGGCCGGCGACCCCGTCAAAGTCGCCCAGGAGCCCGCCTCCAAGGAAGCCGCGGTCAAGTCGGACGAGAAGTATCCCAACAAGTCCTCGGACGAGCTCCTGGACCTGGCCGGCAGCGCCGCGCCCGCCAGCAACAACTGGTTCACCGCCCCGGCCGTGGTGGACAACCTGTTGCCGATGGTGCGTGGCAGTAAGGCCGAGGGCGGCCTGCTGGAGAAGAGCCGCGAGCTGGCCGACAAGAACTTCGTCACCGCCTGGGACGACTACGCCGTGCCGGCCGAGCGGATGACCGCCGAGGCCAACCAGATCATCGCGCTCGGCAACGAGCAGCGCGCCTCACTGGTTCCGACCATCCTGGCCGCCGACAAGTTCCTGGGCGCCAACCAGGTCAAGACCGACTGGGCCCACACCGCCGCCGACCAGCTCTCCTCCCGCCTGAACGAGGCCGCCAACAAAGCCCTGCGCACCAGCGCCGCCGAGGACATCAAGAAGGTGGGAGCCGATGCCGGTGCCCTGGAGGCGCGCGTCGAGCGCGTGGCCGAGCAGGATTACGAGCGCCGCGAGATTTCCCCGAACCTGATCAAGGACGCCGAGGAGGACGTGACCAGGTCGCGTCAGGAGCTGTGCGACCAGCTGCAGAAGTTCGGAGTCTTCAAGGGTGGCACGCCGGACAAGGTGCTGGTCGAGCCCGAGCGCAACCCGACCGACCGCACGAAGGCCTCCCACGACAACCTGGACAAGGTCAAGCCCCAGCTCGACACCGGCAACATGGAGAAGGCCGGCGAGCACCTGGGCAACATCCGCGACCTGACCGCCGACGCTCACGACCTCGTGAAGCAGAGCAAGGCCGCGGCCAACAACTACCACAAGACGCTGGAGGAGCGCCAGACGCGCACCGCCAGCACCACCGGCAGCATCGGCAAGACCTACCAGCCCTCGCTGGACCGCATCAAGTCGACCTACGCGGCCGTCGTGATGCAGAAGATCGCGGCCGAGGTCAACGCCGACGGCACCATCGCCGACAACATCCAGCAGGCTCAGGCCGACATCAAGAAGGCCGAGGGCGAGACCGCCAGCGGCATCAAGAACTTCGACAGGGCGTTCTTGCTCACGTCGCGCGACGATCTGAACAATGCCGACGCTTCGCTCAAGAGCGCCCAGGCGCACCTCGACGGCATCACCAACGCCGAGAAGCTCCTGGCCTCCAAGCAGACCGCCGTGGAGAGCGAGCTGCAGGCTCTGACGGGCCGCTACAGCCAGACCACCTCCAACGCCGGCCAGGTCTTCGTCCGCCAGCAGGCCAAGACGCTGCTCGCCCAGGGCAAGCAGACCTTGCAGCAGGCGGGCGGCGTGGTCAACGGCAAGCCGAAGGATCCGTTCGCGGCCAAGGATGCGCTGGGCGCCTCCGAGAGCTCGCGCTCGCAGGTCGAGTCGGCCATCGCGGCTGACAAGCGCGCCTACGACGCGGCCAACAGCGCCATCTCGTCGGCCGAGCGCGACATCGCCACGGCCAGCGCTCAGATTGCCACCTACGCCGCGGACAGCTGGAGCTTCTCCAACCGTTGCGGCAGCGCCCGCACCTCGGTCGGCAACGGCGTGATGGCTGCCGCCCTGGCCCAGCTCGCCAGCGCGACCAGCGAGGTTCGCCAGGCACGCGGACTGGTGTCCTCTCAGAACTACGAGCAGGCGGCTCAGGAAGCCAACGGCGCCTCGCGCACCGCTTCCAGCGCGGTCAGCCTGGCCGCGGCGGCCCACTCGGCCGCTTACTCCGAGCATCAGAGCAAGGTGCGCCGCCTGGAATCCGAGCAGCGCGACCTCGAGGCCCGCGAGGCCGCCGAGCGCCGTCGTCAGCAGGAGGCCGAAGAGGCCCGTCGGCGCGCCAGCCAGTCCAGTAGCTCCCACTCGTCGGGCGGCAGCTGGGGTGGCGGAGGCGGCGGGAGCGGCAGCCGCGGCGGCAGCTGGTAAGAGTTATCGTTCGGAAGTCATCGGCCCCCAATCGGGGGCCTTTCTTTTTTCTGGAGTCATGCTCAAAACCGCTTAACCACGGCCTCTGAAAAATACTTTCGAAGCAAGCCTCAGCTTTCATATTCCTTTCAGCCCCCCCTGGTAAATTGTCTGTGAGCAGTAAACACCGGACAAAATACCGGAGCAGATTGAGGAGGACGAGACAATGGGTTTCATCAAGGACGCCGTGGGTGGAGCGATCGACTGGCTGAATACGCGCACGAAGAAAGCGCGTGACAAAGACATCGAGACTCGCGCCGAGAAGGCCGTTCAGCAGGAGCAGAAGGAAGCCGTCACGATCAGCAACGCCGCCGCCAAGGAAGCGGGCGCCATCGGCCGGATGCAGTTCGACCTCGACGCCGCCAAGAAGGAGCAGTCCAAGTGGGACAGCCGCGCCAAGATTGCCGCCAGCAAGAACGACCAGGATGGCCTTCGCCAGGCCGTCGGACAGAAAGCGATTTATGACGCTCGCGTGACCCAGCTCGAGGCGGCCATCAAGGCCAGCCAGGGCCACCTGGACGAGGCCAAGGCCCTCGCCCGCGACCAGCAGCAGGAAGCCCAGGAGGCCCGTTCCAAGGCCGACATCCTGGTCAGCCGCAACGAGATCGCCAACGCGAAGGAAGAGACCGCGAAGGCCGCCGCCGGCATCGGCAACGGCGAGAGCCTCACCAAGCTCGAGCGCGACGTCGTCGGCCGCGAGGAAGAGGCCAAGCTGCAGGGCGACCTGTCCGGCGTCAACCAGGAGGCCAAGTGGAAGCAGCAGGAGCGCGATGCCGCCGCTGATGCCGAGATGGCCAAGTATATGCAGGCCGCTCAGGGTGGCAATGGCGCCAGCAACGGCACCGCCCCCACCGCGTCCTTCGGCGGCTGGAACGTCGTCGGCTAATCCAAAGAGTCCGAGTACTTCTCGACTGCCGAAGGCCGGCCCGAAAGGGTCGGCTTTTGGATTTTCCGAACGTACGGCCATCAGACGCCTACTGCTGCTCCTGCTGTTTTGCTTGTCTCTGAAGGCCTCCGCCGAGCCGGAGGACCCCATCCGGGTGGGCCTCCTGCATTCCAGCACGGGGTCCATGGCCCTGAGCGAGAAGCCCCTCATCGACGCGGCCCACATGGCCATCGACGAGATCAACGCCCGGGGGGGCGTGTTGGGGCGAAAACTGGTGGCGGTGGAGCGCGACGGCGCCTCCGACCCGGCGGTTTTCGCCCGGATGGCCGAGGAGCTCATCTCCAAAGAGCACGTGGCGACGCTGTTCGGCTGCTGGACCTCGGCCAGCCGCAAAGCCGTCATCCCGGTGCTGGAGCGCCACCAGGCTCTGCTCTGGTATCCCGTCCAGTACGAGGGCTACGAGAGCTCGCCCTGTGTCTTCTATACGGGGGCGGCGCCCAACCAGCAGATCCTCCCTGCCGTGGAGTGGTGCCTGCGCCACCGCGGCAAGCGCATGTTCCTGGTCGGCTCCGACTACGTCTTTCCGCGCACCGCCAACGAGATCATCCGCCACCGCCTGGCCAAGATCGGGGGCAGGGTCGTGGGCGAGGTCTACCGTCCCCTGGGCGCGACCGAGTGGGCTTCGGTGGTCGACCAGATCGTGGCGGCTCGACCCGACGTGGTGCTGAACACCATCAACGGCGATAGCAACGTGGCTTTCTTCCGCGAGTTGAAGAAGCGCGGCGTCAAAACAACCGTCATGTCGTTCAGCCTGGCCGAGGTCGAGCTGCAGAGCATGGGCGAAGCGCTCCCCGTCGGGCACCTGTGCGCCTGGAACTACTTCCAGAGCCTGAGCTATCGCTCCAACAAGCGCTTCGTGGCCGCCTATCGCAATTCGTTCGGCGCCCAGCGGGTGACCGACGATCCCGTCGAAGCGGCTTATTTCCAGGTCCATCTCTATGCGCTGGCGGTGGAGAAGGCTGGCAGCACTGACCCCGCTCGAGTACGCAAAGCGGCCCGGGGACTGATTTTCGACGCGCCCGGGGGGCTGGTCCGGCTCGATCCTGACAACCAGCACACCTGGAAGGTCGCCCGCATCGGGCAGATTCTGCCTGATGGCCAGTTCCAGATATTGTGGACTTCCGACCAGCCGATCAAGCCGGAGCCCTATCCCGACCTCAATCGGGGCGGCTTTCTGACGGGGTCCCCGTGAGTTTCCGCCGCCAGCTCCTGCTGCTGGTGCTGATCGCCTCGACGGCGCCCGTGCTGGTGATGGGCGCGTTACTGTTCTGGCAATTGCTCGACCGCCAGCAGGAGCGCTACGAGCTCGAGCTGACGCTGCTGGCCGAGCAGAGCGTGGACCAGGTGATGGACTGGCTCGACGAGCGACGCGCGGTGGTGGAGTCCATCGGGCAGTCGTCGGGCGTGCGGGAGGGGCTGGCGAGCCTGGCCGACTATCCCCCCGAGAGCGAGCAATACTACCTGGCGATGTTCCGCCTCGACCGTCAGATGCAGACGCTGCAGGAGTCCTTTCCGTGGATCGACCAGCTCTCGCTGACCGACCCCGAGGGTCGGATCGTCTACGCGACCGAGCTGCGGCAGGTGGGGCGCAAGCTGGCAGCGCCCGGCCAGTTGAGCCTGACCTCCACCGTCACGGGGGAGGTCGGCAAGCTGGGCGAGATCCGGGTGGAGGTCGATCCCGGGCAACTCGAGCACCTGCTGCTGGGGGAGAATCGCACCCAGGAGCTGGACGGCAATCGCGTGCGCGTCTTCCTGGTCGATCGGGAGAATCGCTCTTTGACCACCGCCGACGGCCTTTTCAAGCTGGGGGAGCCGATGAACGTGCCGCGCTCCAGCGCCGGGCTCGATCTGGACGGGTTCAAAAGTGTGGATGGCAGCTTCGTGGTGGCGGCCTGGCGCTCACTGGATTGGCACGACTGGCGCGCCGTGGCCGAGACGGACCGCTCGGCCCTGGAAGCTCCGCTGCACCGCCTGGTGCTGTTCTGCCTGACGATGGTCGTGATCGTGGGCGGACTGGCCAGCCTGGTGGCGGGATACTTTGCGCGCCGGATGATCGCCCCGCTCGTGGCGCTGGCGGAAGAGTCGCGCCTGGTGGCGGCGGGGCAGAAGCCGTTGAACCGAGAGGTCGGCCGTCCCGACGAGATCGGCGACCTGGCCCGCGCCTTCGCGTCCATGGCCGCGTCGATCGAAGAGAACCTTCGGCAACTGGGGACGGCCCGCGATCAGGCGCTGGCCGCCAATCAGGCCAAGAGCGCCTTCCTGGCCAACATGAGTCACGAGCTGCGCACCCCCATGAACGCGATCATCGGCTATTCGGAGATGCTGATCGAGATCGCCGAAGAGGACGGTCCGGCCGAGTTTTTGCCCGACCTGGCGCGCATCCGGACCGCCGGAAAGCACCTGCTCGCGCTGATCTCGGACGTGCTCGACCTGTCGAAGATCGAGGCCGGCAAGATGACGCTCTACGCCGAGCTGTTCCCGGCCCGCGAGGTGGTGGACGAGGTCGCCTCGACGGTGGGCCCGCTGGTGGAGAAGAACCGGAACCGGTTCTCGCTGGTGGTCGGCGAGCTGGGCGAGATCCGCGCGGACCGCGTGAAGTTGCGCCAGATTCTGTACAACCTGCTGAGTAACGCCTGCAAGTTCACCGAGGACGGCGTGGTGGAGCTGCGCTGCCAGCGCACCGTGTGGCGCCACCAGGACGCGCTCGAGTTCGCGGTGCGCGACACCGGCATCGGCATGACGCCCGAGCAGGCGGCGCGGATCTTCGAGGAGTTCACCCAGGCCGATAGTTCGACCACGCGTCATTACGGCGGCACGGGGCTGGGCCTCTCGCTGGGGCGCAAGTTCGCCGAGATGATGGGGGGCACCATCGAGCTGGAGACCGCTCCGGGCGTGGGCAGCACGTTCCGGTTGTGGTTGCCGTCGGGGGTGGAAGCGCTGCCGTCCGCCCTGCCGAGCGGGGCGACCGTGCTGTGCATCGACGACGACCCGGCCGCGTTGCGCTACCTGGACCACCTGTTGACCCGGGCCGGCTATCGCGCGGTGCTGGCGGCCAGCGGGGCCGAGGGGCTGACCCTGGCGGCGAGCGAGAAGCCCGCTCTGATCACGCTGGACATCTCGATGCCGGGGATGGACGG
Source organism: Vulcanimicrobiota bacterium (assembly GCA_039809865.1). Taxonomy (GTDB): domain Bacteria; phylum Vulcanimicrobiota; class Xenobia; order Xenobiales; family QWHO01; genus QWHO01. The sequence continues at coordinate 88,531 of JBDHVW010000001.1, forward strand.
GTGGCAGGTTCTGGCGGCCTTGAAAGCCGACGCAGGGTTGCGCGACATTCCGGTGGTGATGGTGACGGTGTTGGACGACCCCTCGCGGGCGCGCTCGTCGGGAGCGGCGGAATACCTGACCAAGCCGGTGGACCGCGATCGGCTCCTGGCGGCGCTGGCGCGCCACTGCCCCGAGGACAAGCCCTCGGTAGCCGCCGAGGACGACACCGCCGTGCACCAGGTGCTGCGCGAGCACCACTGCGACGGAGCCGTCACGCTGCTGGAGAGCGTGCCGGCCCCGGGCCGCGTGACCCAGATCTGGCGCCGCTCCGGCCAGGAGGTGGCCGAGGTGCTGCTCCCGCGAGAAGAGTGACCGGGCGGGCGTGGCTCGTGCCGGAGCGAGTCGCCCTGGCATGCCGGCACGACTCGCCCTGGCATTGGGGGCGGGCGCGCTTGCCGGAGCGAGTCGCCCTGGCATGCCGGCACGACTTGCCCTGGCATTGGGGGCGGGCGCGCTTGCCGGAGCGAGTCGCCCTGGCATGCCGGCACGACTTGCCCTGGCATTGGGGGCGTGGCGCGTGTGCCGGAGCGAGTCGCCCTGGCATGCCGGCACGACTTGCCCTGGCAGGGCCTCTCGGCCTCCCTCCCATCTCCCATCTCCCAGGAGATCCGCAAGTCCGCGCCAACGGTATTCTGACTGTGCCTGAAGGTCCTGAGATGCATCGCGCCGCCGACTCGATCCGCGCGGCGGTGGGGGGCGAGCGTGTGCGGGTCGAGTTCGCCTGGGAGCACCTGGCCGACTTCGAGGGAGAGGTGCGCGCCGTGACCGCCCATGGCAAAGCGGTGCTCATCCACTTCGACGATCGCGTGATCTACACGCACAACCAGCTGTGGGGGCGCTGGTACATCCGCAAGCAGAAGAGCTACCCGCGCACCAATCGCCAACTGCGCGCGGCGCTCTACGGCCCGCGTGCCTGGGCCTTGCTCTACAGCGCGTCCGAGATCGAGGTGCTCGAGGTGGGGGAGGTGCACCCCTACGTCGCGGGGCTCGGACCCGACCTGTTGGCTGGCGGCACGACTCCGGCGATGGTCAAGAAGGCGCTGTTGAAGACGCGCCGCGCCCTGGGAACGGTGCTGCTCGACCAGGGCGTCCTGGCCGGCCCGGGCAACTACCTGCGCAGCGAAATCCTTTGGGAGGCCCGCCTGCTGCCCACGCACACCTCGGGCGAGCTGACCCCGACCGCCCTGAACCGCCTGTCCCGGGCCTGTCTGGCGATCACACGTCGGGCTTACGAGCAGAAGGGCCGCACCACGACGGGGGCCGAGCGCCACTACGCCTACGGCCGCCCCGGCAAGCCGTGCCTGCGCTGTAAGACCCGCATCGAGCGCGCCGAGTTCGCGGGCCGGTCGATTTTCGTGTGCCCGGGTTGCCAGACTTAGCCTGTCCGAATCTCCTCGACCTCAGTCACTCCCCGCGAGGCTCGATGGTCAGCACATACTCCGGCACGCTGGTCAGCTCGACCACGATGACCTTGTCCTTGCGGGTCAGCTTCAGCCACCCGCCATCCGAGGTCTTGTATTGCGCCGAGGTGCGGTTGGAGGGCATGGGTGCGTCCAGCGTCGGGACGTACTTCGTCAGCGCGATGTCCTCGCCGCCGCCCTCGGGCAGGCTCACCTGGTAAGCGAGCGGCCCCTGCGCCAGAGCGCGCGCCACCAGCACTCCGCTGCCGTCGCTGAAGTCGAAGCCCGTCGGGGTGCGGTCCACATTGATCTGGGTCGACTCGGTGCCCTGCTGCACCGTGATGCGATACTGGTCGAGTCCATCGGAGGGCATGCACGCGGTGAGCACGAGCAGGTAGAAAATCGTGACGGCAGTGGTAATCGGCATGCCGGACGTTTTGTCGGGCAGGGGGCCGAGCCCTGCCCCCCGAGGCTCAGCGTTTCGGAACCGTGATGCCGCCCACCACGATGCGACTCCCGCGGTCGTCCACCTGGGACGGGACGAGCTCTCGAGCTTCACCTCGAGGGGAACATGACCAGGCCGATCAGGCGAACTTGCTGAGGTTGTTGTGCCAGTGTGAGGAGCCCGAGTCGTAGACGACGTCGACATCCTTGGAGGCCAGGAAGTTGTCGGCGGTCAGGAACTTGTAGCCGAAGCGGGAGCTGATATCCACGTGGATCTCGGGAGCGTACTTCTGCAGCGACTTCCAGGCGAACTCGCCGCAGTACTGCAGGTCGTCGGTCTTCAGGTCGAAGCCCGGGTCGAAGGAAACGTTCTCGCGGTCGGCGCGCATTCCGTCCACCAGATTCCAGACGGTGGCCGTGTCCTTGTAGTGCGGACGGATGATGGCCATGTTGGTGGTGTTGCGCAGCCAGAAGTCGAGCGGCTTCTCTTTCCAGTCGTTCTGCATGACGTCGAGCAGGGTGCCCGTATCGGAAACCACGCCGACGTGGGTGTAATTGCCCGAAGCGCCGCCCAGGCGCTGATAGGTGGTGGCTCCGTCGAACATGCGGTCCTGGAAGACGATGATGTCACCGGCCTGGGCGTTCTTCATGGCCTCGACCGCCTCGGGACGGTCGCGCAGGGCCAGATGACTGGAATGATGGTGCGACTTCATCCGCCCCAGCAGCTTGCTCAGAGCGAAATCGCGCGTGGTTTCCTGAAGCTTGGAAGAGGGGGTCCAGCCCAGCTTCTCGGCCACCGTCCCGAGGCCGCCGCCCAGCGTGCCGCCGAGCATTCCGCCGCTCAGCTTGCCGGCACCGGTCTTGTACTCCAGCACGACCCCGCCGGCCAGGCCGAGCACGGCCGCGATCCCGATTCCGACGCCGCCCCAGCCCATCGAGGAGGCCACGCAGCTCGACAGAACCGAGGTGCCCGCGGGCACCGCGAAGCGCCCGACTTTGGCGCCATACATCGCGCCCACCGCGCCGCCGGCTTTGTAGCCGATGTCCACGCGATCCGAAGGTCCCTGCTCCGGCGAGGACACCCGTGCCCGCGCAGGCGCGGCGGCGGCCATCGGACGGTATTGCGCAACGGAGACGTTCACACCTCGAATATCCCACCAGGGCATGAAAGGGGGCTGAAAGAACACGCAGGCGGGGGCAGGGGCCCCCGAGCCCGGAGGGCCGCGGGCGAGCGTAGCGAAAGGGTTTCCTATGAAAGATCTACCGTCGCGCAAAGAGGTCAAGAAATCGGGCACCGCCGACTGGCTCGACCAGGCGGTCCGCGAGCAAGAGAAACGGAACTCCGGGTTGGCCAACGTCTGGGGCGACACCCCCGACGAGCTCGACCGGCAGCGACAAGACCTCAAAGGGATGCTCGACCCGAGCAACCTGCCCCCCGAGCCCGAGGCCGAGAAAGCTCCCGACCTCTTCGCCGCCGAGCGAGACGCCCAGGCCAAACAGAAGCGGGGTCTGGCCTCCATGTTCGACGACGAGCAAGACGCCGCGGCGCGCGAGCGCGAGCAGCTCAAGAACATGTTCGGCTCGCCCACTAACAAGAAGAAGCGCTGATTGCGGCTCAAGTCCATCTTTCTCATCTGCCGGAAACTGGCGGAGACCACGGCGTTCTACCGTGACACGCTGGGCCTGAAGGCTCTGAGCGAGCGGCGCTTGGAGCTGGCCCCGGGCGTGGAGCTGCACCTGCACGGCGAGCTCTCGCCCGTCGACCAGCAGCGCTACGGTCTGTGGAACCCTCATCCCGGCGGACGCGAAGGCGTGGTGCTGAGCCTGCGGGTGGACTCGCTCAGCCCCTTCGAAGGCACGCCCGTGCGCGCTCCCTGGGGCGACCGGCTGCTCATCGTGCGAGACCCCGAGGGCAACCAGATCGAGCTGGCCGAGTCGCTCAAAGAGCGGCTCACGGGCCGCGTCCAGGTGCTGGGCGACGACGCCCTGGCGGACTACGTCAAGACGCTGTGCACGCCGGTCGAGCAAGAACCCGACGTGATGGTCGTGACCAACGGCTCCTGGCAGCAGGCGGTGCTGGAGGTGGCCCGCGGAGGGACGATCCTGGCGCTGGGAGCGGCGCAGCCCGACGAGAGCCTGGACACAACCCGGCTCCACTATGACCAGATCACCATTTTAGCCTTGCCGGGCTGGGAGGTGCCTTGAAAGAGAAGATGCGCGCCGCCATGGCGCACGACTACGACGACATCCGCATCGAAGAGGTGCCGCGCCCCGAGTGCGGCCCCGACGAGGCGATCGTCCAGGTCCGGGCCTGCGGGATCTGCGCGGGCGACGTGACGCCCTGGTTCATCCGGCGCAAGGTCCCCGGCGTCGTCGGCCACGAGCCCGCCGGGACGATCGTCGAGGTCGGCTCCGAGGTCACCCGGTTCGCGGTCGGACAGCGGGTCTTCATCCACCATCACGCGCCGTGCTACGGTTGCCGCCAGTGCCAGCGAGGGTTCTACACGATGTGCGCCACCTGGCGCGCCTCCCGGCTCGACCCCGGCGGCATCGCCGAGTTCGTCCGCGTTCCCCGCACCAACCTCGAGGGCGACACGCTGCTGCTGCCCAACTACCTGACGTTCGAGGATGGCACGTTGATCGAGCCCGCCGCCTGCGTGGTCAAGGCGTTTCGCCGCGCGGGATTCACCCCGGGCCAGCGCATCGCCATCCTGGGGCTGGGCTTCATCGGCCAGGTGATGGTGCGCCTGGCGCGCTACTACGGAGCCGAGGCGATCATCGGCAGCGATCCCATCGCCTGGCGGCGCGAGAAGGCCCTGGAGGCCGGGGCGCACGTGGTGATAGACCCGAGCCTGGAGAGTTTCCCCGAGCGCGTCAAAGAGCTGACGGACGGCGGCGCGGACGTGGTGATGGTCGGCCCCTCGGCCCCCCCGGCCATGCTCGAGGGCATCGCGTGCGCCGGCCAGGGCTCGGTGGTGCTGCTGTTCATGGGCCCGGCCCCGGGCGTGAAGCTGGAGCTCGAGCCCAACCACCTGTTCTTCAACGAGATCAGCCTGGTCTCGAGCTACTCGGCCGGTCCCGACGACACGCGCGACACGCTCTACCTCATTCGCGAGGGCATCCTGAGCAGTGACGACCTGGTCACCCACCGCTTCCCCCTGGACCAGACGCTGGATGCCTGCCGCCTCACCGAAAAGGCGGGCGAGTCGCTCAAGGTGCTGGTGACTCTGGACTGATTTTCAGGAATTTTTCAGGCCCGCATGGCATGGTCCGGCCCGATGATTCAGCCGGTCACGACTTCGCAGCTCTCCTACAGCGCGCCGCCCGGCAGCAAGCGGATGGTCGCGCCCGACCAGCCGTCCGACGTGGTCAGCCTGACGACCAAAGACAGCCCGGCCGAAGAGAAGAGCTCCCACAATTGGATGCGCACGGCGGCCTTCGTGGGCCTGGGCCTGGTCGGCATCGGGATGCTCTCGGGCTGCACCCCCGGCGTCCCGCCCATCAGCGACACCGTCACCACCACGCTTCCCGCCGCCGGCATCTCGGTCGACCCCGCCCACTCCGGCCAGCTCGGCGTGGAGGTGTTACCTCAGGGCACCACCCGCATCGACCTGCACCGCGAAACGCGCACCGAGCACGATTCCGACGGCAACAGCCGCCAGGAGGACGTGGAATACAACTCGGTGGGCGTCTACATGGGCAGCGGCGTCTTTCTGGACCTGAACGGCAACCTGTCGCTCATCCCCGAGCGCGCCTTCGAGGAATCCCCCCGCGGCGCGGCCGCCCAGAGCGTCTCCATCGAGGGTCCAGGCCTGTGGAACACCACCCGGGTCAGTCGCAACGGCAATACCATCGTGGTCGACCCGGCCGGCCCCGGCAGCTGGGCGATCACTCACAACGGGAATAATCTCAAGGTGGACGGGCCGCTCTGGTCCGACTGGAACTTCACCCAGCAGGGCGACACGACGCGCGTCGACTTCCCCCTGTGGGGCAACTTCCAGGTCACCCGGGGCGAGAACGGCACCCGCGTCAGCGGGCCGGCCTTCCTGGACTACCAGCTCACCCGCAGCGGCAATGAGCTGCGCGTGGACGGGCCTCTCTGGAACGACTACACGATCACCCGCACCGGCGACTCGCTGGACGTGCGCGGACCGGCCTTCACCCACATCACGGTGAGCCAGCACGGCACCACCACCCGCCAGGCAGGGCGCACCTACGGCTACAACGTGACCCGCGACGGCAACGAGGTCAAAGTGGACGGCCCCGGCTGGGACAACTGGAACTACCACGTCAATCGCTGAGAGCTCCTCACGCGAAGCGACTGCCAACTGCCAACCGCCAACCAAACCCTGCCCGGCGAGCTACATGCGGCCGTGCTTGGCCATCAAAGCCCGCTCGCTGTAGCTGAGCGACTCGCCGTAATCACCCATCCCCTTGAGGATCTCGCTCATCTGCTGCAGGTAGGGATAGAGGTATTTGCCTTCGTTGGCGTGGTTCTTCTCGGCGATCTCCAGGGCGCGGCGCGCGTAGGGGGCGGCCCCGCGCCAGTCGCGCTGGGCGCGGTGCAGGTCGGCGAGGGCCAGGAGGGCCGTGCCGACGGCATCGTGGTGCGGGCCCAGACCCCGCTCCAGCAGCGATAGGGCCCGGTGGAAGAGCGTCTCGGCGCGGCCCAGCTGATCCTGGCGAAAATACTCCGCCATTTCCAGCAGGCGGCGGCCCAGAGCCTCGTCCTCCGGATCCACCTTCTCGTGCACCTGCAGGGCGCGCTCCATCACCTCGAAGCCCTCTTTGGTGTTGCGCCGCTCCATCAGGTGGCGCGCCTGGCTGTCCAGGTGAGGCAGCACGCGGCGGTAGAGGCGCTTCGCCTCCTCGTCGGGCGACAGGGCGGCCAGCTTCAGGAACGTGGCCGTCAGGCGCGGATCGTCCGCGCGCATGGCGTGCTCGCGCGTGGCCAGGACCTTTTCCAGCAAACCCCGGGCCTTTTCCGGCTCGGCCACGTCAGCCAGCTGCTCCAGGATGGAGGCGGCCGAGAGCTGCGCCTCGCCGTCCATGGCGTCAAAGGCGCTGGCCGCGACCTGGGCCATCTCGATGACCTGGTTGCGCAGATGCCCGATCAGCTCTTGCCAGAGCTCGTTCTCGAGCACGCCGCTCAGGTTCAGGTGACGTTTCAGACCCGGGCACTGCACCAGCCCCCGCAACTCCACGAACGGCATGTCGGGGTTGGGATCGGGATAGGCGATCCCGTCCACCATGTAGAGCATGCGCGTGTCGTCGCCGGGACGACCCAGGCCCAGGTAGCTGACGAAGTTGGCCGGCGCGGGCGCGGCCTTCTCCAGAGCGCCGGGCACGATGCTTTCGGGGGGCATGGTCAGGCCCGGACGCGTCCAGCGGCTGGTCACGATGCAGCGCCCCAGATCGAGCTTGCGGTTGATCGCCTGGCCGTTGACGGTGATCTTCGGCCCCGCGTAACAGCAGTGCTTGGCGATGAGGTCGCCCTCGGGCGGAAAACCGGTGACCATGCGCATCAGCTTGCCGAGCCGGCGCGGCTCCTTGATCTGCACGCGGAACGTGGCCCGCGCATCGGAAAAGCCCGCCTTGGTGGTCTCCAGCTTGTGACCCGTGCCGGTCAACGTATAGCGATTGCCGCCCCAGGCACCCCAGGTCTCCACCTGGATCAGCTTGGGATTCATGGCCGTGGCCGCGTTCAGCCCGACCGCCAGGTCCACCAGGTAGGCGCGCTCGGGAATGGCGCCCGAGTGCAGCATGTGGCCGAACAGGCCCTCCAGCTCCTCGGGGGTGGGGGTGCGCCCGTCGCGCAGCAGCACGAAGTCATCCGCGTCGTTGGTGATCTTCAGGTAGCTCGCGTCGGCCGCCACGGCCGAGGCCACCAGCGCCAACACGTAGGCGGCCGGGTCGGCGGGAAGGTGGCGGTTGAGGCGCTCACGGACGTACGCCTCCTCCAGTACCGAGCCGGGATTGTTCTGCAATTGAAGTTGCTCGATCAACCAGGGCGCCATGGTCATAGCCATGGCTTTACCAGGTTTCCGGGCACTAACCCTTCAGCGGTGTGAAATTGCCGACCGGCGCGAAGTGGTCCACCTGGCACTTGAACGAGGGCGGAACCTTCTCGAACATCGACTCCAGGCGGCGGGCCTTGGCGGCGTCGATCTGCGCGAGCAGGGCGTTCAGGTTGGCGATGGTGGGATGGTCGCCCATATTGCGGCGCGCCGCCACCAGCTCGCCCGAGAGCTCGCGTCCCAGAGACGACCCGGGCGGGTTCACGCCCCGCGAGATCTCGATCAGGTCCCGGGTGAGATCGCGCCAGTAGCCCGCCGCGTAGCGCGGCGTGGAGCCGAGCGCCGAGGCCTCCTCCCGGTTCAGGATCGCCAGCAGCAAGGGCGCGCGATACTGATTGCCGTCGAGGTGGCTGTAGAAGAGCGCCACTTCGTCAAGACCGGCTTTTCGGTCCACGTAGCGCGCGATCCGGAATCCCTGCGGCTCGAGCTTGTACATGCCGCAAGTGGGGCACTGCTCGTGATAGAGCTTGTTGAGGCGCGCCGCCAGAGCTTCGGCGCGTTTCTCCGCGGTCTGGCCGAAGCCGTCGCGCACCCGAAAGAGCCCGACATCCTCGCCCAGCGTCACGACGGCCGCGTTCTTCTCGACGCGCACGCCGAAGACGTCGCCCTCGAAGCCGGTATCGTGAGCGTGGCCCGTCTCTCCCGAGGACCGGGGGAAGAGCGTGAGACCCAGAAACACCAGGGACACCAGCAGCAGCAAGACCGCCAGAGGGGCCCGCGAGCGCGGGACGGGGGTCGGCGCAGCGGGCGGAGGAGCCGGATTCGCGGGCGGCGTGACGCGTGCGCCCCCCAGCGCCGCCCGCATCTCCCGCATGGTCTGGTAGCGGTCGGCCGGCTCGAACGAGGTCGCTTTCTGCAGCACGGCCTCGAACTCGGCCGACACGGCTGCATTGAGCGTGCGGATGGGAGGGAATTTGAACGGCATCTCCAGCGTGTAGTCCGGTCCGCTCAAGAGGTCGTGCAGCGTGGCACCCAGCGAGAAGACATCCGACCGGGCATCGGTCTCGGCCGAGCCGAAGTGCTCGGGAGAGGCGGTGAAGAAGCTGCCCAGGGCCTCGGTATCCTCGCTCTGGGTGCCCTTGTGCACGCGCGCGATGCCAAAGTCGATGATCTTCACGCCCTCACCGGTCAGCATCACGTTGGCGGGCTTGAGGTCGCGGTAGATGATGGGGGGCGCCTGGTTATGCAGATATTCCAGGGCGTCGCACAGCTGGATGCCCCACTCGCGCGCCTGGTGCTCGAAGACGGGCTTGCTCTGGGCCACCTCCTCGAGGGTGACGCCGTGGATGAACTCCAGCACCAGAAAGTAGGTCCCGTTCTCCTCGAAGAGCTGGATGTAGCGCACGATGCGGGGATGGTTGAGCCGCTCGAGCATGCTCTTCTCCTGGGTGAGCGCGAGCACGAGCGGGGGCTGGTCGGCCGGGGCCGTTTTGAGGATGTAGCTCTTGCCGTCCTTCTCGCCGCGGTAGACGGCGCTCATGCCGCCCTTGGCCAGGAACGTCAGCGTATAGCCCCGGACGATCGTCCCGTCCTTCATGCGATCCGAGCCAGGGTGGGAGCCTCGAGGTGCCCTTGCTGGTCGAGCCCGTATGGGTGCGGCAAGGTCCGAGCCTCAGGACTCATGGAGGTGCTTCTCCATGGCGGACACGGGGCCACAGACGATGACGTGCGTGCCGGCCGGATAGCTTTCCTCCGCGCGCGGGAGACGCACGGCGCCCCCCGTCTCGACGGCCAGCACGCGCAGCCGGTCCGATTCCCAGACGGACCGACGTTCCGCCGTCAGCTCGTCCTCGAGCACGAGGCGGAACGCCAGGTGAGGGGCGCCGTCGAGCGGGAAGCGGCGGATGGCGCGCTCGTCGGTGGCGGCTCCCACGAACGCCGAGATGGCCACGGCCACCGGATTGATGACCGCGTCCAGCTTGAACGCGTTGCCCAGGCTCTGGGCCAGATCGCTGTCGACGATGCGCGCCACCGTGTAGATCTTCGGATTGAGCCTGCGTGCCTGGAGGGTCGATTGCAGGTTGCTCAGATCGTCGTCGGTGCACGCCAGCATAGCCCGCGCATCCGCCACGCCGGCCTTCTCCAGGTCACCCGCCAGGCGCGCGTCCCCCTGCAGCACGATGGAGCCCTGACGCGAGGCGGACTGGAAGAATCGCCCGCCCACCGAGTCGACCACCACGCAGGCGATGCCCAGCGCCGCCAGCAACCGCTCCACGCGGTAGCCGATACGTCCCAGCCCGGCCAGGACCACGTGGTTGGTCAGGTCGGCGGCGCGCCGGCCCATGCGCTCCTCGATGCGGTCGGCCGTGACCAGCGCCGAGAGGTGCGAGAACAGGATGGCCACCAACCCGCCGCCGCAAACCATCACCAGGCAGCCGAATAGCTTGAGCCACCAGGGTGCGTCCTTGAGCGAGATGTCGCCGTAGCCCGTGGTCGTGGCCGTGGTGACCACGAAGTAGAAGGCGTCGATCAGCGGCAGCGAGAGCGCCAGGCTGAACACCACCACCGCCAGCACCAGCACGCCCACCAGGCTGCGCGCGGCCAGGCCGATCATGGTGGCGCTGCTCGTCTTCTCCCGCCTGCGCGAGCGGCGCTTACGCCGGGCTGCCGGCAGGGGATGGTTGCGCGCGGCGGCGCCCAGCACTTTGAGCTGCAGTCCCGCCAGCACGACGCTGTGGCCTTTCTCGAGGCGCTCGGCGGGGCTCGCCAGTACGCGGCACTCGGTGCTGCGCTCGAGCTCCTCGAGGGTCAGGCCCGCGAAGGGCTCCTCGACTCTGAAGCGCACCAGGAGAATCTGCTCGCCGCCCAGCGACAGCGAGCTCAGCACCTCGTCGGCCAGCAGCGCGCTCACGAAGGCCGGGGCGGCCAGGGCGGAGAGGCTGTAGGCGCGGCGGATGTTGGCGCCCTCTTCCAACGCGTCCGCCAGGGTCGGATCGAAGGTGCGCAGCACCACCGGAACCTCGGGCTTCAGACGGTGCGCCAGCAGGGCGATGCGCAGGTTGACCCGGTCCTCCTCGTCGAGCACCAGGAACGACTCGGCGCCCTCGAGATACTGCTCCAGCGCGGGCGTGGGGTCGGGGGCGGCCACGACGTCGACCTTGTCGGGCAGGCGGTGGAGCATGTCCGGGTCTACGTAGGGGCAGACGAGGATCACGCGGTTCTTGTCCGGGTCCAGCGCCCGGGCCACTCCCACGGCCAGCGGGGTCAGCCCGTAGAGCACGAAGCGACTCATGCCCGAACATTGCCCCATCTGGAGGGAAGAACCCTCCCTCGGGTGCGAAGTGGCTGGCGTGGATGAGATGGAGACGATTCTCGCGGAGCTGCGCTCGGGCGGCGTCCACGACTCCACCGGTCGATTCTCGCTCGACCTGCGTCACGGGCTGGAGAAGCTGCGCAAGTACCAGCTGCTGGACAAGAACCGCTACGGGCTCCTGCTGATGGCCGCCGCCAACCGGCGCGGGGCGCGCGAGGTCCACATCAAGAACGACGCGGACGAGCTCATCTTGAGCTGGCCGGGGGAGCCGCTCACGCGGGCCGAGCTCGAGGACCTCTTCCGCCTGGACGGGCCCCTTCTTCCGCTGGGACTGGCGCTGCTGAGCGCCCAGGCGCTGAAGCCCTTCTTCATTCGCATCGATTCCGGCCCCTGGCGACTGGAGCTCAAGAGCGGAGCGATGCGGGTGGCGGCCATTCCGGATTTCGAGGGGGTTCGGGTGCAGGTGCGCGAGCGCTACAGCTGGCGCGCGTTCGCGAAGTATGCCCTGGAGTGGCTCCAGTTGCCCCCCGAGAGCGCCCTGGTGGCCCGTCATTGCGCCGGGCTGGGACTGCCTATCACGATCAACGGCAAGCCGCTCCAGCACCTGCTCGACGTGGGCCCTTGCTGGCTGGTCCTGAAGCTGGTGGGAAAGACCGACACGCGCGTCCTGGATGCGGTCCGCACCGCAAACACCACGCTGATGGTGGAGCGGTCGCACGAGGGCGACTTTTCGGCCGTGGCCATCGTGGGCTCGGATCTCGAGCGACGCGGATTGACGGTGGTCGCGCAGGGCTTGCGTTTCCCCCAGCCCGATATTCTCAGCCCGGACCTCTTTCTGGCCATTCTGCTGGTACGACCCGAGCAGCGGGTTGATCTCTCCTACGCGCGGGTGCATGCCGACGAGCCCTTGATGCAGGCGCTCGCGGTGGTGCAGCAGACCGTGGACGAGGCCCTGGTGGAGTCGCTCGACTCGGCGCCTTTCAGCCTGCATGCGCCCATCGCCGCCCGCTTCTTGCGGCGCGGCCAGCGGGCCCTGTGGCTGACCGTGCAGGCCCGCCAACTGGTTCGGGTGGCGCCCAGCGGGCGCACGATCTTTCTGCGCGAAATCGCCCGGCACATGCCCGAGCAAGCCACCGCCCCGGTCTGGCAGGAGGCCCTGCGACGCGCTTTCGAGGGCGTAGTCGCCCAGCGGCGGGGCAACATTCACGCGCAGTCCGAGCTGCGCGCGCTGGGGATCGACCTGGCGCTGATGCAGAGCCTGCGCCCCGAACCTGCCCTGTTGCGCGATCTCCAGCTGGAGCAAGGCTTCTTGCAGGCGGCCCTGGGGGCCCTGCCCGAGGCGGAGGCCTTTCTGCAGGCGGTGCCCGATCACCGGCTGGGCCTGGTGACGCTGCTGCGTTATCGCGATCCGCGCTGGCTGCCCAGCACTCCGCTGGCCAACGGGTTGACCGCGTTGCTGCAGGACCGGATGGGGGAGGCGCGCGCGGCGCTCGCCCAGGCCCCGCGTCTGCCTGTGGTGCTGGACTTGCGGGCGCGCCTGGAGGCGCTGGGCGGCGACTGGGACGAGGCGGCGCGCTTGAATCGCCAGGCCATCGCCTCGAGCCGCGGATTGATGCTGCGCCAGCGCCAGGCGTTCGGCGGCGCGCTGGCGAGCCGCCGGCTCGACCACCCGATGATCCCCCCCGGCGACCTGACCGAGCAGCTCGAGGCCGATCGCGCCGAGCGCGGCGTGGCGCTCTGGAGCCGGGCGGACGCGGGGGTGATGGCCCACCTCTACCAGGCGGTGGGCGACACGCAGGCTCCTCGCACGGCCGCCGTGCAACTGGGAGCGGTGCAGCCCTACGCCCGCGTGGTGGCCTGGACCGTGGCCAATCGGCGCTTGTCGATGGGCCTGAACGCGGAGGCGTTCGAGCTGATCCTGCTCTTCGAGTTGACCGCGCTCTGGGGACCGGAGGGCTTCTGGACCTGAGATTCGAACCCGTGCTTTGGCGATGCCCGCAACGATTCCCGTCCCCCCCGATCTGCTGCTGCCGACCCTGGTCGACCTGGTGCGCATCCCGAGCGTGAATCCCGGATTCACCGGCGGCACCGGCGAGGCCGAGCTGGCGGTCTACTGCGCCACCTGCCTGCGCGAGGCGGGAATCGAGGTCGAGGTCCAGGAGGTCGCCCCGGGGCGCCCCAACGTGGTGGGCGTGTTGCGCGGACAGGGCACCGGTCCGTCGCTGATGCTGCTGGGCCACCTCGATACCGACGGCCCGGGCGAGGCCCCCGAGCCCTTTTTGGCGCGCCGCAACGGGGGTAAGCTGTTCGGGCTGGGGTCGTGCGACATGAAGGCGGGCCTGTCGGCCATGCTCTGGTCGGCCATGATCCTGGCCGAGACCGGCCTGACGCTGGGCGGCGACCTGTACGTCGCTCTGGCGGTGGACGGTAAGGTCGGCTCCCTGGGCACCCGGGCCCTGTTGGAGCGCTATCGGCCCCAGGGGGCGCTGGTGTGCGAGTGCACCGGGCTGGGCGTGGGTTGGCTGCATCCCGGCAGCGCCGTGCTGGAGATCGAGACGCAGCGCTCGCGCGGCTCCAACCCCGTGACCCAGATGGCGCGCGTGCTGCTGGCGCTGGACGAGCTCGACCGCAAGCTGGCCACGGCTCCGGCCGGGGAGGGTCTGGGCGCGGCCACGTTTCGTCCCACGGCCGTCTTCTCGGCCGCCGAGTGGGGCGGCCAGCCCCGCCACTGCCGCTTGCGCGCCGAGCGCCGCCTTTTGCCGGGTGAGGCGTCCACGCAGGCGGAAGCCGAGCTGACCGGGATTCTGAAGACTCTGGCGGCGGGCGACCCGACCTTTCGGGCCAAGCTGGCCGCCAGTCCCCAGGCCAGCCGTCCCCCTTTCCACCACCCGCCCGCCAGCCCGTTGTTGGGCGTGCTGGAGCAGGCCGTGGGCCGGGCCACCGATCTGCCTGCCCGGCGCACGGCCCACCCCGGCTGGACCGAGGCCGCCCTGCTGCAGGCCGCAGGCATCCCCGCCCTGGTCTTCGGCCCGACCGGCCAGGTCTCCGACGAGGAATGGATCGTCGAGGATTCGCTGGGCCTGGCCGCCGAGGTGCTGGTCGAAGTGGCCATGCAGTGGTGCGCGGCCGGACGGTAGACGGGAGACGGGAGTAGGGAGTAGGGAGTAGGGAGTAGGGAGTAGGGAGTAGGGAGTAGGGAGTAGGGAGTAGGGAGTAAGGAGCAAGATTCGTCTCCAAAGACAGAGCCTCGGCTTACCCTCTGAAGCTCAGCCGTAGACTCCTTACTCTCGTCTCCCATCTCCCATCTCCCATCTCCCATCTCTGAAGGGCCCGGCCCGACCACGCGCCGAATCTTCGACCGATGGCCCGGATCGTTCGTGGGATCACCTTCATGCGTCTCAGTATCCTGCTGTCGCTGTTCCTGGCGGCGGCGGGCCTGCTGGTCGCCAGCAGCACGCGCTTCTACACCCTGGCCTGCCTGCCCGGGGCGGCGCTGTGGATCGTCGGCGTGCTCAACTGCCTGCGGGCTCCCGCCGGACGGTTCTGGGCGGGGCTGTCTCTGGGAATGTCAGGGCTGGGGGCGATCATCCTCTGCGTGGCTCCGCTCGCCGATCCGGGCGACCAGGGCCACACGCTGCTGGCGGGCTTCGCGCTCAATGCGGCCAGCTCGATCAGCGCGGTGGTCTTCGCCATCCTCGTGGCCGGAGCCCTGGGCCGGCCTGACCTGCAGCGCCAGGGCGCTCTGCTGCTCATCGTCCCGCTGGTCACCTGGGTGCTGGCACTCTTCTCGGTCTGGTTCGCACTTGCCGTGAGCATCCTGGTGGTCTTCTGGGCGGCCTTCTTCTCGAGCTTCCTCGGGCGCGTGGCGCGGGCGGTCGAATACGCCGGAGAGCCAGAGCCCGAGACGGAGCTCTGAGCGATGCTTGCGCGCGCTCCTCGATAACCCGGGCCCCCCGCAGCCGGAGGCGTGGCTGAGCTACGGCTGGTGGACGCTGGGCGAGCCCACGCCCATCTGGCACCGGAACCTGCTCAGCATCGCTCTCTTCCTCGAGGAGGAGACAGCCCTCGATTTTGCCGCCCGGGAGGGCGCCGCAGCCCGGCGGCTCTCCGGTCGCGAGCTGGTCGAGCGCCTCGGCGCCACCCATTTCGAGGCCGTCTTCATCGACCCGGGAAGCGAGCCCGAGCGGGTCCCCTTCGGACCTGCCTTCGCCGGAGATCTCGCCCAGGGACTCGATCCGCGCCAGGTCACCCGGGTGTTGCCGGCTCGCAGCGTGGCCGAGATCCGGGAGTTTCTGGCCCAGCAAGGGAGCGAGTCGGCGGAGCACGTGCTCGAGTATGAGGGAGAGCGCCTGGTGGCGCGCTATGGCCGCTACCGTTTCGAGCCCGTGCAGCCCCTGGCCGACCCGCTGGATTTTGGGCCCGGGCCAAGCCAGATTCTGTGCGCCGGCCTCTTGCTCAGACGTCTCGATGGGCTGCTGGAAAACCTGCGCTCGGCCGTGGCCGACCCGGCGAACCGCGATACGGCGCTCCGCCTGCTGGACGAGCTCACCAAACTGGGCGCCCCCCAACTGCCCCGCACCTGTCTGCGCAGCGCCGCGGGCGCCCAGTTCCTGCGCATGCGCTACGACCTGCTGGAGAAGCTCGAGCCGATCCGGGCCCAACTGGAAGCGACCCCTACCGCTCCGGTCGAGTTGCGCCTGTCGTCGCCGGTCGATCTGGATGACGCTCTCTGCCGGCCCGGCCCAGGCCAGATCGACCTGTTGCTCGACAGCGAGTGGTGGCAGTGGCAGGCCCCCGGCGAGACAGGCTTCGTGTTCTCCACCGAAGTGCGCCTGGCGCGATTTCTGCAGCAGGTCGAGAGCGCGCGCCAGATGGCCCTGGACCCGTCGGCCCGCGACGCGGGCGGTGGGTGGACCTACGTTCCGGTCCTGATCTGGAGCAGCGACTTCGAAGCGGTCGAGGTGGCCCGTCGCCCGGGCCGAGAGGTCTTCTCCTCGCTGCAGCACTGCTCGAGGATTCGACTCAACGCCGGCAGTGGCACGCAGGCCACCGAGCTCAGCGCCTCCCAGGTGCGGCAGCTGCTGGCTGGCGTCGATCCTCGCCTCGGCGCTCAGATTTACCGCGCCCGATCCCTGGCCGAGATCGATGCGTTTCTTGGGCAGCACGGGGTACACGTGACCGAACGGCGGGAGGTGTTGTGGCAGGGGCAGCCGCTATTGGAGCTGCGGGACCGAGAGCGATCGTTCCTGTTCTACCCGGTGACGCTCGTCCAGGGAGAGGGAGAGCTGGCTCCCGGCCGGAGCGAGCTTCTTTGCGCCGGATGGTGGGCCAACGTCCTGCGCCTGGCCCTGCGCCACCTCGGTCCGGATGCCCCGCCCGAGTGGCGTCGCGAGCGCGCCTCCTGGGCCCGGGAGCTGCTCAAGCTGGTCGACCCCGCCACCGGGCGCATCCCCGAGAGCGCCGTGCGCACCGGCGCCGACCTGGCGGAGCGACCGGAGCTGTTGAGTCGGGAATGGCTCGAGGAAGCTGTCCTTCGATTTTCATGCGGGTTGTGAGCCTGCCCGGGATTCAGGGACCACCGGGGCGAAGTGGCCCGTCATGGGGAAGCTGCTGGCGCTGATGTTGCTCGCGATCGCTCAGATCGGCGGATACTTTACGGTTTCTGACACCCCCGAGCGCATGTGGTCCGGGCAGAGCTTCACCGTGGACGTGCGCCTCGAGATGCCGGCCCGCGAGGACGTCAAGCTGGCCATCTTGACGACCGGGATCGAGCCCAGCACCAAAGAGCTGGTGATTCCGAAAGGCTCCAAACAGGGCAGTGTCAGCTTGAAGATGCCCGAGATGGACCCGTACGGTCCGGAGCTGCAGGTGCTGACCTGGGAGATCCGGGGCTCCAAAGTGAGCGAGAAGCGAGATGTGACCGTCTTCGCGCGCCCGATCAACTGGAACAACCAGATGCGTTTCCCCCGCTAGAACGGGTTCAGGATCGTTTCAGACCCCCCCGGTAGTGTGTCCCAAAAGGGGGGACGTACCATGGTCATCGGCGGTTTCAACCATCTTGCGAGCTATCTTCCGCAGGCGGCGCGCGCCCCCGAAACGCGGGAGGTCGTGGTCCCGGCCGACCGCGTCCTGATCGGGAGCGCTGAGACGCCCCAGATGCTCGCTCCGACGAGTGCCCCGGCGGCCATCGCCCCCAAAGGCGGAGCGGCCCTGTTCGCTTCAGCCCTGACCCGGCTGGACGAGGCGGCCAGAATCTTGAAGCTCGAGCCCGGCCTCGTGCAGATCATGTCGACTCCCGAGAACTGCACCAGCGTCAACTTTCCGGTCAAGATGGACAATGGCAGCACCCGCGTCTTCCAGGGTTATCGCACTCTGTTCAGCTCGGCTCGCGGCCCCGGCAAAGGGGGCATGCGCTACGCCGACAACGTGGACCTGAACGAGTTCAACGCGCTGGGCTTCCTCATGACTTTCAAATGCGCCCTGGTGGACATTCCCTTCGGTGGTGCCAAGGGTGGCGTGAGCTTCGACCCCTCCAAGGTCTCGGCGGCCGAGAACGAGCGGATCACGCGCGGCTTCACCGCCGCGATTCACCACGCCATCGGCCCCGATCGGGACATCCCTGCCGGCGACGTCGGGTTCGGCGAGGCGCAGAGCAACTGGATGCAGGACGAGTATTCCAAGCTGGCCGGTAAGCCAACTCCGGCCGTGATCACGGGCAAGCCGGTGGCGCGGGGAGGCTCCGAGGGTCGCACCGAGGCCACCGGTCTGGGCGTCGCCTTTGCCCTGGGCGAAACGGCCCGCCAGATGGGACTCGACCTTCAGGGGGCCAGCGTCGCCGTGCAAGGCTTCGGCAACGTGGGCAGCCACGCGTCGCGCTATCTGGCCGAGCAGGGAATGAAGGTGGTCTCGGTCAGCGACAAGTTCGGTGCGATCTACTGCGCTCGTGGGCTCGACATCCCGAAGCTGGAGGCCTGGGTCAAAGACAAAGGGACCGTGAAAGGCTTTCCCGGCGCCGAGAGGGAGTTGAGCAACGCCGAGCTGCTGGAGCTACCGGTGGACGTGCTGGTTCCGGCCGCCATGGAGGACCAGATCACGGCCGCCAACGCCGACCGCATCCAGGCCCGTATCGTGGCCGAGGCCGCCAACGCCCCCACCACGCCCGAAGCCGACAAGATCTTGCAGAGCAGGGGAACGGTGGTCATCCCGGACATTCTGGCCAACGCCGGGGGCGTCACGGTCAGCTATTTCGAATGGGTCCAGAACAAATCCGGCCAGCACTGGTCGAAAGAGGACGTGTTCGCCAGGCTGCAACAAAAGATGACCGACGCCACCTCGAGCGTGGTGGCCGCCTCGCGCGAGCACAAGGTAGACCTTCGCACCGCCGCCTTTCTGGTGGCCGCCGAGCGGGTCGCCACCGCGGTCCGCGAGCGCGAAGCGAACACCTGGAACCTGGCCGGGTGATAAGGGGCGATCGTCGGCGGTGTGAAGAGCGCCCTAACCCACGGGCATGAACACGCGGTAGCTGCTGCTCAGGTGCATCTGTTTACGGAGCTTGTCGCTGGCCTCGCGGCCGTCGCCCAGCGCAATGGAGATGTGCCCGTAGGGCAGCTTGCTGTTCTTGTCCCAGACGATGATCGCTCCCGGGGGCAGCTTGTCGATCTGGTCGGGGGCTACCCGCATCTCTTTGAAGCGCGGATCCCTGGCCAGAACCTCCGCTTTCGTCCAGGCATCGCCGCGGGCCACGCCCAGTCCGACCGCGCGCAGCGCCTCGCCGACGTCGCGGGCGCAGTAGCCTCCGGGGCTGTCCCCGTCGGTGGACTCGCGCAGAGCCGCCGCCGCCAGGCGCCGGCCGATCTCCGTGCCACCCTGGAACTGAGAGGGATCCGCCGCCTGCCCCCCCGCGGCATTGCCGCCGGACGAGAAACCGCCGCTCGAGGACGTCGACCCGCCCCCGGAGGGGCTGCTGAGCGCCGAGCCCCCCGCGGAGTCGAGCCCGCCGACCGGGCTGGAGCCTCCCTGCGCCCCCATCAACTGCACCAGCATCGTCATGAGCTGGAGGATCAGCTGGTTCTGGGCCATGAGCATCGTCTCGAGCCCGGCCATCGAGGGGGAGGTCGTCAGGCGGTTGGTGGCGGCGCCCAGGCCGGAGAAGCCGAACGTGGGCGCGGAAGCCATCGGGGTTCCGATGGTGGGAAAGCCAAGCAGTGCATCCATGAAAAGAGCGTAACCGGTCAGACCTGGCCTCGGCTCCCTCCAGATGTTGCCATTTGGTAATCGATGTTAACGGCCTGTGCTGCCTAAGCCCCCGCGCGTCGTTTCCTCGATGGGGCCCTCTTCCAGCTCGACGTTCCAAACGCGGCTGATCTTCATCTGGGCGATGCGATCGCCCGCCTGCACGATGTAAGGCCGTCCGCTCAGGTTGTGCACCAGCACCCGGACCGTCTGGCGGTAGAGGTGGTCGATGGTGCCGGGGTGCACCACGATGCCCCGGCTGGCGAGGCCGCTGCGACCGCGCACCTGGGCCTCCCAACCGGGCTCGAGCTGGATGGCGATGCCGGTCTCCAGCATGCGGGTCTCGCCCAGCTCGATCCGGCTGCCTTCCACGCAGACCAGATCGTAGCAGGCGTCGGTATCGTGGGCCTTCTTGGGCATCTCCGCGCGCGGATGGCGCTTCTCGATTCTTACCTTGGTGTCCATCTCAACGGCCAGCATCCCAGTCCTCCTGAATAAAATTCACCCGAATGATACGCGGCTCCAGCCCCGAAGCTCCTGTCGAACAAGATTGTTTGGAGGTGCTGTATGCAACCCGTCATTATCGTTACCGGAGCCTCGCGCGGTCTGGGGGCTGCCACAGCCGAGTGGCTGGGCCAGGCCGGGGCCACCGTGGCCCTGCTGGCCCGCTCCGAAGACGACCTCGAGGCGGTCGCCCGGCGCGTGGAGGCCCGCGGGGGCAAGGCCTTCGTCAAGGCGGTCGACCTCTCCGACCTGAAGGCAGCGGCCGAAGCCGTCGAGGAGGTCGTGCAGAAGTTCGGGCGTCTGGACGCGCTCGTCAACAACGCCGGCACCATCCACCCGGTCGGCAAGCTGGCGGACGTGTCCTTTCAAGATTGGCACGATGCCGTCCACGTCAACCTGCTGGCCCCCACGCGCCTCATGCACGCCGCCCTGCCGGAGCTGCGCAAATCGAAGGGTCGCATCGTGAACATCAGCACGGGGGCGGCTCAGCGCCCCATGCCGAGCTGGAGCGTCTATTGCGCCACGAAGGCGGGCTTTCTGCTGCTGACCACCACCCTCGCCGCCGAGGAGCCCGACCTGGTCTGCGTCAGCCTGCGTCCGGGCGTGATCGACACCGAGATGCAGGGCCACCTTCGCAAGCACGCCCATCACATGCCCGACGAGATGGCCAACCTCTTCCTGGGGTTGAAGGCCAACAACCAGCTCGAGCCCCCCGAGGTGCCCGGCCAGGTCGCCGCCTGGCTGGCCCTGGAGGCCCCTAAAGAGCTCTCCGGCCAACTGGTGGACTACGCCGACGAAAAGCTGCGCGAAGCCGCCGGCAAGCGCCTCGGAAAAGCCCTGGTAGGGAGTCGGGAGTAGAGATGGGTAAAGAAAAAGCCTCGGGTTTGCGTCCGAGGCTTTTTCGTTCGATGGGGCTAGACTCCCATCTCCCTACTCCCGACTCCCATCTAGGGGTTGGGTTGCGGCTCGCCGTAGATGAAGTCATCCACAACGACGATATCGTCGGTTCCGCCGTTGGTCACGTCGTTGTTGGCACCGGCGATGGTCGCCTGGCCGCAGATAAGGGTGACGCGGCTGCAGGTAGCGCCCTGGAAGGCAACGCCCAGGAAGCTCAGGCCCAACGAGCCCGGCACGTCCGGAACGTCGCGCACGAACACGGAGCCGTCCGAAAGGACGTAGCGGATCGAGCTGACCTGGTTGTCCGGGTCGCAGAAGATCGCGCCGAAGCCGTTGGAGAACGCCGGCGTGATGGAGCCGGGCAGGAAGAACTGCGTCTCGAAGTTGTGCGCGCCGCGCGGGGCGAAGATCTTGGGCGCGGAGAACGCCTGGAACTGGGTGGCGTAGGTCGGATTCACGTCGATGAACGCATTGTCACTGACGCGGAAACCGGTGCCGTCGCTGGTGAAGATCACGCCGCGCGGGCTGGTGGTGTTGAAGAAGTTGTTGGGGAACGCGTCGGTGTTGGTCAGCTCGGGCGGCACGCCGTCCCAGTTGATCTCGCGACGGCCGCTCGGGAACTGCTGGGCGGTGTTGGGGTTGAGCGCGCCGAGCTCGGCGCGGAAAGCGTCCACCGTGCCCTGCACCGCCGCCGGGGAAGAGCCACCCGCCGTGAAGACGTTGGCCTGGAACACGTTGACCGTGACCGACGCGGTCTGACCGTTGCTCGACGTGGCGGTGATCGTGGTCTGACCCACGGCCACGCCGCTCACCAGACCCGAATCGCTGACGCTGGCGATGCTGGAGCTGGCCGAGCTGAAGCTCACGCTGCTATTGACGTCGGCGGTGGTGCCGTTGTCGAACTGGCCCGTCGCCGACAGCTGGAGCGTGGTGCCCACCAGGACGAACCGGTCGTTGGGCGTGAGGGTCAGGCCCGTCTGCACCGTGTCCACCGTAATCTGCGCGTTGTCCTCGCGGCCATTCAGCGTGGCCGTGATGGTCGCGTTGCCAGGACCCACCGCGGTCACGAGTCCGGTGTCGGACACGGTCGCCACGGACGGGTTGCTCGACTCCCAGGCAGCGGCGCCGGTGGCGTCCTGGCTGCCCGAGGCGAAGATGCTGGCGATGGCCACCAACTGCTCGGTCTCACCCTGCCTGAGGCTGACCACGTCAGGGGTTACGGTCAGGGCTTGAACATTGAAGAAATCGTTTCCGCCGTCGCTGCAGGCACTGTAGAACAGTGCGGCCAGCAGCATAACAGCCAAAAAACGTGCTTTACGCAAGTGCATTGCCTCCTTTAGATGATCGCGCTTGCGTTTCGTGCTCCCCGGCGGACGCAAGACTTGAAAGACTTTCGGCCGATTCGAGATGGGGGGCCGGCTTCCTTCGCACCCGGACAACCTGGGACTCGCGGCAACAATCGCATCCCCCGCATCCGGAGAGGGTTTGCCCGAAGTATTCCAGCAGAACTCTCCGCCGGCAATCGGGCTGGTCGAGATAGGCCAGCATGGCATCCAGTCTCTCGCGGGCGGCTTTGCGCAAAGCCAGGAGCTTGACCCAGGCCGCCACCACGGTGTCCGGCTCGCGCCGCTCGTTGGGGTTGATATCCGCTCCCAGCAGCGCCCCCAGGGCCAGGTTCCAGCGCGACGTATCCCAGGCGCTGAACTCGTGCCGGGCCGCAGCGGGCACGCGGCGCTCCAGGGCGGCGTGAACTTCCACGATTTCGTCCAGAGTTGGGAAGCGGCGCTCGTGGAAATACTCCAGGCTCTGCGTATCCAGCGGATCGTGCAGAATGATGGCCCGCGCCGCCTGGCCGTCGCGCCCGGCCCGGCCGGCCTCCTGGAAGTAGGCTTCCAGAGCGCCCGGCGCCTGGAAGTGCACGACCGTGCGGATATCGGCCTTGTCCACCCCCATTCCGAACGCGTTGGTGGCCACCAGCACCGGGACCTGGTTGGTCAGGAACGCATCCTGGGCGCGCTTGCGCACCTCCGGCTCGAGCCCGGCGTGATAGCACAGAGCCGGAATGCCGCGCTCGCTGAGCCAGGCGGCCGTGGTGAAGGCGTCGCGCTTGCGGGCCACGTAGATGACCGCCGGCAGGTCGCGCAGGACGTCGCCCAGCGTCCGCAGGCGGCGGGTTGCCGTGCAGGTCCGCACTTCCAGCTTGAGGTTGGGACGGTCCAACTTGCCCACGACGATGTCGGCACGGGGCAGGCCCAGCGCGTAGAGAATGCCGCGCTGGACCCGGGGCGTGGCCGTGGCCGTCAGGGCCAGGACCGAGCGGGGCCGGACCTCGGCCAGAAAGCTCTTGAGCCGCAGGTAGTCGGGACGGAAGTCGTGGCCCCACTCGCAGATGCAGTGCGCCTCGTCCACGGCCACCAGCGCGGGCGGTCGTTGTCCCAGGGCCTGGCGCAGGGCCGGCGCGTTGAGGCGCTCCGGGGCGGCGAAGACGAACCGGGCGCGCCCCGCCTCGATCGCCTCCAGGGCGGCGGTATTGCTCTCGGGATTCTGCAGCGCCGAGAACGAATAGACATCGGGGATGCCCATGCGCTGCAGGGCGCCGGCCTGGTCCTGGATCAGCGCCAAGAGCGGGCTGACTACCAGCGTCAGCCCCTCCGACAGCACGCCGGGCAACTGGTAGCACAACGATTTGCCCGACCCGGTCGGCAGCACCGCCAGCACGTTGCGGCCGTCCAGCACGGCCTCGATCACCTCCCGCTGGTGGGGGCGAAAGTCTGCATAGGGAAAGCACTCAGGAATGGAAAGCATCGGATAATCCTCCTCTACTTCCAGGGTAGAAAGCGGCCGTTAACGGGTTGTATCCGGATCGTGTCCAAGAGATTGCGGCCAGGTTTCCAAAAGATTGACGCGCGCCCAGACGCCGATCAGGATCGCCTCGGCGGCGTCGTGGCTCAGGGTGCGCGGCGGAGAGAGCTTCGCCTCGCGGATCAGAACGCGGGCTCGCTCGACCGCTGTCTGCTTGGCCTGCTCCCCCGAGCGGCGCTGCCGCTGGACCAGCAGCTCCTCGCGCCAGGTCTCGGCGCTGATCCAGTGGTACGTGAGCTCTCGGGCGGCTTTCTTCCAGAGGATGGCCAGGCGGCCGTCGCCCTCCACGACCAGCGTGGTGAGGTGGGGACACTCGCCCAGCATGGCCGGGATGGCGCGCCTGAGGCGCTGCACCGAGCCGAAGTTGCGACCGGCCCACCAGAGCAGCCGGCCGTCGGAGCCGAATCCCGCCAGCCCGGTTTTGACGCCGACGTCGACGGCCAGGAGATGCGTCAGCTCACGGGACACGGGCCGGCACCCGGGTGCCGCCGACGATGACCCAGCCGGGGCCGACCTTTACACCGGGGGCGCCCTGGTTGACCCGGGCTCGCTCCAGCTGCTCCTCGGCGGACAACCCGCGGAAGGCCGACAGGGAGCTGTCCTGTGAGCCCGCGTAGACGGTCCCGTCGGCGCCCACGCCCAGGTTGGACATGATGCTGGCGCCGTTGTAACGGAACGTCGGCGCGACCCAGCGTAACGAGCCTTCGACGCCGAAGGCCAGCACCTGGCGGTCCCAGCCGCGCACGACCACGGTCTGCTGGTCGCCCGACAACAAAGGCGTGGTGGCCAGGCCGACGGGGCCCTCGGCACGCCATTTCTCGGTGCCGTCCGGATTGAGGGCCTGCAGCTTTTTGTCCCACGACGGCACGTAGATCGTCCCGTCGGCAGCGACCGTCGGCCCGCAGTCACGGGGGATCGAGGCGGGAACCTGCCAGCGCACCGCGCCCGTAGCGGGGTCCACAGCCTTGAGGTCCTTCCAGTCGCTCACCAGGATCGAGCCGTCCGCGCCGCGGGCCAGCGGGCCACAGCCCTGCGTGTCCAGCTTCCAGAGCTGCTCCCCGGAGGCCGACAGTCCGTACACCCCTCCGCGGTCGTCGCGCACGAACAGGCCGCCTTCGGGCGTATGGAGCGCTGCCTGCTGGATGCCCCCGACGGTCTTGAACCGCCACGCCTCGGAGCCATCCGCCTCGAAAGCGACCAGCTCGCCCGCCAGGCTCCCCGCGTAGACCCGATCGCCCGCCGCGCAGGCAGGCGAGACCCCTCCGTAGCCCACCGGGCGGTCCCACAGCACGTTGCCGTTGCGCGAGACGGCCATCAGGTGGCTCTCCTGGGTGGACACGAGCAGGTTCTCGCCGCTCAGCACCGGGGCGTGCAGCACGAGCCCGGTCTTCAGGCGCCAGCGCTCCTCGCCCGCGGAGTCGAGCGCCAGCAGCTCGCCGCGCCCTCCGCCCACGAACACGTCCCCCGTGGGCGCCACCGCGGGCTCGTACACCCAGCCGCCCTCGAACTCTTTGCGCCACACGGTGCGCGAAGCGTGCCGATCATACTGGTCGATGAAACGGGTGGCGGTCTCGAGGCTGTTCATCCGCCCCGAAGATACGTCCAACGCGGGTCATAAGTCGTGAACGCCTTATGAACACCCGCCCGGTTCGTTCCCCCCGGGCGAGAATCGCTGGTCAGGGGAACGACGTCGTTCCACCCGCCCGCGAATCGTCATTCAGGGGAACGAACCCCGAGGTCAGGCGCCCGGCACCAGGCCGAACTGGTGCAGCCTCGCCACGCAGGCCGCGAAGTGCTGGTCGCTGCCCGGCTCGAGGGTTTCCCAGGTGTGCGCCAGCGCCTGCTCGTGGTCGCCGCGGGGCGCTCGGACCTTGATGGGATTGGCGAACAGCTCCGTCAGGCGGGCGCGCAGGTCGCGGTCGGGGCAGTCGATCTTGATCTCGGTGCCGTCAAAGTGCACCGAGCCCACCGGGAACTCCCCGGGCTTCCGACTGCCGCCCACGGGGCGCAGAGGATAGAGAACCACCGCTAGACCTTGTTCGTGCGGTGGAAGAGATAATCGACGTAGTCGTACATGGAGCGATCGAAGTCATACAGGTCGTCTCGGGTCCACAGGGGCTCCAGGCAGTCATCCTCGCTGAGATACGACTCCACCGCCTGGGCGAAATAGTGCTGCGGGGAGATGCCGGCCAGGTCGTCGGCGAAACGGTGCCCGGCCAGGCTCTGCTGGCAGCTCTGGTAGCTGGCCATCACGGCGGCCGACTTGATGCTGGCATAGCCCTCGTCGCCCAGAATGTGGTCGAAGGCGTGGGCGAAATAGAAGACCACCTGGTTGAAACCGCGCGGCACACGGTTGACGCACGTCTCCTCCAGCACCAGGGTGTGCTTCTCGGGCAAGTAGACGGCCCCTTCGATGGCGTCCTCCTCGGCGAACAGGCTGGCCACCAGCGGATGGGCGGTGAGGGGCTCCCCCGGAGGCAGGAGAAACACCTTCACCTTCTCATTCACGGCCGAGCGCAGAACGCCCAGACCGAAGCGCGCCAGGTAGTGCTCCAGCCGGCGATAGGACGGACGCGAGCTGTCACCGGAGATGATGCGCGAGGTGAGGCTCGCCAGGGTGGGGGAGAGCTCGGGAAGCGTGTCCTCGAGCAGCTCGACCTCGAGCTCGGCGGTGTCCGCGCTGACATCCGAGCGCAGGAAGCCCGAGCCCATGTCCAGCAGCGAGTTGAAGGACGAGTCGCCTTTGGGAGCGTCGTCGGGAGGAGCGGGCGCGGCCTCCTCGGTCCTGTCCAGCACGTCGGTCGATTCCAGAGCGGCCTGGGAGCGGTCGAGAACGTCGGGCTCCACCACGACGGCCGGTCCCTCGGGAGCCTCGGGCAGCTCCATCTCGCGCTCGGGGGAAGGCTCGGGCTCCGGCTCTTGGGCGACCTCAGCCTCGGGGGAGTCCTCTTCCTCCTCCCCGGCTTCCTCGGCGGGTGCCACCTCGGCCTCGGCCGGATTGCCGCCCCGCTCGTCCTGCGGCTCCCCGTGGCCCTCGCCCTCTTCCTCCTCCTCGGGGCGGGGCTTTTCCTCGAGCTCCTCCTCCCAGGCGCGCCGGAACGCGTTGCTGCTGCGCCCGAACATGTCCGGGTCCATGGAGCCCATGAGATCCTCGCCCATGGAGTTGAGATCGGGCGAGAGCTCGGCCGAATCGAGCTCGCTGGTGCGCGAGCCCTTGTCCTTGAGGTCCTTCTTGTGCTGCGCACGCATGAAGTCGTTGGACTTCTGCGTGTTCTCGTTCATGTTACGCTGCTGCGTAGCTTGAGCGATGAGCTGATAGAGGGGGTCCATTCCGGCCACGACTTAGTTTTCGACGCGCGCCGGAAGGCTCCTAGACATACGTTTCGGGGTTGGGAAGGCTGCCGGTCTTCTGGGGAGCGACCTTGATGTCTTTGCTCTCGTGCGGGCCCGTGTGCACGCTGCCGGCGGCGCCATCATCGGCCAGGATGCCCGAATGCGCGTCGCTGCCCCGGGCCTTGGCATCGGCCTCGGAGCGGTTGCGCCCGATGGCCTCGGCGTCGGGACGATTCTGGGGCTTCTGCTCGATGTGCAGCTTCTGACCGGCGTGGACCACGCCCGGATCCTTGAGCTTGTTCTCGTGGGCGGTCTTGTCGACCAGGTTCTGCTTGACGATCTCCTCGTCGGACCAGCCCGCCTTCTTGAGCGCGCCCCAGACGGTATTGACGTCGTCCTTGCCCACTTTGAAGTCTTGATACTTGTTCTTCTGGCTGCTCTCGGCCTGGGCCATGGAGCCATCGGTGGCCTCGGCGTGGGCGTCTCCGGCCCGCGCCCTGGACATCGCCCGCGCGTCGTTGCGGGCCTCGGAGCGGCTCACGCCACTGTGGTCGGCGTCCGCCTCGGCGGTGGCTCCGTTACTGGCGCTGACCGTCGCTTCCGAGCCGTCCTTCGCCTTGGCGAAGCCGAGCGACTGCTCGAAGGCGCTGGAGACGGCCTGCGAGCCCTTGCGCGCCACGGAGCCCGCGTCGGAGTTCTGGTCCGAGGTGGCTCCCGCCACGGAGTTGTCGGTTGCGACCGCGGCCGCCCGCGACTCCTTGCCGGCCGAGGCGTTGGCCGTCGAGCCATCGCGCGCATCGGCCACGGCCGAGGCTTCCTTGATGTTGGGGTCGACGATGTCGTTGTTGACGCTGGCGTTGGCGTTGGACTTGTTGCGCGCGACCGCGGCCGCCACGTTGAGGTCGGAGCGCTTCTCCTTGACGTCATTCAGGACGCTGTCGAGCGACTCGCCCTTGAGGAGGCGGTCGCGGATCTCGCGCACGTCTTCGATGTCGCCATTGAAGCTGGCCACCGTCTCGTTGGCCTTGGCCTCGGCGGCCGCCTGGTAGCGCCCGGCCGCGTCGGGATTGCTGCTGAAGTAGTAGGTGTGGTCGCCGCGCGTGATCGCCTGCCACATCTCGCCAAAGGTGGCGTTGAGGCCCTGCGGGCTGGGCTGGTAAGAGCTCGAGAAATGGACGCCGTCCATCGCGTCCACGTTGTACGAGCCGCCGGCCCTTCCGGCGGTCCGGTTGGCCGCGGCGCCCAGGTTCTCCAGCCCGGAAACGCCGCCGAGCTCGTCGGTGCCCGAGACCCCACCCAATCGGTTGACCGCACTTACGCCGTAATAACCATCAGCCATCGCCCCAGCCTCCCGCGAAAAAATTATTGCCATGAAGATTCGACTTGCCCTACACGAGTCCCCCATGCGTTTTTGTTAAAGGTTTTGTAATCCCATGCCCTGGACACGGGGCTAGGATGCCCAGCATGACGATCAACCCCGCCCTCACCGGCAGATTGACCCGCATCGACCAGGGCAACCTCGGTCCGGCGGTGCTTTCCGGCGACGGCAGCACGGTGGTCTACGACAAGTTCCAAGACGAGCAGTGGGACATCTACCGCCACCGCGGCGACAAGACCGAGGCGCTGACCACCGACCCGCGCCACGACGTGACCCCCTCGCTCAGCCGCGATGGCAGCGTGGTTGCCTGGAGCCACTACTCGGGCAAGGAGTGGGGCCAGGGCACCTGGGACATCCAGAAACACGTCGGTGGCAAGATTCACAACGTGGCCACTGAATTCGCCAACGAGACCGATGTGCGCGTGTCGGCCGACGGCAGCACCATCGTCTGGCAGAACGACGACAGCGGCAGCCCCTGGGGCTTTGACATCTTTCAGCAGAAGAACGGCACGGTCAGCAACGTTACCCACGGGGGCGGCGTGAACCTCGAGCCCGTGCCCAATC
The DNA here is from genome assembly GCA_039809865.1 of Vulcanimicrobiota bacterium. Classification (GTDB taxonomy): domain Bacteria; phylum Vulcanimicrobiota; class Xenobia; order Xenobiales; family QWHO01; genus QWHO01. The sequence goes on from JBDHVW010000001.1 coordinate 117,515, forward strand.
AGGACGGCAGCCGCATCTACTTCCGGCGCAAGGTCGCGTTCGACGGCGGCGACCTCTGGATGAAGGACGAGACCGGCGCCATCAAGCAGCTCACCGACGACGAGCTGCCCGAGAACGACCTCGCGATCACGGCCGACGGCCACATGATCGCTTTCACGCACGAGGCCCGCGAGGGGGATACCGACGTGCTCACCTTCCGCGACAAGGGCGGCAACTTCGAGGTAGCCGCGGGCGAGCGCAAGATCAACGAGATGGAGCCCAGCCTGAGCGCGGACGGCTCGGTCTTCGCCTACACGGCCCGCCAGAAGGGCAAGGACCCGGTGGCGATGCTGCGCGAGAACGGCCAGACGCTTCCCATCACGCTGGATGCGCCCTCCTTCTGGCCCCGCCTGAGCGAGGACGGCAAGACGCTGACGTTCGCCACGGTGGAAAAGCAGCAGGTGGTGCTTTACAAGCTCGAGCGCTGAGCCTAAACTGGGCTCGATGGCCGATCAGGAGGAGAACGAGCAGGACTCCGGCTTTCCCTCGGGACCGTGGTCCGGTTTCTACACCATGCCGCGCAGCCAGATGTTTCACCGACAGAGTCTCGACCTGACCTTTCGGAGCCAGCGCATGACCGGGCGGGGGCAAGATGACATCGGGGTCTTTGTCATCAGCGGGCACTACGAGCTGGAGACCCGCAAGGTCTGGTGGACCAAGACCTACGTGGGAAGCCACAGCGTGCAGTATGCCGGGGTTCAGACCGGAAGGACCATTCAGGGCGACTGGACGATTCCGCCTTACAGTCGCGGCGGATTCTCCATCTGGCCGGGCGGGGACAGCGCGCTGGATGGAGAGTTCTTCGTGGTGGAGCAGAAGCCGATCGAGACGCGCCTGCCCGTTCTGGTGGAGGACTGACGGCCCTCGGAACCTAAAGGAGTCTGTATGGAAACCAAAACAACCGATCTGGAAACGTTTGCCGAGCGCCTGAAAGCGCGCGTGGCGCAGGGACGGCCCACCAGCGCCGAGCCTGAAGACCCCGAAGCCAGTCTGGAGCAGAACGGCCTCAATTTTCACCTGGGCTTCGTGCCCGAAGGAAAGCTGCTGATCGTGGCCCGGGCCAATCCTTCCCACAAGCTCCTGGTGTGCGCCGAGAGCAGTCTGACCCAACAGATGGACAAGCTGGGGGTCTCCAACGAGATCAAGGTGGGCCGGCCCGAGTTCGACGGGCGCTACGTGGTCAAGAACTGCACCGTGGAAGAGGCCCGGGAAACGCTGACCGACGACTTCATCGACACCCTGCGCGGGCTGGAGCCCTGGGTAGAGTTCGAGATGACCGGTCGCGAGTACCGCCTGCTCAAGACGGTGGACGCGACCTACGCGGCCGAGCGGTTGAGCAGCGATCTCAAGCGCCTCACCAAGCTGGTTGCGGCCACCCGTCTTCAGCCTGAAGCAGACGAGTGACCTGCTGGCGGCCATTCAGGCCGATCAGCGCTACCAGGCCAATCTAAGCTGGGGCGAGCCCCGGCCGGGGCATCCCGAAGGGACTCTGGCCGCCCACATCGCCGACCTCGAGCGCAATCTCGCGGCTCTCACGCCTCGTTTGACCGCCGCAGAGGTCGAGCGGCTGCGCGTGCTCATCCACGTCCACGACACGTTCAAGCCGCAGGCTCTGGAGGTGGCCATCGCCCATCCGCGGAGCCACGCCTCGCTGGCGCGCGCTTTCTTGTCCGAATTCACGGACGACGAGGAGCTGCTGACGGCGGTCCAGTTGCACGACGAGCCCTACGCTTTGTGGCGCCGTCGCGACAAGAATCCGTGGGAGCGCTTCGAGGAGCTCCTGGGGCGCGTTCACGACTGGGACCTGTTCCTGGCGTTCCTGATCGTGGACGGCTGCACGGAGGGGAAGACGAGGGAGCCCTTACGCTGGTTTTTCAGATCGCTCGCGGGACGGGTGCCGACGCGCGTGGAGGAAAGCTGGATCGGGTGACGGTTCTGGCTGGCCCTGCTCCAGGGCGTCAGCGCCGCCACTCGCCTCGTTCTCACTTACCTGCAGAGCCCCGCCCACCGCCTGGATCGACCTCAGCGAGTTCCTCGGCCAGGAGGATCTGCAGGCCAAATTCCCCAAGCCTCCAGGATGGACACCCGTCAAAAAGAGATCGCCCTGGCCCTGATTCAGGTCGCCTGGGCCGACCACGTCTGGGCTCCCGAGGAAGAGGCCACGGTCGCGAACATGCTCCTTCGGATGGGCTGCCGCCCCGAGGAGCTGCAGGAGCAGACCGCGCTCTTACGCCAGGAAGCCGATATGGCGAAGCTCGAGAGCGTGCTGCCGGACCACGAGAGCCGCCTGCAGGCGATGCGGATGCTGCTGGCCGTGGCCTTCGCCGACCGGGTGCTGGTCGGGGACGAGCTGGACTACATCCTGCGCATGGCCGAGCGGCTGGCCTTGACCCCGCCCGAGCTCGAGCAATTGCGGCAGGAGGTCCTGGGCGGAAGATCACCCAGTTGAGCGTCGTCACGCTGGGCCTGCCCGACGAGCTGATCCTCCAGCTGAAGGGCTATTTCTACGATCTCGAGGTCAACGCGGCGCCCGACGTCGCAGCCCTGGCAACCAGCCAGTCGCAGCTGCTCATCCTCAAGCACGTGGCCATGGGGCCCGAGCCCCTGCAAGTGCTCGAAACCCTCAAAGGCACTCCGATTCTCTACTGTCTCCCCCCCGGCGACTATGACCAGGCCGGTCTGGCCGGGCGCCTCATCCGCCAGCTGGGCGTCAAGCGGGTGCTGGCGACGCCGCTGGACATGCCGGAGCTGGCGCGCTCGGTCGCCGCCGAGCTGGGAATTCGGACCCGCCCGCAGGCCCCCAGCCAGCAAAAGACGCGCGCCCAGACGATGAGCGCCCTGGCGGCGCTCTGGACGAAGTTTCGGGAAGCCAACCTGGCCCGCGTCCACGCACTCGAGATGGCGGCCGAGGTCATGTTGCATGGCGAGATCGAGCCCAATGCCCGCCGCCAGGCCGAGCGAGAGATGCACAAGCTGGTGGGCTCGGCCGGCACGTTCGGGTTTCACGAGGCCTCGCTGCTGGCGCGCGAAGCGGAGTCGCTGCTGGGGCACGCCGAGGTGCTGGGCGGAGAGCAACGCGTGCGCCTGGTCGAGCTGGCGTCGCGCATGCGCTCGCAGCTCGAAGGCACCCAGCCGCCGGGGGCCGTGGCGACCGGAGGGGCCGAGAAGGACAAGAAGCAGGTTCTGGCCATCACCTCGAACCACGACCTGGTTACGGCCTTGCAGCAGGCCGAATTCGGCCTGATCGTCACCGGCGCCAACGAGGACGCCCACGCGCTGGTCCGCAACCACCTGCCCGGCGCCCTGGTGCTGGACACCTGCACCGGCGTGCTGGCGAGCCGCATCCAGCTGCTCAAGGAGCTGTCATGGGAGTTCCCGCAGTTGCCGAAGCTGGTGCTGACCGACCAGAACGGTCTCCCCACGCGCCTGGCGCTCTCGGAGATGGGCGGGGTGGAGATTCTGGCCGAGCCGTTTACCGGCAAGGAGGTCATCGAGGAGCTGACGGCGCTGCTCGAGCGCCGGGGCCAGCTGGGCGTCAAGGTGCTGGCCGTGGACGACGATCCGTCCATTCTCGAGGTGGTCAAGTCGACGCTGGAGCCGATGGGCCTGAGCGTCGAGGTGCTGGGCGATCCGACCCTGTTCTGGGAGATGCTCGAGCTGACGTCGCCCGACCTCATCCTGCTGGACGTGGACATGCCGTACCTCAGCGGCCTCGACCTCTGTCGCGTGCTGCGCACCGACGCCCGCTGGAACGACCGTCCCGTCCTGTTCTTGACGGCCTACTTCGACACCAGCACGGTGCAGCGCATCTACCAGGCGGGAGCCGACGACTACGTCAACAAGCCGGTCGTGGACTCCGAGCTGGTCACCCGCATCTCGAACCGCCTGGCGCGCACCCAGCAGTATCGCCGCCTGGCCGACACCGATCTGCTGACGGGGCTGGCCACGCGCCGCCGCGGCCTGCGCGACCTGACCCGCATGATGAACCTGGCGCGCCGCCAGAACCTGCCCCTGGCCGTGGGCATCCTGGACCTGGACCATTTCAAGAGCATCAACGACCGCTTCGGCCACGGCAGCGGCGACCTGGCCCTGCGGCTGACGGCCCAGCACCTCAGCAGCTCGTTCCGGGGCGAGGATACCGTGGTGCGCTGGGGCGGCGAGGAGTTCGTGGTCGGCTTGCTGGCCAGCAACGGCCCCAACGCCATTCGCCGGCTCGAGCAAATCCTCGAGAGCCTGCGCGTGCAAGAGCTGCCCGACCCGCGCGGCGGAACGTTCACGCTGACGTTCTCCGGGGGCGTGGCCCAGTATCCCGACGATGCGCCCGACCTCGAAGGCCTGCTGCGCCTGGCCGATCAGGCCCTCTACCGCGCCAAGGAGGAGGGCCGGGCCCGGGTCTTGCCGGCTCGCAACGAGGTGCCCTACCGCCGGGTCGACGTCTTCCTGATTGAAGACGACGAGTCGCTGGCCGAAGTGGTGCTGGAAGCCTGCAAGGCGCGCGGATTGTCCACCGACTGGTGCAAGGACGGCCAGGAGGCGGCCGAGCTGCTGACCGCCGATCCCATCCAGTTGCTGCCGCGCGTCGCGGTGCTGGACGAGAAGCTGCCCGGGCTGAGCGGCACCGAGGTGCTGCAGCGCCTGGTGGACACCAAGACCATCAAGCGCATGAAGGTGCTGATGATGACCGCCCTTCTGGGCGACGCCGAGATTCAGGAAGCGCTGGAGGCGGGGGCCTTCGACTACATCCCCAAGCCGTTTGCCCTGTCGGCCCTGATGCGGCGCATCGAGTTCGCGCTGGGCGGGCGGTAAAATAAATGACCCTCTGCGGTCGGGGGGGGGTCACCCGCAGAGGGTCGAAGCTTTTGCTTGCCCTCAGAATAGCCTCTGGAGCCTCCGGGGCAAAGGCCCAAAATGCCTAGTCACCCTCTGGTATATAGCTACTAGGAGGTGCGCTTGCGGGCCAGTGTGACGCCATCTCCGAGGGGTAGGACCGAGAGCGAGACGCGCTCGTCCCGGGCCAGAGAGTCATTGAACCGGCGGAAGATCTCGGTGGTCTCGTCGTGGTTGGAGGGGTCCGCCACGCGGCCCGACCAGAGCACGTTGTCGACCATCAAGAGGCCGCCCGGACGCAACAGCTTGAGAATCTTCTCGTAGTAATCGGCGTAGCCCGGCTTGTCCGCGTCCAGGAAGGCGAAATCGAAGGTGCCCTCCTCGCCGCCAGCCAGCAGCCCGTCCAGCGTCTCCTGTCCGGGGGCCAGGCGCAGGTCGATCTTACCGTCCACCCCGGCCTCCTTCCAGTAGCGGCGCGCGATGCGGGTCCATTCCTCGCTGACGTCGCAGGCGACGACCCGGCCGTCGGCCGGCAGAGCCTGGGCCACGGCCAGGCTGCTGTAGCCGGTGAACACGCCCAGCTCGAGCGTCTTGCGGGCGCCGATCAGCTCGACGAGCAAGGCCATGAACTGGCCCTGCTCGGGGGAAATCTGCATCTGAGAATCGGGCAACGCGGCGGTCTCCTGGCGGAGACGGCGCATCAGGTCGGTCTCCCGCAACGAGATGGACCGGATGTAGGCGAGCAGGGGCTCGTCGAGAGGAAGCGCTTTGTAAGTCATGAGGCCGATGGTTATCGAAGGGCGCGCGTTTTCCTTCGCCGAAGCCGCACGTATGAGAGCGATCCTCGTGCGCGAGTTCGGCGAGCCCGAAGTGATGAGGCTGGAGGAGGTCGCCGACCCGGTGGCCGGCGAGGGCCAGGTGGTGGTCGACCTGAAGGCGGCCGGGATCAACCCGGTGGACACCTACATCCGCAGCGGCAAGTATGGTCGCCTGCCGGCGCTTCCCTACACGCCGGGCAGCGACGGCGCGGGCCTCGTGCGCGGCACCGGCCAGCGCGTCTACGTGGCCGGCAGTCTGAGCGGGACCTACGCCACGGTGGCGGTTTGCCGCCCGGATCAGGTGCACCCGCTGCCCGAGCGCGTCTCGTTCGAGCAGGGAGCGGGCCTGTCCGTGCCCTACGGCACCGCCTACCGGGCGCTTTTCCTGCGGGCCCAGGCCCGTCCCGGAGAGACGGTGCTGGTGCACGGCGCCAGCGGGGGAGTGGGGCAGGCCGCCGTGCAGTGGGCCCGCGGCGCCGGCCTGCACGTGCTGGGCACCGCTTCCACCGAGGCGGGCCTCGCGCACGTGCGCGAGCTGGGCGCCCACGAGGTGCTCAACCACGCCGAGCCGGGCTACCTCGAGCAGGTGAAGGCCCGCAAGCCCACGCTGATCCTGGAGATGCTGGCCAACGTGAACCTGGAGCACGATCTCTCGGTGCTGGCTCCGCGCGGCCGTGTGGTGGTGATCGGCAGCCGCGGCCCGGTGCAGGTCGACCCCCGCTGGACGATGACGGGCGATCTGACGGTGCTGGGCATGTCCCTGGCCAACGCCTCGCCCGAGGAGCTGGAAATGATTCACGCCGCCATCGGAGCGGGGCTCGAGAGCGGCGTGCTGTCCCCGGCCGTGGGGAAGACCTTTGCGCTGGAGGAGGCGCCGGCGGCGCACCGCTTCGTGATGGAGGGCGGGGCCAGCGGGAAAGTGGTGCTGGTTACTTCGTAGGCTGGTAGACGTTGATGCTCTGGACCTTGTTGCCGTTGACCACGAAGTAGATGCCCTTGGAGTGGTAGACGTAAGCCATCAGCTTCTGGGGCTTGAGGTCGCGCGCTTCGTCCCACTGGCCCATGGCGGTCTGGACGTTCTGCAGCGTGCTGCCGACGCGCACCCCGCCGGGGCCCACGATGTTGAACTCGCGGCCGTTCACGTTGATGCTCGGCTTGAGGATGTTGATCGCGATCGCGCGCGGCTCCCACTGCACCTCCACGGCGCCGTAGCGGGTGTACTTGATGATCTTCTTGCCGTTGTTCATGCCCAGCAGCTGGCCCTTACGGGTGAGCACGCCCTTCCCCTGAGGAAAGGTCGGGGTCTTGGCCTCGATGTCCGAAAGCGCCATGCCCAGTTTGATGGGGCCGACGGCCTGGCCGGGAGCGATGGTCCAGTCCTGGGCCCTGGCCAATTGGGCCAGCACTCCAAGCATGAGCAGAAAAATGGCGAATCTCTTCATTGGGGAACACCCTCCGGGCGGCAAACTCGGTCAACGGGCGCATTTTTCTGCCCAGCTTGAAAAACCTCCTCCTCCGGGCGCTCTCAGCGCAGAATGCCGCGGCGCGGGAAGCCCAGCACCGAGTAAACCGCCGCGATGACAGGCCCCAGCGCGAAGCAGACGAACACGGGCAGGGGCCCGGGCTGCCACGCGGTCAGGCCCTCGTTGACCAGCCACAGGTAGACCGGGATGTTCAACCCGTAGGCCAGCAGCACGGCGCGAGCGACCGGCGAGCCGGGCCAGGCCAGCGAGAGGGCGCCCGCCGCCAGGCTGGCCAGGGCCGGCAGCCCCAGCAGCCAGACGAACACGGGGATCAGCCCTCGATAGGCGATCTGCACCTCCAGCCAGGGAGCCTGGTTGGGGCCCAGCGAGGCTCCGTAGATCACCTCGTCCATGGTTTGCGAGATGGGCACCATCTGGGGCGAGACGGCGATCTTCCACGACTGGCGGGCGTGCACCAGCAGGGTGCAGCTCTCGTAACCGTTCCAGCTGACCGGCTCGGGCAGCTTGACGCGCAGCTCGCGCCCCGGCACGAACCACTGCGCCGTGAGGTGGGTTCGCTGGTCGGGGTCGAGCCGCACCAGGAAGGTGACGACCTCGCGGTCGCGGGCTTTCACCAGCTCGAGCTTCACCGGCGCCCCGTCGCGCTCCACGCGCATCCCGGGAATGGCCAGCAACATGAACGTCCCGTCGGCCTGCTGCCGGGTGCCGTTGAGCAGCGTCGTATCCATTCGCACCCGGTAGCCCGACGGGCTCGCGTCGGCCCGCACGACCATGTGCTCGCAGGTGAGGGCCGTCTCCTCGATGGGCTGCAGGGCACCGCCGAGCTCCTCGGCGCGGGCGCCGAGTGACAGCAGCAGCAACAAAACCAGGAGCACCATGGTGGGCACGACTTTCGCGCCTCGGCGGCGCGGGCCCTGGCGCTTACGCCCCGGCCAAGAGGTTGGCGACGATCCGCAGCAGCTCGGTCTGCTCGAAGCGCTGTTTGACCAGGTAGGCGTCGGCGCCCAGGTCGAGGCCCATCTGTTGCTCGGCAGGCTCGGAGCGGGACGTGAGCAGGATGACCGGGATGTTGGAGCGCTGTTTGATGCGCTGCACCAGCTCGAGGCCGTCCATCCGGGGCATCTGGACGTCGGACACGACCAGGTCCACCGCCTGCTCCATCAGCAGGTCGAGCGCCTCCTGACCGTCATTGGCGGTCAGCACGTCGTAACCAGCGCCCTGCAGGACGCCCTGGGCCAGCGTGCGCGTGGTGACCGAGTCGTCCACGACCAGCACGCGCGGGGTGGGCGTCGGCTCGACGTCCTCGCCGGCCATCTCGAGAGGCGAGCCCAGCAGCCAGCCCGGATTGAGCACCAGACAGGCATCCCCGGTGACGCGCGCAAAGGCGCCGATCAGGTGCGGATAGGGGCCGAAGGGCAATTCGATCGGACGCACGACCACCTCGGCGTGCTCGGTCCAATCGTCCACCTGCAGGGCCAGGCGCGACAGCAGAACCAGCTTGAGCGGATCGGCCCCGGGGCGTTGCGCCAGCCCCAGGCGCCGCGCCAGGCTGATGACGGGGATGGTCTCGTCGCCCTCCTGCAGCACCACCCGGTCGCCAAACCGGGACAGCTCCTGGGGACGTGTCAATCGCAGGTAACGGATCGAGCGCGAGGGGATGGCCAGGGTCTGCGCGTCGCAACGCACCAGCAGCACGCTCTGGGCCGCCAGCGCGGTGGGCACTACCATGCGCACGCGGGTTCCCACCATGGCGTGCATGAAGTCCACCGAGCCGCCCAGCTGCTCGACCCTCTGCCGGACGGCCGTCAGGCCCATGCCGCGGCCAGCCACCTCGTCCGGGCGCTCTTCGGTGCTGATGCCGGGCGCGAAGAGGTGCTCCATCAGGTCGGGGGTGGGGACATCGGGGTTGGCGGCCCGCAGGCGCTCCAGGCTGGAGGAAAGCCCCCGGCCGTCGTCCTCTACCAGCACCACCAGCCGTTTGGGACGCGTGCGCAGCGACAGGCGGATCTTGCCCGACTTGCTCTTGCCCTGGGCCACCCGCTGCTCGGGGGGCTCGATGCCGTGACGGACCGCGTTGCGCACCAGGTGCATCAACGGATCGGCCAGAGATTGCAGCAGCGGAGTCTCGACCAGCGTGTCCATCCCCTCCACCTCCAGCTCGACCTGCTTTTGCTCGCGCAGAGCCAGCTCGCGCACGTTGCTGGAGAGAAACCCCAGCAGGTCGGCCGCCGGGGCCAGCAGCGACTGGTGCGTGGTCTGGTGCACCTCGTTGGCCAGCTCCTGGAGCGAGCTCGAGATCTCCTCGAACTGGGTGCGCCAGGCCATCAGCTCGGGATGGCCCCGGGCCAGCTCGCGCAGGTTGTCGGTCAGAGCCTCGAGTTGCAGGGTTTCCGCCACGAGCCGGGTGGAGGCCTCCAGCAGGCTGCGCAGCTCGTCCGCCGAGACACGCGCGGCGGCCCGCAGAGCTGCGGTGGGGACCTCGGCCGAGGCCGTGGGAGGCCGTAACTCCGGGCCGCCGCCCTCGCCCTCCAGGGCCTGGAGCCCGGTCAGGAAAGGCATCAGGTCGGGTTGAGCGCGCTGGCCCAGAAAGGCGGCCACGACGTCCTCCAGCAGGTCCGGCGTGGGGTTCAGGCGCTCCACCACGTCGGCATCGACCCGGAGCTCGCCCCGCGTGATGCGCTGCAGGATGCCCTCGACCCGGTGGCAGATGTGCTCGAGGGGCTCCAGGCCGATGGCCCGGGCCGAGCCCTTCAAGGTGTGCAGGCTGGTCAGGCCGTCGCGCGACACGCTGCCGGTGGTGGACAGCTCTTGCAGGGCCGAGCGGATGCGGGCCAGGTGATCGCGCGACTCCAGGCTGAAGGCCTCGAAGAGGCGCCGTCTCAGCTCCTCCTTCAAGCTTCCACGACCTCCAGCATCAGCCAGCCCTGAGTGGTCAGGCCGGTGGCTCGCAGCTGGGGCGGCAACTCGACGGTCGGGGGTGGGCTGGTCACCCCGGCCCATTCCAGCGAGATCGGCTCGGTCACCTGCAGCGCCAGACGCACCCGGCGCAGGTAGAGCACTTGCTGGCAGGGCGCCTCGTCGAGCTTGAGCACCGGCCAGAAGTTGGCCCGATACGAGGAGACCCCCAGGAGACTCGCGTGTCCCAGCGGGACCGGGGTGAGACGCGGCGGGCCCAGGCCGATCAGGTCGTCGAGGGCCATGGCGAGCAACAGGCGCCCGGTGCGGAAGATGAAGTGGGTCGGCAGGTCGGGGCCGATCTCGCGCAGCTCGTGGCGCTCGGCCAGCCGGCGCGCCCGCTCCTCGAGGATGGCGTCGAGCGAGAGCATCATTGCGGTAGCCGCTCCTCGGCCCGCTGGAGCCAGAACTCCACGCGGCGCTGCTCCTCGTCGAGCAGCATGCGGCGACCCGACAGCAACGGAACCTGGTCCCCCCGCCAGGCCATCATCGCGGCCACGCACTGGTTGAAGCTGTCCGTTTCGCGCACGGTGGTGAGCGCGTCGGGAGAGATTTCGGCCAGCTCCTCGGCCCGCTCCACGGCCAGCGCCACCGGGCGCCTGGTCACGTTGAGCACCAGCAAGTGCGTGTAGAGCGAGCGGCTGTCCTCGCTGCGGCCCAGCAGGCGATCGGCGCGCAGGACCGGCACCAGGTTGTTTTCCAGGCAGAAATAGCCTTCCAGCCAGGGGGGCTCCTCACCCAGGCGCGTGAGGGCGGGACGCAGGACGATCTCGCTGACTTCGCGTGATGGCAGCGCCAGGCGCCTTCCTCCCGTCTGGAACAGGAGAACCTGCATCTCAGCTCGTTTCGTGCCGCAGCCGGTAGCGTTCCATGGTGGCTACGAGAGCCTGCGATAGCTCATGCAACTCGCGGGCGGAGGCCTCGAATTTCTGCGTGCCCATGGCGGTCTGGTCGCTGGCCTGGCGGATGCTCCAGAGCGCCGAGTTGACGTGGTCGGAGGCCGTCCTCTGCTGGTCGGTGGCCGCCACGATCTGCTGGAAGGCGCTGAGGCTCTCCTGAATGCTGCCGGCCAGGTTCTGAATGGACGCGTTTACCTGATCGGTGTAAACCGAGCCCGCCTCGCCACGCTTCACAGCTTCCTCGGTCAAAAAGACGCAGGCCTGGATGCCGCGCTCGATGTCGCCCAGCAGGCCGCGCACCTGCGTGGTGGCGTCCTTGCTCTGCTCGGCCAGGCTCTTCATCTCGTTGGCGACCACCGAGAAGGTCTTTCCTTCCGGGGAGGCGGCCGCCAGGATCGCCGCGTTCAGGGCCAGCACGTTGGAGCGCTCGGACAGGTCGTTGACGGTGCTCACGATGTCGCCGATGGCCTGGGTCTTCTCGCTCAGCGACAGGATCTTGCTGGCGACCACGCGCACCTGCTCCAGGGTGGAGGCGGTGGAGCGCACGTTTTCCTCGACAGCGTGGAGGCCTTGCTCGGAGGCTTTGGAGGTGGCCTCGGCGCGGGCCACCACGTCGCGGGCGCGCTCGGAGATGTGGTTGGCGCTCTGGCCCAGCTCTTCCATCGTGGCCGAGGTCTCCTGCACCGCCGCGGCCTGCTGCTGCACGTAGACGGCCTGATCGCGCGAGGCCGACAGGATGGTGCGCGTGGCCGTGCCGAGCTTCTCGGCCGCGCCGCGATTCTGCACGGTCAGCAGGCGCAGGTTCTCGAGCATCTCGTTGAGCCGCCGGGTCAGCACTCCGACCTCGTCCTCCACCCGCACTGCCAGCGGCTGCAGGCTCAGGTCGCCCTTGCCGATCCTGTCGGCCATGGCGGCGCACTCCGAGAGCGGCTCCAACCGGCGGGTCAGGCGGTACAGGATGACCAGACCCACCGACAGGTCGAGCAGCAATCCGAGAATCAGCACGTAGCCCAGACCCTTCTTGGTTGAATCCATCGAGACCGTACGTTTGGTCAACAGGCTCTGCTCGGTCAGCTCCATCTGGGTCATGAGCTGGCCCATGTCGGTGATGATTTGCCGGGGCTCGCCGCTCAGCACTTTCTGACGAACCTCGGCGATCTTGCCCTGGTCCATCTTGTAGATCATCGACTTGCTCAGGGTCAGGCGCTCTTCCGCCTTGGCCTTGAGCTGCTGGGCGAGAGCCGATTGGTTGGCGTTGTCCTGCACCAGGTCTGGCAACTCGCCGGCCGCGATCTTGCTCAGCCGGTCGGCCACCTCGTCGTGGTTGCCCAGGAAATCACGGTTCTCGGTCAGCCAGTAGCCGCGCTCCTGCGACTCCATGGTGGCCAGATCGCTGCGCAGCTGGCTCAACACGAGTTGCACCTTTTTCGAGTGGTCCTGCCAGTTGCTGTTATTGTCCAGTTGCGCCAGCATCACCAGGCTGATGAACACGAGCAGGGTCGTCAGGAACAGGAGCAGGATGATGCCCCAGCGCAGCAGGCCGATCAGCGATTGAGTCTTGGGCTTCAAGCTTGCCTCCGGTACGTCTCCAGCAGGGTCGCCAGCTCCTCGGCCACCAGCGGCTTGGAGAGGAAGCCATCCATGCCGGCTTTCATGCAGGCTTCCCGGTCCTCGGGCAGAGCCTGGGCCGTCAGCGCCACGATCGGGCTGGCCGGCCGGCCCTGAGCTTTTTCATCGGCCCGCAGCCGGGTCGTCGTCTCCAGACCGTTCATCCCGGGCATGCGGAGGTCCATGAAGATGAGGTCGTAAGTCTTGTCCTTGACCTTCTCGAGCGCCTCGGCCCCGCTGCTGGCGAGCGTGACACTGCAGCCGTGCTCTTCGAGCATGAGACGCAGAACGGTCTGGTTGACCCGGTTGTCTTCGACCGCAAGAATATTCAAGCCCAGGGCCGACTCCGCTTTGACCGGGGCTGCCTTTTGCCCGTCGAGCAGAGCGCGCCGCACTCCCGCGCTGGTCAGAGGGCGTCCCAGCGACTGCGCCTCGCCCGGCGCGCCCTCGCCGGCGGTGACCAGCACCCGGCCCTGGGGCCAGGGATCCGGCGTGCCCTCGACCAGCCAGACCTCGGGCTCGAGCTCCTGGGAGGTCGCCACCACCACGGGTTGGTAGCCGGCCTGGCGGGCTCCGGTGAGCAAGACCTCGCGATAGAAGGGACCCGCCAGCACGCCGGCCACGCCTCGAGGGGATGGGGGTTTCTCCGCGGCGGCTTCCACCACCGGGCAGTCGACCGTGAAAGTGACCGTGCTCCCCTGGCCCTGGGTGCTGGCAAAATCGATCTGCCCGCCCATCAGCTCCACCAGGCGCCGGCAGATCGAGAGCCCCAGGCCGGTGCCGCCGGAATCGGCCGGGTCGGCCTGGCGGAAAGGCTCGAAAAGCATCGACACCACCTCGGGCGCCACTCCGCAACCGGTGTCCTCCACGCTGAAACGCAATTTGGCGCCCGTCTCGACGCGCAACGTGATGGCGCCCTTCTCGGTGAACTTGACCGCATTGGAGATCAGGTTGAGCAAGACCTGGCGCAGACGCCCGCGGTCCCCCCGCACCAGCCGGGGGAGGTTGGCCGGCAGGATGGCCGTGAGCGCCACGTTCCCCACCCGCGCCACGAAAGGCGCCATGGATTCGGCGACCACTTCCTCCACCGAGAAGTCGGCCTGCACCAGGTCGAGCTTGCCCGCTTCGATCTTAGAGAAATCGAGGATGTCGTTAAGCAGTACCAAGAGGTTCTCGGCGCTCTGGTGGATGAGCTCGGCATATTCGCGCTGTTGCGGGGTGGCGTCGGGCAGGCCGCGCAGAATGCGCGACAGCCCCAGCACGCCGTTCATGGGAGTGCGGATCTCGTGGCTGACACTGGCCAGAAAGTCGCTCTTGGCCTGGCTGGCCGCCTGCGCCGCCACGACCTGACGGGCCAGATTCTCCTCCAGGTGGGCGATGCGCTGGGCCACCTTCAATTGCGATTTCAGCTCGGACAGGTCGTAAGACTTGGGCAGAAAGGCATCTGCCCCGGATTCGAGCGCCTCGAGCAGGTCTTCTTTCTCGGAGCGCGCCGTCAGGATGGCGATATGCAGATAGGGCGTCCGGTCGAGCTTGCGGACCATGCGGCAAAGCTCCAGCCCGTCGATGTCGGGCATGACCCAGTCGGTAATCATCAACTGGAGCGTCGGATCCGTTCCGATACACGCCAATGCTTCGATGGCGGAAGCCGCGGTCGTCACCTCGTGGCCCCACTCTCGGAGGGTCATTTCGAGGAGCACCCGGCTGGCGCTTTCGTCGTCCACGACGAGGATGTTCATGGACGTTAGTCCGCCATCGGCGGGCGAGCTTCCTTCGTGGGGAGTGGTCAAGGTTATTCGGTTCCTTAACCGCCATTCTAAGGAACCGAAAGAATGCTCGACACGTGAGAAGGGATACTCAGGGGGTATCCGGTCGGATAGGGGCGGGACGGAGCATGGAGACCAGACCCACGAGCACGAGGATGGCGAAGTAGCCGAAGAGACACAACGTGGCCAGCGGCGTCTCCTGACCGGACCAGTAGGCGCCCGGCAACTCGGGCGCCGAACCGGTCAGGGACATCAGGCTGTAGAGCGGGGACAGGTAGACGAACGACCACCAGGGCGCCACGGGGCGGCCGTAGGCCAGCAGCAACCCGATGGCCGGAACGAAGCACATGAAGGCCAGCCAGCAAAAGTAAAGCAGCCGAAACTGGACCTGAGGCCAGATCCTCGCCATTGCCCGCACGGTGGCCGCCGTGATCCAGAGGAGCGCGATGGTGAGCCCGCTCAAGCTGTAGAGCATGGCGGGTTGGACGCCCGCCAGGTAGGGCCCCACATTCAGTCCGGCGACCCCCAGCGAGAGGAGGATCGTCCAGACCCACCAGTGCGAGCCCAGGTAGCGGCGAAACTCCTCGTTGTCCCGCCGGGTGCGGTACTCGGGCTGATTGAGGAAGCAACCCAGCACCGCCAGGTTCATCACCGCGACCCAGGACCAGATCTGGGCCCACTCGGGGCTGAACTCGGAGGTCTTGCTCAGGTAATAGGAGCAACACGCGATGTCGACCAGGTACCAGACCACGAACAGCCGTCCCATCCAGCGCGGATAGCGGGCCCGAGGCTCGAGGTGGTTGAGTGTCTTGAGGAAGAAGAACGTGGACAGGCAGATCAGGTTGAAGGCCAGCCAGCTGTAGCCTTTCCACGGATCGCGAAAGAGCGAGCTGAGCAAGCTCTGGAGCCATTCCACCGTGTTCAGGAGCCACAGGCCGAGCGGCACGCCCACGGCCAGGCTGGCGTAGGTCTGGGTGGTGGCGTAAGCGCTGCGCCGTTCGCGGGCCGACAGCATGAGGCCGTACTGCACCAGCAAAAGCGTGCACCAGACCAGCACGAAGCTGACCAGCCAGAGGCCCTGGAACGTTCCGCCCCCCAGCACGAGGCTCAGCACCCCCAGGGGCAGCCCGCCCAGCAACAGCAAGAAGGCCAGCATCAGACCGTGCATCAGCTTGCCGGCCACGATCTGGGCCGGCGAGGCGCCGCCCACCAGCAGCAAGTCCAGGCTGTTGCGCTCGCGCTCGGAGCTGATCGCGCCACTGGAAAGGGCCGGTGTGATCAGCAAGAGCACGGCCGACTGCAGCAGGATCAAGACGATCACAAGCTGAGTGGCTTCCATGCGCAGCGACCAGAAGTCGCTCTGCGTGTCCAGGTTGCGCAGCGAATACAGGGTGACCCCACAGGCCAGGGCCAGGTAGATGACCTGCATCCAGACGAAGCGGCGCTCGCGCAGCCCGATGCGGAGCTCCTTGCGAAACAGCGGATTCTTGAGCCAGGTGTGCACCAGGGCGCGCATCATTCCCGGCCGGCCCCGGTGGTGAGGCTGAGGTAGGCGCTCTCGAGATCGATCTTGTTGGGCACCAGCTCGCACGGCTCCAACTCTGCCAGGGTCAGCTTCTTCAGCAGGGCCGCGGCGGCCGTCGGGCCGCCGCTCAGGCGGAAGTGAAACACGCCGTCCTCGAGCGATTCCAGGTTCTGGACGCCCTGCTCGGTCAGCAACTCGACCGCGCGCTCGCCCGAGCCCAGCACGCGCAACCGGTACCCCTCGCTGGCGGCGCGCTCGAGCACCTCTTCGAGGGTGCCGAAGGCCACCAGGCGCCCCTGCTCGAGGATCCCGACGCGGTTGCAGAAGTCGGCCAGCTCCGGCAAGATGTGGGAGCTGACCAGAATCGTCTTGCCCATCCGGCGCAGCTCGCGCAACAGCTCCTTGAGCTCGGCCCGGGCGCGCGGATCCAGCCCGGAGGCGGGCTCGTCCAGGATGAGCACCTGCGGATCGTGGAGCAGCGTGCGGGCCAGGCAGAGCCGCTGGCGCATGCCTTTGGAGAGATGCTCGGTGAACGCGTCGCGCTTGGCGCCCAGGTCCGTCAGCTCGAGCACGTCCGCGATCAGTCGCTCGCGCTTGGCGCGCCCGAAACGGTGCAAATCCGCGAAGAGATCGAGGTATTCCCACACGCGCAGACCGTCGTACAGCCCGAACTGGTCGGGCATGAAGCCGATCAGGCGGCGCACCTCGTCGGGCTGCTCCCGGACCGACATCCCGGCCACGAAAGCCTCGCCCTCGCTGGGCTCGAGCAGGGTCGCCAGGATCCGGATGGTGGTCGTCTTGCCGGCCCCATTGGGTCCGATGAAGGCAAACGTATCCTGCGGCTCGATCCGCATGCTCAATCCGTTCAGCGCCGGCTGGTCGCCATAGCGGTGGGAGACGTTCTGCAGGTCGATCACAGGCGCCGCCTCACGGCGACCAGAGTCAGATCCGTGCGGCGCTGGATGGAGCTGGCGGTCAGCGGGTCCAGCGAGTGGGGCAAGAAGCCGGTGAGGTAGATGGCCTTCCCTCCCAGCGCCACCGAGCCGCGCAGGATGTCGCGCGTTCCGTCGCCGGTCTCGCTCGCCTCCGGAAGCAACTCCAGCTTCACCGGCGTGTCGCCGGGCGGCAGCGGGAAGAGCCTGGTTTTCTTGCCGTTGTAGAACAGCTGGCAGTCCTGCAGGGTCAGCCCGCTGCGATTGCGCAGCGTCCCGACCACCTGCGAGCTGCTCCAGGTGACATCGAGCTCGATCGGCCCCCTCAAGGTCTCGCTCTCGGATAGGCTCAGCGCCGTGCCCGACCAGGCATTCAAACTCAAGTTGCGCAGTTGCAGCCGGCCATCGGAGAGGCCCATCTCGGTGGCATCGACCTCCGTGCCGTCCCAGGGATAGTAGTTCCCCCCGTTCAGGTCGGCCTCGGGGCTGCATTCCAGGGTGAACTTGCCCTCCCAGAGCGAGTCCAGGAACACGGTGGACTCGTAAAGGCCCAGCTTCTGCCCGCTTTCGAGCCGCAGCAGGCCGTACTGCTGGAGGCGGGGCTGGAATCCGCGCGTGTGAGCCGTGTAGAGCAGTACCAGCCCCGAGAAGAGCACCGCCAGGACCGGCAAGGTCACCAGCGCCCAGACGCGCCGGTGGCGCTGGCGCAGGAAAAAGAAGTTGAGCGGCCCGGCGGCCACGAAGTAGAGTCCCAACCCCAGCGCGATGCTGGAGAACTTGAGCCGGTCCTCGTGGCTGATGCCCCAGAGCTCTTGGGGCTGCCACCGGCTGTAGTCATTCCCGGCCACAGCCAGACGGTCGATGAGCGCGAAGGTGGATTTTTCGCCGAGCAATTGCGGGCTGACCATCTCGGCGGTGATCAGGTGCACGCGACCCAGCCCGCGGTTCCCGGAGATCATGAGCGGCACGCCCTCGCGCTTCACGAGCACGTTGTCGTTGGGCGAGACCGTGCCGGTCAAGACCGTGTAGCCCCCGCTGAGCTCCCGCACACCCTCGGGGCTCAAGGGGAAGAGGCTCTCGAGCGGCGTGCCCCGATACTCGGCCGGGTCCTGATTGGCGATGAAAAGCAAATCGCCGCCCTCTCGAACGTACGCCGCCAGGGCGATCATCTGGACGTCGCTCAGGGCCAGTCCGGCCGCATCGTGCAGCACGATGAGCGCGGCTCCTTGATAGGGGCGGGGGGATTCGGGCGCCAGCTCCACCGCGCGGGTGGTGCCGGCCTGGTTGTTGTGCGTCTGGTAGGCGTTGAGCAGCTGCACGAGCGACTCCCTGGGACTCAACACCAGAGTAGGCGTGTTGAACCAGGCGCTCTCGATATGCTCGCGGGCCACGACGGCGTCGCCCACCAGCAGCCTCACCTCGAGCCGGTCCGTGCCGCCGCGGGCCGCGGAGCCGTTCATCCGCAGCTCGGTGCGGCGACGCGTCGCAGGGGGAAGCTCGAGCTCGGCCCAGGCGACCCGCGTCTCTCCCGAGTACACCTCCACCCGTCCACGGGCGGTCCGGGCCGTGTTGTTCAAAATCTCGGCATACACGCCCGGAACTCCCACAGGGACGGGCTTCCCGAAATAGCTGCCGACCTTCAGGTCCCAATCGGAGGCGGCCTGGACCGGCAGAACGGCCAGGAGGAGTAGCACGAGCCAGAGACAGCGGTGCATTCGTACAGAGAAATTGGACCCGTCGGGTCCAATTCCTGGAAAGCCTGGCTGCCTGGTCCGAGTTACACGAGACCGTGCTCGCGAGCCCACACCACCGCTTCCACGCGCGACTTGACGCCCAGCTTCTCGTAGACGGTGCTGGCGTAGTTGCGCACCGTCTGCTCCGCGAGGTGCAGCTCCTTGGCGATGGACTGATTATCCAGGCCGCGGGCGATGCGCTCGAGGATCTCGCGCTCGCGCGGGGTCAGCTCGGCGGCGGGATCGGGACGCGGCGGCTGCATCATCTGCAGCGCCACCGACTGGGTAAACCAGGCGGCGCCGCGATGAATGGCGCGGATGGCCTGCAGCAGCACCTCGCCGACCTCTTCCTTGAGGAGATAGCCCGAGACCCTGGCCTGCAAAGCCCGCTGAATCCACTCGCGCTCGGCGTGGGCCGTCAGCACCAGGGTCTTCAGCTCGGGATTCTCGGCCCGAAGCTGATTGATGATCTCTTCGGGCGGGGGCCCGGGCATGCTCAGGTCGAGGACAAGAAGGTCGGGTTTCGTGCTCAGGCACTGTTGCAGAAGCGACTGGCCGTCGGCGGCCTCTCCGACCAGCTCGATATCCTCTTGCTCGGCCAGGGTGGCGCGCACTCCGGCTCGCACGAGGGGATGGTCGTCTGCGATGTAGATGCGGATCTTGCTCACGGGGTCCGCTTCTCCCCCGGACCCGGACGGTCCTGGCTCTCTGGTGCGATCCACTGTTTCACGCACGCCCTAGAGCCCCCGCCGGAAGACGGCCAGTAGCAAGACGACCAGAATGGACCCGACCAGTGCGGGAATCAGCGGCACCCCGAAAAGCACCGGGCCGAATTGCCCGATCAGGAACGTGCCCACGAGCGAGCCCACCAGGCCGGCACCGGTAGCGGCCAGCCAGCCATTGGGGAGCTGCTCTCCCGGCACCATCGCATCTGCTGCAAAACCGACGACCGCCGCCACCAACAACATGACGATCAGCCCGAGGATGTTTCCTATGAGCCAGAACGCCAGGCAGATGCCGACCAGCACCACCGCGGCCGCTAGGATGAAAGGCATGATAATGTGACCTCCTTTAAGCTTGAGGTTATGATACAGGCACCTCGACCTCGCTCGTAGGCGAAGGGATACTGACCCGGGAGTATGCCGGTACTCCGCTAAGAACCCACGCAGGACCCTGCCGCGAGGGACTGCCCGATGGCATTGTAGGAGCATCGAAACTCGAACGAGAGGTGTCCGAAACAATGAGTGCCCGAATTCAGAAGCAATTGCTCCGCCTGAACGCCATGGAGCGCCAGCTCGGGGGAACCATGAGCGCGCTGCGCCGATTCCCCGGGGATGAAGGCTTACAACAAGATATGCTGCAGGACCTTGCCAGGGCAGAGCGCGAGCTTCGCCGTCTGGAGCGCAAGCTCAACCGTTGAGCCCGAGCTGTCTGAAAACAAGAACAGGGCCCGCGCGAGAGCACTCGAGCGGGCTTCTCCGCGTGCTGCAGGGACCAGCACGGCAGGAAAGGAAGCGCTGACAATGCCGCCACTTCGCGTCGTCATCGTCGACGACCACCCGGTGATCCTGCATGGCCTGCGGGGCATGCTGAGCGATCTCGAGGATTTCGAGGTGGTGGGAGCGGCCAGCTCCGGTCGCGAGGCCCTGGAGATGGTGGAGGCTCTGCGACCCGACGTCGTGCTGATGGATGTGCGCCTGCCCGACCTCAATGGTCTGGAAGCCACGCGCCGCATCAAGGAGAGCATGCCGGAGATCGAAGTCGTGCTGATCACGGTCTCGGACAGCGAGCTGTACCTGGTCGAGGCGCTGCGCTGGGGTGCCAGCGGCTACCTGACCAAGGATTCCAGCCGCGACCTCATCGCCGATGCTTTGCGCTCGGCTCGCCGTGGCGGCACGTTGCTCTCCACCACGCTGGTGCAAAAGGCGTTTGGCGCTCTGGCCCGGGCGACCGCCAGTCTCGGGTCTCCTCCGGCCGGCGATGACAACGGGCTGCCCCCGCTGGTCGAGCTCACTCCCCGCGAGCTCGACGTGCTGCGCCAGGTCTCCCTGGGTCGCTCCAACCGGGCCATCTGTCACGAGCTGTCGCTGGCCGAGGTCACGGTCAAGAAACATGTGCAATCGATTCTGGGTAAGATGGGAGTCAAAGATCGCACTCAGGCCGCTCTGCTGGGCGTGCGGCTGGGATTGATCGACTGAATAAAGATGGAAGTTTTCGACCGCGCCGGGGCTCTGCGGGCCTTTGGCAAAGAGCACATCCTGCGCGCCACCGTGGAGGTCTTTCTGTCCGAGGTGGAGGGGATGCGTCAGAAATTGCGCGATGCCGCCCAGGGCGGTGACATGGGCGAAACCGCCCACTGGCTCAAAGGCGGCTTCGCCGCCCTGTATGCTCCGGCCGCCCGCGACGCGGCCGAACGTCTTGAGGCGGCCGCCCGTGACGGACGCGATACCAGCGCTCTGGTGGCGGCACTGGACGGCGAAATGGTGCGTCTGAGCGAGTTCCTGAGCCAGAAGTAAAGCCGTACTCCCCGCGATCCGGATTTCTTTCTCTGTTGACCTCCCCGTGCCGGCCCTACACTGGGGTTGGAAAGGAGGTCGACGACGATGGCAAGAGAGCTGGGACTCTACCTGATCGCAATCTTTGCGTTCTCGAGCCTGACGGTTGCTGTCGCATCGGCCGACACCCTTCCCCAGGATTTCCTGGTCGGGCCATTGACGGCCGCGGTCCTGCTCTTCGTGCAGCCGCTGCTCTTGTGGGCGGTCGCCCGCGGCACCGAGCCGGGATGGAGGATTTGAGCCGATGCGCATGTTGATTTGCACCGAAGAGACCCCCGGCATCCAGTCGTCTGTGTGGCTGGGCGTGGAGATGGCCCGCAAGCTCGAGGCCGAGACCACGTTTCTCACCGTCGTGGACGAGGTGGATGAAGAGCTGCGCGAGAATCTGCGCGACACCCGACGCTGGCTGCGCAAGGAGATGGAGCTCGACGCCTGGGTCGCCACGACCCAGGGCTTCTCGGTGAGCCAGGTCGTCTCGGTCCAGCAGTTCGACGTGATTCTGTTCGAAGGGCTGGATGTGGACCGCGCGGTCGAGTTGCTGCCCCAGGCCCCGCCCCCGCAGATTCTGTTCGTGCGGCCCGGTTGCCAGGCGGAAGTCAAGAAGATTCTTCTTTGCACGGACAGCACGCACGGCGCCCACCCCTCGGTCGACCTGGCGGCCCGGATCGGAAAGGCCATGGGGGCCGAGGTCACGCTGATGCACGTGGACAACGTCCCTCCCGACGAGGGCGCCCTGTCCGAACAAGAGGGGCATCTGCGCCAGGCCGGGGTCCTGCACGCCTTCCGGCGCGGTCACGGCCCCCTGCGCGAGGAGGTCGAGCGCGCCCACGCCGAGGAGTCCTACGACCTGACCGTGCTGAGCCTGGATACGGGCTGGGGCGACGCCCCCGAAGCCCGCGAGGTGATGGAATCCGTGGGCGGCAGCTTCCTGCTGGTGCGCAAGACGCGCGCGGCTACCCTGCTGGAGCGTTTCCGCGGCTGGGTCGGCGAGATGCTCACGGCCTAGGATCCGGATCCCAGATTCGCGGGACCCTCGGCACTACTTCCAGCCCCCCTCGCCGGTTAGACTACTTGTAAAGGAGGTCAAGACAGCCATGCTTGGACGCATCCGTAAGTTTATCGTCGCTGCCGGTCTGGTGGCTTGCCCACCCTTCATCCCAACCGAGGTGGAGAACCATGCTGCGTAAAGAGACCCCCGTTCTGCGCGAGCGCGTCATCGTCCCCGAAGACCAGGTCGTCGTCGAGCGGGTTTCCGATACAACCACTCCGGTCATCCCGGTAATGGCAACCACCACTCGTGTATCCACCGACGCGGAGGTTCGCCTGGCCGGTCTCGAGCGGGCGATGCAGCTCTGGTGGCTTTTCGTGGGCACGATCTGCTCACTGATCGCTTTCCGGTTCTGCCTGCTGCTCTTCGGAGTCAACCAGGAGAATCTGTTTGCCAACCTGTTGCTGACGGTAAGCCAGCCCCTGGTGGCGCCCTTCCTGACCATGTTCGGCTCGCCCGAGGCCGGTCGAGCCATTATGGAGTTGCCTGATTTCGTCGCCGTGATCACTTACGTGCTCGTTGGCATCGGCGTCGATCGGTTGTTCCGCCTTCTGCTCGCGCCTCCCGACCCCACCGGGAACGCGTATCGCACCACCATCTAAGAACTAAGGAGCCACACCATTATGATGAAGAAATTCCTGGCCACTTCCCTGCTTTCGGTCGCCCTCGCGGGCGTCAGTCTCTCCCAGCCGGGCGTCTCGGTGACGATCGACAACCAGCCCCTCAATCTCGACCAGCCCGCCATGATGCAGGATGGACGCGTGCTCGTGCCTCTGCGCGGCATCTTCGAGGGACTCGGGGCCGACGTCGTCTACCTGCCGGCCGAGCGCAGCATCAAAGCCACCCGTGGACAGACCCAGGTCGAGCTGCACCTGGGGAGCCGCAACGCGATGGTGAACGGCCAGACCACTTATCTCGACGTGCCCGCCTCTTCCTTTGGCGGCCGCACGATGGTTCCGCTGCGCTTCGTTTCGGAGGCGCTGGGAGCCGACGTCGACTGGAAGTCCGCCAGCCGCACGGTGGCGATCACCAGCCCCTCGGGCACGACTCCGCCGCCCACCGGCCAGAACCCCCCGCCCCAGCAGCAGCCGCCCCAGCAGGAGGGCCGCCTGGATATCCAGAGCGTGATCCATTCGGCTACCGGCGTCATGCGTCCGGGCGATCGCCTGCAGGTCGTGATGACCGGCGATCCCAACGGCCAGGCCTTCTTTGATGTGCTGGGCGCGTTCGAGAACGTGCCCATGAAGGAAGTCCGTCCCGGTCGTTACGAGGGCACCGTGACCATTCCGAACGACATCGACGTGCGTCGCGGCACCGTGGTCGGTCACCTGACCAGCCCCGGCGGCCAGGAGTCGCAGATGGAAGCCAGCCGGGCCATCAGCTTCGGCGCCTCGCAGAACCCGGGCAACCAGAATCCCGGCTATCCGGGTCAGGTCTACAAGGTGCAGCCGCTGCCCAACAGCGTGGTGAACCAGGCGCGTCCGGTGATCCAGGCGCAGTTCGAGCGGGCCATCCGGGCCGAGACGGTGCACATCGTGGTGGATAACCAGGACGTCACAGGGCTGAGCCAGATCTCGGCGCGCACCGTGCGCTACGTCCCGACCAACAACCTGTTCGGCGGCAACCACCGGGTGGTCGTGGACGCTCTCGACAACCAGGGGCGTCAGGTCCGTCAGGACTGGAGCTTCAACGTCGGGAACACCGGCGGGGTCAACGGCGTGGACACCATCCAGCTGTTCAACCTCAGCGACGGCATGACCGTGGACCGCGTGTTCCTGGTGCAGGGCCAGACGACCCCGTTCGCCTCGGTGCGCGTGCTGGCGCAGCCCAGCCGCGACCTGATCCCGGGTTACCTGGGTGTGCGCGGGCGCCGCTTCGAGGTGGCCGGAGTGGCGGATGCCAGCGGACGCTTCAACATCCGCCTGGACGCCTCCGCGCTGCCCTCCAACACCGTCCTGCAGACGACCGTTCAGGCGACCGACCCTTCGGGTCGGGCCATGATCCCGGTCACGATGAACCTGACGCTGCGTTGAAACGCAGCCCGACATAGCCGATCTTTTGCCGGCCCACGGTCCGCCACCCCCCTCCCCCCCCGGCGGCCCGCGGGCCGGCTCTTTTTCTTAGATGGGAGATGGGAGATGGGAGTTAGGAGTTGGGAGTTGGGGTTACTCGATCTGGGGGGCGGTGGGGAGGCGGGGTTTGGGCCGCTTGCCGCCAGGTGAGGCGGTGGTGGCGCCGGGGCGCTTGAATTGATCGATGATGCCGATGCCCGTGGGTTTGTCGGAATAGACGCAGAAATAGAGGAACACACCGAAGAGGACCAGGAAACAGAGCCAGACCATTCCGAAACAAGACTTGTTCATGCGAGAAAACCCCCTGTGAAGACGCGCTTTAAGTTCAACTATATTCGCAACCAGGCGGGTTACTTCTTCTATACGCGCACAGGCCTGGTCGAGGCCGAGCAGCTGGTGCTCAATGGCGAGCCTCTGCGCTACGAGCACGTGCTGGACACGACCCACCGCGACAACCGCCTGGTCATCGTCGTCGTTCCCAACGCTCCGCTCGGCAAGCACCTGGCTTCCGCCCGTACCGAGAATAGCTGTGTCGTGCTGGAATTGTCCGGCATCAAGGCCGACGAGCTCGAGCGGCACATCGACGCGGTCAGCTCGGCCAAGCACGCCGAAGCCCGGCGCCAGGAGCTGAAACTGGCCGGTGAAGCCGACCACTTCCGCTGCACCGTCTGTCCGCAATGCAACGCCACCATCGACCTCACCGACTACCAGGTCACCCCGTCGGTCTACTGCCGTTACTGCGAGAGCATCTTCTCGGCCAACGACCGCCAGGTGCTGTCCGTGGGCGCTCGCTACCGGGTGTGCGACGAGTGCGGGATGCACGGACGCGTGAAGGGCCACACCGAGGCTTACTTCTACTTCTTGCTGGTGGTCTGGGGCTACCGTTACCAGCGCCGGCACATCTGCGACGACTGCGCCGACTCGATCGCCAACAAGTGCCTGCTGTACAACCTTCCCTTCGTGCTGGGAATGCCGAGCGCCATCTGGATGAAGATCCAGGCCAACACGGGGCGCGATCCGGCACTCCAGCACCTGGCCCGGGCCAACGTTCTGGCCAAAAAGGGAAAGTGGGAGCAGGCCGATCCGATCTACAACGAGATCGTGGCCCGAGCTCCCAATCACCCGGGCTATCTGTTCAACCAGTCACTGGGCCATCTGATCGGGAAGAACCCGGAGCGCGGGCTCGAGCTCCTCGGACGCTCGCTGCACGCCTGCTCCAACTACCACCCGAGCCTCGCCCTCCTGACCCGCCTGGAGGGCAAAGGCGCCTAGCGGGATCTCCAGGGTGAAGACGGCACCGCCCTCACTCTGGTTGTGAACCTGGATCGTGCCGCCGTGCTCGCTGGCCACACGGCTGACCAGGGCCAGGCCCAGGCCCGTGCCCCTTTCGCCCCGCGTGCTGAAGAACGGGTCGAAGATCTGGCGCAGGTGGGCTGGAGGCACACCCGGACCGTTGTCGATCACCTGCAGGCGCACCAGGCGTCCCCGGCGAGCCGTGCGCACCACCACGCGGCCTACCGGGCGGTCCACCAGGGCCAGTCGAGCGTTCTGAACCAGATTCAGGATGACCTGGATGAGGTGCTCGCGTACGCCCGAGAGCTCGGGCAGGGAAGGATCGAGCTCGCACTCGAGCGCGGTCCCCTGGCGCTGGAATTGTGCCTGGCATAGGTGCACCACCGACATGACGCACTCGTTGAGTGAGAGATTCTTGGTCGGGATGGGTTGGCGCTTGCAGGCACGCAGAGTGTCGGTCACCAGGCTCTGGCAGCGGGTGGACTCGCGGAAGATGCTGGCGGCCATCTCGCAGTGATCCGGGTCTTTCAACTCCTGGGTCAGGATCTGCGAGCAACACAGGATGGTCGTGAGCGGGTTGTTCAGCTCGTGGGAAAGCCCCGCCAACAGGGCTCCCAGCGCGGCCAGCTTCTCCTCGTGCACGGATCGCCGATAGAAGTAGGCGCGCTCGATGGCCGTGGCCACCATCCCGGCCAGCACCCTCAGCAGGGCCAGGTGCTCCGGACTGAACACTCCCGAGGAGGTGGCGTTGTCGAGGTAGATCAGGCCCAGGACCTGCCCCCCGCGCTGCATCGGCACGCACAGGATCGAGCGAGTGTTCATGCGCCGAAGGCTGGCGCTGGCGCTGAAGCGCAGATCGGTGCTGGCGTCCAGGGCGAGGACGGGGGTGCCGTTCAGAGCCTGGTGCACGACCGAATGGCTGTACGCGTCGGAGGGAGCTCCCTCCCCTCGCGAGCAGACCACCTCGGGGACGCTGCCGCCTCGATCCAGCAGGACGAGCCCGCGCTGGGCGCCGAGCTCGCCGACGAGCAGTTCGAGGAACTTTCCGAGCACCGTTTCCAGGTCGTAGGACTCGTTGAGAATGTCGTTGTAGCGCGCCAACTGGCACAGCAGGTCGACCTCGACCTGGTTGACGGGGCGCAGGGGCTGCTTAGTGGACATCGCTCATCTCCTTCAGTCTCCTGATCACCTGGGTGGCCGTGGGGCGATTCTCGGGCCGCTTGTCCAGCAGGGCTGCCACCAGCTCCCGCAGCTCCGGTGGCCCTACCCCGAGGGGAGGCGCGGGCTGGTAGAGCTGGGCCGTCATGACGGCCACGGCGTCGTCGCCCGGAAACGGCAGGCGACCGGAGGCCAGCCGGAAGGCCAGCACCCCCAGCGAATAAAGGTCAGCCGCCGTTCCGGCCTCGCCCAGCACGTTCTCGGGCGCCATGTAGTGAGGCGTTCCCAGGGCTCCGCCCGGCAGCGTCAGGTTGGCCCCCAGCACGCGCACCATGCCGTAGTCGAGGAGCTTGACCTCGCCCCGACTGGTGATCATCACGTTGGCCGGCTTGAGGTCACGATGCACCAGGCCGGCCGCGTGCAGGGCCTCGAGCCCGCGCGCGATGGGCTCGAGCCAGGCCAGCCGGGGCTCGTCCATCCGGTCCTCCAGCGTGGTGCCGTCGAGCAGCTCGCTCACCACGAAGGCGCCTCGATCGCACAGGCCGCAGGCCAGGACCCGCAGCAGGTTGGGATGGCGCAGGCGGGTCCCGGCTTCGATCTCGCGCCGAAAGCGGTCGACGCTGGAGGGATCGAGCTGGTCCGAGCGCCACAGCTTGAGGGCGAACTCGTCGCCGTAGTCGCGATGGCGGGCCCGGTAGACCCGCGCCGAGCCGCCCTCGCCCAGCACCTCGAGCAGCTCGTAGTCGCCTGCCAGCTGGGGTCCCGGGCTGGTCGGCGGCGCCGCGATTCTGCGCCGAAGCAAGAGCACCGGCAACAACAGGAGCGTCAGC
Source organism: Vulcanimicrobiota bacterium (assembly GCA_039809865.1). GTDB lineage: Bacteria > Vulcanimicrobiota > Xenobia > Xenobiales > QWHO01 > QWHO01. The sequence continues at coordinate 145,057 of JBDHVW010000001.1, forward strand.
AGGGGCCACAGCACCGGTCTCTGACCGGGCTCGAGGCGGGCCGACACTTCGGGCGCGCCGGGGGCCACGCGGCAGCGCCGGGTCAGATAGCCGTCCTTCACGAGAAAGAGCTCGTAGCTTCGCTGCTTCTCCAGCCAGAGCTGACACGGTGTCACGCCCAGGTAGCCGGTTCCCCGCGCGGGGTCGTAGACGTCCTCGTAGACGCGAGCGCCGGGTGGATCGCTCACCACGCTTACGAGGCGCGGCTCGGCCTGCGCCGTCAGGGTCAGGAGCAGCAGCAGCAGAGCCAGCCTCACGGGAGGTAGCTCCAGTAGGAGACGCGCAGCTCGGACCCGGCCGCGCCCATGCCGGCCAGCTCCGGCACGTAAACCACGGTGCTGTTGGCTCCCAGCTCGATACGGCCGCCCTGTGGAAGCCCGGAGGGCGCCTGGACGATGACCGAGCCGACCACGTTCATGCCGGCCCCGGTGCGTACGAACTCGTGGCTGTAAAGCAGGCCCTGGAAGAAGCTGGCGCCGGCCACCTCGAGCGTTCCCTGGCTGAACACCGCGATACTGGTGCCCCCGACCAGGCTCTGGTTTCCGCGCAACCGGGCGTTGCCCCGCACGTAGAAGCTGCCGTTGCCGCTGAGGCGTCCGTTGATGGCCAGGTCGCCGTCCACGTAAACATAAGCGTTCTGCAGCGCGGCGCCGGCCAACTGCAGCGTGCCAGGCACGCGCACCGGCCCTTCCAGTGCCGTGCTTGGATAGCTGCCGGGCAACAGCTCGGTGAGGCCTTCGAAGCCCTGGTTGTCGTAGCGGGCCAGGTCCAGATCCGGGAGCATCGAGGGAACAGCACCCTGCCGCACGCCCTGGCGCACGTCCGAGCCGGGGCCGAGGATCGGGTCGCCCGAGCTCACCTGGATTCCGCCCGTCACGAGGGAGCCCGGCCCCGCGGTCAGGTTGCTGCCCGGCGCGGCCATCAGGATGCCGGCTGGCTCGTCCAGCCGGCCAGCGGCCACATCCTCGAGCGACAGGGCGCCCAGCACGCGCAGCCGGCTGGCGGCGGTCAGTCCGTTGGAGGCCGCCAGGGCAAAGGGGTAGGGCTCGAAGCGGACCAGCGCGAGCACGGTCGAGGAGGCCTCGCTGCGGGCGTTTCCATGCCCTACCAGCAGCGCGCTGTTGGGCGGAACGAGCCGGCCGGCGTAACCCTGCAAGGGTAGCGGGCCTTTGAGATTGTTGACCGAGTCGTCAAAGCTCAGCCGGTAACTGCCGTTCAGCGTTTCCCCCTGCACGCTTCCCTGCCAGGTTGCATCTTGCGTCAGGTGAACCATGGCTTCTTCGATGGCGGCCTGTCCGGCCAGCCGGGCGCGATAGAGCTCGGTGCGACGGCTCACCGTATAGCTGTGGAACGAGGCCATGGCCACGAAGCTACTGGCCAGGACGAACAGCAGACTGCTGATCACCAGCAACTGCACGAGGATGTGCCCGCGCTGCCTCCTCAAGGCCGGACCTTTTGCAGCCGGAGCGTCAGAACCCGGGCCGACTGGCCGCGGGGATAGATCTGCACCTCGACCAGAGAGCCGGTGAGCTGGCACTGAAAGCGCTCCACGTCGCGCGCCACGATGGTGCCCGGCGGCAGGCACTGGAGCTCGGAGATCGCCAGGGCCTGTGCCCTGGGCCCGGGCAGGGACGTGTGGCCACACTCGCTGCGCGTCACGCAGCCCTGAGCCAGCCAGTAGACCACGAAACGGCTCCACAGCGGCAGGCCGTTGTCGGGTTGGAAGGTCGCGGCGGGCAGCAGACAGGCGAGGTAGCCGGGTCCGGCCGTCACGGACTCCGCCGTGGTGTGCAGCAGCTCCGAGGTGAGCCGGCTTTCCAGCGCCAGACACTGGGACTGGGCCGAGCCCAGGGCCAGGTCATCGCGCCACAAATCCAGTCCGGCACGCAGGCAATCCCAGGCCACGGTCAACACGACCAGGGCCAGGCTGGCGGCCACCAGCACCTCCACCAGGGTGAGGCCGCGGGACCGATTCATGGCCGCCTCCGGAGCTCGAGCTCCACGCCCTGCGAGGGTCCTCGCACGGCCACCATCACGCTTTTCAGCCGCCCCGGAATGACCTCGCTGCTGCTCACGCGCACCAGGTAGCGTCGCCCTTCTCGGATGCGCGTGGAGGACTCGGTGACGGGCACGGCCAGGTAGTCGACGGACCGCAGCGATTCGAGCTTCTCTTGCGCGATCTCGGTCGCCGTCCAGCGCTCCCAGGCGCGCGCTTCGATGCGGTGCGACACGGGAAAGAGGCCGAAAAGCAGCAAGATGGCCGGTACCAGCGCACCGATCCCCACCAGGATCTCCGCCAGGAGGTGACCACCCTCGCGCCTCATAGGACCTTTATCGGTCGAGGCTGTCGAAGTGGTAAGGAGCTGAAAGAACTATTTCAAGCCTGGTCCGCTTGTCCCGGGAGGTGCAGCTCTTGCCAACCGGTCGTTCCCCACCGCATGACGCTCTTCGAGAGCAGGACCAGTTGGGGCTCGGGCACGGCCGGCACCAGGAGGTTCACGTCCTGGTCGGGACGACGGGTGGATCTCGACCAGCAGGCCCTGCGAGGCGGGCCAAGAGCTCGCCGGGAAAGTCGTCGCGCAGAGCCTCGGCCGAGGCCTTCTCCACGCTCTCCCCTTCGGCGTCCCGACTTCAGACCTTTACGGGTAGCACGACATCGAGCGAGACGTCCAGGCAGCGAGTGCTGTGCGTCAGCGCTCCTGAAGAGATCAGGTCCACGCCGCTCTCGGCCACCTCTCGCACGGTCGCCAGCGTGATGCCGCCCGAGGCCTCGGCCACGGCTCGGCCGCGGATCATCTCCACCGCCTGCTTGAGTACGGCGGGCGGCATGTTGTCGAGCAACACGGCGTCCACTTTCATCTCGAGAGCCTCGCGCAGCTCCTCCAGGGTGTCCACCTCGAGCTCGAGCTTGACGGTGTGACCCGTGTGGGCCCTCACGGCCTCGACCGCGGGCCGCACCCCGCCTGCGAGGGCGCGATGGTTGTCCTTGATGAGCACGGCATCGTCCAGGCCGAAGCGATGGTTGAAACCGCCTCCGCAGCGCACGGCATACTTCTCCAGCACGCGCAGCCCGGGAGTGGTCTTGCGCGTGTCCACGATGCGCGCTCGGGTGCCCTGGACCTGTCGGACCATGGCGCGCGTGGCGGTGGCCACGCCGCTCAGGCGGCCCAGAAAATTTAGCGCGGTGCGCTCGGCCGTGAGCAGGGCGCGGGCCGGCCCCTCGACTTCCAGGATGACGCCGCCTGCCGGGGCATCGGCACCGTCCTCGAGCAAGATATTGACCCGGCAGCTCGGGTCCACCTGGCGGAACGCCTCGGCGGCCACCTCGACACCGGCCACGCGACCCTCCTCGCGGGCCACGATCTGGGCCTTCGCCAACAGGTCGGGCGCGAAGATGGAATCGGTCGTCCAGTCGGGGCCGCGGCCCAGATCCTCGGCCAGGGCGCGGCGCACCGCTTCTTCGTAGTGGGCTTTCAAGAGGCGCATCGGGTCATCTCCTCGCGCACCTCGACGCGCCCGTGGTCGACGACCACCCGGCGGGCTCGCCAGGCTTCGTCAGACTCGGGCAGGTCGGTGCGATAATGGGCGCCGCGGCTTTCGCGCCGGAGCCGGGCCGAGCCCGCCACCAGGCGCGCCACCAGGCGCATATTGGACTCCTCCGAGGAGCCGCTCGCCAGAATCAGCTCCTCCAATTCACGCTCGGCCGCAGCCAGGCCGGCCTCGTCGCGCACCAGGCCGACACGGCCCCACATCAGCTCGCGGATGCGCTCCCGGGCCGCGGCGTCGGGCTCAGCCAGGCTGATGGCGGGCGCCGCCACCAGGCGCGCGGCGGGCGCGTTGGCCATGTCTTCGCCCACGCGGGCGCCGAACACGAGCGCTTCGAGCAAGGAGTTGCTGGCCAGGCGGTTGGCGCCGTGCAAACCACTGGAGGCGGTCTCGCCGGCCGCCCAGAGGCCCGGCAGGCTGGTCCTACCCTTCGCATCGACGGCCACGCCGCCCATGAAATAGTGGGCCGCGGGGACGACCGGGATCAGAGCGGTCTTCGGATCGATGCCCCGCTGCTTGCACAGACGGTCGACCGTGGGGAATCGCTCGGCGCTCCAGAAGCTGCGCGCGTCCAGATACACGCGCTGTCCGCGGGCCAGCTCGGCCCAGATGCCCCGGGCCACGATGTCACGCGGGGCCAACTCGGCGTCCGGGTGGAGCTTCGTCATGAAGCGCTCGTGGCGGGTATTGAGCAGAATGGCGCCCTCGCCGCGAACGGCCTCGGTGATCAGGCTCAGCGGGTCGCCGCCGGCATCGAGGGCCGTCGGGTGAAACTGGACGAACTCGAGGTCCTGCAAGAGCGCACCGGCGCGCGCGGCCATCGCGATGCCATCGCCGGTCGACTGGCGGGCGTTGGTGGTATAGCGATACAGATGGCCGATACCGCCCGTGGCCAGCACCGTGGCCGGGGCCACGATCATCTCGCCGGGCGCGGCCACGCCCATCACCTGGCCGTTGTGCACCAGCAAGTCGGCGGCGAACAGGCCTTCCTTCAGGGTGATGTGGGGATGGCGCTTCACGGCCTCGACGGTGGCCCGCATCAGCTCGGCGCCGGTGGCATCGCCGCGGGCGTGCAGGATGCGTCGCCGCGAATGGGCCGCCTCGCGGCCCAGCGAGAGCTCGCCGCTCTCGTTGGTATCGAAGTGCGCGCCACGCTCGATGAGCTCGAGAATGCGCCCGGGACCTTCCTTCGTGAGGATACTGACGGCCTCTTCGTTGCACAGGCCCGCGCCGGCTGTCAGGGTATCCTGCGTGTGCAGGGCCGGAGCGTCGTCCTGGCCCAGCGCGACAGCCACGCCGCCCTGCGCGAGCGGGGAGCTGCCTCCCAGCACAGCCTTGGTCGCCACGGTCACGTGCGCGCCGCGACTGGCAGCGTGGAGAGCGGCGGTCAGCCCGGCCAGACCGGAGCCGACGATGACGACATCACTGCGTAGCATTGTATTGGACCTCCTCTGTTGACTGTCGACTGTTGACTGTCGACCCCACAAGTCGCGCCCGGCTCAGCCGTGGCGGGTTCCGCGCCCGACCGCGAGCATCCGGTCGATCGCCTGCCGCGCCCGGGCGGCCACGCTCTCTTCGACCTGCACTTCGAACTGGCCGAAGAGCAGCGAGTCGCGGATCTTGGCGAGAGTGATCTTCTTCATATGCGGGCACAGCGTGCAGGGGCGCACGAACTCGACCTCGGGGCACTCGGCCGCGATGTTGTCCGACATCGAGCACTCGGTGATGAGGGCCACCCGGGCGGGCTTCTCCTCTTGCACGAATCGCACCATCTTGCTGGTCGAGCCGACCAGGTCGGAGGCGGCGATGACGTCCGGAGGGCATTCCGGATGGGCCAACACCACCACCCCGGGGAACTGCTCGCGATACGCGCGCACCTGGTCGGCGGTGAACTGCTCGTGGACTTCGCAATGGCCCTTCCAGGTCAGGATCTCCACCTTCGTCTGGGTCTGCACGTACTGGGCCAGATACTCGTCGGGGATGAGCAGCACCCGGGGCACCCCCAGCGACTCGACCACCTCGACGGCGTTGGCGGACGTGCAGCACACGTCGGACTCGGCCTTGACCTCGGCGCTGGTGTTCACGTAGGTCACCACGGGCACGCCCGGGTAACGCCGCTTCAAGCCGCGCACGTCCTCGGCGGTGATCGACTCGGCCAGCGAGCAGCCTGCCTTCAGGTCGGGGATCAGCACGGTCTTACCGGGGTTCTGAATCTTCGCGGTCTCGGCCATGAAGTGCACTCCGCAGAGAACGATGGTCTCGGCTTTGGTCGCGGCGGCCTGCTGGGCCAGGGCCAGCGAGTCGCCCACCAGGTCGGCCACGCAATGAAAGATCTCGGGCGTCTGGTAGTTGTGCGCCAGGATGACAGCCTTCTTCTCGACCTTGAGGCGGTTGATCTCGGCGATGAGCGGCTCCATCAGGTCCCACTCGAAGCGCGGGACGACGTGCTGGACTCGGGCATACAGGGTGTCGACGGCGGTCATCTTCTCTCTCCTTATGCTCAATGTGAGCATTTATGTTTCAGGCTTATATTACTCCTGAGCATAAGGGGTGTCAAGGTCGCACGCGAACAGACACTGCATGAGACGTTTTCATCTGGTCCTCTGCGCGGCCTTGCTCTATTTCGGCTGCAGCTCCTCGTCCGGAGGAGTGGCGGGCGGTGGCTCCACTCCGCCCGTTCCCGAGCCTCCGCCCCCCGCTGAGGTGACCCTGACGGAGCTCCAGGTCGAGCCCGGCCGGGCCGTGTTGCCGTCCCAGCTCCGGGTCGAGCTGACGGCGCGCGGTCTTTTCAGCGACGGCAGCGTGCGCGACCTGACCGACCAGGTGACGTGGAGCAGCAGCGATTCCTCGGTGGCCAGCATCCAGGCCGAGGGCCTGGCCCAGACCCTGAACCCGGGTCAGACCACGCTGCAGGCCACGCTGGACGGACAGAGCGACAGCGCCGAACTGACCGTCAGCGGCGCCACCCTGACGCGGCTCGAGGTGACGCCCGCTTTCGTTCTCCTCCCGGTCGGTTTCAGCCAGCCCCTGGCGGCGCGCGGGATGTTCTCGGACGGCACGACCCTCGACCTCACCGATCAGGTGACCTGGTCGTCGCGCAACAGTGACGTGGCCGTGGTCGATTCCAACGGCTCCACGCAGGGCCGCGGGGTCGGTCGCGCGGGAGTGGAGGCGACCCGGGACGGGCTGGTGGCCCAGTCGCACATCCAGGTCGACGCAGCCCAACTCTTGCGGCTCGACGTCGAGCCCGGCACGCTGGCCGTCGGCACGTCGCGCGCCCTGCGCGCTACCGGCGTCTTCTCCAATCAGTCCCAGCTCGACGTCTCGGCTCAGGTCGCCTGGAGCAGCCTGGACCCGGCCGTCGCTTCCGTCGAGGGAACCCGCGCCACCGGGCGCAGCGCCGGCAGCACGCGGCTGAGCGCCAGTCTGGCCGGGCTGACCGGCGAGGTGGACCAGCGCGTCACCGATGCGACTTTGAGCGCGCTGACCATCACGCCCTCCGAGCCGGTGCTGGCCGAGAACTCCAACCTGCAGCTCGAAGCCACCGGCGTGTTCGCCGACGGCACCCGGCAAGACCTGACCGACGCCGTCTTCTGGCGCTCGAATGCTCTCGCGTTCGAGCACGGCCGCGCCCTGGCGGGTGCCGCCCCGGGCGCCGCCCAGGTGCAGGCGGTGCTCGGCCCCATCACCGGCGAGGTGTCCGCTCGCGTGGTGGATGCGTCCCGGATTCAGCACCTGGTCGTGATCTTCTCCGAGAATCGCAGCTTCGACCACTACTTCGGCTTCTTCCCGGGGGCCAACGGCCTGGCCAACGCCGGCGCGGCTACCGTGCAGACCGATATGCAGGGCGTTCCTTATCCCCAGCTGCCCCCGCCGCTCCGGCTGGGCGTGGCCGATCCGCGCTTTCCCACGCTCCCTAACGGCCCGTTCGAGATTCAGCCCTTTGTGCCGTTCGACGTGGACGCGGCCAACAGCACCGGCAGCCCCTCACACGCCTTCTACCAGGAGCAGTACCAGATCCACGGCGGCCTGATGGACCGTTTCGTGGCCTGGGCCGGAGTGGGCGCCAAAGGGGTGCCGCTCCCCAACGGCCTGACGATGGGCACTTACAGCGGAGCCGGCCTGCCCCTGGAGAAACTGGCCGCTCAGTTCGTGCTTTGTGACAACTATTTCCACTCGGCCTTCGGGGGCTCGATGCTCAACCACCAGTGGCTGGTGGCCGCCAAGACCCCGGTCTTCCGTCCGCGGACTCAAGACCCGGCGCCCCCCGACGACGAGGTCGCGGTCTTGGACGAGAACGGCGTGCTGATCGACCACTTCGGGCCCTCCTTTACTCCCGACGGCTATGCCATCAACGCGTTCTCCCAGCAGCTGCCGCCCCCGGCCTACCCGGTCAATCGCCTGGTTCCGCCGCAGACCACGCTTTGCATCGGGGACCTGCTGCTGCAGGCCAACGTCGACTTCGCGTGGTACGCCCAGGGCTGGAACAACGTGCTCGCGGGCACCCCCGACAAGGGATTCCAGTATCACCATCAGCCGTTCGCCTACTTCAAGACCTTCGACCCGCTCTCGAGCCTCGGGCAGGCCCACCTGCGCGACCTGGACGACTTCAAAGCCGCACTGGCCCAGAAGACCCCGCTCAAGCCGGTCTCCTTCATCAAGTTCCGCGCCCCGCTCAACGAGCATCCGGGCGGGGATCTCGACAAATCGCAGAAGTCCATCGTGAGCCTGATCCAGGGCGTGATGGCCCACCCCGATTGGGACAGCACCGTCATCGTGATCTGTTACGACGAGCACGGTGGCTTCTGGGACCACGTCGCCCCCCCCGTGCGCGACCGCTGGGGTCCGGGAACCCGCGTCCCCGCTCTCGTGATCAGCCCGTTCGGGCGCAACGGCTCGGTGGACCACGCCGAGTACGAGAACCTCTCCGTGCTCAAACTGATCGAGTCCCGCTGGGGGCTGGGTGAGCTCGGCCCCGACGGCAAATCGGACAACCTGCTGCACACCCTGAGCTTGTAGGCTCAGGGCCGAGTGTAGGTCATCTGGGTCCGGGGCCCCCCGGTGAGCGTGATGCGGCAAGAACGGAACGTCCAGACCGCCTGGTTGGTGGAATTCTCGTCCGGCGGGCCCCACTTGTTGCTGTAGGTGGTCAGCATCGGTGGGTAAGCGTCCGGCTCGCCGGTCAGCGTCACGCGACTCAGGCCGTCGTCGTCGAAGAAGAAGCGCACTTTGCTGGCGTAGCCGCCCACGTCGAAGCTGTCCAGGCACCATTCCCGGCCGTTGTCCTGGCAGGGCGCCACCGGCCAGCCCAGGTTGGCCTTGACCTCGGCCGGGGGCATGCCGAACTCGGTCGTCTCGAAGCCGAAGAGGTCTGCGGGCCGGACTTTCTCGATGGGCGTGGGAGCCGGGGGCGGGGAGCCGCAACCGGTCACGAGCAACACGAGCAAGAGCAAGAGGATCACGGTCGGCCCTCCAGTCGTCCAAATTCCCTTTGCAGAGCGCTGACCCAGCCCTCGAGACGGGCGCCGGGCGGCGTCCAGCCCCACTGGATCTCGCCCGTCTGGTCCAGAAAGCCCACCACCTCGACGTGCGCGCCGCCCGGGTCGGGACCCAGGTCGGGACGCATGCGAGGGAAGCGGTCCTGGTGCACATCGAGCTGCAGCTTGAGGCCGTCTTTGATCAGCACCAGCTGGTAGGGCGGCACCGAGCGCAGGGGCGCGATCAGCACTTCGTCGCGTAAGCTCGTCGTCGCCAACAGATCGCGACCCTGGCTCTCGGGCAACTCGACGTTGCGGCCCTCCACCAGGTGCATCACGGTGGGCAGGATGTCCATGTGGCAGGTGGCCGTCCGGATGACGCCCGGCTCGATGCCGTGGCCCAGGATGAAGCAGGGCACGTGAGTCTGGATCTCCGAGGCGCGCGTGCCGTGGGCCAGGGTGTGGTCCTCCCAGATCGCCTCGCCGTGGTCGCCGGTGACCACCACCACGGTGTTCTCCAGGTCCAGCCGCGACAGCATCTCGTCGATCTCCGACTCCAGGTACGAGACGCTGTTCTGATACCGATTGCGGATCATCTCGGGCGTGGCCGAGGCGAAGTCCTGGATGCCCACCTTCGCCAGCACGGGCTTGCGCAACTCGAACTCGGGCGGATAGGCATACGGAAAGTGCGTCCCCTGGGGAAAACAGAAGATGAACTGGGGTTTCTCGGCCTTCCGCAACCGCTCGGGCAGCGAGCCAATCATCTCTTTGTCGGAGACGATCCAATACTCCCAGCTGGTCTTGTCCGGCGGATTCACCCACTTCTCATCGAACGTCGGCACGCTCAAGAAGCGCTCGAGCCACTTCCAGCCGCTGAACGCCGAGCCCGCCATCATCCGGCAGTCGTAGCCAGCCTGGCGGAACAGCTGGGTGAAGAGCGGCGGCTCGTGAAAGCTGAGGTCGCGCTTGTAGAGCAGCGGGTTGCGCGCGTAGAGGATGGAGTACATCCCCAGGTGGCTGGTGTTGGAGCCGCTGTAGTGCTGCTCCAGCACCAACCCACGCTTCATCCACTTGTCCAGCTTGGGGGTCAGCTCGGGGCTGACCGAGGTGAAGCGCCAGCTTTCCACCAGCAGCAAGATGACGTGCACGCGACCTTTGGGGTGCAGCCGGGTCTCCAGCCTGGGAGGGCGCGCCAGCGCTTCGCCCAGGCGATCGAAGTCGGCTTTGGCCCCGTCCTGCAGCGAGCGCAAGAACGGGCTCATCAGCCGGGGGTCGAGAAAGGAGATAGGGATGCCGGTCTGCACCTGCTCGGAGCGATACTGCACCTGGTCGACCAGGCGCGAGCCCTGCAGCAGGGTCACCACGTCGGTGGCCTCGGAAAGCGCGGCGGGGAACTCACGGGTGCCGCCCGCGGGCAGCTCCCCGCTTAGAGGCTGCGAGCCGGACTGCGTGGTCAGGCTCCAGCCTTGCAGGTCGATGGCCTTCAAGCCCAAATTGCGCACCGTCACGCCGGCCGCCTGGCCCTCGGAGGCGCGAGGCAGGACCTCCACCACGGCCACCGGGCGCGGGTGCACCGCCGACCAGCTGCCAATCATGGCCCAGCGCAGCTCCGGGTGGCGCGTGGGCAGGTGCAGGTAGCTCCATGCGATGAGGTAGGGGTCGCTGAAGAACAGCGGCGCCGTGAAAGCCAGCAGCAGGCTGACCGGATAGATCGAGAGCACGATGCGGCGCCGCAGGTGACGGGCCACGACCGAGCTGAAGCCCGCCAGCGAGCCCGCCAGCGCAAGCGTCGCCAGCACCGTGAGCACCACCGGGATGGCGATGGCGGCCGTGCCGCCGGCAAACTTCATCCCTTCACCGGGAGGCGAATTGAGGACGTCCAGGCCAAACCACAGGAAGGGCAGGATGTGACTGCCGATCATCAGCTGGCAGGCGATGTCGAGCCCCAGGTAACCGATGACCGCCAGCCATCCGAGCAGCATCACCGCCGCCGCCCAGCGCCTTCGCCCTCGCAGCGCCAGGAGGCAGCCGATCAGGGTGGGCAGCGCCAGGAGCCACAGGTTCTTGGTCCAGAGCAGGCCGAACAGCGCCCACCCGTCGCCGAAGGGCTTCACGACCCGGAGGTCCAGCTGGAGCACGGTGCGATAGTGCAACCACTCGACCAGACTCCAGAGCGTGGCCGAGAGCCAACCAAAGAGGAGCACGGTGCGGGGCTTCACGCCTGCACGTTAGGGGCGCGCCCAACGGTTTCCTGTGCTTCTCGAGAAGCAGGATCTCGCGGCGACGATCCCGCATCATGGTGGTTCTCCCGGAGGAAATCAGCGACGACAGGAGCGGTTACAAGGTTTTCATGAAGAACTATGACGCCATCATTGTTGGTGGGGGACACAACGGGCTCGTGGCAGCGGGCTACCTCGCCAAAGCCGGGCTGAAGGTGCTTGTCTGCGAGAAACGCTACGTTCTGGGGGGCTGCTCGGTCACCGAGGAGATCTACCCGGGCTTCCGCTTCTCGGTCTGCTCCTACGTCGTCAGCCTGCTGCGCCCCGAGATCATCCGAGACCTGGAATTGCCGAGGCACGGTCTCGAGATCCTCCCGCTGCCCAGCACGTTCTGTCCGCAGCCGGACGGCAAGCGCTACATCTTGCGCACCGACGACTCGATGGAGAGCTACCGCAACGTCGCGCAATTCTCGCGCAAGGACGCCGAGGCGCTGCCGCGCTTCGCGCGCCAGATGACCCGCATCTGCCGCTTCGTCAAGCCCATTCTCAGCATGGTCCCGCCCGACATGGACAGCTGGAATCCCAGCGAGCTGCTCAAGCTGCTCGAGCTCGGCAAAGGCTTCCGCGACATGGACGCCGACCTGCGCTACGACGTCATCAAGCTCTTTACGATGAGCGCGGTCGACTATCTCGAGGATTGGTTCGAGTCTCCCGAGCTGATCGCCAGCATGTCCGTCAGCGGCATCATCGGCACGTTTCTGGGCGTGCGTTCGCCGGGAACGGCCTACGTGCTCCTGCACCACTACATGGGCGAGATCGACGGAGTGTTCCGCGCCTGGGGCCTGCCGGTGGGCGGCACGGGGGGCATCTCGCTCTCCATCGCGCGCGCGGCCCAGAGCTACGGTGCCGAGATCCGCACCGAGGCCGGCATCAAGCAACTGCTGATGAAGGGCGATCAGGTGCAGGGCGTGGTGCTCGAGAACGGCGAGGAGATCCGCTCCAAGGTCGTGATGAGCTCCACCGACCCGTTTGTGACGTTCAAGAAGCTGGTGCCTTCGGGCACACTCGACCCCAAGCTGATGGACAGCCTCAAACACTACAAGTTCCGCGGGTCCTCGGGCAAGGTCAACATGGCGGTGGACCGCCTGCCCGAATTCGCCTGCCTGCCGGGCAACGGAAAGCACCTCAAGGGCGACATCTCGATCGCGCCCAGCGTGGAGTATCTCGAGCGCGCCTACGACGACGCCAAGTGGGGCAATTTCAGCCAGCGCCCGTTTATCAACGTGGTTATCCCGACGGTGAGCGACCCCAGCATGGCGCCTCCCGGCAAGCACGTCATCTCGTGCTTCGTGCAGTACGCCCCCTACAAGCTCAAGGACAAGAACTGGGACGACGAGCGTGAGAACTTCGGCGACGCCGTGGTGAACACTCTGGCGGAGTATATGCCGAACCTGAAGGAGTCGATCCTGTATCGCCAGACCCTGACGCCGCTGGACATGGAGCGCGAGATGGGCATTACCGAAGGGAACATCTTCCACGGCGAGCTGTCGCTGGAGCAGATGTTCTTCTTGCGGCCCATCGCCGCCTGGGCGCGCTATCGCACGCCCGTCCAGGGCCTCTACCAGTGCGGCTCCGGGGTGCATCCCGGTGGCGGCATCATGGGAGCCCCGGGCGCCATCGGAGCCCGCGAGGTGCTCAAAGACCTGAAATCTGCCAGGCGCACGGCCTTAAGGAGTTAGCATGGACATCGATACCCTCATCCTCGGCTCCGACCCCAACGCGCTTGCCTGCGCGGCCTCGCTGGCCAACCAGGGTCAGAAGGTGGTCATCCTGGAGAGCCGCATCGCCCCCGGCGCGCACTACAGCAAGGAGGTCGGACTGCCCTGGCGCACGCCCTACCGCCCGCGCATGCGCCGCGAGCTGGGCCTGCTCGACGAGCCCGCGCTCGACCCGCAGGCCTTCTGTCCGCTCAAGGACGGCACCCATTTCACGCTCTGGAACGACGTGGAGAAGACTCGCCAGGAGATCGCCAGGATCTCCCAGGCCGACGCCCAGGCCTACGGTGGCTACAAGGCCTTCATGGACCGCATGATCGCCTTCGCCGAGCCGCTGCTCGACCAGACCCCGGTGGCCCCGGACGCCGCCCACTGGTCGTCCTTCGTGGACGCCGCCAATCTGGGCCTGCGTTTCAAGGGGCTCAACAAACAGGATGCTCTCAACCTGATGCGACTTGGTCCGATGTGCGCCCAGGACTTCTTGGAGGAGCACTTCCAGCACCCCGCCGTGGTGGGCGCGCTGGCCCTGCAGGGCTTCGAGGGCCGCTTCGCCGGTCCGCGCTCGCCCGGCACCGCGGCCACGCTCCTGTACCACCAGCTGGCCGGCCCGCGCGTGGCGATGGGCGCCGTGGTGGAGGACCTGGTGGCGGCGGGCGCCCGACGCGGCGTCGAGATTCGCACCGGCGTCAACATCGACTCCATCCTGATCGAGGTCGGTCGCTGCACCGGCGTGCGCACCAAAGACGGCAACACGGTGCGCGCCACCCGCGTGGTGAGCGCGCTCGACCCCAAGCGCACCTTCCTCGAGCTGGTGGCCCCGCTGGAGCTGCAGCCCGACTTCGTGCGCAACGTGGGCAACCTGAAGATGCGCGGGTCGACCGCGCTGGTGCAGCTGCGGTTCTCGCAGATGCCGACGTTCAAGTGCTTGAACGGCGAGGACCCCATGCCCTACCTCAAGGGCCGCATCCACTTCGGCCCGGACGTGGACGTGCTCGAGCGCGCCTTCGACTGCGTGAAGTACGGCCAGATGTCGGACGAGCCGGTTCTGGAAGGGCGTTTCGTCGAACCTCTATTGCTGGCTTTGCGCGTGAAATTCGTGCCCTACGGCTGCACCGAAGACGTGGGCGAGCGCGTGCTGAAGACGCTCGAAGCCTATCTACCCGACGTGCGCAGCTGCGTGAAGGAAGTCACCGTCAAGACGCCCTCCGACCTCGAGAAGAGCTACGGGCTGACGGGCGGCCACCTGCACCAGGGCGAGCATAACCTGCACCAGTTGCACTTCTGCCGCCCGCTGCCGGGCCTGGCCGACTACAGCACGCCGGTCGACCGTCTTTTCCTGTGCGGCTCGGGCTGCCATCCGGGCGGCGTGGGCACGGGCGCGGCCGGTTTCAACGCGGCGCGCGAAATTCTGGCGACCAACCTGGAGCGCGCCAAATCGGCCGTTACGACGCCCGTGGGGGCGGGACTGGCGGTCGGCACGGGGGTGGCGCTGGCGGGCGTGGGGGCGCTGGTCGCCTCGATGATCCGCAAACCGAAGAAGGGAAAGGAGGCGAAGAACAATGGCCATCGGAAGCCCATTTCATGAGCGCACCTCGGCGCTGAACAAAGCCCAGAAGTGGAAGGAGTGGGGCGGCTACTTCGCCGCTGAGAAATACCAGTTCAACCACGACCAGGAGTATTACGCCTTCCGCGAGTCGGCCGGCCTGCTCGACGTCTCGCCCCTGTTCAAGTACGAGATCCGGGGCAAGGACGCGATCAAACTGATGAACCGCGTGCTGTGCCGCGACGTGACCCGCCTGAAGGACAACCAGGTGGCCTACACCTGCTGGTGCGACGAGCGCGGCAAGGTGCTCGACGACGGCACCGTGGCGCGTTTCTCGCCCGAGCGGTTCCGGTTGTTCTCGGCCCACCCGAATTACTACTGGTTGCTGCAGAACGCCGTCCGTCTGGACGTCGAGATCGAGGACATCAGTGCCGGGATGGGCGCCCTGGCCCTGCAGGGCCCGCAGGCCCGCAATATCCTGTCGCAGGTCATCGACGTGGACAAGCTGCGCTACTTCCACCAGGTGGTGGGCAAGGTGGACGGCTTCGAGGTCGTGGTCTCGCGCACGGGTTACACGGGCGACCTCGGCTACGAGCTGTTCGTGGACGCCGCCAACGCCAACAAGCTCTTCGACGCGGTCTGGAGCGCGGGCCAGCAGTACAACATCCTGCCGGCCGGCATCCTGGCGCTGGACATGGTGCGCGTCGAAGCCGGATTCATCATGATCGACGTCGACTTCCGCTCCAGCACGTATTGCGTGACCGACGAGCAGATGTCCACGCCCTTCGAGATCGGGCTGGGCTGGACCGTTCACATGGACAAGGGTCCGTTCATCGGCAAATCGGCGCTGGACAAGGAGAAGCGAGAGGGCTCGGGCTGGAGCCTGGTGGGCCTGGACATCTCGCTGACCGAGCTCGAGAAGCTGTTCGACGCCAAAGGCCTGCCTCTCGACCTCCCGGTTTCCACCTGGCGCGGCGTGGTGCCGCTCTTCGACGTGATCACCCACCGCCAGGTCGGCTATGCCACCAGCGGCGTCTGGTCGCCGATCCTGAAGAAGTACATCGCCCTGGCCACGGTTCAGAGCCGCTACGCCAAGCTGGGCAGCACGGTGAAGATCGAAACCCTCATCGACACCGACCGCCGCCACGTGAGCGCCAAAGTGGTGCAGAAACCGTTCTTCGACCCGGCCCGCAAGAAGTCGGTCGGAAAGGACGTGGCCCTGGTACCGGCGCTCGTCTGAGTCGAAGTAGGGAGTAGGGAGTAGGGAGTAGGGAGGCTCGCTGCCAGGCCTCTTCCGGGCACTCCTACTCCCTACTGCGTTTTGGGGGCCGACCGAAGGATGAAATCGGGCCGCCCTCCGAACCCGACCAGCTCCGCCCCGACGCCGGGGATCAAGTAGGCGTAGTTGCGTGGGAAGGGGGAGGTGCCCGGCCCCAACACGGCGCGGATCTCGGTGAAATTCTCGTTGACCGGGATCGCTTTGCCGTCGACCTCGATCGAGGGGGCTTCGATGGCGGAGACCATCTCGTTCCGGTATTCGAAGGTCCCAAAGTCGTAAGTGTCCCGGCGACGGTCGCCTACGTGCTGGACCGACTTCGGCTCCCCGACCTTCTGGACCACGGCGTCGCGCTGGGTGTAGAGCTCCACGCCGTGAAGGGCGAAGCGGTGAGCGTCCCTGGGGGGCTGGTTGGACCCGCATGAGAGCGCCAGAATACTGACGGCGATGAGGAGAAAGCGCATAGGAATCGCCTTCTCGTTCACCCAGCCCGCTCCTTCAGAGTAGGGAGTAGGGAGTAGGGAGTAGGGAGTAGGGAGTAGGGAGTATCGTCTCTAGAGCTTCTCCCATCTCCCATCTCCCATCTCCCTACTTCAGCCGGTGACCATCGTTTTCAACCCCGCCACGAGCCCCAGCACGATCAGAGCGGCGCCGCCGGCCATGGCGCCGTAGGCCAGACCGCCTGAGCTGGGCGAGCGGCCCTGCTCGAAAATGAGGGTGGTCTTGTCGAACTTGGGACAGTCGCTCTTGAGCATGTTCTCCTCTTGCGAGGTCAGCGACGTCACGTCGTTGACGATCATGCCGCCGATGTTGCCGGTGGGGAACTTCTCCGACTCGACCTCGCGCTTGATCTCGTCCAGGTTGTGATAGCGCTTGGTCTTGATGATGACCTTGATGGGCACGGCCCGGTAGAACTCCTCGTTGGTCACCTCGTCGATCCCGCCCTTGTGCTTGGCCGCGAGCTCCTCGAGAGTGGCCCGGACCTGCTTCTTGGAGACGATCGGGTAGAAGCAATAGTCGACCGAGTTCTTGTCCTTCTCGTCATGCGAGTAGATGAGCTGCTCGTAGAGCGGCTCGTGCTCTCCCAGGGTGCCGTAGATCTTGTCCGGCATTCCCCTGGCTTCGAGGTCGGCGACGTCCATGGCGACGGGTGCGCTACCAGCCTTGCTGGCCAGGCTGCGTTCGTTCCAGCCATACATGAACGCCGCCCCCCCGATGACCAGGAAGAAGATGAGAACGCGAAGCCCGCTCAGCACTCTCATCTAGTTGGCCTTGAAGCTGCTGAAGAGGCGGTTCGATTCGGCCTTGCCCACGGTCAGCAGGATATAGATGCGATTCTGGCTGGCCGACCGGCGCACCTGAGCCGAGACGGGGTCGGCGTGCTCACCCATGGTGCCGACATACTGGTAGCCGTCCGCGATCTTGGTTTCGGAGGTCGTCTTGACCTGTGCGCCTTCGAAGAACTTCTCCGCGAAGAAGTGGGCCAGCTCGTCCTGCTTGGCGGGGTCCATCCCGGCCATGTCGGGCTCGTCCACGGCGGCCACCATGTAAAGGCCGGCGTCGCCCTTGGCGCCCCACAGCGTGATGCCGCCCTCGTCCTTGATCTTCTCGGGCTGCGAGGGCAGGTCCATCGAATATTTGCTATCCGGAGAGGTCCAGGCTTGCCACGTTTCGGCGTAGGCCACCCCGATCAAACAGAGCATAACCAGAAGTACCGTGAGTTTCCGCATTGGAACTTACTCCTTTCCCTGACTCGCGCGAACCGCGTGAGATGCGGTCGCGGCACTGGCATCCAGGCCAATCTTTTTGAAGGCGCCCTTGCGCGCCAGGCTTTCCACCGCGTAGCGCGAGGTGGAGATCACGTCGCAGTGAAACGGCTCGCGCGTGATCATGTCGGCCGCGTCATCGTGAAACACGCGGCACACGATGCGGCATGAGGTATTCATGTCGCGCACATGGTCTATAACCGGCAAGCTCTTGGAAAGGTTGTCGTCGGTCAACACGACCAGGTCGGCTTTGGGCACGTTGGCCTGCTCGAGCAGGTCGGAGTCGGCCGGCGGGCCGATCAGGATGGGGTGGTTGTCCATCAGATCTTCCACCACCGCCCGATTCTCCTCGATAAGGCGAAACTCGACGTTGAGGTCGGTCATGACCTTGACCAGACGTCGCCCCACCTGTCCGCCGCCCACGATCACGCAGTAGCGGGCGTTGTGTTTCGAGGCATAGTCCTTGAGAAACTCGGCCGCCATGCGCGAGGTCGAGACCACGGTGGCCGCGTAGCGCTTGCCCAGCACTTCGCCGATGTCGTCCTCGAAGACGCGCACAATAAGGGAGCAGCCCGGATTCATCTGGCGCACCAGGCTGGCCACCACCGAGTTGGTCTCGAGGTCGTCGGCGGACAGCACGACCAGCCGGGCCGACTTGAGGTTGGCCGCCTCCAGGTCGGTGCGCTGGCGCCCGTTGCCCAGCACCAGGGGGCGCTCCTGGCGGATCAGGTCCTCGACCAGCTCGCGATTGGGCTCGATGACGGCCACCGGAATGTTGTGCTGCTCGAGGAACTCCACGACGCGCTGGCCCAGGTGCGAGAAGCTCACCACCACGGCGTGATCGCTCAATTCGCCCGCCAGGATGCGGCAGGTGACCTCGGGGCGATAGCGGCGCTGGACGTCCACCATCACCACCCCGACCACGAGACCGAAGACGACAAAATCGGACATGTTCTGGTACCAGGTGCCCCAGGCGGAGGTATCGTCCTTGAAAAACGTCAGGATCAGCAACGATTCGCCCAGGGGATGGCCCAGTCCGATCAGGACCACGAAGTTGCAAACGAACCACGCCAGTAACAGAAAGATAATCGTGCTGTTCTGACGCAGGACCAGGGCGAGATGCAAACTGCGACTGCGTTTGCGATAATCCACGAGCGGCAGTTCGACTCGTCGCCTTTCAGGGCCTTTTCAGACTTCGGGATTAGAGTCGCCAGGATGCAGATTACGCCCGCCATGGCTACGATCCGTCCGCTTGCGGCAGCCACCGCGCGCCCGACGCTGCCCAACACCGAGCCCTCTCCTGACGAGGTGCGCCTGCGCTGGGTTCGCGGCGGGGGAGGCGCGCTGCTGGGCGCCGGCGTAGGTGCCGCGCTGGGAGCGACGACGGCTTTCCTGGGCGTGCCCCCGGCCGTGGGCGGCTCGGTCGGCGGAGCGCTCGGGTTGATCGTCGGCGGCTGGAACGGCTATCACTGGCCCTCGCCGCTCACCGACGCCCGGGCCGTGGGTCGCCAGATCAACAACAAGATCGGCAGTCGCTGGAACGCGCTCTTGCATACGGTGGACCAGTATCGCTTGGAGCGCCACCCCACGCCGCTCGGGCGCGAGCACATGCTGGCCGCCCGCAGCCCCGGGCAGCAAGAGCGGCTTTACGACGGCTACGACAGCTCCCGCTCGCTGGCCGCTCTCTACGCCAACGAGGGCCAGCCGGACCAGCCCTATCAGCTTCAGGCCGAGGTGGCCTTCCTGCGCAAAGGCGCCGAGCACGGCAACCTCTTCACCAGGTTCCTGGTCGGCTGGGGTCCGGGCCACACGCAGCAGCTCGAGGTGCGCATCGACGACAACCGCGACGCCATCGCCTGCGATGCTGCCGGCAAGAAGCTCGGCTCGCCCGGCCTGGTGGAGCATTCGAGCATCTTCAACCGGGTCAACCTCGAGCTGGACAAAGCCGTGCTGCGTCAGCTCGGCTGGAAGGACGGCGAGCCGCTTCGGGTCGAGGCTCAGACGTTCAAGGACGGCTCCGACAAGGTTCACAGCTCCCTGACGTCCGAGGGAGGGCATGATCAGGTCTTCCGCTGGGAAGGCAAGCTGATCTACTACGCCGTTACCGACCGCTTCAACAAAGGCGGTGGTGGCGCTATCGCGGGCGATCCCGAGCGCTTCCAGGGCGGTAACTGGCAGGGGATGATCGACAAGCTCGACTACCTCAAGGAGCTGAACGTCGACTGCCTCTGGATCTCGTGCCCATACGAGAACAAGCGGGACTTCTTCGGCAAGGACGGCTTTCACGGCTACTGGCCCACCAATTTCCGTGAGGCGGAGCCGAACTTTGGCGATAAGGAGAAGCTCAGGGAGCTGTGTGCCAAGGCCAAAGAGAAGGGCATCAAGATCATGCTCGACGTGGTGGTGAACCACACCGGCTACGATCACCCGTGGGTCAACGACCCGAGCAAGCGCGACTATTTCCACAAGAACGGGAACATCCACGGACCGGGGCAGTGGCAGGCCGAGAACTGCGCGCTGGCAGGTTTGCCCGACCTGGATCAGGAGAACAAGGCGGTCGCCGACGAGCTGGTGGACGCCCACAAGGAGTGGATGGGACTGGGCGTCGCGGCCGCGCGGATGGACGCGGTGCGTCACGTGCCCGAAGAGTATCTGCGCCGCTTCGACCAGGAGATGCGCTCGATCAACCCCGACTTTTTCGCGGTAGGGGAAGCGTTCTGGCAAGACCCCAACTTCGTGGCGGGCTACCAGAATCGCACCATGGACTCGATGTTCGACTTCCCGCTGGCCTACAGCATCCGCTACGTCTTCTCGGGCGACGAGGACCGCTCGCTGAAAGAGCGTATGGCCGATTTCCAGAAAGTGCGCGAGCACTCCAACCAGGAGGCAGCCCGCCTGCTGCGCCATTCGGGCCAGGAGAGCATGACGAAGCTCTCGAGCGCCTTCGAAGGCGACATGTATTACGACAATCCCAACAAGCTCGGCACGTTCCTGGACAACCACGACATGATCCGCTTCATGTCGGATTGCAAAGGCGACCTGGGTAAGCTCGAGAGCGCCACCGCCTTCCTCATGGCCATCCGGGGTACGCCCTGCGTCTACTACGGCACCGAGGTTGGCATGACCGGCGTGGGACCGGAGAATCGCAACGCCATGGAGTGGGGCAAGAACCCGCAGTGGACCAGGCGCTTCTCCGAGTTGACCGCCGCCCGCCGCTCGTCGGAAGCTTTGCAATACGGCCACCAGGAAGAGCTGCTGGCTACGAAATACACGTATGCTTTGAGCCGGATGCGGGCCGACGAAGAGGTCGTCTGCGTGTTCAACAACCACCAGAGCGAGTCGCGCGAGTTGAGCTTCAAGCTTCACGAGCAGTCGCAGATTCCGGACGGGACGGTTTTGAAAGACATGGTGGGTAGCCAACAGGCCACGGTGGTGGGTGGAGAAGTCACCGTAACCTTGCCGCCAAAAGGATATGCTTATCTTCGCTGGTCGGCCTAGACAATCCGGGCACGCGTCGTGATATCCCAGATGGAGTTAACAAGTCCGGCACGCTTGTTGCCGTGATGTAAACTTCGTTGATTTTCTGTTCACTTAGTTAACGCGCCGGAGAGTAGGCTCCAGGTCAGATCCCTCCTATAATGATTGAGCGGCGGGGTCCCTCATCAGACAGCTGGAGGTCGAATGGCAGCAGGCGGCGGCGTATCCACACTTCTCCAACAGCCCCTTACGAATCTCACTCCTTCCAATCTGGGCGCGACCCTTCTCAACGGCGCGCCCACGCAGGCGCCCCAGGCGGGCACCGCGCAGGGCCCGGTCGGCCCCAATGGCCTCCCCCCCTGGATGGCCCCCTACATGGGTGAGATGCAGTCGACGCTGGAGCAGTTGCTGGAAGCCTGGATGGCCATGATGCAGGGCCAGGGCGGCGGCGAAGAGCAGCAGCAGGCCGCGGCCCCCGCTCCCCGGATGGCCGCTGGTGGTGGCGGCGCGGCCGGTGGTGGCGGCGGCGAGGCGGGCGGAGCCGGTGGCGCCGGGAATTCGGGTGGAGCCGGTGGAGCCGGCAATGCGGTCGCCGCGGCAGGCGGAGCCCAGGGCGGCCAGGCCGCCGGAATGGGCGTGAACGGCCAGGGCGGCGGTAACGCTGGTGCCAGTGGTCGTCCGGTCGTGGCCGTCATCGACGACTTCGTCGCCCAGAACGGATTCAATCACGGTGCCGAGATCGCCAAGACCATCGAGCAGGGCGGCGCCGACACGATTCGCTACAACATCAACGGTGGCGGCATGTCGCGCGATCAGGCCATCGAGGCCTCGCTGGGGTCGGTGCTGGATCGGATCCGCAGCGGTCAGCCGGTGGACGCGGTCAACCTGTCCCAGGCCAACTTCCAGGCCAGCGCCAACTCGCCGCGCATCCAGGCCGAAATCCAGGCCATCCAGGCGGCCGGCGTGCCGGTGGTGGTGGCCGCCGGCAACAACGGCCCGGGCGCCCGCAACACCCTGGCCAACGGAGCCTCGCTGGTGGTCGGCAACGGCACCGCCCAGTCGGGCCGCGGCAACGTGACCGGCCAGGGCCGCACCACCTCGTTCGCCACCGCCAACGTCTCGGCCAGGGCCGCCGCGATGCACAAGCAGGGCGCCAACGTCACCCAGATCAAGCAGAACCTCGGCGCCAGGTAACGGCAGCGGGGCTTCTCGGTGAGAGACTGTCGGGCGACACTCGCCCGGCAGTTTTTTCTTGCAGGAGGCTCGGAGCGAGTGGTGCGATCATGCGCGCACCACTCGGGTGTAGCACGAGGCTCGGAGCAAGTGGTGCGATCATGCTCGCACCACTCGGGTGTAGCACGAGGCTCGGGTGTAGCACGAGGCTCGGAGCAAGTGGTGCGATCATGCGCGCACCACCCGGGTGCCGCCGCACGTGCGGGAGGCTACTCGGGCAGGTAGCTCGGCAGTCGGAAGCGCGGGGGTTGCACCGCGGCCGTCCCGTTCTGGAACTGGTAGGGGGTGCGCGCCCCCTGGCGGGCATACTCGATGGCCACATCGGCCACCGTCTTCACCAGCCACGTGAAATACAGAGGCGTCACGGTCTCGGGCTTGGCATCCGGCACCGGATTCATGAAGTCGATGGCGTATGGTACGCCGTTGCGAATCGCAAATTCGACCGTGTTGATGTCGTAGCCCAGCGCCTCGTTCAGCTTGATGCAATCGTCCACGATGCGTCGGCCAAGCTCGGGCGAGAGGTGGGCGTGGTCTACGATGTAGCGACGCTCGCGCGGGTCGTAGCGCGAGGGCAGCACGTGACGCTTGCCCACCACGAAGGCGCGCACGTAATGATCCCACTCGATGAATTCCTGGAGCATCATCACGTCTTGCAGCGACTCGTCGTAGATGGCCATGAGCTCTTCCAGCGAGTTGACCTTGTAGACCTCGCGCCAGCCGTAGCCGTCGTAAGGCTTGAGGATGGCCGGGAAGCCGACGTAGCTGGTGATGGCCTTCCAGTCGAGGGGGAAGCCGAGGTTGTGGAGGTCGTCCGCCTCGAGCACCTCCTGGTCCCATTCCTTGGACGGCAGCACCACCGTGCGCGGAATGGCTACGCCGAGTTGCACGGCCACGGCGTAATTGAAAAACTTGTCATCTGACAGGAACCGGAACGGGTTGTTCATGATGTAAGTTCCGGTCGCGGCCGCATGCTTGAGGTAAGGCTGGTAATATTCCATCACGTGCGACAGGCGGTCGATGATCACGTGGTAGCCGCTGGGCTGCCCCAGGCGCGTTTCGAACAAGCGGCAGTACTCGGCGTGCACGTCCGGCCCGCGCCGATTGATCTCGGCGATGAGCGTGCGCGTAAACGTCTCCTTGCCGGAGATCACGCCAATCCGAAGCTGTCCTTGACGAAACGGGGGAAAACGATCCTGCATAGCGATGCCGGGCCTTTCGCACACCACCTTCCCGGTTCCTGGCGAACGCGAGTCAGGTTTCTTTAAGCTCGATCAGGGACCATGCGGCTCGGCGATTGGAGGATGCACGACATGGAATTCGATTCAACACGCGAACCCGCATGGGGCTTGAATGGCCCTATTCAGGGACACCTGGAACCGATGTTCGGACCGTTGCGCCCCCTCTCGCTCAATCCCGCATGGCATCAGGCGTTTGCGCTGGTTGGTAGCTTTGTGCCCCTCTTTACAACTGGGGTCCTAGGCCCTAATATAGCGCTATCGGCTCCCGGCCGATTCTCAAACTCTGAGACATCATGGAGGTGGGATCTCCCAAGCACAAGAAAAGAGGTGGTAGGAGTGAAAGCTCTTGGCAATCACGTCATTGCTGAGCTCTCCCATTGCCACCCGGGCATCCTCTCGGACCTTGAGAAAGTCCAAGAGGCAATGATCCGGGCAGCCAAGGAGGCCTGCGCAACGGTGCGCGAGGTGGCCTTCCACAAGTTCTACCCCCACGGGGTTAGTGGGGTTGTGGTTCTCTCGGAGTCTCACATTTCGATCCACACGTGGCCAGAATTTGGTTACGCCGCGATCGACGTGTATACTTGCGGAGACCACACTGATCCGCGGAAAGCTTGTCAGTACCTGGCCGAAGTTTTCGGTTCCAAGTCGATGAGCACCACGGTCGTGGAGCGGGGCGTTCCGACGCCCTTCGGATCCTTCAACCACGTCGTAGCCGAGTCACTACACGACACGCAACTGCGACTGGTGTCGAACGCGAGCTAAAAGAAGCGTTCGACAGGGTTAACTAAGCTGTCGCCAAGAGCGGCGGCGAAGCCGGTGTGGATGAACAAAGCAACCTAAAGCTGCCCAGGGCAATGCCACAGCAGTCTGGCGGAAAAGTTTGGGAATCCTGTCCTGTCAATAGAAAGAGCCCCGATCGACGGTCGGGGCTCTTTTCATTTTACTTGCGTTTGGTCGCCTGTTTCCAGGCCTGCGTGACGCCCTGGAGGTCGGTTCCTCCCGTGAATTGTCCCACCACGTTCCCCTTGGAGTCGAGAATGAACGTGGCCGGGATTCCTCGCACTTGACTGGCCAACTGTGGGTATTTCTTCATCTGGCCGGCATTGTCGACGTCGATACGGTCGATGACCACTTTCTGAGCTGACTCAAACTGAGCCAGGACCGGCTTGAACTGCCGGCACGGGCCTCACCAACTCGCCCAGAAATGGACCATCTTGTAGCCGCCGCTCGAGGCTACCGGAGCGTCGGGCTGTCCCTGCCCCTGCGGCCGCGCGGTGGGGGGCGTATCGGCGATCTGCTTGACCGGCAGATTGACGTCGATGCTCCCCATGTCCTTGTTCACTTTGGCCACGGCGCCCAGACCCTGGGCGGTGGGGATCAATGCCACGGTGCCGTTTTCGACGGCGCCGATCGGCTTGCCCTGGAAATAGATCTGGCCGGCGCCGGTGGCGCCCTCGGGCAGGCTGGCGGTCTCGCCCTCGGCGGTCACGACCCAGTTGCCCTGTACTTCGGTTGCTTTCAAGCCCAGGGCCGTGACCAGCGGCTGCAACTCGACTCGCGTCGAGGCGCCCGCTCCCGAGACGGCACCTTTGTAGGGCTTGTTGCGAATATAGACCTGCTCGCACCAGGCGGCGCTCGTAAGTACCGCGGTCAGCACGAGACAGGCGATCCATCTTCGCATCTTGCGCACCTCCTTTCTAGAATTGACCAGGCTCCCTTCGCGGGCGCAGGGTTCTCTTCCCGGTGGTTGAAAATTGCAAGCGCAGCGCGCAAGGAGCCGAAGGCGACTGGAGTTTGGGTTGTGCGCAGCGCGCTCAAGGAGTAGGCCCCGTGGATTTCCTGGGACAGTTCATCAGGCAGGTCGGCTGGCGCGACATCCTCGATGTCGCTTTTGTCGCGATCGGTCTGTATTATCTGCTCCTGGCGCTCAAAGGCACCCGGGGAGTGCAGATCATGCAGGGTGTGCTGTTTCTCCTGGCCCTCTTGCTCATCGCGCATACGGCCCGCCTGCCCACCACCATCTGGCTGCTGCAGGGCTTCCTGGTATCGGTTGCGGTGGCCCTGCCGGTCATCTTCCAGCCCGAGCTGCGGCGTGCCCTGATGCGCCTCGGGCAACAGGGCATCTTGCCCACCTCCAATTTCACGCGCCTTCCCAAGGCTGATCTCAACCGGCTGATCGACGATCTGGCCTACGTTGGCTCGGCCCTGGGACAACTGCGCCAGGGCGCCCTGGTAGTGCTCGAGCGCGAGACCGGGCTGCAAGAGTTCGTGGAGCGCGGCGAGTCCATCCACGGTCGTGTCTCCACCAAGCTGCTCCAGTCGATCTTCAATCCCGCCTCGCCGCTCCACGACGGGGCCGTGATCCTGCGCGGGGCCGACCTGGTGGCGGCGGCCTGCTACCTGCCCCTGTCGGATGCGTCCCTCAACAAAGGCACCCGCCACCGCGCGGCCCTGGGCATCAGCGAGCAGTCCGACGCCGTGG
Organism: Vulcanimicrobiota bacterium; assembly: GCA_039809865.1. Lineage (GTDB taxonomy): Bacteria > Vulcanimicrobiota > Xenobia > Xenobiales > QWHO01 > QWHO01. The sequence goes on from JBDHVW010000001.1 coordinate 171,128, forward strand.
TCATGGTGGTCTCGGAGGAGACGGGCGAGACCCGCATCGCCCACGAGGGCGAATTGAGCAAGCCCTACACCGAGCAGGCCGACATCAAAAAGGCGCTGGCCAAGTTCTTGCTGGCCTCCAGTGGCGATTCCCAGAAGATGGCCTTCCGGCTGCCGTTGGGAAGGGGCTAGCGGCGTGAAGTTCTTTCGCGAGAATACCACTCTGAAGGTTCTGGCCGTGGTCGTTTCGGTCGTGCTGTGGGCGTTCGTGAAGATCAGCCAGGGCCCCGGCTCCGAGCGCATGCAGCTCACGCTCAAGCTGCCCCTCGAGGTGGAAGGCCGCGGGAAGGATATCGAGGTGGACGCTCCCTCGCAGGTCAAGGTGACGTTGCGCGGGGACAAGCGTGACCTGGACCAGATGCCCCCCGAGAATTTCGTGCGCGCGCGGGTGGACGTGACCGGCCTTGGCCCGGGGCTTTACCCGCGCCAGGTGCGCGTGGTGCCCCCCGGCGGGCTGGAGCTGGTCGAGGTGGAGCCGTCTCAGGTCACCCTTTCGATCACCAGCAAGGTCTCGCGCTCCAAGCCGGTCGAGATCGTGCTGCTGGGGAGCCTGGCTAAAGGGATGGTGTCCGAGTCGCCCACGGCCGACCCCGCCAGCGTGCTCGTCACCGGTCCCGAAGCGGCGGTGGACGAGGTCGACCACGTCAAAGGGGAGATCGTGCTCAATCAGGAGCAAGAGGGCTTCACGATGTCGGTGCGCGACCTGATCCCCGTGGACGCCAGCGGCCGGTTGGTCAATCGCGTCTCGGTGAACGCTCACTCGGTGCTGGCGACCGTGCACGTGAACAGGACCTCCGAGCCGACCACGGTGGCGGTGGGGGGCGACAACATCCGCTTCGAGCGCAAGCCCGGCTTTGATTATCGCATCAAGTTCACGCCTTCCAACGTCACGGTGCTGGCCACCGGCAAGGTGCCTCGCATGATCCTGACCGAGCCGCTCGACCTGGGCACCATCACCGGCCATGCGACCGAGAAGGTGGCGCTGAGTGTGCCGGCCGAGGTCAGCATGGTCTCCGACCCGAACGTGACGGTGGAGATCACCGAGCTGCGCGCCACCCCCACGCCCTCGCCCAGCCAGTCGCAGACGGCCAGCCCGCTGCGTCCCTCTCCGTCTCCCAATACCTAGAGGGTGTACCCGTCGGCGACCCGAACGCTCTCTCATCCATGAATCTGCGCGATTTACTGCAAGCCATTCAAGGCCTTTTGCCCGGGCGGGCCGGCCTACCGGCCGAGGAGCGGCGCCGGCTGGTGCGCCTGCGTTGCTACATTCCGGTGCAGACCCTGCAGCCGGGCAAGAAGCCGCACGACGCGGTGGTGGTCGAGATGGGCGTCGACGGGCTGCGTTTCCGCACGCGCTACAAGATCGACAAAGCCCTCGAGGTGCACGTCGAGTATCCCCACCAGGTCTCGGGCGTAAAGAATCACCGGGTGCGCTGCAAGGTCATCTGGATGCGCAAGAGCACCACCTCCAACCACACGACCGTGGGGGTGCGCTACGAGGACACTCCGGCCAATCTGCGCGGCTCCTGGGTGAAGGCCGTGCTGCGCGAGCTCGGCTTCGAGGAGCGCATGCTGGCCCAGAAGCGCAACGCGATCCGCGTGCCTGGCGACCTGCCCGCTTCCATCGCTATTCCGGGCGACGAGTTCGTGGGTCAGGCCCGGGCCCTCAACGTGGGCGTGGGCGGCGTCCTGCTGCAGACCGAGGCGCGCTTGCGCCAGAACCAGAATTACCGGGTCAGTCTGGGGCCCGCGTTCAACCTCACCTCGCTGATGCTGGCTGCCACCTGCTTGCGCTGCGAGCACCAGAGCGGCGACCGCTGGGTGAGCAGCCTGCGCTTCACCGACCCGTCCTCCGAGCAGATCAAGCTGCTGGGGAAGTATCTGATGGCCATGATCCGCTCGTCCCAGAAGACTTAAGCTTTCTTTGAGAAGGACGGGTTAAGCTGGCCCCATGGATAAGAGCATGAGCGTGGGACAACTGCACGGGCACGTGCAGGCTCTGCGGAAGAAGACGATGCACACGGCGGCCGGTCTCGGCAAGCAAGATACGCCCTACGGCGACAACATGGGCGAGACAGCCATCCTGGGCGCCAACCATCGCTTCGAGCAGGAGCTCATGCAGGGCTGCGCCCTCATGCGCGTCGGCCGTAAAGACACCGTGGCTTACCTCCAGCGTCGCCTCGAGCAGATGGACGCCACCGACATCGCCCTCAATCCCCGCAGTTTCGCCCGCGACGTGGCCGTCGCCGTGGCCCTGTCGACCATCGGTCTGGTCGGTCGTTTCATGCCGGTCGAGGAGCTGATGTCCGGTGCGCGCCTTTCCAAGCTCAATGCGATGATCGACCGCAATCTTCCCGTGACGCCCGACGCCAGCCTCGGCCAGCAGGTGCGTCAGTGGCAGCAGTGGCTCGACCCCGAGAGCCGCAAGAACTGAAAAAGCCCGGCCGCTCTCACGGGCCGAGCTTCTCGAGGCGTCCCCTGTCGATCGTTCAGTCTTCGAGCTGACCGATCAGGTTGGCCAGACGTTCCAACACGAGGGTGGGGAAATTGGTCAGGTGCCCCTTTTCGAGACCGCGCGCCAGCAGTTTCTCATTCATCGTTCGCTCGTCCCTTCGCTGTCTTGTCCCTGCCCTGAGGATACCAGCCGGACCGGTCCCGAGGGGTCGCCAAAATGTTGCGAGTTTGCAAACCCTGTGAACATTTTGTTTCTTGACCAGGGTATCACTCCCGTGGCCATTGCCGTCTAGGGGCATGGTTGTTACGAAAGGCTAAAAAAGGGCTCTCCCCCGGATCGTGCCAAAAGCTCCCCCATGCTGTCCGTGCAGTTCGGCCCCGGGGTCTCGCGCGCGCTCCTGACCGAGCTCGAAGCTCCGATTCTGATCGTGTGCGGAAGGGGCGCTCCCGCTCGCTTTCCCCATCTCTGCGAGGGCCGACGTTGCTTCTCGGAGGTCGCTCCCAACCCGTCCCTCGGGCTGGCTGAGAGGGCTGCGTCGGCGGCGCGTCAGGCGGCCACGGTCGTGGGCCTGGGCGGCGGGTCCGCGCTCGATGTCGCCCGCTACGCGGCACGGGCCCACGGGCGGCGAACGCTTGTCCAGGTGCCGACCACGGCCGGGAGCGGCTCGGAGATGACCCCGTTTGCCTCGTTCTGGCAGGACGGCCGAAAGTCCAGTTTCGAGACGCCCGACTCCTATGCCGACCGCGCCGTGATCGACCCCGAGCTGACCTCCGGGCTGCCCCCCGAGCTGACCCTGGCCACCGGTCTGGACGCCGCCGTGCACGCGGTGGAGGCACTCTGGGGCCGGCACCACACCCCCGAGTCCGACGCGTTCGCCCGGGAAGCCCTGGAGCTGTCCTGCGCCCATCTTCCGGATTGTCTGGAGGCGCCCACGCCGGCCCATCGAGCCGCCCTGATGCGGGCCGCCATGCTGGCCGGCATGGCCCTCAGCCGCACCCGCAGCGCGGCCGCCCATGCCCTGAGCTACCCGCTGACCGGCCACTTCGGCGTGCCGCACGGACTGGCCGTGGGCCTTTTCTGCCGGGGCCTGCTGCCCCTCATGGCCGGGCAGCCTCGGGCGGAGCTGTGGTCCCCGGCGCGGCAGCTCTTCGACCGTCTGCCCGTGGATTGGCGGCTGCGCTCCTACGGGGTCTCCCCCGCCGACTTCGACCGTATCGTGCACGATGCCACGGCCTCCAACCGGCTCGCCAACCATCCGCTGGAGCTCGATCTGCGCGCGCTGCTGGAGGGCATGCTGTGATCCAGGGGGTCATCCTGGCGGCCGGGCGCGGCAGCCGTTTGGGCTTCGATGGCCCGAAAGCCCTGGCGCCGCTCGGCGGCGAGACGCTGCTGGGCCGACAGCTGCGCCTGTTCCGCGCGCGCGGAGTCGGCCCGATCACGGTCGTGGGCGGTTGGCGCGGCGAGGAGCTGCGGGTCGCTCTGCCGGCCGGCGTGGACTACGTCCACAACCCCGACTTCGAGGGCGGGTCGGTGGTCTCGTGGCGCTCGGTGCCCCTGCGCGAAGGCCGCGTGCTGCTCGCCCACGGTGACCTGGCCTACGACGAGTCCGTGCTCGACCTCGCGCTCAAGGGCGGCACTCTGGCCGACCCCCACTTCCGGGTGAAGACGCGCGAGGAGGTGCTGATCTGGTCGGTCCGTGACGAGGCCCGCGGCCTGGGCCGGGGCACTCCGGCCGGCCCCTGTGACCGTTTCGGCGAGTTCGTGGGCCTGAGCTGCCTGGAGTCCGACTACGCCGAGGCCTTTCAACGATTCTGTCGCGACCGAAGCGCGTCCGACGATTACGAGGTGCCGGTCCTGAGCGACTTCCTGCAGGGCAACCCTTTGCCGCTGCGGTTCCTGGAGCGCGCTCAGTTCTGGATGAACGTCAACTATCCCGACGACCTGGCCGAGGCGCGCGCCCGCCTTGCTTAGCGGCGTGCGGCATTTTCTGCGCGAGTCGCAGGATCTCCAGACCGTGCTGGCGCGTCCCTGGCGCGTGGTCATCTACAGCGAGGATGCCTACAGCTGGCTGGTGCTGGGCGACTACGCCCGCGAGCTGGCCGACCTGGAGCCCCTCTGTCTCACTTCCGATCCCCATGACCCCTGGCCGGGGGCGCTCTACCTGCGGCGCCTGCTGCCGGGGGCTTTGCAGCGCCTGCGTTGCGACGTGCTGCTCATGACCATGCCGGAGCTGGGCAAGTATCACCTGAAAGCCCCGCCGGGCTGCCGGACGTTTTACGCCTTCCACTCGCTGAACAGCATCATGGCCTCCTACCGCCCGCACTCGTTCGACCACTACACCGATTTTCTGTGCGCCGGCCCGCACCACGTAAGCGAATTGCGGGCCACGCTGGGGGACGGTCCCCGCCTGCACCAGACCGGCTATCCCAAGCTGGACGGGCTGGCGCGCCGCCACGCCGGGGCTCGCGAGAGGACGGTTCTGCTGGCGCCCTCGTGGCATCCGGGCAACCTGTTCGAGGCCTGCCCGTCGCTCGCGACCGCATTGCTGGAGGCAGGCTACCGCGTGGTGGCCCGCCCTCACCCGTGTTTTCTGAACGCGCGGCTCTACCCGAAAGGCCCTGCCCTCGTGAAGAGCCTGCAGGCTTTGAAGCACGAGCGCTTTCGGGTGGATCTCGACTTCGCCAGCGAGCAGAGCTTCCACGAGGCGGCCGTGATGGTGAGCGACTGGTCGGGCGCGGCCCCCGAGTTCGCCCTGGGCACGTTGCGGCCCGTGCTGTTCGTCCCCACGCCACGCAAAGTGTTCAACCCGGACTGGCAGAAATTGCCTCTGGAGTGCTTTGAGGACGTGATTCGGGGCCAGATCGGGGAAATCGTCGCTCCCGGGGACGTGGTCGCCGGCGTCGAGCGGTTGCTGGCCAGGGACTGGCGTGAGCGCTTGCAAAACGCCCGCAGCAAGCTGGTTTACCGCTTCGGGGAGAGCGCCCCGGCGGGCGCGGAGGCGATCCGCGGCGCGCTCTCGCTCTAGGACTGCCAGAATACCGCGGTGGTGCTCTTGAGCTCGTGGTGGCCGTTGTCCTCCCACCAGACGCGGACCGTGATGCTCTTGAGGCCGACGTCCGAGGCCCCGGAATGGTCCTCCACCTTGACCTCGGTCCAGTACTCCACGTTGATCTCCTGGCCCTTGGCGATGTGGGCGACGTTGGTGATGGCCGCGGGCTGGTCCTCGGCGGTCCAACCCAGCGAGACCGATTCCTCCATCTTCTGCGCCAACAGGTAGGAAGCCACGATGTGATCGCGCGAGGCGGCCATGCCGCGCGCCTGGGTCGCCCACATGTTGAACAGCGCCACCATCACGGAGCTGAACACGAAGATGGCCACGATCATCTCGAGGAGGTTAAAGCCCCTGTCAGGTGCTATGATGGTGGTCCGAGCCATGCCCCGTGATCTTAGCACAAAACTCCGGCCGCCCCTCTTGCAGCGGCGGGTCCCGGCCGAGGAGGTGGCCCTTTTCACCCGGCAGTTCGCCACGATGTTCATGGCCGGCGTGGGCGTGCATAAGGTTCTGGAGTTTGGCGCTCACGTCGATGACGGCCCCCTGGCCAAGGTGCTGCGCGACGTCAGTCGCTGCGTCAATGACGGAATGTATCTCTCCAGCGCGCTGGCGCGTCATCCGCGCGTCTTCGGCCCGGTCTACGTGGGCCTGATTCGTTCCGGGGAGAACTCGGGCAGTCTGGTCGAGGTCTTGCTCAAGCTGGCGGACGTTTGCGAGCGTCAGGTCGCGCTGAGCAAGAAGATTCGCGCGGCTTTGATCTACCCGACTTTCCTGATTGTGGTCGCCGCAGCCTGCACCTACGCCTTCCTGGCTTTCGTGCTCCCGAGCATGTTGCCGCTGGTGACCAGCCTGGGAATCCCGCTTCCCTGGCCCACCCGGGTGCTGGTGGGGCTCTCCCGGGTCATCTCCAGCGGCTGGACCCTGCTGGCCCTGTTGCTGATCGCCATCAGCCTCTACTGGACCCTGCCCGCGGCGCGGCGCTTGCTGCTGCGTCGCCGCGACCTCAAGATCTGGCTGGCAGAGACGGGTCTGCGCGTGCCGGTGCTCGGCTCGCTCTGGTACAAGGTCATTGTGGCCCGCATCCTGTTTGCGCTGACGGCCACGCTGGAATCGGGCATTCCCCTGCTGCGCTGCCTGGAGCTGTGCCGCGACGTCTCCGGCAACGACTTCATCTCGGACAACATCACCCTGGTCTCCGCCGACCTGGCCGAGGGCTTACCCTTTGGCCAGGCCCTGGCGCGCCACGAGGTGCTGCCTCGGGGCGCGGTGCTCATTCTGCACGCCTCCGAGGAATCCATCAGCCTGACCAACCTGGTGCGCTACCTCGGCCGGAACTACGAAGCCGAGGTGGACCTCGGCCTGGAGACCGCCACCGCGTTGATCGAGCCGATTCTGATGACCACACTGGGGATTCTGGCCGGTTTCGTCGCGATCGCCACGATGCTCCCCCTGGCTTCCCTCCTCAGCACTTTCTCCTCCTGAGTCTGTGTGTTACCATCGAGGTATGCGACGGCGGGGCGCGACACTTCTCGAGCTGATGATCGCCTGCGCCCTGATGGGCGTGGTCCTGCTCGGCGTGGCCCAGCTCGTGGCGGCGGGCGGACGCTACCTGAGGGTCACCGACGCCAAGGTCGACCTGCAGCACTTCTCGATTCGCGCCATGGGCAAGCTGACCCGCGAGCTGAGCGACTCGGACCAGGAGAGCTACGCCTTCGACAACACCGACCCGGCCGGTCCCTGGCTGGTGTTCGCCTCGCCGCGCAACGAGGAGGGGCACATCTCGTTCGACAGCGTGGGACGCATGCTGTGGCCCAAGCAGATCTGCTACTACGTGCGCACGATTGACGGCACCTCGTGCCTTTGCCGCAAGGAGAAGCTGTACAGCCCCGCCCCCACGGCTCCCCCGGCACCTGCGCCCGTCGACACCGTGCGCGACGACGTGACTCTGAAGGAGGAGATTGTCGGGCGACACGTCATTTCCATGGAGTTTGCCAAGTCGACCGTCTGCCAGATCAAGATGCTGGCCCGTCTGGATGCCCTGAGGGTGGACTACGGACTCCGCTTGGAAACGCAGGTATACTGTAGGAACTGACATGCAAAAACGCGGACTGGCGGCCCTGGCCTTCGTGCTCTTGATCGGTGCGGTCTTCTTCATGATGACCGCGGCTGTCAGCACGTCCGTGACCCAGAAGCAGAGCGTGGCCAGTTTCGGCAACCTCAAGCAACGTTGCCGCTACGCCGCCTACACCGGACTGCAAGAGGCGCTGGCGCGCATGACGGCCGACCTCAACTACACGGGCGTCTCGTTGGACAACCCGGTGCCCGGCGACCCCGAGGCGCTCTTCGACCTCGAGGTCTACAACAATTACTTTGGAACGTTCGTCAATCCAGCTCCGGACGGGGTCGTGGTGCCCAACAAAGAGGTCTACATCAAGACCAAAGGCCACCTGGCCGCCTCGGTGACCACCAGGAACATCACCGTCGGCATGGCCACGCTGGGTTTCGTGGGCGAGAATCACTTCAACGGGGCCGGCGTGGGCACGCGGGGGGTGACGGTCATCAACTCCCGCACCGACTCCTATCGCTCCTCCAGCGGCAAGCCGTCCAAGTATCCCTACGAGTGGGGTTGCCTCTGGACCAACGGCACCAAGAACGCGATGATCCTCAACAACGCCGACATTCGCGGCTACGTCATGACCGGTCCGTTCTCGGACCTGAGCCAGTCGATCGTCAAGACGGGCACCACCACCATCAGTGGCAACAGTAAGGCCGTCGAGGCCGCCAATACCTCGATCAAACGCGTGCCCAAGTATCGTCCGCCTTTCCATCCGCGCGACGCCGTGGCCGTGCAGGCGGTCAACGGCTCCCCTCTGTCGTTCACTCCGCGGGGCTGGCGCAACCTGACGATCGAGAACAGTGCCACCGTCACGCTGGCCCCTGGCGATTACTACGTTTCCGGCAAGCTCACGGTGCGCACCAACGGCAAGATCGTTCTGGCCGCGGGGGCGACCAAGACGAATCCGGTCACGCTTTATGTGGGCGAGGGCGTGGAGATCGCCAGCGCCTTCGTGAACGACATTCCGGTCAAGAGCGCGGGGCCGGGCGCGCTGCGCATCCTGTTCGTGGGCAACGGCCGCCCTGGCGCGCCCCTGGCCCTGACGATGACCGACTCCAAGGGCACCTTCATCGCGGCCGGCAAGGGGCTCGAGGCCAACCTGACCCGCAGCGAGCTGTGGGGCTCGATCAAGGGCCTGGAGCTGCGCCTGGTCGATTCCAAGGTGCACTACGACAAGGAGATCTTCAAGTTCTTCCAGCCGTCCTATGTGGCCTGGACGCTGCAGGGGTTGGTGGAGGACGACGATCTGCCCATCGACGAGAGCGATGACGGCGGCGACGCAGGCGATGCCGGAGACGCGGGTGGCGACGCCGGAGGCGGCTCCTAGGGGCCGGGGTCTTCCTCGAGGTCAGGTTTTGTCGGGCGTTGCTCGGTGCGGCGGCGCACCAGCTCGAGCATCATCGCCGTCACGTCGGGCTTCTCCCTGGAGAGGTCGCGCTTCTCCTCGGGATCCTGGCTCAAATCGAAGAGCTGGTATCGTTTGGCGTTCTCGAAGGCGCGCACCAGCTTGTACTGGTGCCAGAACACCACCACGTCGCCGGCCTTGTGGGCCGAGAACACCAGCCGGGCGAACGAGAATTTCGGGCGGTCGCTCATTCGACCGTTGCCCGCGTAGGGCAGCATCGACTCGCCCGACCAGCCCTGCCGCGCCCGGGGCCGCTCGAAAGGCAGCGCCAGGCCTCCCGGCTGGTCGCGCGGCGGGTCGGTCTCCAGCGGAAGTCCCAGAGCGGCCAGCACGGTGGGCGCGAAATCGACCTGCTCGGCGGGCGAGCGCACGTGCTGGCCCTGCAGCCGGCCACCGGGCAGGCGCATCAGCATGGGCACGTGCAGCACCTCCTCGTAGAGCGTATACCAGCCGTGACCCCAGAGCCCCTGACGGAAGGCCTCGCCGTGGTCGGAGGAGACCACCAGCAAGTCCTGATCGTACTGCCCGATCGCTTTGAGTCCTTCGGCGAACTTGCCAAAATAGGCGTCGCCCATCAGCACGTATTCGTCGTAGAGGTCCTGGTAGCGCTTCACCAGGTCGCGGGCCTGCTCGGGCTCGAGGAAGCCGTACTCGGGCGCTTCGATGCCGCGCTCGCCGGTGGGGTCGAGCACGACGCTGCCCTGGTCCTCGCGCACGGGGAACTCGGGCAGCGGCCCGCCCCCGAACTGCCCCAGCCACGGCTTGTCGGGCACGTAGGGATAGTGGGGAAGCCAGAGGTGCACCCAGACCAGGGTGCCGCGCGGGCTCTCCCGCAGCACGTCCAGGGCGGCCTCCAGGCACAGATCGGCGGGGGAGTGGTCGGTGCGCCAGCGGCTGTTCAGGTGGGCGAACGGGTGGTAGGGCCAGTAGTAAATCCACTCCTGGCTGCCGAGTTGGGCCAGCCAGACCAGCTTCTGTCGGGGCATCACCCGGCGCAGCGCGCGGTAGAGCGGGTTTTTCTCGAAGGCGAAGACGACCACGCTCTCGTTGAAGTCGTCCAGCCCGTAATAGGCCGTGCTGCGATACGAGACCAGCACGCGGCGCGTATAGCCGGCCTCGGCCAGGCGCTCGGTCAGCCCCGCACGCGCGCTCTTGCGCCGCCATCCCTGGAGCGCGCGCAGGGCCTTCTTGGTGGTGTTGTAGTTGGCGTGGAAGGCGTCGAACACCAGGCTGTCCTGGGCAAACTTCTCCAGGTTGGGCGTGGTCGGGCGCTCGTAGCCGTAGACGCTCATGTGGCGGGCGGAGAGGCTGTCGAACGTCACCACGACCACGTTCGGCAGCGCGGGGTCGGTGGCCGGAGGGACGCGAGGCGCCTCCACCTGGGCCGCCCAGAGCACCGCCAACAGCGCGCCGAAGCCGGCTACGAGCTTGCGCTGGTGGCTCCGGAGCCAGGGGAGGAGAGTGGTCTCGAGCGTCTTGCGCAGGCGGAGGTAGAGCAGGATGCCCAGCGCCGCGAACAGCCAGCACAGGGCCGCTCGCGCGCCCATGGGCAGCTCGAAGAAGTCTTTGAGCAGGCCGTTCTTCAGGTTGAGGACGTTGATGGTGTAGAACAGCGCGAACGCGGCGGCCAGGCCGACGCGGCCGCGCAGCACCAGGCCGAGCCCCAGGCCGAGCAACGCCAGGAGCGTGTAGACGACCGCGAGATTGCCGGCCACCTCGCGCCAGCCGAGCGTGACGAGATGGTCGCTCAGCAGCTTGGGGAGGCTGGTGGTGGCGTAGAACCAGAGCACCAGGACGAAGCCCGCGCCCACGACCTATTCCTCGGGCGGCTTGTCGGGCTTGAAGAAGAAGCTCCGCAGCTTGAAGAAGCCGGCGGCGAACAGCGCCATCAACCAGAAGGCCGCCTGCACGAGCAGGTTGCCGCTGCTGGGGTCGAGGTAGGCCAGAAAAAGCTGCATCCTGTTGTAGAGATTCTCCGCTTGGAGAAACCCGCCTGCAGACACAGACTCATACAGCCTCTTGCCAACCTGAGGAAAGCCCGCCGCTACGAGTCGGGCGCGAATCCAGGTAGCGCCGAGCCGGAAACAATTCAGCCGGGACAAATGGTATCCTCGCTCGCGACCGGGATCGGGGATTTCTGAAGAGCAGCACGAAGTTCCAGAATATGCACGGATGCTGCGGCCAAGCGGGCGGTGCGGACTAGTGGAACGGCTGGTCGTGAGTCCCGCTTTGCTTGAATGGGCGGTCCAGCGGTCCGGTAGCCCCGGTGCAGTCGAAGCGCTGTTTCCGAAGCTGACCGAGTGGACGGCGGGTCATGGGGGACCCACGATGCGCCAGTTGGAGGAGCTGGCCCGCAAGACACACACTCCCCTGGGTTATTTTTTTCTGGCCCTGCCTCCTGTGGAGGAGCTGCCAATTCCGTTCTTTCGAACGGGTACTGGAGATGTGCTCCAGACTTTCAGTGCCAACCTGCTCGAAACTGTCCAGACCATGGAGCTGAGGCAGGCTTGGATGCGCGATGACCTTATCAAACAGGGTCAGGAGCCGCTCTGGTTCGTAAAATCGGCCCAACTGAGCACCCCTGTCGAGGTCATCGCTCGGTCCATAAGAGACACGTTGGCCATCGAGGGCGGCTGGGCCGCTGAGATTCCGACCTGGACCGGCGCTCTACGCGAGATGGAGCGGCGCGCTGAGAGTGCAGGGATTCTGGTTTCGGTCAACGGAATCGTCGGCAATAATACCCACAGGAAGCTTGACCCTCTGGAATTTCGCGGTTTCGTCCTGGTGGACGAGTTCGCGCCCCTGGTGTTTGTGAATGGGACTGACTTCAAAGCGGCTCAAATGTTCACGCTCGCGCACGAGTTTGCGCATATTTGGCTGGGTGCCAGTGCCGGGTTCGATCTGGCCAACCTGCAACCGGCGCCCGAGAAAATCGAACAGGTCTGCAACCAGGTCGCCGCCGAGTTTTTGGTACCCGCAAACGAGTTGCAACAAACTTGGTCGAGGGCCCGAGAACACAACGCCCCGTTTGACTATCTCGCAAGGATATTCAAGGTTAGCTCGCTTGTTGCGGCGCGCCGCGCGCTAGATCTGGGACTCATTGCGACACAAGAATTCTTCGAGTTCTACGCTGAGACCCGCGTGGAAAGCATCACGAAGAAACCATCGTCTGGCGGCAACTTCTATGCTACACAAGATCTCCGCATTGGTCGGCGATTTGCCTCGGCCGTGGTTCGCGCCACCAGAGAAGGCGAACTCTCCTACACCGAGGCATATCGCCTGATGGGCCTTCACGGAAGCGCTTTCGAACGCTATGCCAAGAAGCTCGGAGAGCGATAAAGCTTGTACATACTTGACGCCAACGTCTTTATCGCCGCATCTCGCACATATTACGCATTCGATCTGGTTCCGACTTTCTGGACGGCACTCGAGGACCAGGGTCGGGGTGGCCAGCTGATGAGCATCGATCGAGTGGAGGAAGAGCTCAAGAAGGGAAAGGATGACTTGGCAAAATGGGCCAGCAAGACTTTCAAAGCTTGTTTCCACAGCACCGGAGGCCAGGACGTCACGACTTCCTACCGAGCGATTATTGAGTGGGCCCAGTCCAGCTCCAATTTTTACCGCAGCTGCGAAGTCTGAGTTTGCCAATGTGGCGGACGGGTGGATTGTAGCATTTGCCCACGCCAAATCAGGAATTGTCGTGACGCAAGAGATCTATGCAGCCCAGATCAAGAATCGCATTAAAATACCCAATGCCTGCGAGGCTTTCGGAGTCAACTACGTCAACACTTACGATATGCTTAGATCTCTAAAGATCCGGCTGTAAGCATTCTCAGCCGTACAGGAGCACCTTCAGATAATCGGCCTCGGGAAAGCCGGGGCGATGGTCGGCTTCGGGGGGAAGACGGCGCCGGAAGCGGTTGTCCACCTCGCGGTCGAGGACCTGACGCAGCTTCTCCTCGCTGATGCGCGAGGTGCAGCAGCAGGCGACCAGCAGGCCGCCGCGGAGGAGGCGCTCCTGGCAGCGCCGATACAGCTTGCGGTAGGCGGCCAGGACGCGCTCCACCTGGTCTCCGCGCGAGGTCATCGGCGGCGGGTCGGCCACGATCACGTCGAAGGGCCCCTCCGGCACCCCGGACCAGTCTCCCCCCAGCAGGTCCTGGCGTACCCACTGCTGGGCCGGGCCGCCGTGGTGCTCGCGGGCAAAGTCGAGGGCCGCCTGCGAGGCGTCCACGTTGACCACCTCCGAGGCCCCGGCCCGCTCACAGGCCAGTCCCAGGGCCCCGGTATAGCTGAACAGGTTGAGCACGCGCTTGCCCTTCAGGTCGCGCGCGAGCATCTCGCGGCGCAACCCGCGCAGGTCGAGGAACGTGCCCGACTTCTGCCCTTCGGCCAGGTCGGCGTACAACGTCAGCGGCCCCTCGCGAAACTCGACCACGCGCACTGGCGGCCCGAAGAGCACCCGGTCTTCAACCACGGCTCCGGCTCGCCGTCGCGGCATCTTCCAGAGGACTGTGTTGAGGCCCAGGCGCTGGCGCACCCGGTAGGCGACGTAGCGGCCCAGCGAGTCTACCGCGCTGGTGTAGGTCTGCAGCACGCCCACGCTGCCGTAGCGGTCCATCACCACGCCCGGAAGCCCGTCGCTCTCGCCGTTCACGAGCCGCACGGCGGTGGTCTCGGCGGTCAGCCGGTCGCGCCGCCCCAGGGCGCGTTTCACGCGCCGATCGAGCTCGCGGGCATCGGGCAGCTCGGCGCCCAGAAATCGGATGGCCACCACGCCCTCGGCCGAGTAGATCCCGTAGCCGACGGATTTGTTGTGGCCGTCGACCAGGTGCAGCCACTGGCCGTCCGGGAAAATCGAGGCGGCCGTGGAGACCCCGCCGCGAAAAACCCAAGGATGCCCGCCGCGCAAGGCGTGCGCGGCCGGGTTCTTGAGCTGGTACCGCCGGGGGCGCCTCAGCGCTCTTCGCTCCAGTAGTATTCCTCCGAGCCCTCGGTGCGGAGTTTCGCCTTCAGCCGCGCCAGCTCCAGCTGGAGCTTGGCCAGCCTCTCCTTGTCGGTTGTGCGTCCGATCTCGTCTTTCAGCGCCTGGATCTGCATTTTGATCTCGTCCATAACCGCGCACTTGGCGGGAGGACATGTGGCTCCCTTCTCCAACCGACGATCCCATGGGCAGCGCCTACATCCCCGGCCTCAAGGTCAATCCCGCCACCGAGCTGGTGCTGGAGCGCCGCTTGCCGCTCAAAGGCGTCGTGACGGTCAAACAGGGGCAGACCGTCAAGCACGACGATGTCGTGGCGCGCACCGAGCTGCCGGGCAACGTCGAGATGGTCAACGTGGCCAACAAGCTGGGACTGGAGCCGTCCGAAGTTCCCGGGGCGATGTTCAAGAAGGTGGGCGAGACGCTCGAGAAAGGCCAGGTGATGGCCCAGAATCGGGGTTTCTTCGGCTTCTTCAAAGGCTCGCTCGAATCGCCCATCAGCGGCACGGTCGAGGAGATCAGCGAGATCACCGGACAGGTCATCCTGCGTCGCCCCCCCATTCCGGTCGAGGTCAAAGCCTACGTGGACGGTGTGGTGGAGGAGGTGTTGCCCGACGAGGGTGTGCGCATCCGCACCTTTGGCGCCCACGTGCAGGGCATCTTCGGCATCGGCGGCGAGACGTCGGGCGAGCTGGTGCTGGTCTCGAGCGGCCCCGACCAGGAGCTGCAGGCCAGCCAGCTCACCGAGGCCCACCGGGGCAAGGTGGTGGTGGGCGGCTCTCTGGTCAGCAACGAGTTTCTGCAGGCGGCCCGCCTCAAGGGCGTCGCGGGGGTCATCGTGGGGGGCATTCATGACCGCGACCTGCGCGACTTCCTGGGCTACGACCTGGGAGTGGCCATCACCGGCTCGGAGCAACTTGGCCTCACGTTGGTCATCACCGAGGGATTCGGCCCCATCCGCATGGCCGACCGCACCTGGAAGCTCCTCGGTCAGAACGTCGGCCGCCGCGCCTCGCTCAGTGGCGCCACCCAGATCCGCGCCGGCGTGATTCGCCCGGAGGTCTTCATCCCCGCCACCCGGCCCGAGCAGGCCTCTGTTGAGGAAGAATCAAACCTGGGATTGGATGTAGGCGCCTCCGTGCGGCTGATTCGGCAGCCTCATTTCGGGGCTCTGTGTAAGGTTGTGGAACTCCCCGTATCCCTCACCATCATTCCCACCGAAGCCCACGTCCGCGTCGCGGTCGTCCAACTCGAAAGCGGCGAAAAACTCACCGTCCCCCGCGCCAATCTAGAACTCATCGAATCCTGACCTCTCCATCCTCTCCACCTCTCCTTTTTTACACGACCCCAAGAGGCAGGAGCCAGCACACCCGTTCGTAGAATCTACGACTTGAAGTCCATTCCAGGAGAGAGCATGAAGAGATTCGGCCTCGCCGTAACGGCTTTTCTTGTTTTTGCGGGTTCGGTAGCACACGCAGAAGAAGGTCGGCTGGCCCAGGTACTGCCTGGTCCGATGGTGCCGGGCATTCAAGTTCCGCCGCTCATCCCCACCGAGCGCGTGGTTCCGCCCATCGAAGAGCCAGTGGAGCCCTCTCAGGTCGAGCCCCCGCCCGCCCCCATGGAAGTCAGCATGACCAGCGACTGGGGCTTTGGCGAGCGCGAGAACTGGTATAACGAGAAGATCGTGCACGCCGTCCAGATGTCCTGGACCGATACGGCCCATCCTCTGCCCCCCCGCCTGTTCAAAGCTCTGATCGCCCAGGAGAGCGCCTTCAAGCCCACCGCCCGGTCGTGGGCGGGGGCCGTCGGTCTCACCCAGCTGATGCCCGAAGCGGCCCAGCGACTCGGCCTCAGCCTGGCGGATCGCACCAACCCCGACATGGCGCTGCCGGCCGGCGTCTCGGTCTTGGAAGAGAAGCATCGCGTGCTGATGGACCCGCTCAATTACTGGAGCTACCTGGGCCAGCCCGGGCGCCTGGAAGACTGGAACATCAAGGTCGATCAGGCTTACAAACAGTGGGGCGAGCCCGAGGGCAACGACCGCCTCTATCTCATGCTGGGTGCCTACAATGGCGGCGGAGCCACCATCTTGCGCGCCATGGCCAAAGCTCAGGACCGGCAGCTGGACCCGCGCAAGTGGTCCAACCTGGTGGGTCCCACCAACCGCCCGCGCAACTCGCCGCTCTACGGCGCCTGCGTGGAGGTCTACGGACGCGGGGCGTGGGGCAAGTATCAGGAGGTGTCCCGCTACCCGGTCAAGATCTTCAGCTATTACCAGCGCTGAGCCGTTCTACCGGGGCGAGAAGCCTGGTCCCATCGCGCGCCATCCTATTTACGTGGTGCTGGACAATGTCCGCAGCGCGTTCAACGTGGGGTCGATCTTCCGCACCGCGGACGCGGGCGCGGTCGAGCACATCTATCTCTGCGGTCAGGTGACCTGCTGGCCGCCCCATCCCAAGCTCGAGAAGACCTCTCTGGGGGCGCATGAGTACGTGCCCTGGACGCGCTATCCCGAGACCAGCCAGGCCTTACAAGAGCTCAAGTCTCGGAAGATCCCGATCATCGGCCTGGAGACGGCGCCCGTGGCCCAGGACATGCACGCGTTCCACTGGCCCACGCCGGTGGCGCTCGTCTTCGGCCACGAAGTGGTCGGCCTGGATGACGAGGTTCAGCGTGCCTGCGACCAGTTGGTGCGGATCCCGGCTTTCGGAGTGAAGAACTCGCTCAACGTGGCCACGGCGTTCGGAATCGTGCTCTACGATGTCCTGTCCAAACAAACCCGTTGAAAGTCTGTCCATCGTCCGCGCCCCATCACTTTGGGAGCGGCTCGATACAAGTCTCGAGCCGCACGTTACGGGGCGCGGCCAATGGCCAGACTTTTACATGCTGGCAACAAGATCGGTTGGATTGTCCATAATCCCCGGATCTAAGGTGGGTCCGTAGCGCGAGCTACCGCCCACTTCGAGGGTGAGCAATATCGAGGGTCCTCCCGGAAGGGTCCATACTCCGGGTCGGCTCTACCGGGTCGTTTTCCGGCAGGGGTAGCATGCAGACCTCAGACATGTCGCACGGCCTTGGTTGCGAAAACCCGAGGTGAGGCCCGGCGCCGACTCAGAACCCTCTGGGGGGATTGGGGAACGCGGAACCGGGAGACCCGGTTGTGGGTGGAGACCGGGCAAAAGCCGTCCTACAAAGCAGGACGGCTTTTGTGTCGAGCAGGAAACGGGGTCCCCT
This sequence comes from Vulcanimicrobiota bacterium, assembly GCA_039809865.1. Classification (GTDB taxonomy): domain Bacteria; phylum Vulcanimicrobiota; class Xenobia; order Xenobiales; family QWHO01; genus QWHO01. The sequence goes on from JBDHVW010000001.1 coordinate 188,409, forward strand.
GCCAGAACACGCCGCTGCGAACCCGATGCAGACAGACACAGGATTGGCGCGACTTCTCAAGGTAGGGCTGCTGGCCAGCCTGGCCACCGCATTGATGATGACGGTGCAGATCCCCTATCCCGGGGCCACCTTTCTTACCTACGACCCCTCCGAGGTTCCCGCTCTGATCGGCGGCTTCGCGTTCGGGCCGGTCTGGGGACTGGCCATCCTGCTGCTCAAGAACCTGCTGTTTCTGCTGTTCCGTTTCGACCCGACCCAGCTGGTGGGCATTCCGATGAACACGTTGGCGGGCGGCACCATGGTCCTGGTCAGCACCGCCTTCTACCAGCTCCGCAAGACGCGCCCGCGGGCGCTGCTCTCGCTGATTCTGGGCGGCCTGGCCATGACGGCCGTGATGATTCCGGCCAACCAGTTCATCTTGCCGTGGTTCACACGCTGGATGACCGGCGCCGAGGTCCCCACGGCCGGGCTGACGACCTTCATTCTCACGGTCATCACCCCGTTCAACCTGCTCAAGTGCGCTCTGACCTCGACCGTGACGTTCCTGGTCTACAAGCGTTTCTCAGTGTTCCTCAAGTCAGAGGAGCTTACCGCAAGCTCGGCAGCTCGGCGCCTCCCCAGTCGATGACGCCGGCCCGGTGACGGGCGCGAGCACGGGGACGACTCAAAAGCTGCTCCAACTCGTGCACCTTGATTGCCATGAAGAGCATCGCGACGGTGCCGGCGACTCCCAGCGAAGCCGAGGTCAGCACGCGCATCTCCCACGAGGGGTCGCGGTCGCTGCAATAGAGGAACGTGGCGAGAGCCAGTCCGGCGAAACCGGAGGCATAGGTCAAAAAGCCACGCAATAAACGAAGAAACTGAGTCACTTGGGTCCATCCTCCAGTCCCCGTCTGGTCTGGAGGGCTACGGGGACTGTTACACCCCGAGTCTACTCGAGTTGCGAGGAGAGCGCTGTGAGCGCCGTCACACCGCCGGGCCGGTGGCCGAGCCGGGGGTGCCGGGCTGACGACCGGCCTTCAGGTCGTCTTGCACCATCTGGGAGCGGGCGGCCGCTTCCTTGCCGGCCGCCTCGGCCTCCACGGTACGGTCCTGGGCGCTGGGACTCTTGGGCGCCAGCGCGGCTTTGCGAATCTTGGCCATCTTGTCGGCCGTCTTGCGGGCGTCGCCGCCTACTTCCGACACGTCCACGTTGACCTTGCCACCGGTCACGAACGTCTTGCCGTTGGAAGCGCTGTAGGTTTCAAACGTGGGGCCGCCCCGGGCGTGCTCGCCGGCTTCGTTCAGGTGCTCCTGCTCGTGCAGGCGCACCTCCTGGTCGCGATCCTCGAGCACTTTGAGGGCGTTGGTGCCCTGGCCGCCGTTGGTGCTGATGCAGCCGCAGCCCGAAGCGCAGACGTGCTTGGCGATCTCTTCATCGGCCGAAGAAGCTTTGGGCATTCCGCTCGGGTCGGGGGCGTTGGCCGCCGCGTTGCCGTTGGTGCCGTTCTGGGGGCCGGCCGGGTTGGCGGTGCCGTTGCCGTTGCCTTCTTGCGCGCCGTAGGCCGCGCCAAAGTTGGGGATGCCGCCTTTGTTCCCCTTCTCGGTCTCGGGAGCGCCGACCGTCACGCGGTCCTGGACGGGAGCGGGAGTGGCCTCCTCACGCGGCGCGGGGCCCGCGGCGGGCGGTGGACCCTGGATTGGCGCCGGTGCCGGGGCGCCCATTTGGGGGCGGATGGAGTCCATCGGAGACCTTCCTCAGCTTTGTTATTGCTTGTATCTTACGTCAGCCATATTGCCGCCGTATGAACGTCTTGGACCAGTTTTGCGCAGGGCCCTCAACCCGCCAGCAAGAAAGTCGGACCCATGTCCTCTTTCACGCGTGGTGGGCTCGCAGTCAAGCTCTGGCTGCTGCTTTTCCTGGTGGCCCGGGCGGGCGACTTTGACCCGCCCACCCCGCGCCTGACGGTGCTCAAGCCAGCTCACAAGCTGGAGCTGCCCTCCGGCGGGCAGGCGAAGCTCGAGATGATGGGCACCAATCTCGAGCTCTTTCGCTACGGTCAGATTTTGCTGGCGAAACAGAACATCCGCAGCTTCAGGGTCAAGTTGAGCGAGCCCTCGCCCGACGGCACGCTGCGCTCTCTCACGATTGAGGCCGATGCCGCCGCCGAGCCTGGAACCTACGAGCTCAAGCTCTTCACCCCCATGACCTCGGTGGTCGTGCCTCTCGACGTGCGCGTGGTCGCCCCTTGAACCCGGTCTACGCCGTAGCCGGCGGCCTGCTGATAGCCGCCTGGGTGGCCAACGCGCTGGTGCTGCGGATGCGCAACTGGCACCGCCCCTATCGCCTGGCTTTCATTCTGGTCGGCCTGACCGGGCTGGCCTCCTACCTGGTGTTGCCGCAGGTCACCCGAGCCAGCCAGAGCGTGCTGATGCCGGTGACCTGGGTGGCCCTGTTCAGTCTGGCCATCAAGCTGTTGGTCCTGGGCCGCCTGCGCGGCCTTCGGCTGGCGGCCGCCACGGCGGTCCTGTCCTGGTTGCTCGAAGTCCTCACTCTGGTCGTGGTCGCCGCGGCCCTCATTTTCGGAGTCTACCGTGGATCCTAAGAACGAAGCCCAGGCGCTGCGCCTGGAGCTGGAAGCCGCCCGCAAGCAGCTCGACAATACCCAGCGCGAGTTGGAGACGCTGCGCTTCACTTCGCAGCGTTACTCCCACGAGCAGGCTGAAGACCGCCTGGAGCAGCTCTTCACCGAGCTGGCCACCCCGGTGGCCCAGCTGGCCGTGCAGCGGGCGCTCAACGGCCAGGGCGTGGAGCTCAAGTCCCGCGACCTGCTGGCGGTGTCGGGGCGCATGTTCGAAGCGCTGCAGACCGCCGGGCTGAAGCTGGAAGGTGCCCCTGGCGACGAGCTGGCCTACAGCCCCGACCATCACCAGCCCCTCAGTCTGGACACGGCCCTGAAAGCCGGCCAGACCGTGAAGATCCGCTTCCCGGGAGTCTCCTTCCGCGGACGCTGGCTGCGCAAGGCGATGGTCGAGTGAGCGGCCGCCTGGCGCTCGACTTCGGCACCTCCAATACGGTGCTGGCGCGCTTCGACCCGGGCACGGGCGAGGCCAGCACGGTGCTGGTTCCCGACTATGGCGGCCCGCTGGGCCCCGATCTGCCGCCGGTGGTGCCCTCGCTCATCCACTACGAGCCCGAGCAGCGCCGCTGGCTGGGGCGCCAGGTGCTGCAGCAGAACCTCTATGGCTCGCCGCGCACGTTCCGCTGGATGAAGCGCTACATCGCCAACCGGTCGCCCCTCAAGCTCAAGCTGGAAGATCGCGACGTGACGCCCTCCGAGGCCGGGCGCGACTTCCTGAGCACGCTCCTGGCGATGGCGCTGGCCGAGATGGGCTCGCCCGACGAGGAGATCGCTTTCACGCTGCCGGTGGAGTGCTACGAGCACTACGAGGAGTGGCTCGGCGGCGTGGCCGAGGCGGCCGGGGTGCACCGCTACCGCTTCATCGACGAGCCCTCGGCGGCCGCGCTGGGTTACGGTTCGCACATCCAGGCGGGCGACGTCTACCTGATCTTCGACCTGGGCGGCGGCACGCTGGACGTCTCGGCCGTGAAGGTCGAGGAGCAAGACTCGGGCGGCTGGCGCCGCTGTCGCGTGCTGGGCAAGGCCGGCGCCGATCTGGGCGGGGCCACCTTCGACCAGTGGATCTTCGAGGACGTCCTCAAGCAGAACCAGCTCAAGGACTATGACGACGAGGTGCGGCGCCTCAGCCGTGCGTTGCTGGTGGAGTGCGAGCGCGTCAAGGAGCGGCTGAGCTTTCATCCCGACGCGGAGATCGCGCTGATGAACCCGGACACGGGCGGCATGCTGACCGCGCGCTTCACCCAGGGCGATTTCGAGCGCATCCTGGACGAGAAGGAAGCGTTCCGCACCATCGACCAGACGCTGCGTCGCGCCCTGCGGGGCGCCCACGAGCGGGGCTTCGACGAGGAGAGCATCAAGAGCGTGCTGATGGTGGGCGGCAGCACGCTGATCCCGGCCGTGCAGCGCACGCTGCATCGCATCTTCGGGCGCGAGAAGGTCTTGCTCGATCGCCCCATCGACGCCGTGGCGCGGGGCGCGGCGGCTTTCGTGTCGGGCACCGACTTCTACGACCACATCCAGCACGACTACGGAATCCGCCACGTGAACTCGAGTGGAACCTACGATTACCGTGTCATCGTGCCGCGCGGCACGGCCTATCCAACGGCCGAGCCGGTGGCCCGGCTAGTCGTGAAGGGCTTTTACGACGGCCAGACGCACCTGGGCCTGGCCCTGTTCGAGATGGGCGAAGCGCGACGCCGCCAGGGAGCCAGCGGCCCCATCGAGCTGGTCTTCGACGGCGCGGGCGCCGCCCGGCTGCGCCCCGTCAGCGCCGACGAGGAGGAGCGCCGCTCGCTCTTCTGGATGAACGAGACCCAGCCCACCTTCCTCGAGGCCAACCCCCCGGCCAAGAAGGGCGAGCCCCGCTTCGAGGCGCTCTTCTCGGTGGACGGCAACAAGCGGCTGCTCCTGACGGCCCGCGACCTCACCACCGGAAAGCTGGTTTACAAGGACTACCCGGTGGTGAAACTGACCTAGGCATCGGGGGTCCGTTCCCCTGAAGAACGATTCGCGGTTCGAGGGAACGACGTCGTTCCTGTCCGTGACGATTCGTGCATCTGGGGAACGATTCGCTTCCAAGCCTGGGCCGCAGTTCACCAGCCGCGCCTGGCGTCAGCCCCTGGTCAGACGGGCCACCACGGCGCGGGCTTCCTCGTGGCCCAGCTCGGCGGCTTTGCGGAACCAGCGGACCGCTTCGGGGAGGTTGCGCTCGACGCCCTGGCCGCGAAAGAACATCTGCCCCAGGCTGAACTGGGCCGCCGGCAGGCCCTGCTCGGCGGCCCGCAGGTACCAGTTGGCGGCCTCGCCCGGGTCCTGCTCTTGCAGGATCGCTCCCAGGTTGAATTGCGCCTCCGCGTGCCCCTGCAGGGCAGCTCGGTAAAACCACCCGATGGCCTCGCGCGGGTCTTGCTTGACGCCGATCCCCTGAAAATAGAGCACTCCCAGGTTGTACTGCCCGCCGGGATGGTCCTGATCGGCCAGCTTCTCGAACCAGCGCAAGGCCTGCGCCGGGTCGCGCGAGGTCTGGAGCACCCCCAGCATCTCGACGGCCTCCAGAACACCGCGCGCGGCCAGCGGCTCGAGCCAGCGGATGGCTTCGGCCGACTCGGTTTCGAGCAGGAGGCGGGCCAGCTCCAGCGGGGCCTCTTCGACCCCGGCCTCGGCCGCGCGCCGCAACCAGGCCGCATCCTGACTGCGCGAGCCCAGGTTGAACTGGGCCCGGGCGTGCCCCTGTTCGGCCGCGGCGCGCATCCAGCGCTCGGCCTCGGCCTCATCCGCTTTCACGCCCTCGCCCAGGGCGTACATCGTGGCCAGGCTGAACTGAGCCGCGGCCAGACCCTGCTCGGCCGCCTTCCGATACCACTCGGCCCCTTCCGCGAAGTTGCCCTGCTCCACCAGCAGCACGGCCAGGTTGCGCTGCGCCTCGGCATGCCCGCCCCCGGCGGCCTGGCGGAGCCAGCGGGCGGCCTCGGGGGGATTGGCCTCGCAGCCCAGCCCCTGGGCCAGCAGGTAGCCCAGGTGGCTCTGCGACTCGCGGTGACCCTGGCTGGCAGCGGAGCGAAACCAGATGACGGCCTTGTGGTATTCCTTTTGCTCGGCCCACAGCGCGCCCAGCAGGAATTGCGCTTCCAAATGGCCTTGCTCGGCCGCCTTCTTGGCCCAGACAAGGGCCTCTGCCGTGTCTCCCTCTTCGGCGGCCTGGGTCGCCCGGCGGAACTGGGCCGCAGGTTGGCCCGCCTCGGCAGCCCGCCGAATCCAGACCCCCGACTCCTCCGGATCGGATTCGGCCAGCAGCAGCGCCAGGTTGAGCTGGGCGTCGGCGTGGCCCTGGTCGGCGGCCAGACGCAGCCAACCCACGGCCTGCTCCAGGTTGGGTCCGCCTTGCGCGTGGGCATCTCCTCCGGCTGCCTGCTGCAAAGGTCCGGCCCCGACCGCCAGCAGCACGCCCAGGGAATACATCGACTCGACGTGCCCCTGCATCCCGGCCCGCCGCAACCACTCCACCGCTTCCTCGAGGTTGGTGCGCAGCAACCGCCGGGCCAGCTGGTGCTGGGCCTCGGGGTAGAACTGCTCGGCCGCGCGGTGGAGCCAGCGCAGCGACTGCTTGGGGTCGTCGTCGGCCGTCAGCAGGCCCAGCGCATACTGGGCCCCGGCGTGCCCCTGCTCGGCGGCCTGCAGGTACAGGGGCATCGCGGCGTCGCGGTTGTGCCGCTCGCGATAGAGGGTATTCGCCTGCTCGAACAAGGCCTGCGCTTCCATCGAAGGCCGAGAATTCTGGGGCCGCCCCCCATCCTCCCGCTGGCAGGAGATAGCGCGTCAACGCGAGGAATTATCGGGCTTCTTGCCTTCCCTGACCACAGATGCCTGCCTGGCTTGCGCCGGACTGCTGCTCGGACCCTTCGTCCTGGTAGTGGCTCTGGTGGCCCCCCTCGTACGCTCTCGCCGCTGGGTCGTCCTGGCCCTGGCGATGGCGCTGGGGCTGGCCGCCATGGTGGCCAGCTCGGCCACGCGCCAGCTGAGTCGGCGCTACCCGCCGCCCGAATACCGCGCCCACTACGTGCTGCACGGCGGACAGGTGGCCATGTGGGGGAACTGGCACGTCGAGATCGCCCGCGACGTGGCGGGCGAATACCGGCTCTGGGTGGCGGATGCCTACCGCCGCCCCATCTCCGCGGCCTTTTACGGGGGGCGCGTCATCCCTGACCCGGTGGGGGAGGCGGTCGAGCTCGAGGACAGCCTGGACGAGAGCTACGCCTTCGCCAAATTGCCCCGCAACCTCAAGGTCGTGCGGCTGGAGCTGGACCTGCCCGGCCAGCAGCTTAAGTTTCGCTATAGCTTCGACGGCAAGCGGCGCCCCACGGCGCTGCCCGAGTGGTGCACCCCGCCGTCAGGGAAGAACGACTGAGACGTTCTGCATCATCCCCAGGTCCTCATGGACCAGGATGTGGCAGTGCAGCACGAACTCCCCGGTAAAGTCGGTGAAGCGCTGGCGGATCACCACGTTGCCGTTGGCCGGGATGTCCACCGTGTCGAGCCAGAGCGGCACCGGCGGCGCCACGCCGTTGACCGACATCACCTGGAAGTCGTTCACGTGGATGTGGAACGGGTGGCCCACATTGCTGTTGTTGACCAGGGTCCACTCCTCGACCGCGTTCAGGTTGACGAGCTGGTCGATCCGGTCGGGATCGTAGCGGTTCCCGTCGATCGTAAAATTGGGGAAGTTGGGAGCCGGGCCGCCCGGACCCACGGCGAACGTGAGCAGGCGCGAGCCGGTCAACTCGTCGTCGGTAATGGGGGTAAAGGGATTGGGCAGCGTGCTCGGCATCGCCATGTCGACCGGGGTGCCGGCGACCTCGAGCGTCATCAGCACGACCTCCGGATCGGGGTTCATGCCGCTGGTGCCCACGCCTTTGCGCACCGAGTAGACGCCGGGGGCTCCGCCCCGGATCAGGATGTCGAACCGGTTGGCGGGCGCCAGCGAGACCTGCTCGGTGGAAGCCGCCGCGAAAGCGATGCCGTCGCGTGAAATCACCGTCAGCTCGTGCCCGTCGATAAAGAACGGGATCTCCGTGCGCACCGTGGCGTTGATCACGCGCAGGCGCACCACTTCGCCCGGGTTGATGGTCAGCCTGGGCAAGAGCTCGCCGTTGACGGTGAGGAACCTCTGGGTCAGCGGGAAGGAGCCGTTGGTCATGAAATCCGGCACGAAGCCGTTGGGGTCCACGTTCAGCTCGTTGATCAGCAACACGAGGTCGCGCGCCACGGCGATCTCGGGAACCTGGTCGAGGCCCCCTTCGATGATGATGGCCCCGGCCATGCCGCTGAACAGTTGCACCGCCGTGGAGCCGTGCTTGTGGGGGTGGTACCAGTAGGTGCCCTCGGGATGGTCGGCCGGAATCTGATACTCGTACTCAAAGGTCGTCCCCGGCTCGATCTCGACGAACACGTTGTCCGAGTTGCCCTGGGGCGAGACGTGCAGGCCATGCACATGGAGATTGGTGACGTTGTTGCCGTGCGGAATGTTGACGTCGGCCGGCATGGCCATCCCGTCGGCGTCCGGGGGGAGATTGTTGTTGAGCCGCACCCGCAGCGTGTCGCCCGGGCGCACGCGCAGCGTGGGGCCGCCAATCAGCCCATTGTAACTGCGATGCGAGAACGTCTGGCCGTTGATGTCGTGGTTGGCGAAAGCCACGTCAAAGGTGGTCTCGAGCAGTCCGGCCGAGGACATCAGCGTCTGGGGCTGCGGAAACGGCGGCGGCTCGGGCGGCGGCACCGGGGTGTCCGGAACGCTGGACGAGGAGTCGTTGCTCCCTCCGCTGCAGTTGATGAGCGGCAAAGCCGAGGCCAGCGCCAGGCCGAAACCTGCCTTCATGAGATTGCGACGGGTGAACGCCATGACGAGAAACCCCCTGCGACTTGAATTCAGTTCAGGAGGTTCGACGAGGGGAGTCCCCCGGACCTGCCAATATCGCAATCCGAGAAGTTGCCTTCGGAAACCGCTCCAGGATGGCCGGATCGTGCCCCGGCACCAGCGGCTTTCCCCGGTCGATCAAGGCCAGAAGTGGGTCCGGACCGACCCGGGCGCCGATCGGGCGACGCTGCTCGATGTTGGCGTAAAGATACGCGTTGTCTCCGGCCAGCGTGAGCCCGGGCGTGTGCACGGCCAGCGAGCCCGGGGTGTGCCCCCCCACGATCTCCAGGTCGAAGCCCCAGCGATGGGCCGGACCGTCCAGGAGATCGAGGTCGAGACGCTCGAGCGCGTCCAGATCGGCGCGCCGATAGCCCCGGCTCCAGTCGCTCTCGGTCAGGGCCGCGCGCATCGCCTCCAGCTCGGCCCGGGCCAGCACGAATCGCGCCTCCGGGTAACGGCTCACCAGGCCCACGTGGTCGAAGTGAGCGTGCGTCAGGATCACCCGCCGGACCTCGTGGCCGAACAACTCGCCGGGGGGGACGAAGTCGCGGATGCCAAAGGCCTCGATGCCCTCCCGGTGGTCGAACCCCGTGTCGATCAGGCCCCAGCCGTCGGCGTCCTGCCAGGCAAAGAAGAACCAGCCAAAGTCGACATCCCGATTCGGGTCGCCGTCTTCGAAGACGAAGCGCTCGCCGTAACGCGAGCGCCCGTAGCACAGGGCAAAGATCAGCTGAGCAAACCCTCGAGGCTCTGCAGCACGTCCTTCTCATCGGGCCGGACCAGCGCCAGGATGGCGTGATGCGGCACGATCAGGTAGGACTTGCTCTTGTAGCTGAACTCGTAGCCCTCTTTGCGCAGAAAGTAGGCCACATCCCCGGCTTCGGCCTGCATCGGCAGGAAGCGGATGGCATCCCTGGGCTGGGACCACGGCTCCTCGGAATAGCGCGGATTTTGAGCCAGGTAACCGGGACCGACCTGAACCACCCGCCCCGTTTGGACGCGTTCGCGCTCCGTCGCGGTGGCGGGCAGGATCAGGCCCGATTGCGTGGTCTGCTCGCCATCGAGCGGCTGGATGAGGACCCGGTCCCCGATGAGGATCAACTCTCCCACTAGTAGGTCTGCTGCGACTGCTGCCACCAGGGAGTGCAGTTGGGGGTGTTCTCCTCGACCGGAGCGGTCGCGTGCGTGGCCAGATCGACCCGGTTCTGCAACTGGTCGTTGACGTGGAAGCCGAGGGAGCCGTTGTTGCTCATGATGGTGCCGTACACGGTGTTGCCATTCTCCTGGAACTCCTGGTAGCCTTCCTTGGCGCTCAAAGCTCCGATGAGCGCCCCGCCGGCGGTGCACACGGCCACGGGGGCCAGCAACCCGACGCCTTCGAACATGCCATAGAAGCCGGCCGTCATGATCGAGCCGATCACGCCCAGCACGTTGATGCCGACCACGCCGATGACGCCGAGCACGGCGCCGCCGATGGCGCCCTGGATGGCGTAGTCGCGAACGTAATTGCTGAGAGGTTTGGCGGCCTCGGCGGTGGTTTTATAGTGGTAGACGGCGTGGGCGCCTTTGTCATCGACCTTCAGCTGGCTGACGAGGTCGGCCGTGGAGTCGAAGCGCTGCTCGCCCACGGTCCACCATTCGGTGGCGGGACGGCTGGGGCTGCAAGTTTGCTCCGTCGCGCGGCTGGGGCGCGAGAAGACCTGGGGGCTGGCGGCAGTGATATTCATGATGGGAATCCTCCTCTATCTGTGTTCCGAAAAGGATAGCTTGTTCGAAAGGAAACCGGCTTGCCGGCTTGTAAACCTTAGGCCGCATGCAGAGAGCCGAGGCTGCCCTGGAAGGATTTCTGGAAACCTGTGAAGCCCGTCGCGACGGGCTGTTGCGCCGCGTGGTGGACGGCCTGCGTCGCGATCTCCCCGAAGGGCTGCCGGCCAATGCTCTGGGCCGGCACATCGACCGCTTCTTGTTGCGCCACGACCATCCTGGCCATCGCCTGGTCTGTCAGCGCTTGCTGAACTTCTTGCACAGCCGCGAGCGGAGCCGCGTCCAGCCACTCCTGGACATGCCGGTGCGCTCGCGCTCCTGGCGTCGCTAGGCTTTCGACTGCCAGCGCTGGAAGACGGCGCGCAGCTCCGCCAGAGCCACCGGTTTGCCGATGAAGGCGTTGGCGCCGGCTGCGAACATTTCCTCGCGCTGCTCCTGATGACTGCTGGCGCTGACCGCGCAGATGTAAGGCTGGCGCTCGGTCGGTAGCTCGGCCCGGATGCGCCGGGTGGCCTCGACCCCATCCATCACGGGCATGTGGATGTCCATCAGCACCATCGGGTAGTCGTTCTCGCGCAAGCTCGCCAGCGCCTGAGCGCCGTCCTCGACCACGCGGGACGGGTAGCCCAGCCGGCTCAGCATGCGCACCAGCACCTTCTGGTTGATGAGCGTGTCCTCCACGATCAGGACGGTTTCGGTATGGGCCCCCGCCCGCGGCTCGAAGACCGCGAGCAGCGCCAGCTCGAGAGCGCTGCGCCGGACCGGCATCCAGACGCTGCCGGCGTAGCCCTGCAGCTCCTTACGGCCGGGCCAGCGCAGTTGCAGGCTGGGGGAGCCGGGGGCGGTGCCGTCGGGACCCACCAGCCACACGTCGGGGGATTCGGTGACCACGGTCAGACCCAGGCGGGTCAGTCGGCTGGCCACACCCTCGGCCGCCATCGCTCCCAGTCCCACCAAACCCGCCTTCTTGCCGCGCAGCGCCGCCGTCGTGGAGTCGCGAGCCAGCTCTTTCCATGGAAACACCAGCGAGAACGTGGAGCCCCGGCCCGGTTGGCTGGCGACCTCGATCCGGGCGCCCATCAGTCCGGCCAGATGCTGGGAGATGGCCAGTCCCAGGCCCGTGCCGCCGTAGCGGCGCGTGGTGGACGAATCGAGCTGCTCGAACGGCTGGAAGAGATTTCCCAGTTGCTCGAGGGGGATGCCCACCCCGGTATCGGTGACGCTGAGGCGGAAACCGCGGTCGGTGGGCTCGAGGCGCACGACCACCGAGCCCTGCGAGGTGAACTTGACCGCGTTCGAGACCAGGTTGGAGGCGATCTGGCGAAACCGCAGGGAATCGCCCTCCACGCTACTGGGTAGTTGCGGGCTCAGGACGGCGGTCAGCTGCACTCCTTTGTCGCGGGCCGTCAGAGCAAACAGCTCGAGCACGTCGTCCAGGGCGTCTTCGGGGCTGAAGGCCAGCTGCTCGAGCGCGACCGAGCGCGCTTCCAGCTTGGAGAAGTCCAGGATGTCATCCACCACCGAGCGCAGCAACTGGCTGCTCTTGAGCACGGCCTCGACCATCTCGCGCTGCTCGGGGCTCAGCTGGCTCTGCGCCAGGATCTCGGTCATGCCCATCACGCCCGCCAGCGGGGTGCGGATCTCGTGGCTCATGGTGGCCACGAACTGAGCTTTGATGCGGGCAGCGGCCAGCGCCTCGTCGCGCGAGATCTCCAGCTCCTCGGCCTGGTCCTGCAGGCGGTGGACGTAGCGTTCGGAGACCATGCGGAAGCTGATCCCGAATGCCACCACGATCAGCATCAGCACCAGCTGGCCGGAGAAGAGCTCCCAGCGGCGCGGGATGAATTCGGGCGGCACCGGACAGAGCGTGCCCGACAGGTGCACCACGAAGACGACCAGCACGCTGAGGATGGTCCAGGTAACGGCGCCGCGTACTCCCAGCTGAAAGCAAGCAAACAGCGGCAAGCTGGCCGCGAACCAGGGCGCCACCGCCAGCGACTGGCCGGTGTAGACGGAAGCCACCCCCAGGGTCAGAGCCGCGCAGAGCAAGGCGGCGTGCACGGCCAGCACGATGCCGTTGGCCGAGCGGGTGGTCGTGGCCAGAGCCAGGCAGATCAGCATCGAAACCGCGCCCAGCGCATTGATGCCGGAGGTGATGGGGTAGCCGAGCAACGCATTGCGCAGACTGAAGAAGGCAAATCCGGCGAAAGCGATCAGAAGCAGGCGCTTGAGTCGCTCGAGGAAGGCGCGTCGCGCCTGGGGATCGCGGAGGTCGGGGTTCTCCAGGAATGTCATTGCAACTTCTGGGAACGTTGGCGGTTAAATGATCGAACCCTTGTTGATGGAGGCGCGATTTTCGTGATTCGGTCGATGGTCCTGGTGATGTTGCTGGCGGGCGGGGCCCTGGCTCAGAGTGTGCAGGTTGACGGCCAAGCGTTGCCCGAGGCAGTGCCGGTGCGCTCGGGACAGCGGCTGCTGGTCCCGATGCGGAGCATCTTCGAAGCCCTGGGAGCCACGCTCGATGTGCAGGGCACGCGCATCCTGGCCAAACGGGGCGATTCCAAAATGGAAGTGCGCCTGAACAGCAACCTGGCCCTGGTCAACGGCCGCTCCGTCGTGCTGGAGGAACCGGCCCGCCTGGTGGGCGGCAAGACCATGGTCCCGCTCCGTTTCGTGGCCGAGGCGCTGGGCGCGAAGGTGACCTACACCAGCGGTCTGGTGTCGATCGTGACGGTAGCGGACGCGCCGCTGCCGATGGTGATCGGAGGCGAAGACTGGTCGGGCCCCTATACCTTTGACGCGGCTCGCGACCTCAAGCGGCTGCGCGTGGGCAATCAGGCCAGCATTCTGAAGGTGATGGACAGCGCCAATGCCCACGAGCAGGTGCACCGCGGGCTGGACGACCGCAACGCGGCGCAGTTCACCGGCCCCCAGAGGGCCGAAATCTTCGCGGCCCTGGGCGTGCCGTCGGCCGAGCTGCCCCGGGCGGCCGAGGCCGTGATGAAGGGCTACGCGTTCCTGCCCAAGCGCGAGGCGCTGGCGTTCCTTGGCGCCGTGGGCTCCCACCCGGGATTGGACGCGGGTTACCGGGCCCGCCTCGAGGAGTTCGTGGTCGCGCGCCTCGCGGAGAAAGATGTCGTTCTGCGCCGCCAGGCCCTTCTGGCCCTGGCCGTGATGGCCCATCCCAACGCGACCACCGTCGAGCGCGTGCTGTCGTTCTACGAGCGCAGCGAGAACCTGTGGGAGACGTTCCCGGTGCAGATGTTCTTCGAGTTCCACGCCTCGGAGATCCGGGGCAGCAACTCGTTTGCCAGCATCCACCACCGCGTGGAGGCGGTCAACTCGCTGTATCGCCAGAACATCTTGGGATACCTGGAGAGATAGCCTTCTCGGCCGAGGGGGGGTCGAGGAGATGATGGGGATTTTTTTGGAGATTGGGGAGATTATCTCCAAAATCCCCAGAAAAATCTCCCCAATCTCCTCCCTGTCGGCCACGAGGTCAAGTAGCGCCTTCGGGGAAGCTCCCTCGATGGACCCCCACGAAGAGCACTTCTGTCTCGAGGACCCCGCCGGGCTCGAGTCGCCGTTTGCCGACTACCACTACTTCCGGCAGAGCCGGCCGTTCTATTACCACGAGTCGCTCAAGACGTGGTTCGTGTTCCGATATGATGACGTGGACAGACTCTTTCACGACCAGCGGCTCAGCAACAAGAGGTTGGACGGCTGGCTGAGCCACGCGCCGGACGAGTTCAAGCAGCGCTTTCATCAATTGGGGACGCAGTATTTCTCCAAGTGGCTCCTGGAGCTCGACGAGCCCGATCACATGAAGCTGCGCAAGCTGCTCCAGCCGCGCTTCTCCGAGCGGGCCATCGGGCAGCTGACGGAGTTCATCCAACAAACCATCGACGAGCTGCTGCAAGCCATGCCGGCTCAGACCGACCTGGCCCAGGACTTCGCCTACAAGCTGCCGGTGATCGTGATCGCTCACATTCTGGGCGTGCCTCGGGAGGACCACGACAAGTTCCTGGCCTGGTCGGACGCCGTGGCGACCTACTTCAACTCGCTGCCGCCCACCCTGGAGCAGACGCGCCACCTGGTCGAGAGCGTGGACCAGATGCTGGCCTACTTCAAGAACCCGTTCCCCGAGCTGGAGCACGACACGGCGCTGGCCAACGCCATCCTGCTGCTGGTGGCCGGCCACGAGACCACGCGCAACCTGATCGGCAGCGCGGTGCACCTGTTGCTCACGCACCCGGACGAGCTCGCCAAACTGAAGGCCGACCCCGGGCTGATGCGCGCGGCCATCGACGAGACGCTTCGTTTCGAGCCGCCCAACCCGATCATGGCCCGCATCGCCCGAGAGGACTTCGAGGTGTTCCAGAAGGGCCAGATGGTGTTTCTCTGCATCGGCTCCGCCAACCGCGATCCGGAGCACTTCCCCGACCCGGACACGTTCCGGATCGACCGTCCTGTTACCAAACTGATGTCGTTCGGCTCCGGACCCCACTTTTGCCTCGGCTCCATTCTGGCACGGCAAGAGGCGACGCTGGCGCTAACCTCCCTTTTCGCCCGTCATCCCGGCCTGCGGCTCGATCCCAGCCGCCCCCCGGCCTTCACCCATCAGGCGGGGATGCGCGGACCCTCATCTTTGCCGATTTGTTTCTGAGACTTTTAAGGGTCGACTTGTAGCTTAGGCCTAACCCGGAAAAACGAGGTGTCCTTAGCATGCAGGTTCAGCAGTTCAAGGTTGGCGATTTCGCCCTCGATCCCAAGAAGGTCAACAAAGAGACCATCGAGGTCCTCGGCAAGAAAGCCAAGGAGCTCAAGGACGTGGAGGGGGCGGATGACACCGTCAATCTGCTGCGCGGCTGGTACAAGACCGGCTCCATCACCGAGCAGGAGCAGGCCTCCCTGCATAAGTTCGGCAGTGCCGCCTACAAGGTCAAAGCCGAGCTGACCGACCAGTGGTGGAAGCTGGGCGGGCCCAAGGGCAACTCCCCCGAAAAGGCAGCCATCGAGGCCAAGCTCGTTCCCTACAACGTTTTCCTTTTCACCGAGCACCATGTGGGCGATGCCCTCAAAGAGGCCCAGGCCACCGCGATGATCACCGGACTGGCGGGAGCCTCCTTCGGCCCCATCGGCGTGATGGCGGCCTACACGGCCTGGAATGGTCTCGAGGAGGAGCAGGCCAGGGGCGTCATGGAGAACATGACCGGCCTGAAGGCGGGCGAAAGCCACATGGTCCTCGGCGGCAACAAGGTCGAGCAGGTCCATCAGGACAAGCTCTGGCCCGCCATCATCACCATGCTCAAAGAGGGTGTCGACAAGTGTAAGAAGGGCGAGAAGGTCGAGTTCGACGGCCAGTACTACGAGCTGACCTCCAACGAGGTGATGGGCGGCATCGCCGAGGCCGCCGAGGCGGGCGGCAAGGTGCGCTTCAACGTGGACCCGGCGCTGCGCCTGAGCTACCCCGATGCCAAGGGCCAGTTCGACATCGATGACGTGCCCCACAAATTCCGCTCCATCCTGCAGTTGGCCGCGCTCACCAAGAAAGAGCATCTGGACGTGGCTATCTCGATGTATCCCGTCTCCAAGCAGCTCGAGGATCCCACCGACCTGATGCACCGCAAGGTGCTGCGCGTGGGCGACAAGGTGCTGCTCTCGGGCATGAACGCCAATCTCGGCTCGGGCGAGAACGTGGACGCCGGCTACATCATCCAGGGCCCGGCGGCCAGACGCCTGGTGGAGAACCTCAAGCGCGACTGCGAGATCTCCAAGGGCGTCAGCAACGAGGAGATCTTCGGCCAGGACTACTGGAAGAAGTGCGCCGAGTCGCCGATGGTCATGGGCACCCGCGGCCTGACCTCCATCCTGGAGTGCCTCTCCGAGCTGCAGCCCTGCGGTACCGAGCCCAAGCCCGTCAAGAGCTGGCCCGAGCTGCATGATCGCGCCGCCGCGGCCGGCGTGGAGCTGAACAAGTTCTTCGATGTGCCCGAGGACCAGTTCTTGCAGAAGATGCAGGACTTCCTCAACGGCGAGAAGCTGCCGCTCTCCGAGCACGGCAAGGATACCTGCTCCAAGCTCTTCACCATGACGATGGAAGCGGTCAACAGCCCCGCCAACCAGAAGAAGCTGGCCGACATCACCCCGCCCAAGGGCGACCCGGTGGGTAAGACGGTGGTGGCTATCGCCGATGTGCCCACCGAGCGCGAAGCGATGATGATCCACTGCATCCAGCAGGCCGAGAAGTTCGTCTACATCCCGGGCTTCGTGGTGACGCGCGGCGTGGCCGCGGCCATCGCGGCTCGCAAGGAAGAGCTCGAGGCCCAGGGCAAGACCCTGGACGTGCGGGTCATCGCCGACCCGGGCGTTTATCCGCGCGGCGACACCCCCAACTCGTGGGGCGTCAAGTTCCTCGAGGACAAGGGCATCACGGCGCGCTGGGCGTTGCTGCCCCGCACCGGCTGGCACGATCGCAAGATTCACGCCAAGCAGCTCATCACCGACAAGAACGAGATGTTCGGCAGCACCAACTTCTCCAAGAAGGGGATGCAAGAGAACTGGGAGACCTCCGGGATGGTCACGTTCGACGAGAAGGACCCCGACTCGATCAAGAACCGCGAGGAGTCGGTCCGGCTGTTCAACGACCTGTGGGAGCACGAGACCTTCGAGTGCTCGTCGCTCGCGCTGGCCGGGCTCTGGAAGAAGAACGTCAAGACCGAGGACAAAGCCGCCCAGATCGAGGACGCTCGCAACAGCGCCATCAAGAAGATCATCAAGCAGATCGAGGTGGTCGAGGAAGAGAGCGCGGTCTGGATGGAAAAGAAGGCTTCCGACCCGAAGGTCGCGGCCGAGGTCCAGGAGCTGATGAAGATGGGCGTGGCCGAAGGCTACGCCATCCTGAACGCGGTCAAGGACTCGATGGGCAAGGAGAACTTCTACCTCGAGCTCTCGCGTCTCCCCGAGCGTCAGAACCTCGAGCGCATGAAGCCGCGTAACGGCGGGGCCGAAGAATAATGCCTCTGGATTACGTGGTCAAACAGGTTCTCGGCTCGGCGGCGGTCATCTTCGCTTTCTTCCTGTTGCTCCGCTACTTCCGGAAAGCGCGATGATCGTCGGCTCGCTGCCGCGCCTGACGGCTCCCGCGGCCAGTGCCGCCGGGAGCTTTTTCGCGCAGTCGGCGGAGCGTCTCGAGCAGGCACCCTACGGGGACGAACGCGACGCGGTGAGTCGCAAGATCATGGCCGACCTCGAGCGCAAGCCGGGAATGAAGACGATCGTCGAGAACGCCCGCAAGTGGGGCGTGGAGGAGGACGACTTCGCCCTGCAGCGCCTGCTCGAGGACCTCGACAAGGGGGAGCGCAGCCTGCGCAAGCTCGCCCTTCACGCCACCCCTATCCTGGCTGAGCGTTCGGTGAAACGCGAGCAGCTGGCGCAGTTCGACCCGCTGGCCTGCCGGCTGTGGGACGCGACCAGCTCCAAGCAGCTCCAGGACTCGATCTACTCGGGCTCGATGTATGCCGAGGAGGCGGACCCGCCGCTGGCGGCGGCGTGGAGTCTCAAGACCCACATGCGTTTCACCAACGCCAGCGACAAAGAGGCGATCGCCGGAGTTTTCTTCGAGGCCATCGAGAAGCACCCCGGCCAGAGGTGGGTCACTCAGGCTCTGGACGATTGGGGTCTGACCCGCAACTGGGCCACGCTCGAGAAGGCCAGCGAAATGGCATTCAAGGAGGGGCGCAACCAGCTGGCGCTGCTTGTCATCGGCGAGAAGGACTTCGCCGCCCAGCAGCGCGCGCTGAAGGACCTACCGGTGGCCCGGGCGCTGCATGGCGCCGTGGCGGAGAACAAGCGCTCGCACGTGTGGTCCTTCACGATGCGCAAGCCGACCGAGGGCGTGGCTCAGTACATGGGCGGGCATTACTCCAGTGGCAAAACCGAGGACCAGGCGGTCTACGGGGCTCTGTGGCCCACGCTGCGGGAGACGCCCGCGGGCGAGCTCATGGAGCGCTGGGGCCTGACGAACATCGAGGCGGTCAAGATGGCTGCTCACGAGCCCCATCCGAAGGACCGCTGGCAATTCGCCCTGATGTGCACGCCCAAGGAGAACGTGCCAGCCATGCAGCGGCAACTGGCCGAGCTGGAGGCTCCGACCGGCAAGCTGGTGCACGAGCTGATGCCTCACTTCGCCGACGGCCAGGTGCGCACTCTGTGGGAGCGCGCCCTGCGCCAGAAGAGCACGCCCGCCGATCAGGTCGAGAACTGGCTGGTGTTGACTCTGAACCAGGTGGGCGTGGCCCCGGAGCAGTCTCTTCCGCTCGTGCAGCGCTTTTGGAAAGATTTCGAGAGCACCTCCGAGCAGATCAAGTTCGTGCAGACGCTGCACGGCGTCGCCCGTGGCGAGGGCCTGAACTATCTGCTGGACAAGCTGATCGCCCGCCCCATCATGAGCGATCAGTTGCGCGCTGAATTTCGCGACCTGCGGGCCACCGAAAAGCCGGACTGGGGTAAGGTCAAAGGTCTCCTGACGAAGCTGGCCGAGGAGGCCAGGCAAGAGGATGCCATGCGTCGCATGATGGGTGAGAAAATCGATCCCTCCAAAGGCATTCAGGAAGGACACGACTCGGTTCAGGTCGGGGGCATCCGGGTGCCGAAACGGAAGGCTTCCCCGGCGTAGCTTTCGAACCCGATCCTTGCGATGCCGTGGGTTGTTTGCGTCCTGGAAGACGATGCCGACATGCGCGAGGTCCTTTCGGAGGTGCTCGAGCAAGACGATCTCTATGCCGTGCACACCGCCGCCTCGCCCGGTCGCGCGCTGGAGCTGGCCGGCAAGATGCAGCTCGACCTGGTGGTGGCCGACGTCCGCATGGCCGAGATGGACGGCATCCAGTGCCTCTCCACGCTGCGCCAGGGTCAGCCGCACCTGCGCAGCATCGTGATGACCGGCTACGCCTCCGAGGACGCCCCCGGGCGCGCCATCGAGGTGGAGGCCGAGGACTACCTTTACAAGCCGTTCCGCCTGGCCGAGTTCCTCACGTGCGTGCGCCAGGTGCTGGAGACCAAGAAGCAGCAGGCGATGTATGCCGGGCTGCTATCCGCCTACCGGGTCTCGCGCAACCGGCCGGCGCCCCCCAATTCGACCGAAGCCTGGCGCGAGCGCGTTTTCCGCAGCTTTTACGTGGGCGTGCGCTCGGGCTGGCTGGGCCAGAACGCGGCCCTGGAGGCCTGGGACCGCCTGGAGCGCCTCGAGAGCTCTCCCGACGATTTCTCGGGCAGCGGCGCCGTCGGCACCTACCAGAGCCTGCTGGATCTGGTCCTGGCCCCCGAGAAGCTGATCTCCAGCCCCTATCGCCCCGATCGCGTGACGTCGTCAGACTTCGCCCCGTTCTTCACGCGCGTGAAAGAAGGCAAGATCCCCCCCGAGCTGATCAAGCTCGGCCCGTTGCTCCGCAAGCTCGACGCCGTCTCCCTGCGCGAGTTCCCCGACCTGGGCGCGCTGCACGCGCAAACCTGGGGCCAGAGGGAGTAGGGAGTAGGGAGTAGGGAGGCCCGGACCGTCTCCCATCTCCCATCTCCCTACTTCAAAGAAGCCATGTCGATGCAGAAGCGATATCTCACGTCTTGCTTTAGAAGCCGCTCGTAGGCTTCGTTGACCTTCTGGATGGGGATGACCTCGACGTCGGCGGTCAGGTTGTGTTGGGCGCAGAAGTCGAGCATCACCTGGGTCTCGGGGAGGCCGCCGATAGGGGAGCCGGAAAGGCTGCGGCGGCCGAAGAGCAGGTTGAAGGCCTTCACGGCCAGGGGCTTCTCGGGGGCGCCCACCAGGGTGAGGTTGCCGTTGGGGGCCAGCAGGGAGAGGTAGGCGTTGAGGTCGTGGTCGGCCGAGACGGCGTCCAGGATGAAGTCGAAGCTGCTGGCGTGCTTCTCCATCGCGTTGGCGTCATTGGAGACGACCACTTCGTCGGCCCCCAGGCGCAGGGCGTCCTCTTTCTTGGCGGGCGAGGAAGTGAACACCACGGTGTGGGCGCCGAAGGCGTGAGCGAACTTGACGCCCATATGGCCAAGCCCGCCCAGGCCTACCACGCCGACCTTCTGGCCCGGGCCCACCTTCCAGTGGCGCATCGGCGAGTAGGTCGTGATGCCGGCGCAGAGCAGCGGCGCGGTGCCCGCCAGGTCGAGGCCGGGCGGAACGCGCAAAACGAAGCGCTCGTCCACCACGATGGAATCGGAATAGCCCCCGTAAGTCACGCCGCCCAGGTGCTTGTCCGGGCCGTTGTATGTGAACGTTCCGCCCGCGCAGAACTGCTCGTGGCCGCTCTGGCAGTGGGGACAGGTGCGGTCCGAGTCGACCATGCACCCGACCGCTCCGAGCTCGCCCACCTTGAACTTTGTCACGCCCGAGCCCACCGCGGTCACGCGACCCACGATCTCGTGGCCCGGGACGCAGGGATACACGGTCGGCATCACCTCGTTCCACTCGTCCCGCACAGTGTGGAGATCGGAGTGGCAGATGCCGCAAAACAGGATCTCGAGCTGTACGTCGTGCTCGAGGGGATCGCGCCGGTTGATGGTGTCGGCGGCCATGGGCGCGGTCTTGCCGGCGGCGGAGAAGGCTTTCGTCTGGTACACGGACTGGCCCCTTTGCTTGGGAGTTGATGTCCCAATTCTAAGGAGCGTGGCGTTTTCAGAGATAGGACGATCCTGGCGGATCCTTGTCCAAAAATCTCAGACCTTGACGACCAGGTTCTCCTTGCCCATGGCGCGGGCCACGGCGTTGAACACCTCGGCGTCGTCGTTGAAGCCGCCCGGGGCAAAGTCGGGGTCGTCGTCCTCGAGGTCGACGTAGTACATCACCGCGGCCAGCACCCAGGAGCGCTGCGGCTCCTCCTTGAGCGGCATCTCCAGGAGCTGCAGGAGCCCCTGGCCGATGCCGACGGCCACGTCCTCGTCAAACTGAACCCCGTCGCGGGCCGTCCTGGCGATGCGCGAGAGGTGCACTTTGACCCCCATGCGCATCTCCTCGGGAGAGCGCGTGGCGCCCTGGTTGAGGGTTTTCACGAATGGCTCGCGGTGAGCGTCGGGAAAGTTCGGCGGAAGCTGCATAGCCCGGCTGTTTGCCCCTAGCGGGCGGTTTCCCTGTCGGGCAGTTTCCAAGCCTCCCGATAGCGCTGGTACTCCGCCAGAGGCAGCTGGACCAGCACGGGATGGGCATCGCGTTTCAGCCACGAGGCCAGAGCCCGCATGTGGGGCAGGCTGGTGGCCGTACACCCGGCCGTCCCGGTGTGCGAGCCCTCCCAGATGTGCATGAAGATGCACGAGCCCGCGCCCTTCACGGGCTGGCCCGTGTTGTGCTCGACCACGACGCCGATCTTGTAGTCGGGAATGAGCATGCGCTCCGCGCTGGTCCAATCCTTGGTCACGCCCGGCCCCGGCTGCACGATCTGGTTGTAGTAGCGCGAATCGGGGTCGTCCACGCCGGCCGTGTCGGCTTTCATCTCTTGATAGGGCAGGTTCTGGGCCGAGAACTTCTGCCGGGAGCCGAACATGCGCTTGAGATCGAAGATGCCCGCGGGCGCGCAGCCATCGCCCTCGCGCTTGACGCGCCCGGCATTGACTTCGGCGGGGTGGATCCCCAGTCCCCAGGCCAGGCCTTTGCGGCCCAGCATCACCGGCATCGGCGAGCCGACGGGGCGCCAGCCCGTGTCGGTGCGCTCCCAGCGCGTCAGGCTGGCCTGCACCGCGTCCCAGGTGGGGGAGACGACCAGCACGACCTGACGCGCGTCGTCCGGGATCTGGGCCCGGGCCGGGAGCAGCAAGAGCAGCAGCAACAGGAGGTTACGCACCGACGGCCTCCCGCAGGCGTCCGACGTCGCGGGCGGGCGGCTCGCCGAACATGCGCTTGTAGTCGCGGCTGAAGTGGGAAGCATCCAGATAGCCGACCTTGAAACCGGCGCTGGCGGCATCGAGATTCTCGCCCAGCATCAGGCGACGCGCCTCTTGCAGGCGGAGCTGCTTGAGGAATTGCAGCGGGCTGAGCGAGGTCACGGCTTTGAAGTGCAGGTGGAAGGCCGACAGGCTCATGCCGAGCTCATGGGCCATCTCCTCCAGGCGCAGCGGCTGATCGAGGTGGGTGCGCAGCTGCTCCATCGCCCGGGCGATGCGGTGCGAGTGGCCCCCCACGATGGCGATATGGCGCAGGCGCGCGCCCTGCTCTCCGCGCAGCAGGCGGAAAACGATCTCGCGCTTGATCAGGGGCGCCAGCACGCGGATCTCGTCGGGCTGGCCCACCAGGCGCAGCAGGCGCTCGCACGCGTCGAGCAACTCGGGCTCGAGCGGGCTGACGTTCAAGCCGCGCACCTCCGCGACCGGCTCGGCCTGGGCCTCGAGCATCACCTCGGAGACCAGCGCCGCGTCCAGACTCAGCCGGAAGCTCAGATATGGCACCTCCAGCACCTGACTGGCCACCGGCACGTTGACGGAAGCGAGCAGATAGTGGTCCGGGTCGTAACGGTAACGCTCGTCCCCCAGCCGGACCTCCTTCGAGCCCTGCGCGATGACGCAGAGCGACGGCTCGAAGACGCCGAAAATCTTTTGCGCCGGGGTGGTCATTCGATAGACGTGGACGCCAGGGATCGGCTCCAACTCGCCGTCTTCATGGAAGAGCGCCGCCAGGCGCTCGAGCAGTTGGGTGTGCATCGTTGGAATGGTTTCTCGTCCTGCGCGACCGCCCCTTCGCCCTAAGCCCGAACCCCCGCTCCCTCCGTCTGAATCTTGAGCAGACGCTGATAGGCCGGGCTACTCTCGCGCAATTCGGCCATCTTCTCCTCGCCCAGCAGCTCCATCGTGGCGTAGCCGCGCGGCGAGCCGTGGCGCACCTTCTCCTCGATCTGGTAGCGCAGCTGGGGATTGCTGGCCACCTCCTGCTGCACGCGCTGGCCGACCTCTTCTTCGTAGCCCTGGATGCCGCGCAGGAAGCTGCGCATCACGCGACTGCGGTAGGTGTCCCGCAGCATCTGGCCTTCGGCGCCCTGGCGGTCGCCATACTTCTGCTCGGCCAGGCCCTTGGCGTCCAGCGCCAGAGCTTCGCGCCCGTAAAGGCGGTCGAAGTCGGAGTTGACCTCCTGAAGCTTGGCCTGCGCGTCGGGTCCGTCGTCGAAGAACGTCATGTCGCTGACTTCCCAGTTGTCGCGCAGCGCCTTGTGCGAGAAGTTAGTGCTGCCGGTCAGCATCATCTTGTCGGTCAAGATCATCTTGGCGTGGACTTTGCGATCGTGATCGGGATCGGTGCGATCGAGGACGGCCCACTTGACCGGCACTCCCCGGTCCTCGAGCATCTGGAAGCCCTTCTCGTTGGGCGTCCCACCGTACTGGTAGACGCCCGGGTCGAGCACGACCTGCACGTCGAACGGCTTGCCCTCTTTGGCCATGGCGTCTTTCTTGTCAGCCAGCAGGCGCGCCAGGTCTTCGTTCAGCACGAAGGCCGAGACCTTGATGAACTTGTCCGCGCTCTCGACCGCGTGCAGCACCAACGCCTGGCGCTCGGGCGAGGTGTCGCCCACGGCCACTGTGTTCTCGCCCGCCTTCGCGTCCGACGGCGGTTGCGAGCGCTTGAGCCTCTGCATGTTCTGAGGAGAATTCATGCGTTGCACGGCGCCTTCGAGCCCGTCGGCGAGCAGGTTTCGGCCCCTGTCGGTGAGCTCGATGCCCCCCGTGCCCTCCAGCAGCCACTCGCGCCCCGTCTTGCCCTCGGGGATGTTGGCCAGTTGCTCGACCGTGACACCCTGGTAGCTGGCGGACTCGATGGCGCGGTCGACGCGCTCGGTCTGGCTCATCCCGCTGCGCGGCGGCACGCCTGTCTGGGCCTCGAGCAAGTCGAGCAGGCCGCGCCGCTGCACCGTCACCGGCGCCTCGGTGGTGCGCAGCTCCTCGAGCTGGCTGCCGTAGATGCCCTCCACGGGCTGTCCCGCGCTCAGGTCGAGGTCGCGCTGGAATCCCTGGCTCAGCTTCGTGGCCGCCGGCCCCTGGATGGTGGTGGCGAAGTCGATATTCTCGCCCGATCCCGTGCTGGAGTTCATGCCGCCGAACACCACCTCGTCGCCCACGCGCAGCAGCTTGCGATGCATGATCTCGGCCCGCCCGCCCAGCACCTCTTTATTGGCGAAGAACTGCACGCCGGCCTGGCCCTGCGAGCCCGCCTCCAGTCGTTTCACGGCGTTGAGGCGGGCGGCCAGCGAGGTGGCGTCGTACTCGTCGCCGTTCTTGGCCAGCGTGCCCGGGTCCAGCAGCACCCGCACGTTCGAGCCGTTGCGGGCCTGCTTGGACAGCTTCTCCAGCATCTCGGGACTGTTCATCTCGTAGTACTGGGCCTCGACCTCGGTGCCCGCGGGCGCCTGATCGAGCAACTGCATCTTCTTCTGCCAGATCTCCTGACGCGTCAGCGGCTCGACCTGGTTGCCCTTCAGCTTGTAGGGCGAGTCGGGCTGGGCCAGGCTGGCCTGGATGTTGGCAACCTCTTTCATCTCGCTGACGGACAGGTCGTTGTTGTCGAAGTAGGTCTGCTGGATCGGCGACAGCTCTTGCCCGCCGCCCTGCTGCTCCCAGCGCATGCGGTTGGCGGTGGCTTTGAGGTGATCGCGTGCGTCCTGCGTGTCCAGCAGCTGCTGATGGACCTCGGCCGCCTCGGCCAGCGGGCCGTTCTTCAGCTCCTTGCGGCGGGCCTTGAGGTCCTTGAGCGCCACGCCGAGCTCTTTGTCGCGCTTGCGCGCCTCGGCCAGGCTGGGCAGGGCTTCTCCCGGGTCGGGGAGCTGGAAGGCCACCTGCGTGGGCGTCGCCGTCGAGGAAGACTCGGTTTCCCAGGGATACTGCGCGGTCGCCGTCGCGCTGGTCGCCGAGGGCTTGTAGGTGTCTTGCGGGCCGCCAGTCTCGGCGGCGGGCGCTTGCGTGCGCGCGGGCGCAACCGACTTCAGCGTCGGAAGCAGCGGAGCCATGCGAGTATCGCCGAGAACGTCCACCTGTGGTGGTTATCACGCTCATGCAGTTGAGAGTTAAGAGTCGAGAGTTCTGAGTGGAAAGAAAAAGCAACAAGAAGTTAACTTCGGTGTTACAGCCACTGCCTTAACTCGAGGGCTGACCGTGGTGAAAAACCAGTAAAGCCTCTCCAGGAAGGATTCGTCATGAGCAACACCGTTGGAACCCAGACGCAGGCCCCGCAGTTCGCGAGCTTCGACCCGCAGATGCAGGCCCGTTTGCAGAACGCCAACGTGCAGACCAACGCGCCCCAGCAGGCGGATCCGTGGACCGGCGTGCAGGGCAAGCGCGGGGCGGACGAGCGGATGCAGGCTTACCAGGGCATCGTGGGCAACCAGGCCCCCGCGGCCGGCGCGCAGCCCCAGGGCGCCAATACCGGCGCGCTGATGAGCAAGCCGATCGGCCAGATGACCGACCAGGAGCTGCAGCAGGTCTTCGGCAGCGACGCCGACCGCATGAAGGCCCTGGGGGCCAAGCAGCCGTCGCTCACCGCCAGCATGATCCAGCCGCTGCGCAAGGATCCGCAGGGCCTGGACAACGTGGTGTCGCTGCTCACCGAGCGCTCCGACCTGAGCTTCGACGACGTGGTGCAGAAGGACCAGAAGGGCAACATGTCCATCAACAGCACGGTGCGCGACGAGCGCAGCCGCGAGCTGATGACGAATCGCACCGACATCAAGCCCCAGGCGCTGTCCAACATGGCCAACAGCTTCGGCCAGACGCTCAAACAGCCGGCCCTGGTCAAAGAGGCTTACAACACCAGCATCGACTTGCTGAAAACCCGCACCGACATTCAGCCCGGTGACCTGGGCACGCTGATGGCCCGCATGGGCAAAGGCGTGGACCAGAACTCCGCCGGTGGCCAGGAGGGTGGCGCCAACGCCGCCGCCACGCTGGACATGTTCAAAACCGGCGCCAAGCTGATGACCGTGCGCCAGGACATCGGCGTGCAGGACGTGGGCAAGATGTCCGACGCCGTTTCGCAGCTGGGCGGCAAGAAGGACGACAAGTCCGGGATGAAGATCGCCAACGCCTTCTCCCAGAGTGCCGACTACCTGATGAACAAAGAGGGCTCGAGCGTCAACGACGTGGTGCAACTGGCCGGAGCCGTCAAGCAGAAGGTGCCGGGCCAGGAAGGCGCCGACGCCGATATGCGCATGAACCTGTTCGGTCAGGGCCTGCAGCTGATGAAGAACGTCCCGCAGATGAACGCGGACGGCGTCACCACCATGCTGAACAAGGCCTCCGAGGGCCCGCCCGCCCGTCAGGGCCAGGACCTGGTAAACGCGTTCAACACGCAGTCCACCAACGTGATGAACGGCCGGGCCAGCGTGGGTCTGGCCACCGACAAGATGCAGCGTCCCGACGCCGAGGGCAAGCGCCGCCAGGACGGCGAGATCATGCTCGACAAGCACGGCAACGAGAAGGGCACCACCGACCTGCGTCCGACGCTGAACGCCCATCAGGCCGCCACCGTCAACCAGGCCAACGTCAACGTGCCCAATCCGAACGGCAACGGCCATCGTCAGGACGCGCCCGGTCCGCACCAGGCGGGCAACGGCAACCAGCTCTTCGCCGACAGCGACCCGATCAACAGCAACGCCAACCTGCGCGGGAACGACGGCGTCAGCAACCTGGGCAACGACAAGCGTTTTGCGGCTTTGCAGGGCCCGCCGAGCACCGGCATCAACGCCGTCGGCTAAAAGGTTCCATCCAGTCGATTCCCGAAGTCCGTGAGCATGCGTGCTCTGCGTTTAGTCCCTTTGATCCTCATTCTAGGGCTGGCCATGCTGCGCTTCGCGTTCCAGACTCCAGGCGGCGATTCCACGCCGCGGGTGTCGCGCACGTATGCTCCCCCCAAGCCGCAGATGTACACCCCTCCGCCTCCGCACCCGGTCTATCGCCGTCCCGGCGACCCGCTGCCCCCGCCTCCGCCCGATCCGGCGACGACGCAAGCCTACGTGCCCCCGATGACCAACTTCCAGGGCACCCCGGCGGCCCTCTCGGCCCCCGACCTCCAGCGCCAGATCGAGAAGCGCTACGAGGACATGGACTACGCTTTCCTGACCCGAAAGGCGGCCGCGATGGGCGCCTTCTACGACGACAAGGTCAGGGAAGGCAACGACGTGATCACGCGGGCCGAAGAGCAGAAGATGTGGCAGGAGCACTTCGACGAGATCAACGCCCTCGAGCAGAAGTACGAGGTCTCGGTGCGCCTGGGCTCGAGCAACAAGGTCGTCAAGTGCACGCCCAAGGGAGCCGACAAGGTGGCCGTTCAGTTCGAGCTGACCGAGCGCCTGATGGCCAACGTGGGCGGCTCGAGCTACCAGACGGTGTGGACCCGGAAAGGGCGCGACCTCTGGGTGCACAAGGGCGACACCTGGCTCATCAGCGAGAGCTCTTCCAGCGAGCCCGAGGAGCACAGCTACGTGGACGGCCAGGAGATCGAGGACTAGTGCCGGAGCAGCGCCAGTAAGATCTCCACCGCGATCAAGATGATCACCGTGATCTCCAGCATCGTGAAGCGGCGCGTGTTGGAGAGGTCGACCAGCACCTCGGCCGATTCGTGGATGAGCCGCAATTTATACTCCAGCGTGCGGAATCGGGCATGCAGCTCGAAGTTGGCGCGCAGCTCGTTGAAGAGCTGATCGGCCGACGGATCTTCCCAGGCCACGTCGGGCGAGTCCATGATCGAGAGACGGCTCACGATCTCGCGCCGGGTCGACAATCCCAACCCGATGAACTTCAGCATGTCGCCGCCCCGCAGGGGCAGCCAGCTTCCTCCCGCCAGACGGTCGGCCACGCTCCCCGCCTGGTCGAGCAGGCGCTCGACGGTCTTCTCGAAATGCTCGAGCGTGGTCGACTGCGCCAGCACCAGCGAGGTCAGCTTGAGGTTGGCGGCGGTGGGCTGTTGCACGGTGATCCGGTCGAAGCCGACGCGCTCTTTGGCCTCGGGCTGCACCTCCACCAGGAAGTCGTCGCTGGTCTGCTCGGCGGCGCCCACGGCGTGCTGCATCAGCTCGCCGATGAACACGCGGGCCTGGTTCGGGTCCACGTCCACGAACACGGCCGAGCCGAAGCTGAAGATGTAAACCCGGCCCTGGCCGAGCCCGAGGCAAACGTCCGACTTGCTCACCTCGAGCACGCGGTCCACGAAGGCGCGCGCGATCGTCTCCACCGGCAACGAGCGCGCCAGGTGGAACGATTCCATCTTCAGCAGACGGGGAACGACGCCCATGGTCCCATGCTAACCCCTCGGCGGGGATTGGCGCAAGTTCGGTAGAATTCTTCGGGTCATGGAAATTCGGGCGCTGGATACCGTTTCGCTCATGCGCTTTCCTACCGGCGCGGCGCCGCTCTCGAATTTGCCGGTCGACGAGGTGTTGCCGGGCCGCCCGGCGCCGCCCGCCCGGCTCGTGCTCGAAACGCCCGTCGCGGCCAGCGCTCCCGGGGTCTGGACACCCACCGCGCTGGCGGCGCGCGAGACCGGGGCGCTCTTCGACAAATTCCTGCACTACCGCAACTTCGAGCTCGAGGTGCAGCGCCCGGGCTTCGTGGAGAAGATGCCGGTTCCGGTCCTGCACGGCAAGGGCCACAACTGCGCCATGGTGGGCGCCTACACGCTGGATGCTCAGGGCCAGCCGTGCCTGGTGTTGAAAGCGGGCGACACCCGGCTTTCGCGCCTGTTGCGTGGAATGGACTACGCCATGCCCGGGTTCGTGGGCGGCCGGATGGACCACGACGGCGCCGGTTTCGCCAAGATCGCCATGAGCGAGCTGCCGGAAGAAGTTGGAGGGGAGGCCGTGCCCTCGACGTTCCGGCGGTTGGGCGCGATGTTGTCGCCCACGATGCCGCTCGAGTCGACCGAGGCCGACGCCTACTTTTCCACGCTGACGATTCTGGGCGCGAAGCCGTCGGGGGACGGGGGCGGGATGGAGCTGCCCGCGATGCTGGGCGCGCACGTCGTCAGCGCGCGCGACGGCCTGCGCCAGATGGACGAGGGCAAGGTGGTCGACTCGGGCCGGGCACGCACCACCTACGGTCGCACCTTTGACGCAATCGGTTACCTTCCGTCGCTGGGTGTCTGGGTGCAGGACCACCCGCAGCTTCTGGGCCGCTTCGACACGCTGGGCCTGGGGCCGGTGAACGATCCGCGCGGCCAGGCCAGAATGGCCGATCCGCGCGTGACCGCTACGCCCCCTCCCGTCAACTCGGTCGAGTACCTATCGCGTGAGGAGGTCGACCTGGGCCAGGGCGCCCGGATGATCGACGCCGAGACTCGCCATGCCGTCGACGGCGTGGGAGTCGAGGCGCCGTTTGCCAACCAGGTGATGACGCTGCCTTACGATCGCGCCAAGGTGGTCGAGTTCGTGCTCGACCCGGTGCGCGGGCCGCTCATCTCCATGTCTTCGCGAGAGCGACCGGTACAAGCCGTGAAGGGTCTCTTACTGGGCGCCGAGTGCGACACCGCCCAGGAGAATTGCGACTACCTGCGGCGCGACGTGCTGGACTTGAAGGTGGACCGCTCGGTCAACGCCGACTCGTGCGTCTCCGCCCAGCTCGGCGCAGGCCGCCTGATGCGCCTGGCCGAGCCCTCCCTGGCTTCGTCCGGCCAGAGCGACATGGCCTATCATTCCTACGCCCTCGAGGTGGCCCAGGCCGAAGACGCGGTGCCGTTGGCCGAAGCCCTGCTCATGTGCCGCACGGGCCAGGGCGACGCCAACACCGAGGCGGCCCTGCTGCGGCTGGCCGACAGGCTGGGCTGGATCCCCGGGTTGGGTATGTCGGTGGAGCAGGCGCGTCGGCTCCTCTAGATTTCGGCCACATGAGGCCGCCCAAAATCACACTCTCGGGACGTTTCATCAACGCTGACCTGCGAAACTGGGCTATGCTCGTCACCAGCCTGCGAACGCCCCCTCCTCTCTCCACGCGCCGTCCTGTGGCCGCGACCGCGGCCCCGTCCCCGGATATCGTGACGCTGAGCGCCCGGCCCCCCGCCCAGAGTCGCTCCGCGCTCTGGACTTCGCTGGCCGCCGCCGGCAATCTCACCGCCTCGCTCACCCTTCATCCGGGAGTGGCCGCCTCCCTGACCGAGGTCCAGCGCGAAGGGCTGCAACAGGTGATCGCCGAGAGCCAGCAGGCCGGCTATCGCTTTACGCGCCCCGCGGCCTTCTGGGAGGGCCTGTTGCATCGCAGCGACGAGGTCGAGCTGACCAGCCATGAGGTGATGGGCAAGTTGGGGCAGCCGATCACTCTCTATGAGCCCGGCGTGGGCTGGGGGGTCCAACTGGAGACCCTCGAGCACCTCGCCGCGCTGGATGCGATCGTGCTCAAGCAGTCCGAGCCGGAGGTGACGGCTCATCCCCACGAGGCCCGGGCCATGCGCAACCTGCTGGAGGCGGGCTACGAGTTTCAGTACGGCACCCTGAAGTCTTTTCGGGACATGGTGATTTCGGGATCACATGCCTGGGTCCATCCGCCCGGTAGGAAAGACTCGCTCTTCTTGAAAAGGGCCGGTCTGCGGGCCGAGGACTACTACAAAGTGAGCCACGACGAACGCTCCGTGCCCGATGTGGAATTCGCCCAGAAGGTGGGGGAGATGGCGACCGAACTGGGGGTCGACCCGACCGTGCTCTACGTCGAGGCCACCGCGGGCGAGGCCAAACTCGCGTATCGGCAACTCGTCTTGCACGTCATCAACAAACCCGGCCCAGAGGCGCTGCAGCTCGGCCTGGAGCGTTTTCGGGCTCGTCGGGCCCTGGTGGACCAGCATCTGGACGCGCTGCTGACCCGTGACACCGTCAGCTCGAGCACGGTCGAGCATCTGTTGGATGTCCTCGAGCTACCCGACACCGGCTTGACCGCGCACGAGCGCGCGGACGCGCTCCTGGCTCTGGGAGATGCAGAGCTGCGTTCCTCGGTCCCCTGTCTGGAAAGCCTGGCCCAGGATGGCTTGCAGGGGCAAGACCTGCTGACCGGGCTGGAGCATTGCGCTGCCATCGCCCGGGAGCTGGGGTGGGACGACGTTCACGAGGCCGAGCGCTTCTTGAACGTCCCGGGCCAGGGATTCTGGCAGCTCCCCTACGGCGAGCGCCAGCGCCAGTATGTGGCTCTGGCTCGCCTGAGCCGCCCGAGCGAAGCGCGAGAGCTGCTGGAGCAGAAGTTCTCGCAGCCCCAGCCCCACCTGCCAGAGCATCTCGAGCTGGCGAAGTCCGTCCTGGCGGCCGGAAAGGCCAGCTCCCGGGTCAGGCCCAAGAGCGACCTGGCCGCTCTGGAACTCGTGGCCGAGCCCCACGTCGCTCTGGCAGCCTACCGCGAGGCGTTCCAGCAGGGCATCTCCGAAGGTCGCCTCGAGAGCGTGACCGCCTGGGCCCTGGCGCGCCTGCGCGGTTGGTCGGGCCAGGACTGCGCCGAGGCCTCGCGCGAGCTCATCGGGCAGGGAGCCCAGCCCGATGAGGACCTGCCCGCGCTCCTTTCGGGGGCCGCCCAGGGCGAGCCGGCGCTCGACGCCACCCGCCGCTACCGGGAGCTCCTGGGAATCTTGCGTCCCCACAGTCTGGAGAGGAGCGCCCGCCAGGTTTTCCCCGTGCTGAAGGGCTACGAGGGTGAGTTCTCCACCCTGCTGACCACCCTCGTCTCCCTCGAGCGGCCCGACGACGCCGGTCGCCTCTTCCGAGCGCTGCGCGACCGCGCCGGGGATCGCTTCGGGGAGGTCTTCCCCAACTACGTGACCGCCCTCCTCAGCGGGACCGAGCCAGAAAAGGCGCTCGAAACGGCTTCGCCCTCTTCCGCCATCGGGGAGACCGGGAGCCAGGTGCGCGTCGGCGCGGTGGTCGTGAGGAAGCGCCAGGACCCGTAGACAGGTCCGCTCGGCGCGGGATAACCTGGGTATGGCCATCCCTGAAATCGGTAACCAGCCGGTCAAGAATCCGGTCCGGAGCCAGCCCGCCACCCCAAAGCAAACGGGGCCAAACGCCCCTTCTCACCCGGGCGAGTCCTCCGCCACCGCCGCGGTGCCGGTCGAGACCTTGCGCGGCCGGGCACCCCAGGTGGCCACCTCCGCCCCGCAAGAGGCCCTGAGTCGTCAATCCAGGGCTGCGGGCGAGGCGCGCGGCGTCCTCACGGACCCGAAAGCCATCCTCGAGCACGAGTTGAAGACGCGTAACCTGCAGGAAGCCTACGGGAAGCTGGACCCGCGGCAACGCCAGCAGTTCGATGCTCTGGCGCGCGGTCTGGTACCGCCCGGGACCCGGGTGGACGCCGGGGCGAAGGAACCAGGTCCTTTTCCCCACGGGAGTGGCGACAAGCAGTCGATGGAACGGCTCCAGGCGTTCGGTGATCGGACGAACCTCTACAATCTGCTTCAGGCCGGCCAACTGGGCAACAAGGACAGCCAGGGACGGACTTTGCTCTCGAATCTCCAGGACATCCAGCAAAGCCACTACCCTGAGGCGAAGGCAACCCTCTCGGCCGCCCTGGGGGCTCCGCAGCCTCCGATGATGGGTATCCAGACCCTGAGCTCGAAGTTCACCGGTGCTCAGCCTTCGGAATACGCGCGGGTCGCCAACGGACTGATGCGCGACGGGCAGGTCAAGCTCGCCAATGGCGAGACCCTGCATCGCCCTCCGTCGGATGCCCCGCAGCCGGGGTCCCAGATGGGGACGGGGATGATGAGCACGCCTTACTCAAAGGTCGAGCGGGCTCTCACTGTGTATGCCGACGAAAAGCTGAGCAAGCCGGAAATTGCTTCCAGAGTTCAGCGGTCGACGGCCAACCAGTTCTCGAATGACCCGAACTTCAACAGGCTGTCGGCCCAGCAGAAGGAGCAGTTCCTGGACCTGGCCGCGCCCAAAGACAGCCGACGCGCCGCGGCGCTCTCGGTTGCGACCGGGATCGGCGAGCCCGTGGCGCCGGTGGACAACCGGGTCTCGGCCCTGCTCGCCAACGGGCGGCTCACGTCGGTGGACAGCCGCGGCGACACCCTTCTGACCAACCTGCACCGGCTGAGAGGCCAACAGTCTGGCAAAGGCTTTGAAGGCTCCCAGGTTTACGGAGAGGTTTTGAACACGCTGAGCCCGCCTCCCGGGTGGCCTGCCAGGCGCGAGTGGAGCGCGGCCCTCGAGCAGGACGCCAGGTCCGGCCAGCCGGCCGAATATGTGCGCGTCGTCGCGGGGCTTACGGGGAGTCAAGGCAAGGTCTCCCTCCCCGGAGGCCGGGAGCTTCGGACTCCGCCCGATCAGCGACCCGACCCCCAGCCGGGCTTCCCGCCTTTCCCGCGCTCTACCGAAGGCCTGGTGCGCGAAGCGGTTCTCGCAGAAGGAATACGGAGCGGTCAGCCCATGAAGCTGGTGAACTCGGATGGAGTGCGCCAGGACGTCCAGATCACCATGCTTGGATGCGGCCCGAATTCAGATAATTATCGGGTGCGCGTGGGCCAGGACGAGTTCAGCGTCTCGGCGCCGCCCGGCTTCAGGCAGACCGAGTCCCTGGCCAGGCTGGCCGACTACCACAGCATGACGCCTCCCCACCTGCGGGGGGAGTTGAAGCACGTGGCCATCAACGAGGGGCACTTTCCCGGCGACGCAGAGGCTGGAAAGAGGTACGGCATCAAAGACTTTCAGTCCGCGGCGACCGCGGGCGGCCACCGTATCGATTTCTGGTCGGGCACGCGCAACGTGAATGAAGGCACCTTTAATCACGAAACGGGACATCTGATTGGCGAGCGAGCCTCGCGCGAAGGACAACGCAATTCGGCTTCCTCGACGATTGCCACGCTTGCGCTCCTCCCGCTCTCGCCGTTCATCAAGTCCCCCGAGCCGGGCCCGGACCCCAACCACTGGAACGTGCCCGCCGGCTGGGACGCTCAGTCCAAGAAGGACGGCAATGCGATCGACGGGCCCTTGACCGGGGAGAATCGCGCTTACAGCACGAGGCACGAGGGCGAGGACTTCGCCGAATCCTGGATGGCCTATATGCGCGCTCGCTCGCAGGGCAAAGTGGCCGACTTCGCCAGGGAGCATCCCAACCGGGCCCCGGGCGTGGATCGGATTTACCACAATCAGGGATGGCAATGAGTGCGCTCGATCGAGTTCATTGACGGTAACACGGGCCTGACGAACTCGACCCAACTCGCCGAGGAATTACCCGCCTCGAGCCGCGAGGTCTACCTGCTCGACGGCTTGAGGGTGAATGACTTCGAGCCCGGCTGCGAGGTGATCGCGATCGCCCGGGTGGTCAAGCTGGCGGTGGACGAATCGGGCCAACCGGTCGAAGATCGGAAGGCCAACCGAATTCTTATCACCGAGTATGCCGAGGATGGCCGTCTGCTGCGCAGCACCACGATGGTGCGCGACCCTCAGCGCTAAGAGGTGACCAGCAGCGGGTAGACCGTCTCGAAGCTGCGGGGGATCACCCCCAGCTCTTTCTCGAAGTGGGCCAGCGTCTCGCGATACTGACGCAGAGCCTCGCCCTTACGGTTCTGCAACGCCAGAGCCTCGATCAGGTCGATGTGCAGCTCCTCGCGCAGGTCGTCCTGGGCCAGTCCGGCTCGCGCGCTCTGCTCGGCCAGGTCGCCCTCGCCCAGCGCCAGGCGGCAGCGGGCCAACTGATGGTGGGCCCGCAGTCGCAGCTCCTGGTAGTGGGCGCGCGGTCCCTCCACCCAGGGCTCGTCGAAACTGGCCAGGAAATTTCCTCGGTAGAGCTCCAGCGCGCTCTGGAGCAGCTCGGCCGACTCGGCCCCCTCGGCCAGGCGGCTCGCCGCCGCCATCAGGCTGGTCTCGAATTCTTCGAGGTCGAGCGAGCCGTCCAGCCAGAGCTCGACGGTGCCCGACTTGCGGCTGCGCTGGATGACTTCTTCCTCGAAGCCCAGCTGGCGCAGAATGGTGCGGATCTGGTGCAGCGCGTGGCGAAGGTTGCTGCGGCCCCGCTTGGGATCGACATCGGGCCAGAACGCTTCCACCAGGGCGTCGTCGGTGTGGCTCGCTCCCCGCCGGTGGGCCAAGAGGGCGAAGAGGCGCAGGGCTTTGCGGGTGGGCCAGTCGCTCTCGGTGACGATCTTGCGCCCCGCGCTCAGGCGCACGTCGCCCAGAAACTGCACGCGCAATCGCTCCAGGGGCTCGGCCGGCTCGGCCTCGCGCAGCGGCCGGAGCAGCCAGACGGCCTCGGGTCCGGGCAGCTCCAGCGAGGCCTCCACTTCCTGGGCCCGGCGCGTCTCGCCGAGTCCCCGCAGCACTTCCGCCTCAAGCCAGGGATTGCCGAGTTGGCGGGCCTGCGCGGCCACCTCGGCCAGGGTTCCCTCTTCCGGGCACAAGGTGGCGGCCCCGGCGCGGGCCATCGCCTCGCCCATCTTGTTGCCGTAGATCTGGAACTGCTGGACCGCTTCGCGGAAGGGCTCGGCCGAGCGCTGGACCAGCCCCAGCCCGACCAGGCACCAGCCCGCCAGGTGGGTATCGCCCATCAGGCGCGAATCGCGCAGGGCATCCTCGAAGGTCGAGGCCGCCTGGGCGCGGCGCCCCAGGCCCAGCTGGGCCAATCCCAGAGGAAAGCAGGCCAGGCCGCTGATCTTGGCCATGGAGAGCTCCCGCGCCAGTTGCAGGCTCTCCTGACCCTGCTCCAGGGCCGTTTGGTAGCGCCCGGCCAGCGCCTCGACCGTGGCCGAGATGCGCAACGCGTGGGCGCGCGCGGCCGGCTCGCGGGCCAGTTGCAGGCTCTGGTCCACGGTCTCGCGAGCCTCCCTGAGCTGGCCGCGGAACGCCTGGATCAGGGCCAGGTAGTTCAAGCACTTGAGGCGCGCGTCCCGGTCCGAGCTCTCCAGAGCCCGGCGGTAGAGCTCCACCGCCAGCGTGTACCGACCCGTGTTGAGATAGACCCCGGCCAGAGCCGTGCGAGCGTTCAGGTCGGAGTCGGCGCGCTCGACCAGAAGATCTTCCGCCTCTTGCGAGCGTCCCACGCAGCCCAGGGCGTTGGCCAGCACGACGGCCAGCGTTTCCGGGCGACCCACCCGGTCCACCGCTGCGATGACGAACTGGTACTGTCCTCGCGAGCAAAGACCCGCCGCCCCCTCCTCCAGGATGCCGCGGGCCCGAGCCGGATTGCCCGCGCCCAGGTAGAGCTCGAACGCCGCCTGCGCCTGGCCCCGGCTCTCAAAGCTCTCGGCCAGCTCCAGGCAACGCTCGCGCCGCGCCGCATCGCCCAGGGAGGCGGCCACCTGACCGGCCAGCAGTTGGTGCAGCAAGACGTTGCCCTGGGCAGCGCGCTGCACCAGAAAGCGCCGCTCCAGAGGCTCGAGCGCGGCTCCCAGCATTTCGGGCGCGAGCGGCGTGGGACTGAGAGCCAGGAGCTCGAGCGCTCGCCGTTCCTCGGGCCCGACCTGGCCCAGCACCTCGCGCAGGAGATATTCGCGGACCGCGGCCGGTGGCTCGCTGAGCTTGCCCGGCAGCAGAGTGTGACTCACGATGAGGCTGGCCAGCAGCTTGATCAGGAGCGGGTGACCGCCGGTGGCGGCGGCCAGGTCGGCCAGCCGGGCCCGCTCGCTCTCCTGGCCTGGATGCAGGCTGAGCAAGCGTTCCAGCAGCAGTCGGGCCATCGGGGGCGGCAGCTCTTCGAGGCGCTGCTCGAAAACGTCCACTCGATCCAGCGGCGCGACCGGCAGATCCTCGCGCGAGACCAGCACCACCCGGGCCGAGAGGTAGGTCTGCAGCAGCTTGACCAGAGTATCCAGCTCGGCCGGGCGCAGCAGGTGCGCGTCGTCGATGACCGCCAGCCGATCGCTCTGGTTCAGCCAGCGGATCTGGATCAGCAGGCGGTCACGCGCCGTGGCCGCGCCCAGCTCTCCGCCCGAGAGCTCCTCCAGGGCCGCGGCCAGCTCCTCCAGGCCCCAATCGGGCAGGCAGCGCACGTACGCGCCGCGCCGGCCGGGTTGGCGGTTCAAGAGGGCCAGTGCCAGCGACGTCTTGCCGATGCCCGCCAGTCCGGTAATGAGGAAAAGATGCCGATGGGCCAGCACGTCGCCCAGGCGCTCGAGCTCGCGCTCACGGCCCAGGAAGGTCTCAGGTGGGCGAGGGAGGAGATCCACGACCCACGCTTCTCAGCCGACCCGGTTCCACTCCTCTACGTAGGCGAAAAGTCCCGGGTCGCGCTGGCGGAGCAACTCGCGCTCGGCTGCGTTGTTATGGTAGAAGGCCACCCCTTCGGCCAGATACTCGTAAGATTTGTGGGCGCGGGCGGCGTATTCGCTGAAAACGTGGTCGGCGGCGTCGGGCGGGAACGTTCGCGCCTCGTGGAAGCGGTCGGTTTCGCGGGGCGCAAAGACTTCCTCGCCCAGCGTCTTGACGGTCCAGGCCGCTCCGGCCGCGGCCACCACCAGAGCGGCCGACGGAAAGGTCACCAGCGCCGCACCCGTGGCCGCGAGCGTGGCCATGATTGGCGTCCTGGCCTCGCTGGCCCATTTCTGCCATTCGGTCGGCTGGGTCTGGGGCGTGGCCGTGCGGGCCAGGTATCCGCGGTAGAGATGCTCGAGGCGGGGATCCGTCTGGGAGTCGAACGGCTTGTCCACGCGGCTCAGCAGGCGCTGGATCGGCCCCAGCCTGGCCTGCCGCTTGAGGAAGTCGAGGGCGTGGGCGATCTCGTGCAGCGCCGCGCGTCGCCGTTCGTTGGGCGCCCAGTTGGGGTTCAGGTCGATGCGCTTCTTATAGCCGTTCTGGATGCCCCCGATGGTGTCGGGGAGGCAGCGGTAATGGATCCGGTAACCCGCCCCGCGCAGCTTCTCGATTTGCTCGGGCGAATAGGTCGCCAGCACGCCGCGCAGCTCGTCGCGGAGCACCTGGCATGCGTTTCGCGGGTCGAGCAGCTCGTCGAGAATGTCCGGGCGCGCCGCCTCGGCGCGGGCCGCACGGACGGGTCGAACGAACGAGGATATCCTGCCGATGGTCACGCCCCATCATCTCATGCGGCCTTAAAAGAACCCTGAAGGTCCTCGATTACGACCGGCCGCTCCTCGCCCCGGAATCGCACCATATCGACGCTCCACCCGGCTTCGCGCAAGTCTTGCATGAAGGGGCGGATATCCGAGGGGGTGCGCCGGAAGCTTTCGTCCAGCACCCACTGACGAGCCCGATCCAGACCTTCGGACTTGCTCCGGCGCTGGAACTCGGTCGACTCCAGCAGACGCTCGGCCGTGACCGCCTGGAACATTCCCTGGACCTGAGCCAGGCGCTCCCCCGGAGGCAGGGGGCTCTCCGTCTTGGGAGGACGGTCCTGGTGAGCTTCGTCGTGCTTCATGACCAGATAGGGTCGCCCTTCCACCAGCGTGAGGATGTAGGGGCGGTCCTGGTATTTCAAGCGGAGCTCGGCGAAGCTGGGGTCGGACAACACGGGCAGCACGCGGTCGCCCGCGGTGATACGATCCCGGTGGAACAACCCGGCCATCATGCGGTCGGGATGCGGCACCTCCCCGTTGTGCGTGTCCATGTGGCTCAGAATGCGGCGCAAGCTGGCTTCGCTGACCGGATTGTATTCCAGCGTCCGCAGCATCTTGTACTGGGCGAAGAGGCTGCCCGCGGCTCCCAGGCTCGAGACCACCAGGACCGCATGGCCGAAGCCGAGCGTGGCGGTGAGAGCGCCCAGGGTGGCGATGCCCGCCGTGGCGCCCAGAAAGGTGGCCACGGTGGACTGGTTGCCGTTCTTGACCGAGAGCTCTCCCAGATTGCCGCGCAGGGCCATGCGGGGCACGATGTTGGCCCCGGCCGCCGCCGTGGCCGCTCCGAAGACGGAGCGAGCCACGCTGACTCCGGTCAAGAGCGGATAGTACACCAGCGGCGGGAGGATGGCCGTGGAGGCATCCAGCACCGTGCCCACGTTCTGGATTACGTCTCCGGCCATCATCCAGGCGCGCGGATTGCGCTCGGCCACCCGCGCGATGGGAGTGGCCGCGATGTGGCTCGCCTGGCCGATGCGGTCCTTGAGCCAGGTCACGTTGGCGACCGTCACGCTGGCGATGCTCAGAGCCGCCAGCCCCGCGTTGGCGGGGCCCACGGCGGTCATCACGGCGGCCATGGAGGCCGTCCCCCCGAAAGCCCCCAGGAAGTCGCGGGCCACGTG
Organism: Vulcanimicrobiota bacterium; assembly: GCA_039809865.1. Taxonomy (GTDB): domain Bacteria; phylum Vulcanimicrobiota; class Xenobia; order Xenobiales; family QWHO01; genus QWHO01. The sequence goes on from JBDHVW010000001.1 coordinate 227,829, forward strand.
CCACTTGCGGTAGGGAACGTAGTCGCGGCTCACGCTGTGAGCCAGGTTCTCGGGCACCATCCAGTCGGACAGCTTGTGGGCCCAGCCGGAGTCGTGATGGGCATCCGGACAATCCACGCTGCCGTCCAACTGGCGCGAGTAGGTCAGTGTCTTGTCTCCGCGCGGCTCTCGGACGACCACCCGAGTCGCGGTTTGCGGCAGGATCTGCATGACTCTACTGGAGCGCTTCGCGCCGCGCCTGGTCTTGCTCGCGCCAGAACTTTCTCTCGTCTGAGATCACCTCGGAGAAGATCTTGCGATTCTCCTTCTGGTGAGCCAGGAACTCCGCCTTGCTGATCTCCCCCAGAGCCAGTTGCTTGACGCCTGGATCCCGCCACGATTTGGGCTCGATCCCGGTGGCCTGGTGGTAGACGTTCTCGAGCTTGCGCCAGAAGTCGGTCTTGCTCAGCAGCGGATTCCACATGCCGTTGACGATGCAGTAGTTGTCGCTCCAGGGCATGCGGTGGTGCCGGGCGTGGCTCTCCTTGCTCTGGGCCAGCCCCACGGCCTGCATCAGTCGGCCCACGGGCGGGGGAGTCTTCATGTGGGTCCAGCGGTGCGAGCCCTGGGCCAGGTAGCCACCCGTCAGGAAGGCCATAGCGCTGGCGGCCACCGCGTAGTGGGGGTTGGCTGCGGCCACCAGCCCCATCATGGGAGCCAGGAAGCGCCCGGCATTGACGCAGTTGTCCAGGAAGGAGACCTCCAGCAGATCGTAGGTGCGGAAATGGTGCTCCTGGAACTCTTTGGCCATCTTGCCGACCACCGGAGTCTCCGGGGTCGGGTAATTGTCCACCCAGTGGTGGAAGATCCCGCTGGAAAGGTCGGCGGCGGCGTAGCCGGCCACCAGGGCCCCGGCGGCCAGGGCCACGCCCGCCGGACCGGCGGAGGCCACCTGGGAGGCGATGTTGGCCACCGTCCAGACCCCGGCTCCCAGCATCACTCCGGCGACGACTTTGCCCAGCGGCGAGGTGGGATGGTCGGACTTGATCTGGGCGGAGTCCGACAGGTCGGAGCGGGGGGTGCCGTCCGAGTAGTGGGTGTCCGCTTCCTGCGGAAGCCCTTCCAACTCCACGGTGGCGGCCTTATAGCCCTGGGGTTGGGTGGCCGCCGTCGGGCGGGTCAGGTAAGAATGTGAGGTCACCAGCATCGTCTCATAGCTCCTTCGTTCTTTTTCGGCTCACAAACATGAAAACAGAAGAGCGGTGCGCTCGCGTTGATGGAGCGTTGAATCCGGGGGGGGTGAGATGAACGGATGATGAACTGAGGTCAGTTTTTGCGCCGGACCCGCACTCCGCCTACCAGCACCGAGTCCTCCCTTTGCTCGACGCTGCTCGCGCTGCCCGATTGGGCCACGATCGCCGCCATGGCTCGCTCCGGGTCGGCGTGCAGCACCATCTGGGTGGCAAACGTATCCGCCATCTCGTCGGCGCGGGACGAGCTGTACTGCCCCTCGCGCAGTCCGGACTGGATGAAGCAGAAAGCCTCCAGCGCCAGGTCGGCGGTCTGATCCGGTTGGACCGAAGCCAGCAGCCGGCGCATGCGGGTCTCCGTGACCTGCAGCCCTTCGGAGGGCGCCCGCTCGGCCAGGACCGAGCGATACAGGTCGACAGCTTCAGAGGGACGGGTGGCGGCCAGGCGTAGAAAGCTGGCCAGTCGGTCGTCGCGTGTCTCGTCGGTGACGGGCAGCCGGAGCAAGTCCAGAGCCTGCAGCGAGCCGCTGAAAGTGCCGGTGGCGCCCAGGATGCGGGGATACAGCTGTTGCACTTCCTCGTTCTGGCGCGGGGTCAGCGCGCGAGTCCGCTTGAGCCGCGCCATCTGATCGGCGCAGTCCTGAGCTTCTTCCATTCCCGAGGCGCGCAGCACCCGGCCCACCGCCACGGCTTTGGCTGCCAGGTCGTAATCGTCGCTGGCGGCGTCCATCAGCCGGTCGGCCAGAGGCCTGACGTTGCCGGAGTTGCGGGAGGCCTGCACCAGCTCGGCCGTGGCGGCGGCCGTGACTTCGGCTCCAAACCGGGCATCCACAGTCGGAAAATAGACCGGCATCGCGTCGTGCCGGGCATAGGCCGGCGCCAGGACGCGCTGGGCGATCGCGTCCAGCTCCGTGAGACGCGCAGTCAGGGCCGGGAGGTCCTGCAACTGCGAGGCGTCGATTGAGACGGCGATCCCCTTCCCCAGGCGCGCTCCCAGCTCTTCGGGGGGCTCGATGTGGACGTTGTAGGCAGAAATCGGCGTGGTGTCGTCCAGGAGCTCGACTCCCTGGCGCTCTGCTTGCCTCAGGCGTCGCGCTTCCTCGGGCCGCTCCAGCAAGTTGGTCTCCTGGCCCGAGCCGTAGAAGAAGTCCGCCGCCGCCATCTGTTGGAAGGAGCTGACGACCAGGATCTGTTTGTCCTTCTCGAGTTGGAGCTGCTCTCCGCGACCGAGGCGCTGGACCATCTGGCCCAACGACTCGTCGCGGTAGTAGTAGCGGAGCTGGAATCCCGCCTCCTTCAGGCTGCGGGCGGCTTCCCAGGTCGCCCGCTCGTCCGGGCTCAGAATCTGGGGACCGGCGCCCAGATCGCAGTCGAGCATCTTGAGCTCTTGCAGAGAGGCGTTGTGCACCTCTTTGCCGGGTCGGCTCAGACACAGATTCTGGGGACTCTCTTCCAGCACGTTCAGGGCCCGTTCGGCGGTCACTTCCGGATAGCTGGGAGACAGGAGAAAGCGATTGTATTGCTCGTGGAACTGGACTCCGCCCTTCTCCAGGCGGCGCAGAGTCTCCAGGAAATCCTGGCGCAGTTGTCCCTGGAGCACGGCGCCGACCGGCCCGCTGACGCCGTTGGGGCTCAGCACGCCGGCGGCGGCGAGGGCCGGCCAGGGATTGGGAGGTGGAGCCGAGAGGTCGGCCCTGTCGAGCGGCTCCGGCTGGCCGGGACTCGCCGCCGCGCGCGCTGTAAAGTAGGCCGGAGCCGTCGTCAGGGCCGCGATTCTCACGACTTTTCGCCGTCCGGCGCGGGCGCCATCCAGGCGGCCATCTTGTCGACGCTGTCGGTGCCCCAGGCGTAGCCGTCCTGGAACGTTTTGGGCAGCTCCGTGGCGGTGGCGTAGACGCCGGCCGAAAGGCCCACGACCTCGCCCACGACCCCGCGAACGACCCGCGCGGCCAGGCCCTGGTCCTGGGAGAGGGACGGGGGCAGCTTGCTCAGGCTGGAATCGACCCACTCGGTGGCGGTCCCGCGGACGCGCTGTTGGAAGCTCGGCGGGCTGGCCTGCCAGTCCGTCTGGCCGATTATGGTGTTGGTGACCGCTCCGGCGACCGCGCCCTGGGCGGGGCTCAGGGCCAGGGACTCGTAGCCGAGTCCGCCGGCCAGGGCGCCGCTGACGGCCAGGTTGGCTCCCATGGCCACTTTGAAGGCCATCTCGGACTGCTCTCCCTCGATGCCGGTCGCCTTGACGACGCCCTGGCCGGCGCCCGCGCATCCGCCCTCGATCATGCGGTTGAAGCTCAGCGCCAGGCCGCTGGCCAGGCCGAGGGTCCGGCTGGCCGCTTCATGGATGACGCCACGGTCGACCCGGTCTCTGGGCTCGGGCTCTGGCTCCGGCGCGCTCTGGGCCCGCTGGGGAGTGGTGTTGTTGGTGATCTGGGTCAGGCTGGTGATGGTCATTGGTTCTCTCCTTTGTTGTTTGGCTCGACATGAATCCGGGGGGCGTCGGCGGCGTAGGGAACGCCGGTCAGCTGTTGGGAGGTCCGGCCCAGAGCCGCGTGCAGGTCCTGGGTGAGGCGGTCGACTCCGGTGCGGAGCGCCTCCTGTTGGTAGGGGGCGACCTTGAGAGGCTCTCCGACCAGCACCCGGGCCACGGGGCGGCCCTGCCAGGCGCGTGTCAGGGCGCAGGCGCCGGCAAACCCGGCCAGGCCGCTCAGACCGGCCGCCACGTCGCCGGCGTAGGCCGTGGCAAAGCCGGCCACGGCTGCTCCCAGGGCCGCGCCCGCCGCGCCTCCGCGCAAGGTGGCGAAGTATTTGGGGAAGGGGTCGTAGGCCCCGGGATTGGGCACGCTGTCGAACATGAGCTTGCCGCCCGTGTAGGCTCCCGCCAGGGCGCCCGCGGCGGCGGCGACCGCGATGCGGGCCGTCGGTCCGCCCCAGGCGGCCGCCAGCGCTCCGGTCACGGCCACGGCCAGGGATGCGGCCGTGCGCGCGGCAAGTTGGGGTTTGACGCCCGGTTGGTAGTCGATGGCGATGGGCACGATGGACTCGGCGTGGCCCCGCAGGGCGAAGTAGGCGGCGCCCTTCTTGAGCGGGTTGACCTGGTCGGGGATGCGGGCCTCGTCGGCCACCACGTTGTGCTCGGGGAAGATGCACAGGCCCTTGCCCTGCTCGAGCACCTCGACGGCGTGGCGCAGCGTCTTGACTCGCGCGGCGTCGCGATGCACCGGGAAGGCCCCGCCCCAGGTCATGAAGTGCCCGCGCACGCCGTCGAAGACGTTGACGTTGGCGATATAGCGCATGTCGCGCTCGGTCAGGCTGGCGATCAGCGGGGGGTCAAAGTAGCTGGGATGGGTCGGGCAGTAGACGTGACGGCCGTCCTGGGGAAAGTTGTCCAGCCCGTCGGCCTCCAGTCGGTAGCAGCCGGCGATCAGCAGCCGGTTGAGGGGGCCGAGCACGGAGGGGAAGCGGCGGCGGGACAGGCCGTCTTCCGGGCCGGTGTAGTTGGGGACGTTGACGCCGAACCTCTCGGTGGATTGAACTCGCATCGGGACCTCCTCGCTTCGGGCTGGTACCATGAAACGACAAGGTCGGCCCCGATGCGTCAAGGGAGCGTTGAATCAGGGGGTGGAGATGTTGCCGGGGGATGAACATGCGCTCGGAGCACCCTCAGGATGCTGACGATCCCGGAGCCGGCCATGAAGAAGTATAACTGGGCCTCACGGTGGTCGGCCGCAAGTCGGGCGAGCGCTTTACCGCCGGCTGGACTGCGTACGCACTTCCTTCTGCGTATTTCGCCCGCCCCCGTCGTTCTCTCGCGTGACCGATGCCTCTCACGACGTCCACCCGTCGTACGACCCGCAGATCCCCGCTTACGCCCTTCCCCACGTCGTACGACTCGAGTTCGTGCGTATACGGCCTTACGCGAGTCGTACGACATCTTCTTGTCGTACGACTCGCTCGTGTCGGACGACATGCTCGTGTCGGACGACATGCTCGTGTCGTGCGGGCGGGCGGCCCGGGCGGCCAACTTTTACGCAGTTGGAACTGCGTACGCAGCCGGGCAGGGGGTATACCGCCGGCTGGACTGCGTACGCACTTCCTCATGCGTATTTCGCCCGCTCTCGCCTGCCGGCGCGGCCCCCGCGCGCCGCGCGACTCAAGACGTCCACCCGTCGTACGACTCGAGTTCGTGCGTATACGGCCTTACGCTTGTCGTACGACATTTTCTGGTCGTACGACATGCTCGTGTTGATCGGGCGGGCTGCCCGGGCGGCCAACTTTTACGCAGTTGGAACTGCGTACGCAGCCGGGCAGGGGGTATACCGCCGGCTGGACTGCGTACGCACTTCCTTCTGCGTATTTCGCCCGCCCCCGTCGTTCTCTCGCGTGACCGATGCCTCTCACGACGTCCACCCGTCGTACGACCCGCAGATCCCCGTATACGCCCTTCCCCAGGTCGTACGATTCGAGTTCGTGCGTATACGGCCTTACGCAAGTCGTACGACATCCTCGTGTTGAGCGGGCGGGCTGCCCGGGCGGCCAACTTTTACGCAGTTGGAACTGCGTACGCAGCCGGGCAGGGGGTATACCGCCGGCTGGACTGCGTACGCACTTCCTCATGCGTATTTCGCCTGCCCCAGTCGTTCTCTCGCGTGACCGATGCCTCTCACGACGTCCACCCGTCGTACGACCCGCAGATCCCCGTATACGCCTTTCCCCACGTCGTACGACCCGAGTTCGTGCGTATACGGCCTTACGCTTGTCGTACGACATGCTCGTGTCGTGCGGGCCGGCTGCCCCGGGCGGCCAACGCAGCTCCGACTGCGTATTCCTGAGCGCGAGCGGCCGTCAGGAAGCGGCGGGGCGGCCGAGCGTGAAGGAGAGGCACTCGCCCGGGTATTGCTGCGACTCGCCTACCCGCAAATCGTGCTCGCGCCACGCGTGGCGGATCGACCGGGGCGAGCGGGTCGCCTCGCGCTCGCCCGCGCCGAGCACGGCCTCGAGGGCGGACACGGGGCAACGCAGCTCGAACTGAGCGCCGTCCACGCGCAGGGGCCGCCCGTGCACCATCCCCACGACGCCGTCGCGAAACTCCACCACGCAGGGCCCGGCAAACACGCACACCGCACCGCTCGCGGAGACCGGCTCGCCCAGCTCGGCGCGCACCTCGCGAGCGGTCATCCCCAGGGCCACGCCGCCGACTGTGATCACAACACCAAAGACAGGCTGGGAAACTCGAACTCGGAACAGAGAGCGCCCTGTCCTGCGACCCTGAGCTTCCAACCGGGAGCGACCCGAAAAACTCGACCGCGGCTCAGCTCGAACCTCTCCTCGATCCACAACAGCGGATCGCCGGCCGCGAAATGCCAGGTGTCGACCTGGAGCTTCTTGCCTCGCAAGATGAGCGCTCGCCCGCATTCGGCGTAGGAAATGCACACATCTTCGTAGTCGCACCGGCGCACACCCGAGCCCAAAGCCGACTCGAAAAACGGGCTGCCCAGGTGCCTCTCGACATCCGCGCGCGCTGCGCCAAACTCAATCCCGTTGACCCGCACCAGCAGCGGCACCTCGCTGCCAAGAATCCTCTCAATCAGACGACGCTGATGCTCCTCAGCCATCAGCACTGACGACTGATTGTCCTCCGGCTCCTCACGGACGGGATGAATCCGCTCCAGCGGGTAGGTGAACCGAGCGCAAGTCCGCCCACCATCCAGCGAGTAGGCTCGCAGCCATTCTGTGGAGCCGGTCCGAAAGTCACGCCAGCCTTCCGCGTCCTCGAACTCGGGGTAGAACGCCTCCATCGGGTCCCCGGCCCTGACGACCCGCTCGTCGAGAGTTACCTCGTCGCCGTGCAGCAGCACGATGCGCTCCTCGCACCAATGCACTTTCAACCCGACGTTCTTCCAGTGGTAGGTCGCCCCGTAGCGCTCGAAGGTCCGCTCCCAGCGGTAGCCGTGAAGCCGGGCCACGTCCTCGAGGCTCATGCCGGGCTCGACCCCGTGCACGCGGATCACCCCAGCAGCTTCTCCAGCTTGACGCGTGCGGCGCTGCTGAAGGCGTTTGCCGACCCCGTGCACGCGGATCACCCCAGCAGCTTCTCCAGCAGCGGCCACCCGCGCTCCAGCGCGGCGATCTCCACGTGCTCGCGGGCCTGGTGGGCCTGAGCGGGGTCGCCCGGGCCGAAGTTCACGGCCGGGATCCCGCGCGAGGTCAGGCGCGCCACGTCCGTCCAGGCCTGCTTGGGCTCGACCTTCAGCTCGTTGGCGGCGATCCAGGCGTCCAGCAACGGGTGCGAAGCCACGTCGCCCGACGGCGCCGCGTCGTGCACCTCCACCGAAGCCAGCGAGCCCACCAGCTCGTGCAACTCCCGCGTCGCCTGCTCGCACGTCTTGCCCGGAGCGAACCGGTAGTTCACGTTCAGCTCCAGATGGTCGGGCACCACGTTGCGCGAGTTCACCGTGGCAGCCGTCGTAGGCGTGACCACCTCGCGGAACGTCAACCCACCCACCTCGACCTCGCGCACGGCGTGCTCCTCCAGGCGACGCAGCAACGGCAAAGCGTTGAACAGCGCGTTGGAGCCCTGCCACGGACGCGCCGAGTGGGCCCGCTTGCCACGCACCGACACGCGCGCGTGCAATGACCCCACGCAGCCCTTCTGCACCTCGTTCGAGGTCGGCTCCAGCACGATCGCCAGGTCCATCGGGGGGAGCCTGTCCATGACGAACTCGAGCCCGTTCTCCTCGCCCGGACCCTCCTCGCGGTCATAGAACACGCAGACCAGATCGCATCCCCAGAAATAACGCTGCTCCCAGGCCTCCATCATGAACGCCAGGCCCGCCTTCATGTCCGAAGCGCCGCACCCATAAACCCGGCCCTCCTGGATGCCCACGGGCTGATCCGCGGCCGGCAGCACCGTGTCCAGGTGGCCGAACAGGCCCACCCGCGGCAACCCCCTCGAAGGAGCCTCCAGCACCACGTTGTAGCGCCACAGGGGCTCGACGCCCGCCCACCGGCAGACGTGGGCGCAAAGATCGCCCTCCTCGCGCGAAACGCTGGGGATCGAGACCAGCTCCAGGGTCCGCTGAGCCAGGTCAGACATCGACGCCGAAGTCGCGCAGGGCGCTGTTCAGACTGGTCTTGCGGTCGGTCGACTCCTTGCGATAGCCGATCAGCAAAGCACAGGTCACCCCGAAGGTCCCGGCCGGAAACTCCTTTGGCAACGAGCCCGGAATCAGGACGGCCCGCGGCGGCACGCGCCCTTTGGTGATCACCGGCGACGACCCGGTCACGTCCACGATGGGCGTGGAGGCCGTCAGTACGACGTTGGCGCCCAGCACCGCCTCCTTCCCCACCTGCACCCCCTCGACCACGATGCAGCGCGAGCCGACGAAGGCGCCATCCTCCACGACCACCGGCGAGGCGGAAGGGGGCTCGAGCACCCCGCCAATGCCCACGCCGCCCGAAAGATGCACCCCCGCGCCGATCTGGGCGCAGGAGCCGACCGTGGCCCACGTATCCACCATCGTGCCCGCCCCCACGCGCGCGCCCAGGTTGACGTAGCCCGGCATCAGGATGCAGCCCGGCTCGAGGAACGAGCCGTAACGCGCCGTTCCAGGCGGAACCACGCGCACGCCCGCGGCCACCCAGTCCGATTTGAGCGGGATCTTGTCGTAGAATTCGAACGGCCCCACCTCCATCACGCGCATCTCGGTGACGGCAAAGTAGAGCAGGATGGCCTCTTTGACCCAGGCGTTGACTTTCCAGCCGTCGTCGGACGGCTCGGCCACCCGCAGGCGGCCCTTGTCGAGCTCCTCCATCACGTCGAACACGGCCTTCCGATGGGCCGGGTCCTTGAGGAGCTCACGGTCTTGAAATGCGGCGGAGATGAGTTCTTGCATGGGCTGCGCCTTCGCTACGTGGATTCTTTTTACTGCGGGTGCAGCAAGACGACCGGGATGACACGGGAGGTCTTGCGCTGGTAATCATTGTACTGCGGGTAGAGCTGCGCCATCGCCTCCCAGATGCGGGTCCGCTCCTCGCCCTCGACCTGCTCGGCCCTCACCTTCCAACGGTGGGAGCCGACCTGGATGGAGGCGCCGCCGGCGTGCCTCATGTTCTGCCACCACTGGGGATCTTTGGCGCTGCCCCCAAAGGAGGCGATGACGGCGAAGGAGCGACCGTGGTTCAGGCTGAGGAGCGGCACGGTGAAGCGCTTGCCCGACTTGCGGCCGACCACCGTGAGAAGCAACACGGGAGAGCCCGACATCAGGCCTCCGACGGCGCCGCCGGTCAGGCGGTAAACCAGGATGTGGAGAGCGGTGAAAATGCGGATGACGCCCATGACGAGCTTGTTGTTCGGGTCCATCCGGGCATCATAGCACGGGAACCAAGAGCCTCGAACCGCGCGTACGACAAGCAGATGTCGCACGACCCGTATACTCACGAACTCGAGTCGTACGACTTGGGGAAGGGCGTATACGGGGATCTGCGGGTCGTACGACGGGTGGACGTCGTGAGGGGCATCGGTCACGCGAGAGAACGACGGGGGCGGGCGAAATACGCATGAGGAAGTGCGTACGCAGTCCAGCCGGCGGTATACCCCCTGCCCGGCTGCGTACGCAGTTCCAACTGCGTAATGGCCGCACGGGCAGCCCGCCCGCACGACACGAGCATGTCGTACGACCTGCGTCAGGCCGTATACGCACGAACTCGAATCGTACGACTTGGGGAAGGGCGTATACGGGGATCTGCGGGTCGTACGACGGGTGGACGTCGTGAGAGGCATCGGTCAACGACGGGGGCGGGCGAAATACGCATGAGGAAGTGCGTACGCAGTCCAGCCGGCGGTATACCCCCTGCCCGGCTGCGTACGCAGTTCCAACTGCGTAATGGCCGCACGGGCAGCCCGCCCGCACGACACGAGCATGTCGTACGACCTGCGTCAGGCCGTATACGCACGAACTCGAATCGTACGACTTGGGGAAGGGCGTATACGGGGATCTGCGGGTCGTACGACGGGTGGACGTCGTGAGAGGCATCGGTCAACGACGGGGGCGGGCGAAATACGCATGAGGAAGTGCGTACGCAGTCCAGCCGGCGGTATACCCCCTGCCCGGCTGCGTACGCAGTTCCAGCTGCGTAAAAGTTGGCCGCCCGGGCCGCCCGCCCGCACGACACGAGCATGTCGTACGACAGGTAGACGTCATGAGTCGCGCCCGCGCACGAGGAAGTGCGGAGGTCCAGGCCAGGCATGGGACATCCGCGGCGGACCGGCGAACCCCAGGCCATGAGCATTCTCGCTGCCTGCTTCGCGACGCCGTTCGTCTTCATGGTCCTGGCCTGGACGCTGCCCGACAACAAACTCCGCAAAGCCATCGGGCCGCTGAGCTGCCTCGCGCTCCTCGCATTCGCGCTCGCAGCGAAGCTCGACCCCGCCCAGCGCCTCCTCGCGATGTCCGCCTGGATGCTCTTCTGCCTCAAAGGCTGGTCGCTCCTGAAGCGCCCGCGCCAGAACACCCAGGACCCGACCGGGCTGCTGCTGTTCAGCTACGCCTGGCCGGGCGTCGATCCGCGGCCCTTCGAAACCAGAGAGCCCGATCCAGCCTGGAAAGAGACTCGCTGGTTCGTGCTCGGATTCCCCACCATGGCCGGGGGCCTCGCCGCCCTGCTCATCAACGCCAATACGACGCAAAATACGTTCCTGGCGCTGGCCGCCATCCTCACAGCCGTCCACCTGGGCTTCTCCGACCTGCTGAGCAGCCTCCACCGGCTCGCCGGCTATAAAGTCCCCCGCCTGTTCGACGCGCCCCTGAAAAGCCGCTCGCTCAACGAGTTCTGGACCCGCAGGTGGAACGGGCCGTTCGTGGAGATGAACCGCATCCTGTTCCGCCCGCTCTTCCCCAAGAAACACGCCGTCCTGCCGCTCTTCCTGATCAGCGGCGCCCTCCACGAGCTCGCCATCAGCTTTCCCGCCGGAGGCGGGTGGGGCGGCCCGATGGCCTACTTCGCGCTGCACGGCGTACTGATGCGATTCAACATCAAGAGCCGCCTCTGGACCTGGTTCTGGCTTCTGGCCCCGCTGCCGCTGCTCTTCCACGCCCCCTTCCGGCACACGCTGATAGAACCGCTGCTCCACCTGCTCCGAACGAGCCATCCCTGGGAAACGCTGCTCACCCTCGCTGGCGCCGCCCACTTCCTGGTGCTCACCGCCAGCTTCCAGGTGCCCCACCGGCTCGATTGGAAGAACGAGCTGCAGCGCCTCAGGCCGCTCAACCGCAAGCTGATGTGGGTCTACGGCGGCTACATCTTCTCGATGATCGCGCTCCTGGGCATCCTTACGCTCAACCTCAAAACCGAGATGATCCAGGGAGACAAAGCCGCCCTCTGCATCGTGGCGCTCACGGCGCTGTTCTGGTGGAGCCGCATCCTGGTCGACGCGTTCTTTTTCGAGCACAAGGACTGGCCCGAAGGCCACGCGTTCGTCATCGGGCACACGCTGCTGACCAGCCTGTTCTGCACTATCGCGTCGATCTATACCGCCCTGTTGCTCTGGCACCTCGTCAACCGTTATTCTTGAAAGCTATGAACCCGCGACTCACGACCCTCGAACCCTCCCTCATCCGTGAGCTGAATGCCCGCAAGAAGCCCGGCGATCTCGACCTGGGGCTGGGCGAGCCCGTCCTGCCGCCGGATCCGACCGTGCTCGAGGCCGCCCTCGAGTGGGTGACCCGAAACGGGATGCGCTATTCCCCCAACCTCGGCTTCGACGAGGTGCGCGCCGCGGTCGGCAACTACGTCGGCCTTTCGCAGGACCGGATCTGCCTCACCAATGGCTCCCAGCAAGCGCTCTATCTCGCGCTTCTGACCGCCCTCGACCCCGAGCACCACGAGGTGCTGATCGTGGAGCCCGGTTATCCGGCCTACGCCAAAATCGCGCAGATGCTGGGCATCCAGTGCCGCAGCGTCCACCTCCGACACCCCTTCACGCCGGACGCCCACCACGTGCTCGCCCACGTCCAGGACAAGACGCGCGCGGTCGTGCTGGCCAGTCCCAACAACCCGACCGCCCTGATCTGGCCCGACCAGCAGCTCCAGATCCTCCGGACCGGCCTGGAAGACCGGTGGCTCATCTTCGACGAGGTCTATCGCGAGCTCTACTACACGCCCACGCCCCCCGCCCGACCCGAGCTGGACCACACGCTGCTCGTGGGCGGGCTCTCCAAGTGCGCCTCGCTGACCGGCCTGCGGCTGGGCTGGCTGGGCGCTCCCAAGCAGCTGATGCCGCTCGTGCTGCGGGCCCACCAGCTCATGACCACGGCCGCCAGCACCTACGCCCAGAGGGTGGCCCTGGAGATTCTCCAGCGCAACCTCATGGGCGCCCAACGCCCCCTCTACGCCCAGAAGCGCGCCAACCTGATCGAGAGCCTGGATGGCTTGCAGTACATCGAGCCCGAAGGCGCGTTCTACTGCCTGGTCAAGATTCCCAGCCGGACCCCTTCGCTCGAAGTGGCCCTGCAGTTGCTCGAGCAAGAGCGCGTGGTGACCGTGCCAGGAGTGGCCTTCGGGGCGGAAGGGTATCTGCGCATCAGCTGGGCGGGCGATCCGGACGATGTCCGCTTCGGGCTCGAGCGCCTGCAGCGATTTTTCAGTTTCCTGACCTAAACTCTCAGGATGAAGACGGTCTCGCTGCTTTTCACCAGCGACGAGCACGGCCACCTGAAGGGGGCGCCGTCCATTCAGCGCGCCGTCGAGGAGGCCCGCCGCGAGAATCCCACGCTGCTCCTGAGCGAGGGCGATCTCTTCGAGGGCTCGGCCGTCTCCACGCTGCTGGGGGTCGAGCCCGCCCGCGAGTTGCTCAAAACCGCCGGCTACAACGCCATCGCGCTGGGCAACCACGACTTCGACCGCGGCCTGAAAGTGGCCCGCGAATGGGTGGAAGGCGCGCCGTGCCCGGTGCTGGCGGCCAATATTCACGAGGAGGACGGCTCGCTGCTGAGGGGCACGCAGCCTTCCAAAATCTTCGACCTGGACGGCGTGAAGATCGGCCTGATCGGCGTCACCACCCCGGATACTCCCAACACGTGCCCGGCGGGCGCTACCAAAGGGATCACGTTCTCGGATCCGGCCGACGCCGTCCAGCAGGAAGCCGCCAGGCTCCGCTCTCAAAACGTCGATCTGGTGGGCGTGATGTCCCACCTGGGCCTGGCGGCCGACCGCACGCTGGCCGCACAGGTCGGCGGACTCGATTTCATCCTGGGCGGTCACTCCCACGACACGACGGCCACCCCCGAGCAGGTCAATGGAGCGCTGATCGCCCATCCTGGCTGCTTCCGCCACGGCGCCGGTCGTCTTGACCTCCAGGTCGATCAAGGCAAGCTGGTAGGCCACACCTTCCGCCAGATCGCCATCACGGCCGACGTTCCGCAGGATCCGGCCGTGACCGAGCTCGTGAAGGGCTACGAGAATCGCATGAAGGCTCCCCTCAGCGAAGAGGTGACCGAGCTGCCCGAAGACCTCGAGCACGACCCCGACCACCTGGGCGATCGCTGCGAGAAGCTCCTGGCGCAGTCGATGGTGGCGGCCACCGGAGCCCACATCGCCTTCATCAACCAGAAGTTCATGCGCACCGGACTGACGCACGGCCTGCTCACCCGGGGCCAGCTCATGGACGCGCTCCCGTTCGACAACCGCGTCCAGACCATCAAGATGAAGGCCGGCGACGTGCTGAGGATGCTGGCCGAGAGCACCCGGCGCTCGGACCAGACAAGCGTGATCTACGAGGGCCCGGACGTGAACCAGATGCATCCGGACGCCGAGGTGACGGTGGCCACCACCGACTACCTGCTGAGCGGCGGACTGGGCTACATCCAGGGTGACCTGCGCGATAAGGCGGCCGACTTCGGCCTGGTGCGCGACGCGGTCGAGAAGTTCCTCAGAAACACGCGCGGGAAGCTAAAGCTGTGAACATCACCGAGGTGCGCCAGCGGGTCGCCTCCATCCCGCGCCTGGACAAGCAGATCGAGGAGAAGGACCAGCGCCTGCTGGACCTGGTGGACTCGCGCGATCGCTTCTTCGAAAAGGGTCGCGTCGTCAGCGAGGCCATGATCAAAGGAGGCATCGCCCTGGCCGTGGCCGGCTGGGCCGCCTCGAACTACCTGGGCCTGGGTCAGACGGTCGCGATGGGAGCCGTGTTCGGGGGCATCGGGCTGGCCACCCTGAGCATCCCGGTCAACATGGCCCGCAGCGTGATGCTGGAGGTGCGCCGCGGCCAGCTCCAGACCACCGCGTCCGAGAAGCTGAGCTTGCTGCAGCAGCGCCAGCAGCTCGACGCGCTGGCCAACTACGAGAAGATGTATTCCGAGACCGAGAACCTCGTGACCACGCTGAGCAAGCCGGGCGGAGGCTCCATCGGGCGGATGGGCGACTCGATGTACTTCAACGGGATCAGGGTGAAATCAGCCCGAAGAAGCTGAGTCTAGTCCATCGGCTGAGCGTCGCGGGGGTCTTTCTCCGCGGGCTCGGGGGCCTTCTCGGGGGCTTTCTCCTCGGCGACGGGCTTCTTCTCTTCGCTGGCAGCGGCCTTCTTCATGGCCTCCTGCAGCGCTTTGAGCGCGTCCTGGTCGGCCGCCACGGGCTTGCCGCGGTCGAGGGCCATCAGGATGGCCTCGTGCGGGTCCACCATGCCGGCGCCCTGCTGGTTCTTGGGCACGCGGCCCGGCAGCGGATCGGCGCTCCGGGTGAGGATCTCCTTCACGTCGTCGGGACCGAGGTCCGGGTTGGCCTCGAGCATCTCGGCCACCACACCCGCCACGATGGGCGTCGCCATCGAGGTGCCGGGCATGCCCACGTAAGCCTTGTTGTGCGACAGCGGCATCCGCGACGTGGCGCGCAGCAGGCGGTTGAACTCGTTCTTGGCGGTGTCGCCACCCTCGCGAATCTTGCCCATCGTCTCGGGGCCGATGCCCATCAGCTGGAACTGCTGATCCGGCACTTTGGCGATCTCCTCGGCGGGCAGCTTGCTGAACCAGGCGATCGAGTTGTGGATCACCTGCATCCGGGAGGCCTGGGCCTCGCTGCCGGTGCCCGGCGAAAGGGGCGCCATGATGGCCTCGCCGGGAGCGCACAGGTCCGGCTTGGCGGCGCCGTACTTGGTGGGCCCGCGCGACGAGAAGTCGGTCACCTGGTCATCGCTCGGGTCGGGCGTATTCTTGTCATCGACCGCGCCCACGGTGATGGCGTAGGGGCTGTCGCCCGGGGCCTTGACGGTCTTGCGCTCGGGGCCGTCGTTACCGGCCGCGGCCACCACCACGAGACCCGCTTCGTAGGCCTTCTGCACGGCCTGGTCCACCGGGTCGTCCTGGTATTTCTTGCGCGACTCGTGGCCCAGCGACATGTTGATGACGCGGATGCCCAGCTTGTCCTTGTTTTCGATGCAGAACTGGATGCCCTTGATGATGTCGGACGTCTTGCCCGAGCCATCCTCGCCCAGCACCTTCACGCCCACCAGGTGCGCCTTGGGCGCCGGGCCTTTGTAGATGCCGCCGCTCAAGAGGCCGCTGCCGGCCGCGTCGCCCGCCACGTGGGTGCCGTGGCCGTGGTCGTCATAGGGGGTGGAGCGACCGTTGACCATGTCCGCGAACGCCACCAGGCGGTTGAAGGGCGTGTTGAAATCGGGGTGCGGGTAGATGCCCGTATCCAGGATGGCGATGCCGACGCCCTCGCCCTGGAACTTGCGGGTGAGCGGCGTGTCGAAGCGGGGGGCCAGCTGGGGCGCGCGGGGCTCGAAGGTGGGCTCCTTCTTGGGCTCCTCCTTCTTGGCCGCCTCCATCTCCTCTTCGCTCTTGGGATCCCACGGCATCGGGGGAAGATACTTGTCCTGCGAATCGAGGTGGACGCGGTAGCCCTTCTTCTCGAGGTCCCTGGCCTGCTTGTCGGTCAGGTCGCAGAGCATGCCGCCGATGAGCGTCAGCTCTTCCTTCACTTTGATGCCGAGGTCGACCAGCTGGATCTTGTCCGCGGTCTTGAAGAGGCCCTCACCGGACTCGTCGGGGGGCACCAGGATGTAAGACTTCGTCGATCCGCCCGAGGTCCCGTCCAGCCGATCGAGTCCGATCGAGGGGCGTGACGATACGGAAGAAGTCGGGAACCTGGCAGCATCCATCGGGTCGGGTCTCCTTCGAGTTGGTGGCTTTCCCCCGCGGACAGAATACGCGAGGGGACCCGATCGGTTGGTTAATTAGTTGTTACCTGAACGCTTGCCAGGACGTACGTGCTACTTGCCTGCCAGGCGCTGGAGGGAGTTGATCAGCTCGACCAATTTCTGAGCCTGCCCGCCCAAAAACTCTCCGTCGGCCTGGATGCGTGTCTTAATTTGCAACAACGTCGTCTGGTAAGTGGCGGCCTGCAGAGAGGCTCGCCCAGCTCAGTGCCGGTGTCCAGGGAGATCTGGGCCAGGTCGGTCAGGGTGTCGAGGTAAGCTTTGACGACTTCCTTGGGAACGCGCGGA
>JBDHVW010000002.1:0-207465 GCA_039809865.1 Vulcanimicrobiota bacterium
CGAGACCCCGCTGGCCCGGATCCTGGATCCGCGCGAGGCCGAGACCCCGCTGGTCCGGGCCCTGGATCCGCGCGAGGCCGTCACGCCCCCGGCCGGGCCGGACCTGAAGAGCCTTCTGCGCGACTCGTTCGCCGATCCGGAAATTCCTCGCTTCGACCCGCGCACCGTGGCCCCGCCCCCGGAGGGTAGCGTGATCGCGCCGGCCCGTTACGGTCCCCTTTCCGAGGTGGTCGAGCGACGCCTGGGAGCGGCCGAGGGCAAGAACATCCTGGAGCTGGGCCCCTTCGACAACACGGACCTGGCGCGCCAGCTCGGCGAGCGCAACCGCTACCTGGCCGGCGAGATGAATCCCAGTGCCGCGACCCGGCTCCAGAAGGGGCTGGACGAGGCCGGCGGTCTCGGCAACGCCGTCATCTCCGACACCTATCACCTCCCGTTCGCGGACGAATCGATGGACTCGGTGATCGCGCTCAATCACAATCCCTTCTTCCGCGCCAGTCCCGAAGACAAGATCGCCGCTCTGGACGAGGTGGCCCGGGTCTTGAAGCCCAACGGGGAGCTCATCCTCGAGCCCTGGATGCGCGATGTGAACCCCCCCGAGGTCGAGCAGGCGCTGCGCAGTCGTTTCGACCTGCTCGAGCGGACCAACGTGGGGTCGGTTGGCGACCTGGAGCGCGACATCCTGGTGCTGCGCAAGCCCGGCGTGCCCACCGTGGAGCCGACCAGCGTCAGCCGGCCTCTCGACGTCCGGCCGGACGACCTCAAGCTCAACGCGGACGCCAGTTACCAGATGGAGATCCCGGGGATGGGCCGCGTCATGGCCAAGTCCGACGCGGGCAAGCACACCCGAACCCAGGGAGAGGTGCTGGCCAGCCTGGTGGATGGCCGCCTGCCGAGGGCCCCGGGCGGAGCGGACCGCATCGTCCCGGAGACGGTGCCGATCCGTCTGGCCGAGCCGACGCAGGGGGCTCCCGCGGGCGTCTACAGCGCCCAGAAGTGGGTGGACGGCGCCGAGGAGTTCGCGGCCCTGCAGAGCTCCGGCCGCGCCTCCGACACCTTCCTGCCCGATGACGTGCGGATGCGCTATCTGGACGTGCTGACCGGCAACGTGGACCGCCATCCGGGCAACTGGCTGGTGGACGCGAACCAGGGCGTGCACGCCATCGACAACGGCTACGTCGCTCCCCTGGACGTCCGGGGCGCCCGTCCCCGCGTGGATCCGAGGCTGGACGACTACCTGACCGACGTCTACATGGGTCGCCGCACCTTCCAGGGCGTCAGCCAGGGTGCCGAGCGTCCCTTCCTGGAGCAGTCGCTGGAATACGCGCGCCGGGCCCAGACCGAGCTGACCGACCAGGCTATCGACCAGATGGTGGACCAACTGGCCCGCTACTACCCGGATAAAGACCTGACCGGCTATGCCGAGCTGCTGCGCCACAACCGCGACGGGATCCCGGCGCTGCTCGAGCGCCAGCTGACCGGGCCATGAAAGGAGCTGTCGTGAATCGAATCTGTCTCGTCCGCAAGGGGGAAGAGGTCCTCGCCTACCTGGTGCAGAGCCAGACCGGCCTCTACCGCGTCAATCAACGGGGCGTCACCTTTCTCGAGCCGAGCGAGCACAGCCGCCCACGGCGCGTGCAAGGAGCGATCGTAACCTGGACGGTCGGCAATACCGATCCGGCCTATTTCGAGATGCTGCAGAGCGAGAGCGGCCAGGTCTCGTTCGAGCGGCAGCCCGACCTCCCGGGGGACCCGGGGCAGGTGGCGGCCCGGCTGCAGAAGCTTCTCCCAGGCTGTTAACAATCTGGCAACCTGATTTTGGTTGCCCTCCAAATCCGGGGGTTACCCTGAGTGCACAACCCACGCACAAACAGGAGGACAACCCGGTGAGCACTCTCGGAAACATTTCCTTCAGCAACGGCAGCGCCCCCGCCCGCAACGTGTCGGCCCAGGAGGCTTATGACGTCTGGACTGGCAAGAGTACGATCAACGATGTCTTTGGCATCGACACGACCGATTTCAGTGAAGAGCAGATGAGCCAGGCCTGGAACTCGGTTCACGACACCTACAACCAGGGGATGCACGCCGCGTTCCTGGGAGCCCTGGCCTCGAATGTCGAGGGGCCGGAGGTCGAGCAGGCGGCGGTGGCCGAGTTCGCCAGTCTCAAGAGCGGCCCCGGCGTCGACGGCGAGGCTCTGGCCCAGGCGGCCCTGGATGGGGCCCGCAGCCAGATCGCCGACGGAGCCTCGCTCGACCAGGTCCATGACCAGACGGTCGACAAGCCTGACGGGGATCAGGGTCAGCCGAGCCAGCCGGACGACGGTCGCAGCGCCGACGGCGCCGAGTAGCAACTCGAGACCCCCGGGCGGCTGCCCGGGGGTCTCTTTCTTAGCCAGACCGAGCCGATAGGCAACGAAACCGTGACTGTCCGGTTCTATCTCTGGATTTCTTAACAACCACAGGCTGGACAACATTCTCTTTCCCTGGTAAGGTTTACTTTACACTGCAAACCTGAGCGGAGCCCAGAAGTGTCCCTTGCTTCGATAGACATATTCCATATCGTCGTCGCCATCTCGGTGCTGTTGATCGTGGCCCACATCGGAGGCTACCTCGCGAGCCGGATCGGCATTCCCCCGATGGTCGGCGAGCTGGGTGGGGGGATCTTGCTGGGCGCCACCGTTCTCAAGCGCGCCTGGCCCACGGGGCACGCCTGGTTGCTGCCGGCGACCCCCACCGACGGCACCCCGATCCCCCCGCTGCTGCCGATACTCGGATTCTGCAGCACGATCGGCCTGCTGCTGCTGCTCTTCATCGGCGGACTCCAGCTCCGCCGGCTGATCACCCGGCGCGACTTCGCCTCGGTGACGTGGATCTCGGCCATGGGTGTCATCATCCCCGTCGGCGCGGGCTTGCTCATTTTGCAGTTCCTGGATTTCTCGCCCTACGTGGGCACCGCGGGCAACCTCACCGCCCTCAAGATCGTGCTGCTGATCGCTCTGGCCATCACCAGCATCCCCATCATTACCCGTATCTTCCTCGACCTGGGGCTGATGAACACCCGCCTGGCGCGCATCGTGCTGTCGGTGGCCGTCATCGAGGACGTGCTGCTCTACATCGCCATGAACATCGCGCTCGGCATGGTGCAGGGCAGCGCCAAGACCGACGCCTCCATTCCCCATATGCTGGGCTTCGCGCCCGATTCGCTCACGTTCATCGCCTGGCACGTCGTGGCCAGCCTCGTGCTGCTGGGCGTGGCCGCCTGGGGCTTCGGCGAGGTCGGCTCGCTGGCGCTGGACGCCGAGGAGGCTTACAAGGGACGCAACGTCGTCGCCATGCGCAGCCCGCTGGGCTGGACCCTGGCCACCATCCTGGCCATCACCAGCCTGGCGATGCTGCTGGGCCTGGCCCCGATGTTCGGCGCCCTGGTGGCGGGCATCGTGGCCTCCAACAGCTCGCACCCGGCCTTCCTGAAGGCCCAGCACCAGGTCGAGCAGGTCGGCACGGCTTTCTTCATCCCGATCTACTTCGCGCTGATCGGCGTCTCGCTCGACCTGGTCAAGGACTTCGACTGGATGCTGACCTTCGGCATCCTGATCGTCGGCTGCGTCGTCAAGTATGGCGGCGCGCTGCTGGGCGCGCTCATCGCCAAAGAGAAGTTCCCGATGGCCAATGCGCTGGCCATCAGCGTCAACGCGCGCGGTGGCCCGGGCCTGGTAGTCGCCTCGGTGGCCTTCACCGCCGGCATCATCAATCCGCCAGCTTACACCAGCCTGGTGCTGCTGGCGATTCTTACCTCCGTGTTCGCCGGCGTCTTCCTGGCTCAGATCCTGCGCAGCAACCCCTCCACCGAGGAGATGATCCGGGGCGAGGGGATCTCGCGCTCCTCAGAGCCCCAGGCCGCGGCGTAACACCGTCTCGAGGATTTCTCGCAGAATCCGCTTGCCCTCGGGGGTGGCCTCGCCCTGGCAGGCCTCCATTCCACCCAGGTGGTCCGGCCCCAGCTCGATGAGCAGCTCGCGGGCCCGCGCGCGCTCCTCGGCCGGACCCTGGTCGAGCCGATCCACCAGCAGGCGGAACCCCAGCTGGTGGCCCCAGCGCGCCAGCGTTTGTGCGGCCAGCATCTGCAACTGCCAGTCACCCGGATCGGAGACGAGCTGGTCCATGGTCGAGATCAAGACCGGGGCTGGATTTCTGAGCCCTCCCAGAGCCCGCACCGCGGCCGGGGAACGCGTCTCGGTCAGGGCTCCCACGTTCTCCTCGCCCAGGGCGCGCAGCCGGGGGTCGTCGTGGCTCAGCCACTGCAGCACCCGTGGCTCCAGCGCCGTGATGCGGCCCAGGTTGGCCCGCAGGAGCTCCAGGGCCGGCCCCGGGTCTTCGGCTCGCAGCGCATAGTCGGACAGCCAGTCCGGGTCGAGGTACCGGCGCATCGCGCTCAAGACCTCCAACCGATCGCTGTCGCCGCTCTCCAGCACGGGAGTCAACTCGCCGCCCGCCAGCAGAAGCTCGGGCTCGCGCATCACCTCGGTCAGCTTCTTGCACTTCCAGTGCCAGCCCGGACCGCGGCGTGCGGCGTGGTAGCGAAAGGCCTCCAGACAGCGGGCCGGGTTGGGGTGGCCTTCCAGCGCCTTCCAGGCCTCCTGGAAGCGCGTCGGCTTCTGCAGGCACAGGTGCAGCGCGTCCCATTCCTGGGCGGATTTCAGCACCTCGGCCGCCTGAGGATGATCCTCGAGCAGCTCCATCAGCTTGCGCACCGACTCCCGCGTCAGCTCCCCGGGCCGCACGGTGGCGGCCAGACCCTCCAGCCAGGTGGCGGTGTCCTGGCCAGGACGACCGGCCAGGTCGAGCTGAGTCAACGAAGGTGCCTTCAACTCGGCCATCGCGCTGCCCAGGTCGAGGTCCAGCGTGTTCTCGCTCAAGATGCGGGCCGTGCCCACGGGGTCCGCGGCCCGCTCGCGCCAGGCGCGGGCCAGACGCATGGCCTGCTCGAGATCCCACGAGGTGCGCCCCAGCAGGCGTCCCTGGGCGATTTCGTCCAGCACGTGCAGCATCAATCCCATCAGGGGGGCGTTGGAGGTGCGGAGCTCGCGCCCGTTCCAGCTCAGCCAGAGCTCCGGGCCGCCCCACTTGCGGGTCCAATCCTCCCAGGCGTTCAGCTCGTCGAGCAGGGCGCGCAGCTTCTCCCATTCCTGAGCGGGTGGAATGTAGTGCCGAATTCCGTGGCGATCCACCCGTAGATCGCCGTAAGTCAGGGTGAGCCCGACGTCGGGCGCGGCATTCTCGGTCAGCTCGTGAGGCCGAATGACCGGCTCGGGCGCGGCCTCTTGCAGGGCCGGCAGGCGCGGCTGGAGCCACAGAGCCAGCGCCAGGGAGAGTGCCTGAACCGAGACTTTCAGCTCCTCGCCCGGGTCGTCTCGACCTTCGAGCACGCCGAGCGTCTGACCCCGGATGCTGAGGACGACCCTGCGCCCGGACCGTTGGCGCAGCTCGTCGGAGGGCCCGAGCCCGGGTTCGGCGGGGCGCAGTCCGGGCTCGAGCGCGCTCAGCTCGTCCCAGGTCCGTCCCAGCCAGACGTCGTCGAAAGCCGGTCCCAGGGGCCAGAGCCCGCGCTCCAGACCCCGGGCGACCCCGAGGAAGGTGGCCAGCAGCTTCAACCGCGCCAGTTGGGCCGGGCTGTAGGCGCCCACCGCGTCGCTGGCGACCGAGAGCGTCCCCAGTCGGTGCCCGCGCCAGGGAATCGGGGCCGCCATCACGGCCAGGTCGCCTTTGCGACCGGTCACCGCCCGCTCGACCTGCAACTCGTCGACGGCCCACCGCTGGCAGGGCAGGTCGAAATCGCGCAGCGCTCGCGCGATGTCCGGCGGCTCGTCCCACATTCGCAGGGCCACCTCGCGAATGAGCTCCAGCGGCAGTCCGGCCAGCTCGAGCGGGACCTCCTGGCTCAGGGCGATGTCGCGCCGAATCATCAAGCTGATTTCCGTGCCGGAAGGCGCTCACCCTCCGTTGGGGAAGCGATTCCGGGTGAGGATCTTCCCCATCCGCCACCACGGCCCGGGCTCGGCGCGCTCGCTCCTGACGGCTTTCGAAGATTACCGGCCCGACGCCGTGCTGATCGAGGGTCCGCCCGACGCCGACGCTCTCATCGGCCTGGCGGCGAGCTCCGGCATGCAGCCGCCGGTGGCGCTGGTCCTCTATCCCCCGGACGAGCCCCGCCGGGCGGTCTATTACCCCTTCGCCGCCTTTTCGCCCGAGTGGGTGGCCCTGCGCTGGGCTCTGCAAAACGGGGTGCCCGTGCGTTTCATGGACCTGCCGCAGAGCCACCAGATGGGGCTCGAGCGGGACGAGCCCGACCTCGATCCGCTGGGCACCCTGGCCGAGATGGCGGGCTTCGAAGACGGCGAGCGCTGGTGGGAGTTCCTGGTGGAGCAGCGGAGCGGCTCGGGGGAGGTGTTCGAGGCCATCGCCGAGGCCATGGCCGCCCTGCGCGAGGGGCGCGAGTCCCCCCCGCGCGAGGCGCTGCGCGAGGCCTGGATGCGCAAGACCATCCGCTCGGTGAAGGCGGAGCGACTGGCGGTCGTGTGCGGCGCCTGGCACGCCCCCGCGCTGAGCGGCGGCACCGCGCGCGCCGACGACAAGCTGCTCAAAGGCCTGAGCAAGACGAAGGTAGAGGCCACCTGGGTGCCCTGGACGTTCGCCCGGCTGGCCTTCGCGAGCGGCTACGGGGCGGGTGTGGAGTCGCCCGAATACTATACGCTCGTCTGGGAGACGCCTCCCGAGCAGCTCACGGTGCACTGGATGAGCCGCGCGGCGCGGCTGCTGCGCGAGGAGGACCTGAGCGCCTCGACGGCCTCCAGCGTCGAGGCCGTGCGCCTGGCGGAGACGCTGGCCTCGCTGCGCGGATTGCCCCTGGCCGGCCTGGCGGAGCTGATGGAGGCGGCCGAGGCGGTCTTCTGTACGGGCGTAACGACGCCGATGCAGCTCATCCGCGAGCGCCTGGTGGTGGGCCAGCGATTGGGAGCGGTGCCCGAGGACGCGCCCACGGTTCCCCTGGCCCGCGACCTGGAGAAGCTGGCGCGCCGCCTTCGACTCAAGCAAGAGGCCGCCCACCGCGCCCTGGAGCTGGACCTGCGCAAGCCGAACGACCTCGAGCGCAGCCAGCTCCTGCACCGCCTGGCCCTCCTGGACGTGGATTGGGGCGAGCTGCGCGAGTCGCGCGGAATGGGCACCTTTCGCGAGACCTGGGGCCTGGAGTGGAAGCCGGAGCTGGCGGTTCACCTGATCGAGGCGGCGGTCTGGGGCAACACCATGGAGGAGGCGGCCTCGGCTCGGGCGAGTCACGACGCCCTGGCGCTCGAGACCCTGCCCGAGGTGACCGAGCTGGCCGACCAGGTGCTGCTGGCCGAGCTCGGCGTTCCCCTGCCCGTGGTGCTGGGCCGCCTGGAGTCGCTGGCGGCCGTGGCCGCCGACCTGGGCCACCTGATGGACGCCCTGCCGCGCGTCGCGCGCATGCTGCGTTACCCCGGCGTCCGCGGCACCGAGGTCAGCTCGCTGCAGGCCGTGCTGGACGGGCTGGTGGGCCGGATCGTGGTCGGCCTGCCGCTGGCCTGCGCCTCGCTCGACGACGAGGCGGCCGACTTGATGCTGCGCCGCCTGATGGAGGTCGACCTCGCCCTGCAGACACACCGGGCCGACTGGGAAGGCGCCCTGGCCGGGCTGGCCTCGCAAGAGTCGCTGCACGGCTTGGTGGCGGGCCGTTGCGTCTGGATTCTGCTCGACCGGGGCGGGCTGAGCGAGGAGCAGGTGGCGGTCCGGCTGTCGCGGGCGCTTTCGGACGAGCCGGCCGCGGCGGCGGCCTGGGCCGAGGGGCTCCTGCGCGGCAACGGCGCGCTGCTGGTGCACACCGAGGGTCTTTTCGGCGCGCTGGACGACTGGGTCGGGGCGCTGTCCGACGAGGCCTTCCAGACCGTGCTGCCGCTGGTGCGCCGCACGTTCAGCACGTTCACCGGTCCCGAAAAGCGGCAGCTCGGCGAGCGGGCGCGTCACGGGCGGCCCCTGACGAAGGCCCCGTCGGAGCTGGACGAGGAACGGGCGGCCCGAGTGTTGCCGGTCTTGCGGCTGCTGCTTGCAGGAGGTGGCGGACCGGCAGGCTAAGGAGCCTCCTCGCACGATGGATAAATTCAAGAACTGGTTCAAGAAGAAAGACCCCAAGCTCGAGGAGGCCATGGAGGCCTTCGAGGAGGCGGTCGAGCAGCAGCACACGCTGCCCCAGGCCGCCGCCGTGCCCCCGGCGCTGGAGCAAGCCCAGCAGGCGGTGGCCGCCGGGCCGGTCGCCGAATCGGAGCCCGTCGCGGAGCAGCCTGCAGCCGACGAGGCCCCCTCCGGCGACGAGCCGCCGGCGCCCGCCAAGGGCAAGAACATCTTCCAGAAGGCCTGGGACAAGACGGTCCAGATCGCCCTCACGCCGGTCGACCCGTTCTTCATCAAGATGGCTCAGGGTCTGGACAAGACCCGCAAGAACCTGGTCGGCGGCGTGCTGGGCGTCTTCAACCTGCACAAGAAGATCGACGAGGAGTTCTGGGACGAGCTGCACGACATCCTGATCACGTCCGATCTCGGCCCGGTGACGACCGAGCGCATCATCGACAGCCTGCGCGGCATCGTCAAGAAGAAAAAGCTCACCGAGCCCCCGCAGCTGGTGGGCGAGCTCAAGCAGGTCATCGGGGAGATCCTCAAGACCAACGCCGAGGAGGCCGGCATCCCGGCCGCGTCGCGCGAGCTCAACGTCAAGCAGGGGCGCGTCAACGTCATCTTCATGGTCGGCGTCAACGGCACCGGCAAGACGACGACCACCGCCAAGCTGGCCAACCTCTTCAAGCAGCAGGGCCTGAAGGTGATGCTGGTGGCCGCCGACACGTTCCGCGCGGCCGCCATCGACCAGCTCCAGGTGTGGGGCGACCGGCTCGAGCTGGAGGTCATGAAGCACAAAGAGGGATCCGACCCCGCTGCCGTGCTGTTCGACGCGGTCAGCGCCGCCAAGGCCCGCAAGGTCGACCTGTTGCTGGTGGATACCGCCGGGCGCCTGCACTCCAAGAGCAACCTGATGGAGGAGCTCAAGAAAATGCGCCGCGTGCTGCAGCGCGAGATCGAGGACGCGCCCCACGAGACGCTGCTGGTGCTCGACGCCACCACCGGCCAGAACGCCCTGCTGCAGGCGCGCGAGTTCATGCAGGCGGTCGAGGTCACCGGCCTGGCCCTGTGCAAGCTGGACGGCACCGCCAAAGGTGGCATCGTGGTGTCGATCGCCCAGGAGTTCCAGCTGCCGGTCAAGCTGATCGGGGTGGGGGAGGGCATCGAAGATCTGCAGCCTTTCGTCCCCGAGGTCTTCCTGGAGGCGCTGTTCGCCGAGGAAGAGCCCGCCGCCGCCGATGCCAGTCCGGCCGGCTGACGAGGGCTAGCGGCTGATCCCGCTCGACTCCAGCGTTTTGGCGCGCTCCTCGGGCTTGAGCCGGGGGTTCAGGGGCAGCGGCTGCCCGGTGGCCTCGGCCAGCTGGCTCACGGTGACGAAGCGAAAACCTTTGGCTCGCAGCTCGGTGATCAAGCTCGGGAGCATCGCCACGGTATGCATCGAGCCGTTGTGGAAGAGCATCACGCCCTCGCGATTGCGGCCCCGGAAGCTGCCCTCGAGGAGCTTTTCCGAGTCTTGCACGTACCAGTCGCCGGCGTTCACGGTCTCGCCCACGACCGTGTAGCCCAGCTTCTGCACCTGGGCCATCAGCTCCGGCTCGAGGCTCCCGCCAGCGGGGCGGAAGAGGTGGGGGCGCGTGCCGCAAACTCTCGCCAGGGAGTCCTCGCAGCGCAGCACATCCTCGGGGAACTTGACCGGACCGAGCTCGTGGCCGCGCAGGTGCTGATCGGTATGGTTGGCCAGCTCGTGGCCGTCGCCCACGACCTCGCGCGCCAGCTCGGGAAACTCGCGCACCCGGTTGCCGTTGACGAAGAACGTGGCCCGCACCTGGTAGTGGCGCAGCACGTCCAGCAGGAGGGGAGTGTACATCGGGTAGGGCCCGTCATCGAACGTGAGCGCCACCAGGCGCAGGCGGCGCGCCTCCGGATCCTCGCCCAGCATTTTGCGCACCATCGACAGTGGGGTGTTCATGACGGCCCGCAGCTCGCGCGCGCCCGGGGCGTCGGTGGGAAGGATCAGCGGAGAGAGCTGCAGGTTGTAGTAGCGCGGGCACACCTGCCACATGGTCAGGCCCACCACCGCCGCCAGCGCCGCCGCGAGCGCCCAGGAGCGCCTGCGGGGGCGCCTCCGGGCAGGGGACCGGCCTGGGAAGACCGAAATTCTCTCTTCTGAGTCCATGGTGGCCCTACTATTCACCGAACACAGGTTCCGATTCCTGGGACCACGGTTAACAAACGGGTAACAATAGTTTTACATGAGGTTTACAAGCCGACCCTAGTCGTCCGGGGCGTTGTCCGAGATAATAAAACCAATAGTGGCTCACTCAACAGGAGGATCTAGATGGCATTAGGTGGCGCGGCAGCGGTTTTCATCTCTCAGCAGGCCAGCAAGGCGGGCGTAACCCCGGCGATCAATCGCCAGACGACCCCCACCAAAGAAAGCGAAACCAGTAAATCCGGCGCCCCCGCCAAAGAAGGCGAAGAAGCCGACAGTAGTTTTGGCGCTCTTTTCAACCGTGGACCCCAGCACGACCCGACGGTCCAGGAGCGCCCCGAGCGTCAGGCCAAGCTGCGCGAGCAGCGCGTTCAGACCCCCAAGTCCGAGGTCAAGTCGGGCGAAACTCAGAACCGCACCACCCGCACGGCCGAAGAGGGCGCCTCCCCCGAGGGCAGCGCCAAGCTCGCCAAAGAGAACAAGATCGTCAGCCTGTGGGGCCGCGACACCCGCTGGATCACGCAGACCAAATTCGACAGCAACCAGGCCAGCCAGAACAAGCTGTCCGACATGGGCCAGCGCCGGATGCAGGCCTTCTACATCAACCGCCTGGTGGGCGACAACTTCCAGCAGCATACCGGTGGTAAGGCCGACGAGCCCTACAGCCGCGCCCAGTATCGCCAGATCCTCGGAGCCCTGAGCACCGTGGTCGGCAGCGGCGGACAGACCACCAAGAGCACCAAGAACGACGGCAGCCGCTCCAGCGAGCCCAACACGGCCGCTTCGCTGGGTCGCAAGATGAACGACGCCAATCTCGTTCAGCGCATTTTCGAGCCCCCGGCTCCGCCTCCCGCGGATTACGAGCCGCTAGAGCTTGTAGCGTAGGCACGAGCTTCCCTCTAAGAACCCCAAAAGGGCCCCGAAAGGGGCCTTTCGGTTTCCCGGCGGAAGGACTCGATTTTCTTTCCGTCCAAGTACGCCCGGCCCATGAGCGAACGATACCTCCTCACCCATGCCACGGTCGTCACGCTGGGAGCGGACAACCAGGTTCTTCCCGACCACGCCGTTCTGGTCGAAGGCGATCGCATCGGCGCGATCGGCCCCAGCGCCTCGCTCGAGAGCTCGCACGCCGCGCTCGAGAAGACCGACCTCAAGGGCATGGTGCTCATGCCCGGCAACATCAACTGCCACGATCACCTCTACAGCGCGCTGGCCCGGGGCATCGCGATGACGGGCGAGCCACCCCAGAACTTCGTGCAGATCCTCGAGCGGCTGTGGTGGCGCCTGGACTACGCGCTGAACGAGCACGACGTGCATTTCAGCGCGCTGCTCGGCTTCGTCGAGGCGGTCAAGCGTGGCACCACCACCATTATCGACCATCACGCCAGCCCCAGCTTCATCGAGGGCAGCCTCGACTCGATGGCCGACGCGGCCGCCAGGGTAGGCCTGCGCACGTGCCTCT
Source organism: Vulcanimicrobiota bacterium (assembly GCA_039809865.1). Taxonomy (GTDB): domain Bacteria; phylum Vulcanimicrobiota; class Xenobia; order Xenobiales; family QWHO01; genus QWHO01. The sequence continues at coordinate 11,859 of JBDHVW010000002.1, forward strand.
GCTACGAGGTCACCGACCGCAACGGCGAGGAGGGGGCCGAGCGCGGCATCCTGGAGAACGTCCGGTTCCTCGAGCGTTGCGCCCGCGAGAACAATCCGCTGCTCAAAGCCGCCTTCGGACTGCACGCGTCGTTCACGGTCAACCCGCTGACGTTGGGCCGCTGCGTTGAGAACGCCCCCGCGGGCAGCTTCTTCCACGTGCACGTGGCCGAAGATTTCGCCGACGTGTCGCACTCCCACGAGAACTACAAGAAACCCCCGCTGCAGCGCCTGCTGGACGAGGGGCTGAAAGGCTTCCCGGTGCTGGCGGCCCACTGCATCCACCTGGAAGACGCGGAGTACCGGCTGCTCGAGGAGCACGACATCACCGTGCTGCACAATCCCGAGTCGAACATGAACAACGCCGTGGGCGTGGCCCAGGTGCACCGCATCCTGAGCGGCGGCGGCACCGTTTGCCTGGGCACCGACGGCATGACCCAGGACCTGTTCCAGGGTATCGGCGTGCTGCCCCTGACGCACCGCCAGAAGGCCCAGCATCCCCAGTCGTTCGGCTGGGACAGCGTCTATCAGATCGCCTTCCGCAACAACCCGGCTCTGGCCGAGCGTTTCTTCGGGCGCAAGCTGGGCGTGATCGAGGTGGGAGCGGCGGCCGACCTGATCGCGCTGGACTACCTGGCCCCCACGCCCCTGACGGGTGGCAACTTCCTGGGCCACCTGTTGTTCGGCCTGGGACGCGCCCCGGTCGACACCACGATCGTGGGGGGCAAAGTGGTGGTGCGGCAAGGGCGCGTGCTGGGGGTGGACGAAGAAGCTTTGGCGGCGCGTTGCCGCGAGTTGGCTGAGTCCCTGTGGGCTCGTTGGTAAGAAAGGTGGCGTTTTAAGACATGATGGAGCACTTGTGGAGAACCGACCCCGAGATCGCGCGCGCCGTGCTGAGCGAGACGCAGCGCCAGGCGACCACGCTGGAGATGATCGCCTCGGAGAACTTCGTGAGTGAAGCCGTGCTGGAGGCCATCGGGAGCGTGCTGACCAACAAGTACGCCGAAGGCTACCCGGGCAAGCGTTACTACGGCGGCTGCGAGTTCGTGGACATTTGCGAGGACCTGGCCCGCCGGCGCGCCTGCGAGCTGTTCGGGGCCGACCACGCCAACGTGCAGCCCCACTCGGGCTCGAGCGCCAACATCGCCGCCTACTACGCCATGATGGAGCACGGCGACACGCTGATGGGCATGTCGCTGGCTCACGGCGGCCACCTGACGCACGGGCACAAGGTCAACTTCTCCGGCTCGCACTTCAAGATCGTCCAGTACGAGCTGAATCCCGAGACCGAGCGGATCGACTACGACCAGGTGCGCAAGCTGGCCCGCGAGCATAAGCCCAAGGTGCTGCTGGCGGGGTGGAGCGCCTATTCGCGCCACATCGACTTCAAGATCTTTCGCGAGGTCGCCGATGAGGTGGGCGCGTTCTTCATGGTCGACATGGCCCACTTCGCCGGGCTGGTGGTCGCGGGGCTGTATCCCAATCCGGTGGAGCACGCCCACATCGTTACCTCCACGACTCACAAGACGCTGCGCGGCCCGCGCGGCGGCATGATCCTGTGCCAGGAGAAAGTCATGCGGGCAGGCGAGGAGTGGCCTCTGGCCAAGAAGCTCGACTCGCGCATCTTCCCCGGCTACCAGGGCGGTCCGCTCGAGCACATCATCGCCGCCAAGGCGGTGGCTTTCAAGGAAGCCTCGACCGAGGAGTTCAAAGCCTACCAGCGCCAGATCGTCGCCAACGCGCGGGCGCTCGCCAAGCATCTGTCCGACGGCGGCCTGCGCATCGTCTCGGGCGGCACGGATACGCATCTCATGCTGGTCGACGTTACTCCGCTGGGCCTGACGGGAACGTCGGCCGAGCATGCGCTCGAGGCAGCCGGCATCACGGCGAACAAAAATGCAATTCCGTTCGACAAAAACCCGCCGGCAGTGGCCAGCGGCATCCGACTGGGAACTCCTGCTCTGACCACACGAGGATTGAAGGAACCTCAAATGGAACAGATCGCGGAATGGATCCTGGAGGTCCTCAAAGCACCTGAAGACGAAGCCAGGGGGCGCGATATTCGCGGGAAAGTCTTGCGCATGTGCGAGGAATTCCCGCTCTATCGTGATCGCCTGGCGCGCAGCCGGGAAGCGGGAGTGACGGCGTGAGCGAAAAACCGGAAGAGGGCAAGGACGAAGAGTCCGACGGGGTAAACTGGGTGGACGAAGAGGGGGAGGACGACGAGTCCGAGGACTCTTCCGAAGCTTCCACCGAGGACTCGGCCGGCGAGAAAGCCCCCGAGGATTCTCTCGAGGACATCCCCTCCGAAGATTCGGGCGAGGATGGGCCGGTCTCCGACGAGGAGGTCGCCCGCATCCTGGAGTCGTCCGATCTGACCGAGGTCGACCTGGAGACGATCCAGCCCGACCCCGAGGTGGAGAAATTGCTGGCGCCCCAGCCCCAGACGCCCCTGCCGGATGATCCGCTGGCGGCCGAGACCGACGAGGCGAAACTCCCGGCCAAGCCCAGCGACAACCTCGAGCTGTTCGAGCCCTCCGAGGAGCCGCACACCGGGCCCGAGCGCCGTCGCGGCGAGCGCAAGATCTCCAAGCTCAACAAGCTGCTGACCGGTCAGGTCGATCTCGGCGAGGGCGACCAGATGGTCTACCTCTACCTGGTCGACCTCTCCGAGGGCGGCCTGCGCGTCAATGTCGACCAGAACTTCCCCGAGAACCAGCAGTTCCGCATGAAGCTCACGCTGGACTCGTTCGGGCCAGAGCTGGGCCAGAGCGGGGTGCTCGACCTGCCCGTCCAGGTGGTCTGGCAGAAGCGACTGGTGGGCGGAATGACCGTCGCCGGCCTGAAGTTCATGGACCCCTCCGAAGAAGTGCAGGAGTCGGTCAGACAGATCATGGAGCTCTTCTCGGTCGAGGGGAAACGGCGCCGTTTCCGCCTCAACCGCGTGCTGGGGGTGGGCATTGGCCTCGAGGAGAACACGCGCTGGCTCTATCCGCTGGCGCTGGACCTCTCGGTAGGCGGCATGCGTATCCGCACCGAGGAGAATCTCACCGTGGGCGACGAGCTCACGCTGAAGATCTTCCTCCAGTTCGACCTCCCGGTCGTGAACGTGAGCGCCAAAGTCGTCTGGAAGGAAGAGGTGCAGCCGAACCGCTTCCAGATCGGCCTGGAGTTCCAGAACGTCACCGAAGAGGTCGCCCGTCCCGTCCAGGAGTACATCGATCGCTGCCTGGCCGAAGAGATGGGCAAAGCCGCCGCGCGCCACTAACCCCCCGAAGGAGCCCCCATGCCAGGTATCGCCGTCGTTGCTGTCGGTGGGAATTCTCTCATCAAGGACAGCAAGCATCAGAGTATCCCCGATCAATACCTCGCGGTGGTCGAGACCGCCCGTCACATCGCCGACATGGTTCAGGCTGGCTGGGAGGTCGTGGTGACCCACGGCAACGGCCCTCAGGTCGGGTTCATCCTGCTGCGCAGCGAGCTGGCGCGCGGCAAGGTGCACCCGGTGCCCCTGGATGTATGCGGCGCCGATACCCAGGGCGCCATCGGATACCACCTGCAGCAGGCGCTCCGCAACGTGTTCCTGGAGCGCGGAGTCGAGAAGCCGGCCATCACGCTGGTGACCCAGACGGTGGTGGATCCGGACGATCCGGCCTTCCAGAAGCCTTCCAAGCCGATCGGTCCCTTCATGACCGAGGAGGAGGCCCGCAAGCGCGAGCAAGAGGAAGGTTGGGCCGTGGTCGAGGACTCCGGACGCGGCTGGCGGCGCGTGGTCGCTTCTCCCAAGCCCAAGGAGATCGTGGAGCTGGATGCCGTGCGCAAGATGATCGATGCGGGCTATCTGGTCGTGGCCGTGGGCGGCGGCGGCATTCCCGTCGTGCCCGACGCCAGGGGCGCCCTGGAGGGAGTGGCCGCGGTCATCGATAAGGACCTGGCCTCGAGCCTCCTGGCGCAGCAGCTCGGAGCGGATCTGTTCGTCATCTCGACGGCGGTCGAAAAGGTCTGCCTGAAGTTCGGCACCCCCGAGCAAGAAGAGCTGAGCAACCTGACCCACGCCCAGGCCCGGCAGTACCTGGAAGAAGGGCACTTCAAGGCGGGCAGTATGAAGCCCAAGGTCGAGGCCGTGCTGAGCTACCTCGAGCACGGCGGCAAGAAAGCGCTGATCACCAACCCGGAGAACCTTAAACGTGCTCTGAATGGTGAAACGGGGACGCACTTCTCGGGCTGATCTCTGGTATAATGGGGGTCTCAGGGGGAGCGCAGATTGGCCGACGACAACTCCATCCGCAGTGGGCCCGGCAATGGCCGTGCCGTCGGCCAGAACCGCGACAATCGCGGTCCCTCCCGCAACGACGGGCCGGGAAACAGCCGCTCCACCTCGGGCCCTTCGCTGGGGCAACAGATCCGCCAGCGGGTTACGGAGGGCCTCAACAACGTTTTCAACGCCCGCGATAGCCTCGATTCCAACAACGAGATGATGCGCGGCTGGGAGCGGATGCGCGGCAACGAGAACTCGCAGGGCGAGCGCGGACGGAGCCCCGACTCGTTGCCCCCGGGTCAGACAAAGAAGCAGGAGCAACCGGCCAATCGCGCCGATCAGGCGCGGGCCGAGGCCCAGCAACGGGGCGACGAGGCTCGGGCCGAAGGTCAACGACGGGGCGACGAGGCTCGGGCCGAAGGTCAACGACGAGGCGACGAGGCCCGGGCCGAAGGTCAACGACGGGGCGACGAGGCCCGTGCGGAGGCCCAACGGCGGGCTGACGAGGCCCGCACCGAAGGCCAGAGACGCGGCGACGAGGCCCGGACACGCGCGGACGAGGCGCGGCGGCCGGATGACCAGGGCACCCGGCGCAGCGAGGAAAATCGGGGCCCGGCCAGGTCGGAGGGGCCCAAGAAGCCCGAGGAGGCGAAGCGTCCCGAGCCGCCCCGGCCACCCGAGCCGCCTCGCGAGCACGAGCCGCCAGGGCAGGCCAGGAAGCAGACCGAGTCGCTGATGGACCGCATGCGCGAAGCCCTGGAAGCGCGCAAAGCCGAGCGCGACGGAGCCCCGCGCGAGGCGAAGCGTCCCGAGCCGCCCAAGACCCCTGAGCCGCCGCGCGAGCAACGGCCCACGGTCGTCGTGGTGCGCAAGGAAGCGCCCGCTCAGCCCCAGCGCCCGCCCACCGAGGCACCCCAGCCACGGGCGCCCGAGAAGCCCGTGGTGCTGCCCCAGGTCGCCAAAAAGCCCGATCCTCCCCCTCCGGTCAAGGCGCCCGAGACGCCGGTGGTGGTCGTGAAACGCCCCGACCCCCCGGCCCCAACCCCGGCGCGTCCGGCTGCCACCGAGACGACCCAGCCGCGCCCGACGCCCGCACCGAAAGCTCCCGAGCGCGTGCAGGCGGTCGCGCAGCAGCAGCCGCCCACGCCCCCGCGCGTGACCGAGCAGGCCCGCATTGCCCGCGTCGAGGTGGCCGCTGCCCCGGCCCCGACGGCCGCTATCAAGACCGATCGCGCCCCCATCGAGATGCGCGCGCCCGAGGAGCCCACCACGCACACCGCGGTGGTCTCGCGCGGCTCGGCCGAGGGCGCCGAGCATCACACCGGCGGGGACGCCGACGCGCAGGCCCACGCGCGCCAGGCCGAGGTACGGCCAATCGTGCGTGAGAACCGCCTGCTGACGCGCTTCCTGCTGCCTGGACGGGGCGACCTCGAGGAGGAGCTCGAGGCGCTGCGCACCGGCCCACGCGTCGAGAAATTGGGCCAGCGCCAGCAAGGCAAGGGCGGTGGGGGAGGCCAGCAGGGCGGCGGGCAGGGCTCCGGACAAGGGTCGGGCGGGGGCGGGCAGGCCCAGGGCGAGGCCGGCGCCGAGATCGTGATCGATCCGCACACGGGATTGCCGCGCACGCTGATCCGCCCGGCCCTGATGCCGTTGGTGCCACAGCTCGAGCAACTCTTCGGGCAGATCGGGCTGCCCTATACGCCGGAAACCGAGGAGACTCCGCAGTTCATGCGCTCGTTCTGGATCGCCCTGGCGTGGCTCAGCCATCACGAGCAGCAGGGCCTGTCCGAGCGCATGGTTTACTTTGGGGCGGCTATGTTCGACGGCATGCAAGGCTGGCGTCGCAAGTTGCAGCAGGGTGAAGAGTCGACCGTCAACCGCCTGCTGGCGATGCTGGCCGAGGAGGGCGGCTTCCTGGGTGAGCATTCTCTGCGCGTGATGACGCTGGCGGATGCGGTTTGCGACGACATGAAGGCGATCGACCCCGAGTTGCGCGAGCAGGTGCGCTCGGGGGCGCTCCTGCGCGATCTCGGGATGGCCGGGCTGAACTACGACAAGCTGCCTCCTTTGCTGGCCTCACAGGCTCAGGAGCTGCGCTCTTCAGGCGATCTGCACATGGCGGGTCGCCTGGCCGACATCGGAGCATTGCGCGTCCCCGAGGAGATCCGAAACAAGCCGGGTCCGCTGGACGATCGCGAGCGGGCGATCATGGAGAAGCACCCGGAATACGGCGAGCAGTTCCTGCAGCGCTTCCCGCCGTTCCGCCATCTGGGCCCCATCGTGCGGGCCCACCACGAGCGCTGGGACGGCCGCGGCTACCCGGATGGCCTGATGGGCCGCCGCATCCCGCTGGCCTCGCGCATCATCGCGGTTTCGGACGTGTGGGACGCCCTCACCAGCCCGCGCCCCTGGCGCGACGCCTGGGACTACAACAGCGCCTACCGCTACATTCAGGACAAAGCCGGCACCCAGTTCGACCCGGACGTCGCCAAAGCGTTCCTGAAAAGCGTGCGCCGCCTCAAGTCGGAAGGTTATCTGGAATAACTTTTCGCGAGCCCGCGACGGTCCTCTCAGATTTTCCGATTCGGGAGGAACCAACCATGAAAAAGCATCTTTTCGCCGCCGCTCTGACCGGCGCTTTGCTCACCACTCTGGCCACCACGCAGCCCACGCTGGCCAAGAAAGACGAGGGAGGGACGACCTCGCGCGATACCATCCAACTGGCCCTGCTGCTGGATACCTCGAACTCGATGGACGGCCTGATCGACCAGGCCAAGAGCCAGTTGTGGAAAGTCGTCAACGAGTTTTCCGAGATGAAGAAAGACGGCAAGATGCCCAAGCTCGAGGTGGCCCTCTACCAGTACGGCAACGACGGCCTCAACGCCCGCGAAGGCTACGTGCAACTGGTGGTGCCGTTCACGACCGACCTGGACAAAGTCTCCGAAGAGCTGTTCAAGCTCAAGACCAACGGTGGTGAGGAGTATTGCGGTTGGGTGATGCGCAGCGCGCTCAAGCAGCTGAGCTGGAGCAATGCTCCCAAGGACATCCGCGTGATGTTCATCGCCGGCAACGAGCCGTTCTCGCAGGGCGACGTCAACTATAAGGAAGTTTGCGCCACCGCCCGCCAGAAGGACGTGATGGTCAACACCATCTTCTGCGGCGCTCGCGGGGAAGGCGTGGAGACGGGCTGGTCGAGCGGCGCCCAGCTGGGCGGCGGCGACTTCCTCTGTATCGACCAGGATCGCAAGGTGGTCGAGATCCCCACCCCCTATGACGCCGAGCTGGCCGAGCTGAGCACGAAGGTGAACGACACCTACATCGCATACGGCCAGAATGGTGCCGCCGGCAAGGGACGCCAGTCGGCTCAGGACAGCAATGCGGCTGGCGCCGCCCCCTCGGTGGCCGCTCAGCGCGCGGTAACCAAAGCCAACGCAAGCTACAACAACGCGGGTTGGGACCTGGTGGACGCCACCAAGGAAGGCGAGGTGACCATCGCCACCGTGCCGACCGAGGAGCTGCCCGCCGAGATGCAGTCGATGGACCGTAAGCAGCGTGAGGCCTACGTCGAGAAGAAGTCGAAGGAGCGCAGCGACCTGCAGAATCGCATCCGCGACCTGAACGCCAAGCGCGACGCTTACCTGGCCGAGAAGCAGAAGGCCGCCGCCACGGGCGCCGAGCAGTCCCTGGACGAGGCGATGATCCAGTCCGTGCGCACCGAGGCCGTCAAGCGCGGATATCAGGTGCCCAAGACTTGAGACGGTAGAAATGGAGAGGGCCGTCCGCGAGGACGGCCCTTTTTCGTTTTAGCTCGCTTTGCGGCGCCTGCCGCGTGCCCGCCTGGGGGCTGCCGGGCGGGTGTTCAGCCAGCGGTCGAGGCACTTCTTGTCGCACGACGCGCCCGTGGGAGCCAGGAGCTCCAGGCCGATGCGGTGCTGCTCGCCATCGAGCGTGTTCCACACCGGCTTGACCTGGAACAGCACCGGGGCCATGCCTTCCAGGCGAAAGGCGACCTGCTCGGGCATCGAGCTCAGAGGCCGGTCCGTGACGAGGCCGATGCCGCTCTCGCTGACATCGACCAGGTGGCCGCGGGAGAAGGTCCCGTGACCGTTCCGAAAATAAGCCAGGCCAACCACCGCGTGACGCAAACTCCGGCGATTCTCATCCATCGAAATTCAGGCGCTCCCCTTTGCTTGTCCTACCAACATCATAATCGGTTGGTGTTACAAAAATGTAACCCGGGGGGCTGGGGAGCTAGCCAATTCCTCCTATGAGCGTGCGCACCACGGCGAAGCGGCGGCTGGTTTCCTGCTCGGTCTCACGCCGCAGCGCGGTGGGGCTACGCCGCACCGCAGGCTTGTAAAGCTCGCATTCCTTGATTCCGTTTCCATCCCGCGTATAGCGCGTGCGGTAAGTGGTAGGAGCGTTCTCGAATCCGCGGTTCAGCAGACGCTCCACCAGCTGGAGCGCGGTGCCCTCCTCGCCCAGCACGAAGCTGTCGGCCCGTACCTCCAGGCTGCCGTCCGCCGCGGAGGCCACCAGCTCACGCGCCTGCAGCACCCGCCGGCGGGCCATCACGCCATCTCCCACGGGACGCATCTCCTCGAAGCTGGAGAGCTCCACGCGGTGCTTGCGCTGCTCCTGGTCCCAGAACGTTCGGGCCGAGCCATTGCGGGTAGCCTCGCCGCCCACTCGCGAGGCAACCACCTGCTTCCAGAGCCGGTTGTAGGCCTGGACGCGCTTGTCGCGACCCCGGATGGGCGCGAACTGTTTCATCAACATCTCCAGTAACATCTTGCAGTCAGTCTAAACTTCCGGGTTTGGAAAGGACCTTTTGCGGAATCCTGTCCCGTGTTAAAAATCTGTAAACCGGATGGGAGGTTCGGCCTTGCACTTCTCCGAACTTGTCCTTTGTCATGCTGCAAACGGGGACCACTCTGGGCGGGCGTTACACGATCGAAGGCGTCGTGGGGCAGGGCGGGATGGGCGCGGTTTATCGGGCCCGTATGGAGGCCCTGGGCGGCAAACGCGTGGCCATCAAAGAAATGACCCTCTCGGTGCCCGACCAGATGAAGGACAAGGCGCTCGAGCAGTTTCGAACCGAGGCCACCATGCTGGCCAACCTCGACCACGGCAACCTCGTGCAGGTCACCGATTTCTTCGAGGAGAGCGGCCATCACTACCTGGTCATGGCGTTCGTCGAAGGGCAGACGCTGTCCGAGATGATGCGCGCCAACAACGGGCCGTTCCGCGTCTTCGAAGTGCTCGAGTGGGCCAAGCAGCTTTGCTCCGTGCTCGACTATCTGCACACCCGCAAGCCGCCCATCATTTTCCGCGATCTCAAGCCATCCAACATCATGGTCGATGCCAACAACCGCATCCGCCTGATCGATTTCGGCATCGCCAAGAACTTCAATCCCGAGTCGGCCACCTGCACGTTCCTGCAAGGCATGGGCACGGCCGGCTACGCCCCGCTCGAGCAGTATGGAGGGGCCGGCTCCACCGACCCGCGCTCGGACCAGTATTCCCTGGGCGCCACGCTCTACCACCTGCTAACCGGGCAGGTGCCCACCAATCCGATCGAGATCGTCTCGCTGGGAGTGACGCTCACGCCGCCCCGCGAGCTCAATGCCTCGATTCCGCTGGCGCTCGACCGGGCCCTGATGCGCTCGCTGGGTGTGCGCCAGGAGGAGCGATTCCCCACCATTGGCGACTTCTTGAAGGCGCTGCAGAAGGTGGGCAACGAGGACCACGAGGACACCGCCAATCTCGGCACCGGTCCGGTGGCCGCGGCTCCCGTCCACGTTCCCCCTCCCGCGCCCGCGGCGCCCGTACGGGCGGCGGCCCCAACGGCCACCATCGCGAGCGCCCCGGACGCCAGCTACGAGACTTCCCAGATGCCCCGCGAGGGCGGCGTTCAGCCGTTCTGGGTCGCGACCGCCATCGGAATGCTGCTCGTCGCGGCCCTGGCGGTCTACCGCCTGACGCCCGACGCGGCCATGGCCATGGGCGGCCACCAGGAGGTCAAGCCCACTCCGCGCGCCTCGGCGCCCCCGCCCAAGGCCACACCCAGCGCCAAGCCCACCAAACCGGCGCACCAGGCCGCGAGGCCCAAGCCCACGCCCACGGCGGCTCGCCCCCAGCCCAGGCCGACGCCCGCGGCCACGCGCACGCGCGAGCCCGAGGTGGTGGTAATCGAATCGCACCAGAACTATCCGCGGGTGCAGCGTACGCGCAAGCCGAAGGAAGATCCCGAGCCTCAGCCTCAGCCGAGCGTGGTCTTTGTGCCGGCGCCGCCTCCGCCGGAGGTGGTGACCGAGGTTCCACCGGCGCAACCCCAGCCCCAGCCGCAATCGACGGGGGTGACCTTCCCCAAGGGCTGGCCCAAGGATCCTGACGGCCGCCCCTTCCCGCCGGGACCCGACGGCAAGCCCGTGCCTGCGATGCCCGACGGATATCCCATTCCCCCGCCCGGCGGGCACGGAGCACCACAGCCCGGAGGAGCGCCGCTGGGCTACTGAGTCGGGGGGTTGGCTCCCGCCACCCAGACCCGATTGCGCCCGTTCCGCTTGGCCTGATAGAGGGCCTGATCGGCCGACTCGAGAGTGCCGTCGATCTCCTTGTCGATCAGCAGGCGCGAGAGACCGATGCTGGTCGTGATGGGCAACTGCGTGCCGTCGGGGAGCGCGAAGGGAGTCTCCTCCACCAGCTTGCGCACGCGTTCGGCGGTGGCCTCGGCGTTGGCGAACGGCACCTGGCGCAGCAGCACCACAAACTCCTCGCCGCCGTAGCGCCCCACCAGATCCTCGGTGCGCAGCGCCTCCTTGAGGCGCCGTGCCAGCTCGACCAGCACCGCGTCGCCGGCCGGATGGCCGTAGCGGTCGTTGACCGACTTGAAGTGGTCCACGTCCAGCAGGGCCAGGGAATATTCGGTCTGGTGGCGCCGCGCGGCGGCCAGCTCCTCTTGCAGGCGATTCATGAAGCTGCGCCGGTTGAGCACCCCGGTCAGGCCGTCGAGGTTGGCGCTGCGGTACATGTCCTGAAACAGGGCGTGTACCTGCTGGTCGCTGTGCTCCAGGCGCAGGTTGACCTCGGGGCCGAGGCCGAGGGCGTCGCCGTCCCTGAGCTGAACGCGCTGGGCTGGCTCGCCGTTGACGAAGATGCCGTTGGTGGAGCCCAGGTCTTGCACCCAGACGCCGCCCTGTTGATCCACCTCGAGCTCGGCGTGGATGCGCGAGATGCCCGGCCCGCGCAGGACCAGGTCGGCCGAAGGCGAGCGGCCCATTTTCAGCTTGCCCGGGCGCAGGGGCAAGATCTCGCCCTTCTCGGGCCCGGAGAGGGTGATGAGGCAGGGCATTCGGTTGGCGGCCGCCTGTCGCTCGACCGGGGCGGCGCCAAGATGCTCGGTCTGGTCCATGACGCTTGACTTCGCTACGTCCGGGCGGCCCTCCCTTTTGCGCGCAATTAGCTGCTTGACAGGTGCGCGCAGATAATCTATGGTAGGGGTGCGCGCAGTCGTGGAGGAGAGATGAATCCAGAGGTTCGCTTCCGTGTCCCCCCCAACGTGTATCAGCTGGCCGAGCAGCGCAGCGACGAGCTGGGTCTGACCGGCGCCAAAGGCCGCTCCGGCGGCGTTTCAGAGCTGGCTCGCGCGGGACTCTATGTCTTGCTCAAGCTTCCGCTGCCCACCGATGTGCACCACTTGCAGGCCCAACGCTTCGAGGACGTGCGCCTGGCCCGCCGGGGCCTGGAAGGCGAGGAAGGCCGCATCGGTTTGCGCGTTCTGCACCGGGTCGACCCGGAGGTGCGGCGCCGCTCGGTGCTCGAGCGGGGCGAGCCGATTCCGGCGCAGGCGACGACCCGATTCGAATTCGCGCCGGGCGAGGTGCCCGCTGAGCTGGGGAGCTGGTTTCAGCTCACCGAGAGCGGGCTGCCGGTGGGAGAGATCGACCTCACGGGGGGGGCACTGGCTGTGGGAGCGCTGGTGACCAGCGCCCCCGAGGCGACGCTGGAGGAGCTCCTGGTGGTGATCCGGGAGGTCAACGCCCGGCGCGCCCGCGATCGGGAGCGGGGTCAGAGGCGCGAACGTCAGCGCGCGTCCGGGGAGGCCGAGCTGGCCGAGTGGTTGGTGGCCCACGGCTCGCCGCACGCCCGCGCCTTGCGCGAGGAGGGTTTCGACTGGGTGGAGCGGGCCGAGCGCGAGTTCGCCGAGGCCCGCCTGGCCCGCCTCGGGGTTGCGGACGTGCGGGTGATCAGCTCGACCCAGAGCCTGGTGAGCCAGAGCGAATCGGCCTTGCTGGTGCCGGTGGCGCGTCCTTCTTTGGAAAGCATCGAGCGGCTGCGCTCGATCCGGGCCCGCCTGGCCGGTGAGGCGGGCCTGGAGATCTCGCTGGTGGCCCGGCCCGACGACGACGCCGAGCTGGTGCTGATCGCGGTCAGCGTGCCGACCGGCACCGCAGTGCATTTCCTTTCTCCCGACCATCCCTCGACGCCCTACCGCAAGACCGCTCGCTCCGTCGAGCGCCCCCGAATGCAATCATTGCGAGGTGACTGACCCTTGGCCTACCGACCCTGCAAGTTCCGCGGCTCGGTGCTGGGCGTGTTCCAGTGCGAGAAACACGTCTACCAGCACAACTATCCCGAGGTCTACAACGAGCTCTACGAGTTCTGTCTCGAGAACGTGCCCGACCGCTTCTGCGACTACATCGACTTTGGATTCTCGCTCGAGGGCGAGACGCCGCGTCTCTACGTGAACTGCACCCATCCCTACCAGTCGCGGCCTCTGAAGAGCTTTCGGGATTGCCTGGAAGAGTGCGACTACTACGACAAGGAGCGCGAGTCCCTGGGCTAATCTTTACGAAATTTCGTTCCCTGTTGACAGGCTGTTACCGACTGAAGTAGTATCCGCTTGTCGCCGGCCGACCGCACCGCGAGCGTAATCGCGGCGGACTCTAGGATACCGAAACCTGGAGGGGTAACGCGCAGACCACAGCACGTCCCAGGTCCTGGGCTGGGAGAACAATCCAGGTAGGCTCGACGAAAACCGAGCGGGTCCCGCGAGGGGTAGGCACGCCAAGAGCGCGCCCGATAGCGAACACGGTTCGCGCCTGTCAACGGTGAGTCGAGGAAGTCTGGTGAGGTGGAGCCAGATCGCAAAGCCATCCCGATCGGGATGGCTTTCGTGTTTTTATCCGGCTTCGCGCTTGCGCTCGGGCTCGTTCTTTTTGAACATCTCGCCGAGCTTGCGAAGCTTGGCATCTTCGCGCAACTTCTCCTCGGCGGGATAGATGCAGGAAACCTGCGCCAGGCGCACCAGGATGTCGACGGGCTGCTCGGACTCTTCGGAGAAAGAGCGGATCAGGACGTAGTAATCGTCAAAGTCAAGGATCCGGCCTTCGAGGCAATCAAAGCAAAGGTAGGTCCCTTCCGCCTGATGATACTCCAGGAAGGCAGCCAGAACCGGGGACTTCCGTCGTTTCATGGGGTTCTCCTCAGAGAGGCGGTGAAGAACACCGCCCGTAGATCGCCGTAGGGCTCGGCGGCTTTCGTGGTCACAAGCGCGAGAACGCTTTCTTTGTGTCTACCACCGCTTCAGAGTAACACAAGACAGTAGGCCTGTCAATGTAAGCCGGAAGCACGTCTTTTCGAGCGATTTTCCGGGGAGAAAAAATCAATTTGTTGTTGAATCGTCTTCAGGATCTTGCTCACTCCCGCTTGCCACCGACAACCACTGCTGCTTGAGAGCGGGAAAAGTTTTGCTGGCGAGCGCGGCGCGGATCGTCCGCATGAGATCGAGCAGAAAATGGAGATTGTGGAGGCTTCCGAGGTGGTAGGCCAGCAGCTCCTCGCACAGGTAGAGGTGGCGCAGGTATCCGCGGCTGAAGTTCTGGCAGGTGTAACAGGCGCAGCCTTCCAGGACCGGGCCTTTGTCGTCGGCGTAGCGCACCTGCCGTAGATTGATCGTCCCTCGCCGTCCGATGCCCGGGGTGCCCGGGGCCACCAGCAGGTGACCGGTGCGCGCAAACCGCGTCGGGAGGACGCAGTCGAAGGTGTCGATGCCGCGCTGCACCCCTTCGAACAGGTCCGAGACCTCGCCGATCCCGAGCAGGTGTCGGGGCCGGTCCTCCGGCAGATGGGGCACGGTCCAATCCAGCACTTTGTGCATGTCGGCCTTGGTTTTGCCCAGGGAGCCGCCCACGGCGAAGCCGTCGAAGGGCAGTGCCCCGATGAACTTGACCGAGCGCTCGCGCAGGTCTTCCCACTCGCCGCCCTGGACGATGCCGTAAAGCGCCTGAGCCGGATTGGTGCGCGCCTCGAGGCTGCGCACCGCCCAGCGGTGGGTGCGCTCCATGGCCAGCTCGGTGTAGTCGTAGCCAGCCAGAGGAGAGGTGCATTCGTCGAAAGCCAGGATCATGTCCGCTCCCAGCAGCTCCTGGATGGCGATCGAGCTCTCGGGGGTGAGTTTGTGGCGCGAGCCGTCGATGTGCGACCGGAAGCTGACGCCGTCCTCGTCGATGTGGGCCAGCTTCTCGCCGCTCTTGGTGCGGGAGGGCTCGGGGACGCCCTCGTTGGGAAAGATGCCCCCGATCTTACCCACGCCGTGCTCGCGCGCCGCTCCCAGCGAGAAGGCCTGAAAGCCTCCCGAGTCGGTCATGATAGGACGCTTCCAGTTCATGAACTGGTGCAGCCCTCCGAAGTGGCGCACGCGCTCGGCTCCCGGGCGCAGGTAGAGGTGGTAGGTGTTGGCCAGCACGCCCTGCACGCCGAGTCCCTCGAGGTCGCGGGGGCTCATCGCTTTGACGGTGGCCAGGGTGCCGACCGGCAGGAACTCGGGGGTCTGGATCTCTCCGTGGGGGGTGTGGATGCGGCCCAGGCGCGCCAGCGTTCCGTCCAGCACGCGGGTGCCCTGGTAGTTGAAGTCATCGGCTCGGATCATGGCTTCGCGGTTTCCCAGCAAATGGTCGTCGGACCTGCAAGCGAAGCGCCGCACGTAGTCTACGGGCAAGCGAAGCGCGCAGGGAGCCGCGGGCGACCGTAGCGAAACGGGGCAAGCGAAGCGCGCAGGGAGCCGCGGGCGACCGTAGCGAACCCGCAAGCGAAGCGCGCAGGGAGCCGCAGGCGACTGTAGCGAACCGGTTTTCCGTGAAGTATTCCGGGCCGTATGCCCACGACTCCGGGCCCTGCCCCTACCTGCCGCCCCCCCTCCGCTGGCGCACGATGTCTCTCTACGTGGACGAGGCCTCGCCCGAGGAGTTCGAGCGTATGCTCGGACAGGGTTTTCGACGCTGCGCGACTTCCTGTTACGTCAACGTCTGCACAGGCTGCGACGCGTGCATTCCCATCCGGGTGCCGGTGGCAACCTTCCAGATGAGCCGTTCCCAGCGCTCCACCTGGAGGAAGAATCAGGACCTGACCGTCGAGGTGATGGACGCGCGCTACACCGAGGAGGGCTACGAGCTTTACGCGGATTATTGCCAGGCCAAGTTCTCCAAGCCCCGCCCCGACCCGAGCTCCTACGCCGGCTTTCTGGTCGAGAACCTGGGCTTCACCAAGCACTTCGAGTATCGCCTGGACGGCCGCCTCGTGGGGCTGGGAGTGGTGGACGTCACCCCCAGGGCCACCAACTCGGTCTATTTCGCCTACGATCCGGCGGTCGAGGCGCGCCGCCTGGGCACGTTCAGCGCCCTGTGGGAGATCGATTTCTGCCGCCAGACCGGGCGCGACTACATGTATCTGGGTTTCTACGTGAAAGACTGCCGCTCGATGCGCTACAAGTCAGCCTTTGGCCCGCACGAGATCCTGCGGGGAGAGTGGCGGGCGCCACTGCCGGGCGAAACGCCCCACGATTGAAGCCCATCCGGCCCTTCTTGTAAGGCCTCCAGGGCCCCCGGCGAGGCACGCCGTGAACGCGCGCCCCACGAGGAGCATCCACGGGCCGCCTGGCATCGCCCCCTCGCCATCTGATCCCCGCATCGGGGTGCGGATCTCCGCACGGGAAGGGGGCGGTCCGAGGGCGGGTGGGGATCCCCGCATCGGGGTGCGGATCTCCGCGCGGGAAGGGGGCGGTCCGCGGGCGGGTGGGGATCCCCGCATGGGGTGCGGATCTCCGCGCGGGAAGGGGGCGGTCCGCGGGCGGGTGGGGATCCCCGCATGGGGTGAGGATCTCCGCGCGGGTGGGGATCCCCATATGGGGTGCGGATCTCCGCGCGGGAAGGGGGCGGTCCGCGGGCGGGTGGGGATGCCCGCATCGGGGTGCGGATCTCCGCACGAGAGCGAGGCAACCTCCGGCGCAAACGGGAGTCCGGAGCGGCGGGGGAGAAGCAGGGTCGATGAAACGCGTGTTGGTCGCATTTGCCCTGGCGGCGATGGCCGTGGTCAGCGTGACGGCTCAAACCCAGGCTCCGGTGGAGATCACCTTCAACTACTTCGCCGACCCCAGCATGCAGGCCAACATCCCGCTGGTGGCCGAGTTCGAGCGGCAGCATCCCAACATCAAGGTCAAGCACCGCACCCTGCCGGCCAACGTGGACGTGCAGCACGACAAGTACGTCACGGCCCTGGCGGCGGGAGACTCTTCGATGGACGTGTTCGCCCTGGACATCATCTGGCCGGCCGAGTTCGCCAACGCGGGCTGGCTGCTGCCCCTGGACGACTACGTCACCCCCGCCAAGAAGGCCAGCTTCATCCCCAGCACCATCCCGCCGCTGATGTGGAAGGGCAAGCTCTACGCGCTACCCTGGAGCTGCAACGTGGGGAGTTTCTTCTACCGCACCGACCTGCTGAAGGAAGCCGGCCTCAAACCCCCCACCACCTGGAAGCAGGTGGTCGACAGCTGCGAGGCTCTGCGGCGCAAATACCCCCGCGAGATGCACGACCCCCTGGTGATGCAGGGCGGGCGCTACGAGGGGCTGGTCTGCGACTACCTCGAGCTGCTCTGGGGCGCCGGCGGGGACGTGTTCGACGCCAATGGCAACGTGGCCATCAACTCCCCTCAGGCCGTGGAGGCGTTGCAGTATTTCTACGACCTGATCCACGTCTACAAAATCACCCCGCCGGGGCTGACGTCCTACAAGGAGGATGACTCCTACGCCGCCTTCAGCCAGGCCTCCGCGCTCTACCACCGCTCCTGGCCTTACGTCATCGCCACCGGACAGGACCCCAAGTCGAAGATCTACGGACACGTCGCCTTCACGCGCATCCCCGGCAAGAACGGGCCGGGCCACGGGTGCCTGGGCACGTGGAACCTGGCCGTCTCCTCGCGCTCGAAGCACCCTCGCGAAGCCTATCTGCTGGTCGACTTCCTGACCAGCGAGATGGCCGAGAAGAAGTTTGCCGAGGGCGGCAACAACCCCAGCTTGAGCTCGCTCTACCGCGATCCGGAAATGCTGCGCCAGCGTCCTTATCTGCCTGAGTTCCTGGAGCTGTGCGAGACCGGTAAGCCGCGCCCGGTCACACCGCTCTACCCCAAGGTGTCGCGCATCCTGCAGATTCAGGTGCACCGCGCGCTGACCGGGGAGATGACCTGTAAGGAAGCCCTGGACGAGGCCGCCTGGAAGCTGGAGGAGCTGCGCCGGCGCTATCCGGGCGTGCCCCTGACTTGAGTAGGATTCTTCCCCCCGGACGGTAAACTCTTCCCCTGGTATGGCCGATTTCGACCGCCTCTGGGCCCCCTGGCGAGTGGGCTACATCAGGGGACCCAAGGACCCGGGCTGCTTTCTGTGCCGCATGGTGGGCGAGACGGAGGATACCGCCAACCGCCTGCTCGAGCGCGGCGAGCACTGCTTCGTCTGCTTGAACGGCTACCCGTACAACAACGGCCACATCCTTATCTCACCCTACCGGCACAACGGCGATCTGGCCTCGGCCTCGCCCGAGGAGCTGGCCGAGATGATGCAACTGGCCCAGCGCTGGTCGGTCTTCTTGAAGAAGGCGGTCAACCCGACCGGCTATAATATCGGGATGAATGTGGGCGTCACGGGAGGCGCGGGGGTGGCCGAGCACCTCCACCTGCACCTGGTGCCGCGTTGGGGAGGGGACCACAACTTCATGAGCGTCGTGGCCGAATCACGGGTCATCAACCAGAGCCTGGACGAGGCCTTCGCGGCGCTCAAAGAGGCGCAGGCGCAGTCGTGATCAACGTCGGGGGTTGGTGGCGTCTCATCCTCTGGCTGCTGCTGGCCGGCTTTGCCATCTACATCGGCGTCAACATCAAGGGCACCCTGACCGTCTTCGGATTGGCCTTCTTCATCGCGTATTTGCTGAACTGGCCCATCGAGCGCATCACCGGCAGTCGTCTCGGACCGGTCAAGCAGCTCAGCCGTGGACAGGCTATCGCGGTGGTCTACCTCGTGATCATCTTGATCATGACCGCGGGTGGATTGGTGTTGGTCCCGATCGGCGTGAACCAGGCCACGCAGATCACGCAAGATGCGCCGTATATCGTGGCCAAAGTCAAAGTTCAATCCGAGCTGGTCCAGGCCCGCTACATCAAGAGCGTCCCTCCCGCGGTGCGCAAGAACGTCGAGACGGCTCTCACCAGCAGCCAGGAGGGTTTGACCGCCAAGCTCGGAGAGTATCTCGGGTTGCTGGGCAAATGGGTGCTGGACATCGTCAACAAGATCTTGTTGCTCCTTTCGGGGTTGTTCTTTGCGCTCTACTTTCTGGTGGCCTGGCACGAGCTGTGGGAGGGCAACCTGCGGATGGTGCCCTTCCAATACAAAGACGACGCACGCAGTCTGGCCAACCAGATGAACAAGATCTTCGGTGGCTACGTGCGTGCCACGATTTTGTGCGCGGCGAGCTGTGGCGGCCTGACCCTGGTTCTGTTATTGGCGCTGACTCTCTGGAAATCCAATCCCTACGGGATCCTGCTGGCGTTTCTGGCGGCTGCGACCTACCCCGTGCCCGTGGTGGGCGTGGCGATCACCACCGTCCTGGCAGGAATCCTGGCTTACTTCTCCTCCGGAGACCTGGTCTACGCGACGGTGGTGGCGCTGGCCACGCTGGGTGCCAACCAGGTCGTGGATCGCACCCTCTATCCAAAGTTGATGGGTGATGCTATCGGTGTCTCGGCGCTGTTCATCCTGTTCGCCTCGTTCGCGGGCGGCGAGTTCCTGGGACCGACGGGGATGCTGCTGGGCGTGCCGCTGGCAGCCATGGGGAAGGCGCTGCTGACCTGGATCCACGCGCGCTTCCTGGTGATTCCCGAGGAGCAGGCGCAGCACTCGACGCAGGAATTGTGGCGTCGGGCGGCCGAGGTGCCGGCGGAGTTGCCGCCCGAGGTGATGGCCTCGTTGACGCCAGAGGAGCGGGCCGCGGCGCAGCTGGCCCAACAGGAGCGGGCGGCCTGGGGTCAGGCCGCTTCGGCTGCCTCCGTGGCCGAGCTGGCGCGGGCCACGGGCCTGGCGGCCGGGCACGTCATCCGCGAGGAGAAGGCTCATATCGCCGAGCTGACCCACGTCGAGGAGCTGGCCCGCGAGACCGGTCGAGCCGCCGAGAAAGCCGCCGCCGATGCCCGCGCGGCCGAGGTGGCCCGTGTGGCGGACAAGGCCGCTGCCGAGAAAGCGATCGCCGAGAGGGCAGCCGCCGAGCGCTCGGCGGCCGATGCGCGGGCTGCCGCCGAGAAGATTGCGGCCGAGAAGGCCGCCGCCGACCGTGCCGCGGCCGAGAAGGCTGCGGCGGAAGCCCGAGCAGCCGTCGACGCGAGGGCCGCCGCCGATAAGGCCGCTGCCGAGAAAGCTGCCGCTGAACGCGCTCTGGCTGAGAGGGCTGCCGCCGAAAGGGCCGCCACGGAGAAAGCCGCTTCCGAGCGTGCTGCCGCCGAGAAGGCCGCTGCCGACAAAGTCGCTGGCGAGAAGGCCGCTGCCGACAAAGTCGCTGCCGAGAAGGCTGCGGCCGACAGAGCCGCCGCCGAAAAGGCTGCGGCCGACAAAGTCGCTGGCGAGAAGGCCGCTGCCGACAAAGTCGCTGGCGAGAAGGCCGCTGCCGACAAAGTCGCTGCCGAGAAGGCTGCGGCCGACAGAACTGCCGCCGAGAAGGCTGCTGCCGAAAGGGCTGCCACGGAGAAAGCCGCTTCCGAGCGTGCCGCCGCCGAGAAGGCTGCTGCCGACAGAGCCGCCGCCGAGAAGGCCGCCGCCGAGAAGGCCGCCGCCGAGAAGGCCGCTGCCGAAAAGGCCGTCGCCGACAAAGCTGCGGCCGAGAAGGCGGTCGCTGGTGGGCAGGCCGGCGTCGTCGCCCGGCCCGCTGCGGCGCCAGGTTTGCCCACCCTGCGGAGGCCGGGCTTCGACCCGGCGGCGGAGCTGCTGGCGCGTCAGAAGGCTAAATTGGAAGAGGCCGAGGCGGCCGCCGAGAAGGCCCGAAAGGCGGCGGCGGAAGCACAGAAGGCGGCTGACGCCAGCCCTGGCAGCGGCAAGCTGAGCAAGAAGGCCCGGCGCTCGCAAGAGTTCTCGCGCCAGCAGATCGAGAAGGCCGAGCAGATCGCCCGCGAGCTGGCGGTCACGGCCGAGCGCGCTCGCCAGGAGGCCCGTTTGCGCGAAGAGACCGAGCGGGCCGAGCAGCAGCACGAAGAGGCCCTCCGGGCCGAGGAACTGGCGCGTGAGGATAAGGCCCGCGCTGACGAGCACGCCCGTGAGGAAGCCGCCCTCGAGGCCCGCGAACGCTCCCTGGCCGCCCAGAAGGCCCGCACCACGCCGGAGACTCCCGAAGCTCCCGAAGAGCCCTCCCATCCCGGCGACCTGGGCGACGAGGACGGTGGTCTGGTCGGCATGATCGGCTAGAGGGATCCGCCCGACCGGTGACAGGACCCCCGTCACGCAAGCGGAGCCGCCTCGCAACACGACCCTTCTTCCCGCTCTAAGCAACGCTCCGGCTGCCCGCTGCCGGCTACCCGCCACCCACTGTCCACTGTCCACTGCCCACTGTCCGCCGCCCCTCCGCCCCTCCGCCCCCCGCCCCTCCGCCGCTGCCCGCCGCGCTGCCCCCGCCCCTCTGCCCACCGCCAGCCGCCAACCCTGCCACCTGCCAACCAGGAACCCACGAGACTGCGGAGAATACGCCCGAAATTTTTTCGCCACGAATTCCCCCCGGCTTGAGTGCTTTTCAAAGCGAGCGGGGTCACCCCGAGGAGGAACGATAATGAGACGCCTGGCTATTTGCCTTTTGCTTACCCTTTGCTGCCTGGCTCTGGGCTGCACCCGTCCGCCGGACGGAGACACGACCGGTGGTGGCGCCACCGGTGGAACCACGACCGGCGGCACGACCGGCGGAACCACCGGAGGCCAGACCTCCAAAGGAGATCCCAACGCCAAGGACGAGTACGCCGAGAAGGCCGTCGATGGCGACAACCTCAAGATCGGCGTCTACCTGTCGATCACCGGCGCCTCGGCGACCTTCGGCGAGGGCAGCCGCGCCGGCATGGAGATCGCCGTGGACGAGGTCAACAAGAAGGGCGGCGTGCTCGGCAAAAAGCTGAAGCTCATCGTCGAGGACGACGAGGGCAAGCCCGACAAGGCTGCCGCCGCTGGCCAGAAGCTGATCACCCAGGACAACGTGCTGGTGGTGCTCGGCGAGGTCATCTCCTCCAACTCCCTGGCCGTGGCTCCCATCTGCCAGAAGAACGAAGTTCCGATGATCAGCCCGTCCTCGACCAACGTCAAGGTCACCCAGGTGGGCGACATGATCTTCCGCGTCTGCTTCCTGGACGACTTCCAGGGCCAGGTGATGGCCCGCTACGCGGCCGACAACCTCAAGGCCAAGACGGCCGCCCTGATGATCGAGAAGTCCTCCGACTACTCGGTGGGCCTGGCCGACAGCTTCCAGAAGACGTTCGAGGCCAAGGGCGGCAAGATCGTCGCCACCGAGAGCTTCACCAACGCCGACACCGACTTCTCCAGCGTGCTGACCAAGATCAAGGGCTCCAACCCCGACGTGATCTTCCTGCCCAGCTACTACAACTCGGTCGGTCTCATCGCCAAGCAGGCTCGCGAGCAGGGCATCACCGTCCCGTTCCTGGGTGGCGACGGCTGGGAGTCGCCCAAGCTGATCGAGCTCGGCGGCAAGGCTCTCGACGGCTGCGCCTTCTCGACCCACTTCAACGTCAACGAGACCGAGGGCAAAGTGGCCGACTTCGTCAAGGCCTACAAAGCCAAGACCGGCAACCTGCCCGACGGCCTGTCGGCCCTGGGCTACGACGACGTGCTGCTGATGGCCGACGCCATCAACCGCGCCGGCAAGCTCAACCGCTTCGCCATCCGCGACGCCATCGCCAGCACCAAGGACTTCCAGGGTGTCACCGGCACCATCACCATCAACGCCCAGCGTAACCCGGACAAGCCGGCCACGATCATGCAGATCAAGGACGGCAAGCTCGAGTTTGTCACCCAGATGGCTCCCGAATAAGTGGAAGTCGTCCTCCAGGTCCTGCTGAACGGGCTGATCCTCGGCAGCGTCTACGCCCTGATCGCCCTGGGCTACACGATGGTCTACGGCGTGCTGCGGCTGATCAACTTCGCGCACGGCGACGTGCTCATGCTGGGAGCCTTCGCGGGCTACTTCGTGGGCAACGCCGTGGCCGAGGTGATGCCGTTTCCCCTGCTGGTGACGCTGATCGCCTCGATGGCGATCTGCGCCGCCATCGGGGTGCTCATCGAGCGACTGGCCTACAAGCCCGTCCGCAGCGCGCCGAGCCTGACGTCGCTGATCACCGCGATGGGCGTCTCGCTGTTCCTGGAGTACACCACCGCGCTGGTGCTCGGACCGACCCCCCGCGGCTTTCCCCAGGACAAGCTCCTGCCCGACAGCACTCTGATTCACGCCGCGGGCTTCCCCGACGTGCACAGCCGCGACCTGGTCGTGATGGCCACCGCGCTCGTGCTGCTGGGCGTGCTCTACTACATCGTGGCCCACACCCGAATGGGCAAGGCGATGCGCGCCGTGTCGTTCGACAAGGACGCCTCCCGCCTGATGGGCATCAACGTCGACCGCGTGATCTCGTTCACGTTCGCGGTCGGCGCGGCCCTGGCGGCCGGCGGCGGCGTGCTCTACGCCCTCAAATACGGCCGGGTGGAGCCCTATATGGGCATCTATCCCGGCCTGAAGGCCTTCATCGCGGCCGTGCTCGGTGGCATCGGGAGCATCCCCGGCGCCATGCTGGGCGGTCTTCTGATCGGCTTCACCGAGGCCGGCGCGAGCTACTTCTTCTCCACCTATCGCGACGCGGTCGTGTTCTCGGTGCTGGTGCTGGTGCTGCTGGTGCGCCCGGCGGGCATCCTGGGGCGGGGCATGGTGGAGAAGGTATGAACACCGCCCACTACCTCAAGAAGTGGGGCATTCTGTTGGGTGCGGTGGTGCTGCTCTTCTGCATCGAGGAGTTCGCCTTCTGGGCGATCAACGGCTTCTGGCAGAACCTGATCATCCTGGCCGGGATCAACATGGTCGCGGCCCTGGGCCTGAATCTCATCAATGGCTACTGCGGCCAGTTCTCTCTGGGCCACGCCGGATTCATGGCCATCGGCGGGTACACGACAGCCTTCTTCACGATGCGCTTCGCCTGGCCCGACTGGATGATGCACATGCCCACCGACCGCTACCCGATCATGTTCCCGCTCAGCCTCATCCTGGGCGGGCTCGTGGCGGCCGTCGCCGGGCTGATCGTGGGCATCCCCAGCTTGCGCCTGAAGGGCGATTACCTGGCCATCGTCACGCTCGCGTTCGGCGAGATCGTGCGGGTCTTTCTGCTGAACTTCGACTACATGGGAGCCGCGCGCGGACTGACCGACATCCCCAAGATCTCCAGCTTCTTCTGGGTCTACGGGTGCGTGCTGCTGGCCACCGTGGTCGTGCTCAACCTGATCAACTCCTCGCCCGGACGAGCCATCATCTCGGTGCGCGAGGACGAGCTGGCGGCCGAGGTCATGGGAGTCTGGACGACCTACTACAAGGTCGCCAGCTTCCTGATGGGCGCTTTCCTGGCCGGTGTGGCGGGAGGCCTGATGGGTCACTGGCTGCAGATCCTCACGCCCGAGAAGTTCAACTTTGTTCTCTCCATCGAGATCGTGGTCATCGTGGTAGTGGGCGGCATGGGCTCGACCAGCGGCGTGCTGCTGGCGGCCATCCTGCTGACCGCGCTGCCCGAGCTGCTGCGCTTCACCTCGGGGATGGCGGCCGTGCCCGGCCTCTCCCTGCTGGGCCAGCCAAGTATGCGGATGATCCTCTACTCGTTGATGATGATCCTCTTGATGATCTACCGCCCGAAGGGCCTGTGCGGCAACCGCGAGATCTGGGATATCCTCAAGAACCGCGCCAGCGGCACGCCTTCCGAGCCGCGCAAGAAGCAGGCCATGCCATGAGCGCTCTGATGAAGGTCAAAGGCCTCACCCGTCGCTTCGGCGGGCTGGTGGCCGTGAACGGGGTGGAGCTGGACATCGAGGAAGGCTCCCTGGTCGGTCTCATCGGCCCCAACGGCGCCGGCAAGACGACCTGCTTCAACATGCTCAGCGGCGTGATCCAGCCGTCTGAAGGCAGCATCAAGTTCATGGACAAGCGGGTGGACGGCAAGAAGGCTTACCAGTTCACCCAGATGGGCATCGCGCGCACGTTCCAGAATATCCGGCTGTTCAAGAGCCTGTCCGTGCTGGACAACGTCAAGATCGCCTGCCACTTCAACTGCGGCTACTCGATGTTCCGCTCGTTCGTGCACGGCCCGTTCTTCGCCAAGAAGGAAGCCGAGATCACCGAGCACGCCATGGAGATGCTGAAGATCTTCAAGCTCGATCACGACGCTCACGAGATCTCCACCAACCTGGCCTACGGCGAGCAGCGCCGGCTCGAGATCGCCCGCGCCATGGCCACGCGCCCCAAGCTGCTTCTGCTCGACGAGCCCGCGGCCGGCATGAACCCGACCGAGTCGCACGAGCTGATGGAGCTGATCCGCTTCACGCGCGAGAAGTTCGGTACCACCATCGTGCTGATCGAGCACGACATGCACGTGGTGATGGGGTTGTGCGAGAAGATCCTGGTGCTCGACTACGGCACGCCTATCGCCTACGGGGTGCCGGCCGAGATTCAGGCCAATCCCCGCGTGATCGAGGCCTACCTGGGCAAGACGGAGGAGGAATGAGCATGCTCCTCGAGGTCAAGGACCTGCACGTCTATTACGGCGCCATCCACGCCCTGAAGGGCATCTCGATCGAGGTGCACGAGGGCGAGATCGTCACTCTGATCGGGGCCAACGGGGCGGGAAAGACCACCCTGATGCGCACCATCTCAGGCCTGCTGCGCGGGCGCGAGGGCAGCATCAGCTACCAGGGGCGCAGCATCAGCGACGTCCCGGCCCACGAGATCGTCGCGGACGGCCTGTGCCAGGTGCCTGAGGGGCGGCGCGTCTTCGCCAACATGACCGTGCTCGAGAACCTCGAGATGGGCGCCTTCTTGCGCCGCGACGCCGAGATAGGCAAGGACATCGAGAAGTGCTACGGCCTCTTCCCGCGCCTCAAGGAGCGCCGCCGCCAGACCGCCGGCACCCTGAGCGGCGGCGAGCAGCAGATGCTGGCCATGGGCCGCGCCCTGATGGGCCGCCCCAAACTGCTGCTGCTGGACGAGCCCAGCATGGGCCTCGCCCCCCTGCTGGTGGCCGAGATCTTCCGTATCATCCAGACCATCAATAAGGACGAGAATACGACCGTCCTGCTGGTGGAGCAGAACGCCCACCAGGCCCTGAAGATCGCCAACCGCGGCTACGTCATCGAGACGGGGCACCTCGTGCTGAGCGGGCCAGCCAGCGAGCTGGCCGACAACGACGAGGTGAAGAAGGCCTACCTGGGGGTGTAGCCCTGGCTACTCGCGCGGTGGGAAGATCCCGTTGATCGTCAGGAAATAGGGGATCTTTCCACCCCCCAGCGGCGCCAGGTTGGGAAGCCCGAAGCTATCCTGCTGCTGATTGCCTCCGTAGTTGTTTCCGAGCAGCGCGTACAGAGCCTGATTGTTGTTGATGCTCAGCATGACCTCGGTGCTGAGATTGGCAAAATTCATCGGGCTGAGGGGCACGGTTCCAGCGTAGCTCAACACCGTGGCCAGATAGTAGTCGAGGGGGTTGACCGGATCGGCCTGGCCGGGCCAGATTCCCGCCAGGCAGATGATGTAGGGAATGTTGGGCGCCAGGTCGGGCAGATTGGGAACCGCGAACTGGCTTTCCGTTCCCCCGAATGTGGTTCCGAGCACGGCGAAGGCCGCCGGGTAGGTTTGGGAAGAGTACTGGCCTCCGTTGCACAGAACCCAGTTGGGCGGGACGCGGTTGGCGTTCGGCCAGGCCCGAACCTCGCCGATGATCCCCAGCATGGGGGAGAGGGGCGAATCGCCGCTCAGGCACAAAATCCAGGGCACCGGAAGGTTGTCGACCGTGGTCAGCGGGTTGAGATTGGGCAGATTGAAGGTGTCGCCCGAGCCCCCGAACTGGTAGGCCAGAATGACGAGAAGCAGCTCGTTGTCCTCGGTGAGCTGGACGGGAGCCCCGTTGGGGCTCGTCCATTCAGGGGGCGAAAAGCCGCCCCCAAAGGGGATCAGACCTCCAGTATAGCCTTCCATTAACCCAGACCTCCCCGGCTCTCGCCCGTCAGATAGAGGGTCCCGTCCGGCCCGAACTCCACGTCGCGCGGCTGGTACGGGTCGGGGCGCAGCGTGGCGAATGGCGCCAGGTCGCTGGTGAAGAGCTCGAGGTCCTGGCCGACCGAATCGACCACCGCGATCAGCCCGTCGCTCGAGCGGATGGCGAGCCCGCGCGCGTGCTGGAAGGCGCCCTGGCCGTAGAGGCCGGCTTGCGAGCCGTCGGGGTTGAACACGAGGATGTGCCCGAAGTCGGAGCTCGTGACGTGCAGGCGGCCCTGACCATCCAGGGCCATCCCGCGGGCAAAGCCGAGCTGCGCGGAGCGGAGCTCGCTCTGCAACGTGCCGCCCAGGTCGAAGATCGCCACGCGGCTGTTCAGGCCATCGCTCACGTAGACCCGGTCGCCGATCACGACGTCCTGGGGGAATCCCATCAGGCCGTCTCCCACCAGGCCCAGAGCCGTTCCGGTGGCGTCCAGCAGCTGCAGGCGAGCCTGGCCCCGGTCCAACACCCACACGCGGCCCTGGCCGTCCACGGCGGAGGCCACGGGGTTGACCAGCACCTTGCGGTCGCGGAAGGCCCAGATCTCCTGCCCGTCGGGAGTGAGCTTGCGCACCAGCCCCGTCAGCGGATTGGTCTCGAAAAGATTGCCCTGGGCATCGAACCGGAACGAACCGGTCAGATCGAACCGCCCGACCTGGGGCAGGCCGGGGTCATTGGGGGCGGCCGGAACGACCGCCACCGGCGCGGCGGTCTCGTTTCCCCCGCAGCCGGCCAGGAAGGCCGTGACGCCGAGAATTTGCAGGAACTGTCGTCGTTTCATGCCTCTCAGACCTTTCCGGCGCGCGGTTTGGTTCCGTTTTGGGAACGGTTTCGGAAGCGCGCCTTCCGCGGGCTGTTGTCGCCCAGGAGCTCTTTTTCGCTGGCCAGGTCAAGCATGATCGACGCGATCATCCCCGACCAGCCGGTCTGATGATAGGCGCCGCAGCCGCGGCCTGTATCGCCGTGGAAGTACTCGTGGAAGGGCAGCAGATCGCGCCACTCGGGCCGTTGGAAGAGCGGGTGCTCGCCATGGATGGGGCGCCCTCCATGTCGGTCGGGCAGGAACAGGCGGGTCAGGCGCAGCGCGATCTGATCGGACACCTGCGCCAGGTTGAGCTTCCGGCCCGAGCCGGTGGGAAACTCCACCTGGAGCGAGTCACCGTAGTAGTTGTAATACTGGCGCAGCGAGTAGAGGATGAGCACGTTGACCGGCAGCCAGATCGGCCCGCGCCAGTTGGAGTTGCCCCCAAACATCGGCGAGGTGGACTCGCCCGGCTCGTAGTCCAGGTGGTAGGTCTTGCCGTCCAGGCGCAGCTCCAGGGGATGCTGCTCGTGATACTTCGAGACCGAGCGGATGCCGTAGTCGCTCAGGAACTCGTCCTCGTCCAGCATGTAGGCCAGCATGCGCTTGAGCTGGTCCGGACGCACCAGGCCGATCAAGAGGGTGTCGTCGGTGCCCTTGTGCACCAGCGAATCGACGTTGCGGGTGAGGTAGGGGCGGTGCTCGATGAACCACTGGCGGCGCCGGTCGAAGTGAGGGAACCGGTCGAAACAGCTGGCCGCCACCGTGGAGGCGCCGAACAGCGGGGTGAAGCCCACCATGGTGCGCGCGCGCACGGGGAAGCGGCCGTGCTTGTCCGAGCTGAGGTGGTCGTAGAAGAAGCCGTCCTCCTCGTCCCACAGCGAGTCGCCGTTGGTGCCGTTGAGCGCGTTGGCGATGTAGACGAAGTGCTCCCAGAACTTGCTGGCCAGGTCCTCGTAGTTGGGGTCGCGCTCTGCGAGCAGCATCGCGTTGTAGAGCATGCTCTTGGCAAACGCGGCCATCCAGCTGGTGCCGTCGGCCTGACCGATCTGGTAGCCGGCGGGGAGGTCGCCGCGATCGAACGGGCCGATGTTGTCCATCCCCAGGAACCCCCCCTGAAAGATGTTCTTGCCCTCGGCGTCCTTGCGATTCACCCACCAGGTGAAGTTGAGCAGCATCTTGTGGAAGACGCGCTCGATGAAGTTGTAATCGGCCTCGCCCGTGGTGGCCCTCTCGATCTCGAAGACCGAGCGCGCCGCCAGCGGCAGCACGGGCGGGTTCACCGCGCCGAAGTCCCACTCGTAGGCCGGAATCTGCCCGTTGGGGTGCATGTACCATTCGCGCAGCATCAGGATGATCTGCTCCTTGGCCAGGTCGGGGTCGACGTGAGCCAGGGTGATGCAGTGGAAGGCGAGGTCCCAGCTGGCGAACCAGGGGAACTCCCACTTGTCGGGCATGCTGATGACGTCGCGGGTGAAGAGGTGGGTCCACTCGTGGTTGCGGCCCTGCTTGCGCTCCGCGGGGGGAGCGGGCATGCCCGGGTCTCCCTCCAGCCAGTCGGTGATCACGTAGTGGTAGTATTGCTTGGTCCACAGCATGCCGGCGAAGGCCTGGCGCACGACCAGGCGCGATGCGTCGTCCAGCTTCTCGGGCAGCGCCTGCTGGTAGAATGCGTCCGCTTCCTGCCGGCGCGCGTCGAGACCGCTCTGGATCCTGGTCAGTGGCTTGTGGGAGGCTTCGTAGAGCTGCACATCCACCTGGCCGGTCTCTCCCGGGCCCAGGGTCAGTTTGTGGTGCGCGGCGACCCTGGTGCCCTTGCCGGCCGGATTCACGGCGCGGTGGTTGCCGTTGACGACATACTCGTGAAAGGCGTCCTTCACGTACGGCGTGTCGTTGGGGCTGTCGAAGAGCCGCTTGTTGTTGGTCTCGTTCTCGGTGAAAAGCCACTGGTCGGCCCCGGGTGCGACCATGACGTACTCGCCCAGCTCGAAGTGAGTGGCCCTCACCGAAGTCTTGTCGCGGGCGGCCAGCGAAGGCTTTCGGTCGTCCCGTCCCCAGCGCCATGTGTTGCGGAACCAGAGCGTGGGGAGCACGTGGAGGCTGGCTTCCTCAGGGCCGCGGTTGGTCACCTGGATGCGCACCAGCAGATGCTCCGCCTCTTGCTTGGCATACAGCACGTCCACCTCGAAGTAGCGGCTGTCGTCGAAGATGCCCGTATCGCACAGCTCATACTCCCGCTCCTCGCGCGAGCGGCCCTGATTGACCTGCACGAGCTCTTCGTAGGGATAGGCCCGTTGCGGATACTGGTAGCGGTAGTGCATCCACGAGTGGGTCGGGGTGCTGTCGAGGTAATAGTAGTATTCCTTGACGTCTTCGCCGTGGTTGCCCTCGGGGCCGGTGACTCCGAAGAGCCGCTCTTTGAGAATGGCGTCCTGCTCGTTCCAGAGCGCGAGGGCGAAACAGAGATACTGGTGGCGGTCGCAGATTCCCGCCAAGCCGTCCTCGTTCCAGCGGTAGGCGCGCGAGCGCGCGTGGTCGTGGGGGAAGAATCCCCAGGCATCGCCGTCGGCGCTATAATCCTCGCGCACGGTCGCCCAGGCGCGCTCGGCGAGGAAGGGACCCCATCGGTTCCAGTGACCCTCCTTCGTGCGCAGGGTAAGGAGCCGCTTGCCTTCGACCGTGTCGTAAATGGTTGTCACCGAACTGCCTCCTGAACGACCCCGTTTCGCCCTCGAGGACTGATATGCTTGCCAACATGAAACGCAACCTCGTGGCCCTGGTCGTGCTCCTGGCGGCGGCCGCCAGCCTCCACCTGCGCACGGACGACCGCCTCTCCGTCTGCGGCGTCCGCCCGGGCATGACCAGGGCCGAGGTGGAGCGTGTGCTCGACATCCCCAGCGATATCGGTTGGGGCCGGTGGGAGTATCACCGGCCCCACTCCGGCCCGGGTTGCCATTGCGAGTGCCCGCGGGTGCTGGTGGTCTACGACGCGCACGACGTGGTGAAAACCGTCACCGGGCACGAGCTCGACCAGGGTTTCTGGATCGTGGCCCGCGTCGGAGGGCCTCAGCCCCGGTTCGAGTCGCACCAGCCCGGACTCACCATCGCCGCCGACGGCCCCATCTTTCTCTCAGCGACTTTGACGAGGTGACATGAAGCGCAATTTGATCGCCCTGTTTGCCATCCTGGTCGGCGGCAGCCTCATGCCGCGAATGATTTGCCCGCTGGACGTCTGTGGCGTGCGCCCGGGCATGACGCGGGCTCAGGTCGAGCGGATCCTGGCCCGTAAAGGCGACGCCCTCCCGAGCGGCCTGCCATGGCTGCTGCGAGAGGGCCGCGCCGAACTCCCGTCCGAGCACCTGACGGTCACCACGGACAGCGATTGCGAGCGCGGCAACGTCTTCCGCGAAGCGACCCTCACACGCTGACGCGGGTTTAGCCGTTTCTCCTGTCGACTGTAAACTGTCGACTGTCGACCCCCCCCGGGCGTTTACACGGTCACCGGCGTCAGCTCGCTCACGCTGCTGAACGCCGCGCGTCCCGCGTAGCGGGCCGACGGACCGAGCTGGTCCTCGATGCGCAGCAGTTGGTTGTATTTCGCGATCCTGTCCGAGCGCGACAGCGAGCCGGTCTTGATCTGACCCGCGTTGGTGGCCACCGCGAGATCGGCGATGAAGGCGTCCTCGGTCTCGCCCGAGCGGTGCGAGATGATGCTCGTATACCCGGCGCGGCGGCCCATGTCGATGCAGCGCAGGGTCTCGGTCAGGGTGCCGATCTGGTTCACCTTGATCAGGATCGAGTTGCCCACGCCCTCTTCGATGCCCCGACGCAGGCGCGACACGTTGGTCACGAACAGGTCGTCGCCCACCAGCTGCAGGCGGCGGCCCAGCACCTTGGTCAGCTTGGTCCAGCCGGCCCAGTCGTCCTCGGCCAGGCCGTCCTCGATGCTGACGATCGGGTAGCGCTCGAGCCAGCCGCGATAGAGCTCCACCATCTGGTCGGAGGTCTTCTTCTCGTTGGTGCTCTTGGCGAAGATGTACTTGCCCTTCTCATAGAACTCCGAGGCGGCCACGTCCAGCGCCAGGGCGATCTCGTTGCCGGGGGTGTAGCCGGCCTTCTGGATGGCTTCGATGATGACGTCGAGCGCTTCACCGTTGGACTTGAGGTTGGGCGCAAAGCCCCCCTCGTCGCCCACGCCCGTGAAATGGCCCTTGCCCTTGAGGATCTTCTTGAGCGCATGGAACACCTCGGCGCCCATCCGCAGACCCTCGCTGAACGTCTCCGCGCCCAGCGGCACGATCATGAACTCCTGGAAGTCGAGCGAGTTGTCCGCGTGCTGACCGCCGTTGATGATGTTCATCATGGGCACGGGCAACATGTGGGCGAACGGGCCCCCCAGGTACTGGAAGAGCGGCTGCCCCAGGTGGTTGGCGGCGGCGCGCGCGCAGGCCAGGGAGACGCCCAGGATGGCGTTGGCGCCCAGCTTGGCTTTGTTCTCGGTGCCATCCAGGTCGAGCATGAGCTGGTCGATGCCCATCTGGTCCAGGGCGCTCACGCCCAGGATCTCCGGGCCGATGTTCTCGTTGACGTTCTCGACGGCTTTCAGCACGCCCTTGCCGAGGTAGCGCGCCGGGTCCTCGTCGCGCAGCTCGAGAGCTTCGTGCGAGCCGGTGGAGGCTCCCGAGGGCACGCAAGCCCGGCCGGTCGCGCCGGAGGCCAGCTCGAGCTCGACCTCCACGGTGGGATTCCCGCGGGAATCCAGGATCTGACGTCCGTGACAGCTGACGATCTCGCTCAATTCACTCATGCTTTGTTCCTCTTTCTGGCGGCTCCCGGCCGGCGACTCCCGTATCTAGGCGTGCTTGATAATGACGCCCTCGACCACGTCGAAGACGTCTTCGAATCTGTCCACGGCATCCTCGACGTTCTCGAGGATCTCTTTCCACTTGATCAGCATGACCACGTCGGGCACCTCCTGGCAGCCCTTGAACAGGTCCGCCACGGCCTGGCGACTGACATCGTCCCCCTGGGTCTCGAACTCGTGCATCTTCTCGCGCAGGTCGGCGATGTCGGTGAACGTGGGCAGCCGCTTGATTCCCTGCTGCAGCACGTTGGCGCAATTTTGCATGATCTCGGCCATCCGCGAGAGCGCCGGGCGTGTGCCGTCCACACCGAACCAGCGCATGCGCTGGGTGCACTTCTGCACCAGGTCCAGGATGTCGTCCATCCGGCTGCCGATCATGTGGATATCCTCGCGGTCGATCGGCGTCACGAACGTGCGCGCCAACCGGGCCGTCAGGTCGTGGAACAGGTGGTCGCCCTGGTTTTCGACCTCGTCGATTCCGGCATACTTGCGCTCGACCTCGCTCCAGTCATCGGCTAACGCGCGGAAACGCTTGCACATCTCCACGATCAGGTCGGCCTGCTGTTGGAAGAGGTCGAAAAACTTGGGATCCTCGGGAAAAAGGCTGAACTTCATCGGCGCAGCGCGATTTCGAGTTTACCCAGACTGATCCTGCCCCCGCCAGCGACGCAACAGTTCTTCGGGCGCTAATCCGGCCAGGGGCCCCTGCGCCTCCATGGCCCGAAAGCGGTCCGAGAACTTGCGTACCGTGCGCCGCAGGGCCGTCTCGGGGTTTACCCCCAGCTTGCGCGCGGCCGAGACCGTGGCAAACAAGAGATCCCCGATCTCCTCCTCGGCCTGATCGTGCGAGGCAGCGCCTCGAACCTCTTCCAGCTCCTCGGAGATCTTGGCCAGGGCGGCGGTCACGTCGGGCCAGTCGAAGCCGACGTCGGCCGCCCGCCCCTGCACGCGCTCGGACTGCAAAAGCGCCGGCAAAGCTTTGGGAATGCCGTCCAGCAGCGACTCGCGCTTGCTGGCACCCTTCTCGGCCAGCTTGATCTGCTCCCAGCGCTGCAGGACCTCGCTGGAAGTCCCCAGCGCGGCCGCATCCCCGAAGACGTGGGGGTGCCGCCGGATCATCTTCTCATTGATGGCGCGGCAGACGCCGTCCGCGTCGAAACGGCCTTCCTCGTTGGCCAGCTGGGCATGAAAGACGATCTGCAGCATGACGTCGCCCAGCTCCTCGCGCATGCGCTCGAAGTCCAGCGCCTCGATGGCCTCCACGGCCTCGTAGGCTTCCTCCTCCAGGTAGCGCGTGAGCGTGAGGTGCGTCTGCTCGAGGTCCCACGGGCAGCCATTCTCCGAGCGGAGCTCGGCCATGATGGCCACCAGCTGGTCGAACGGCCGCAGCTGCTCGAACTCGGGCGTTCCCGGCCTAAGGGACGACGACGCCATTGAAGAGCACCGAGCCCGGCGGGCTGTTGAGCTTGATCAGAGTATTGCTGGGGCTGACGACGCCGTTGATCTGGATCGAAACCCCGTTCACCTGACCGGTGGCGAGCACGCTCAGCGTGGCGTTCGTCATGCTGACCTCGATGGCCGTGTCGGTGGTCGTTCCGATCACGCCCATGTTGGCCCGGAACTCGGAGTTCCCGCCCGCGGTGACGTCGTTCCCGACATCGAAGGCAGCCACCTCGGCGATGGACTTGCCCGAGGTGAGGAAGACTCCGTCCGCGGCCCGCACGTCGTTGACCTTGATCGAGCCCGTGCTGGTCAGGCGCTGGTCGCTGCCGGTGCCGCCCGCGATCGAGTGGGTCCCGATCATGGTGCCCACGCCCGTGATGTTGATTTCGCCGTTGGCGGTGGCGACGTTATTGAGGTTGATGTTGCCGGCCGTATCCGCCAGGTAGAGGTTGCCCGTGCCGGTGATACTGGCGTTCAGGATCTTGGTGTCCACCTCGACCGCGTTGACCAGGACGTTGTTGCCCACGCCCGTCACCGCGGTGATGTTGAGCACGTTGCAAGTCAGATCCCGCGTCGTGTCCTGGGTGGTCTCGAAGATGTTTCCGGCCGAGTTCAGCGTGATGAAGTTCGACTTGGCCTCGACCACGCCCAGGCGGATGTCCCCCGCCGTGATCGTGGTCAAGACCACGTTACCGGTGCCGTTGGCCGCCACATCGGTCAGCACCAGGTTGGCCCCCGTGGCGGCCAGGGTGATGTCGCCGTTGTTCGTCACGGCCCTGGTCACGATAAAGTTGCCGGCCGTGTCGGTCAGGAAGATGTCGCCGACGCCACTGACGTTGAGCAGGATGGCGGTCACGGTATCGGTCTCGAGCGTGCCCGCCATGCCGATGCCGGTCGCTGCGTCGAGGTTGATCGAGCTGGAGGTGATGTCCGCCCCCACGTCATTGCCCAGCTCTTCGATGGTGCCGGCCGCTTTGATCAAGACCTGGTTGCCCACGGCCTGCACGTTGCCCACCCGGACGTTGCCCAGGGCATTGCTGACCAGGGTCAGGTTGGCGTTGCCGCCCACCGAGGCGGCGGTCACGTCCAGGGTCGCGTTGTTGGTGCTCAGGCGAATCTCGCCGTCGGCCGTGGTGGCGTTCGTCACCGTGACGCCACCGGTGGCGTCGTTGAGGGCGATGCGGCCCACGCCCGTATTGGTGGCCGTGAGCGTGGTGGCGTCCACTTTCAGCAAGGCCGCCGCGCCCGTTCCGGTGACGCTGGTCAGGTTGATGATGGGTGCCACCATGTCGGCGGTGCTGTCCACACCCGACTCTTCGATGGCGCCGGCCGAGTTGACGGTGATCGTATCGACCGCGTTGACCAGGTTGGTGAGGACGTTGCCGCTGGTGATGGTGGTCAGGAAGACGTCGGCACCCGTGCCGGCGGCGTTCACGTTGGTCAGAGCCAGATCGCCCCCGGTGGCCGTTAGCGAGATGCTGCCGTTGGTCGTGGTGGCGCTGGTGACCGTCACGCCGCCGTTGCGATCGTTCAGGTCGATCTCGCCGGCTCCGGTGACCGTGGCCGTCAGGTTGACGGCGCCGATCTCCAGGGTGTCGGGCACCCCGAGGCCGGTGGCCGCGATCAGGGTGAGGTTGTTGGTGGTGACGTCGCTCGTGGCGTCGTTGCCCGATTCGTTGATCTGGCCGGCCGAGTTGACGGTGATGGAATCGCCCGAGGCCGTGACGGCGCCCAGCAGCACGTTGCCCGAGACGGTGTCGGTCAGAGTGATGTTGCGGCCCGTGCCGCCGGCCGTGAGGGTCTGGGCGTCCAGGTTGCCCGTGTCGGTCACGATGGCGATCGCGCCGTCGTTGGTGGTCAGAGACGTCACGGTAAGGCCGCCGCCATCGGTGACGAACACGCCGCCCACACCCGTGACATCGCCGTCCAGGGTCGTGATCGCGACCTCGAGAGTGCTGGCCACGCCCGCGCCGCTGACGGCGTTCAGGGTCAGGCCGTTGGAGGTCACGTCCACCGCCGCGTCGGCCGTGTTCTCCTCGATGGAGCCGGCCGAATTGATGATGACGTTGTCGGTGGTCGCGGTGATCGCGCCCAACAGCACGTTGCCCGAAGTGGTCGTGGACAGGTTGACGTTGGCCACTCCACCCGCGGTGACGATCTGAGCGTCCAGGTTGCCGCCAACGGCGCCCAGCGAGATGGCGCCCGCGACGGAGGTGGCCGAGGTGACCACCAGGCCGCCCGCGGTGTCCAGCAGATCGATCGCACCATTCACCGTGGTGGCCGCCGTGAGGCTGCTGGTGGCGTTGATCTCGAGCGTGCCGGTGGAGCCGATGCCCGAGGCCGAGCTCAGGGAGAGCGTGGCGCCGGTGATATCGGAACCCGCGTCGGAGCCACTCTCGTTGATGGCGGCCGCGGCGTTGAGCGTGACCAGGTCGGCGGCGCTGACGAGGCCCGCCAGGATGTCGCTGCCCGAGCCGGTGGCGGTAATGCTCACGTCGTTTCCAGCTCCGCCGGCCACGACGTTCACCGCGTCCAGATCGGCTCCATTGCTCAGCGTGATCGAGCCGTTGCCAGTGGTGGCATTGGTCACGGTCAGTGCCAGGACGCCCGTCTGGGCGTAGGTCAGGGTGCCCGCCCCGGTGATCTGGGCGTTGAGGGTGCTGGCGGCCGTGGGAGCGTTGGTCAGGTTCAGGTTGCCCGCGGCCGTGGTGGCGGTGACCAGGTTGCCCACGACCTCCAGAGTGCCGGCCGCGCCGATGCCCGTCGCCGCCGTGAGGACCAGGGTGTCCGCCGTCAGGTCGGCCGGGACGTCGGGGGTGTTCTCCTCGATGGCGCCCGCCGCCGTGATCGTAATCTGGTCCGCTGCCGCGGTGACCTGGTTGACGGTGACGTCGCCCGAGCCCGTGGTGGACAGGGTGATGTCGCCCGTGCCGCCCGCGGTCACGGTGGCCGCCGCCAGGGTGCCGCCCGCGGCGCTCAGGGTGACGCTGCCGTCCTGGGTCGTGGCGGAGGTGACCACCAGACCGCCCGCGGTATCGGCCAGGTGGATACCGCCCGACACGCTGGCCGTGGCATTGGTCAGCGTGGTGGCATCGATCTCCACCGCACCGCCCCCGCCGATTCCGGTGGTGCTGGTCACGGCCAGGTTGGCGGAGGTGATATCCGCGGCCCCGTCGGCGCCGAGCTCGTCCACCGAGCCGCCCGCGGTCAGCGTCACGGTGTCACCCGCGGCCGTGATCTGGCCGACGAAGAGGTCGCTGGTCGCCCCGGTCGAGGTGACGCTGACGTTCTGCACGCCGCCTGCCACGATCGAGGGAAGCTGGATATCGTTGTTGGAGCTGACCGTGACGGAACCGTCCACGGTGGACGCGGTGACGTTCAGGATTCCGGTGGCGGTCTGCGTCAGGGTGATGCTGCCCAATCCGGTGGTCACGGCCAGGTTGGCCGTGGTCGCCGTGCCCGTGTTGGCGATAGTGAGGTTGCCCGATTGCGTGGTGGCGTTCAGCGAGTCGCCCTGCGTCTCCAGCGCCAGGCCGGGGCCGACGCCCACGCCGCTGACCGCCGTCAGGGTCATGGCGTTGGCGATCAGGTCGGCCGACGGGTCGCCGGTCGACTCGTCGATGGTGCCCGCGGAGGTGACCGTGGCGGTGCCGCCGTTGGCCGTGACGGCGCCCACCAGGATGGAGCCCGAGGTCAGGGTCGTCAGGGTGACATCCCCGTTCACCGCCCCCCCGGCGGTCACGGTGGTGGCCGTCAGGGTGCCGCCGCTCACACTCAGATTGATGGCTCCGTCTGCGGTGGTAGCGCTGTTCACGGTCAGGCCGCCCACGTCGGTCAGGATGAGGTTGCCCGCCCCGGTTACGCTGGCGGTCGCGGTCGTGGCGGCCAGCTCGGTGTTGATGCCGTCGACCGAGGTCAGGGTGACCGCGGCTCCGCTGATGTCGGCACCCGCGTGCACCAGGGAGTCGATGGAGCCGGCCGAGGTGATGGTGACGTTGTCGCCGGTGGCATCCACGTTGGCTACCAGCACGTCGCCCGAGGTGGTGGTGCTGAGGATGACGTTGGACGTGGCCCCGTTCGCGACCAGGTTCGTCAGGGTCAGGTTGCCGCCGTCGGTGGTGAGCGTGATGGCGCCGCCACCGGTGGTGGCATTGGTGACCGTCAGCCCGCCCGACAGGTCGGCGATGTTGATGCTGCCAGTGGTGACCACCACGCTCAAGTTGGTGACGGCCACCTCGAGGGCTCCGGGC
This sequence comes from Vulcanimicrobiota bacterium, assembly GCA_039809865.1. GTDB lineage: Bacteria > Vulcanimicrobiota > Xenobia > Xenobiales > QWHO01 > QWHO01. The sequence goes on from JBDHVW010000002.1 coordinate 50,150, forward strand.
AGGTTGCCCACCGAGGAGCCGGCGGTCAGGTCGGCGGTCGCGGCCGTGATGTCGGCGCCCACGTCGCCGGCTCCCGTCTCGTTGATGGAGCCGAACGAGCTCAAGATGACGGAGTTGCCCACGGCCGACACGTTGTCGAGCGTCAGCGCGCCCGAGCCGGTGTTGATCAGCGTGAGGTTGCCGCCCGCCGCGGTGGCGGTGGTCACGGTCAGGGCGCCGCCGGTGGCCTGGATCGAAAGGGCGCCGGCCGACGTCGAGGCCGCCGTCACCGTGAGGCCGCCGGTAATGTCGTTGAGGTTGATCAAGCCGCCCGCGGTGGCGTTCGTCAGGGTGGTGAGGCTGACATCCAGCACGTCGCCTGCCGCTCCGATCGTCGTAGCCGCCTGCAGCGTGGCGCTGAGGGCGGTCAGCTCGGCGCCCGGGTCATCGGGCGACTCGAGGATGGCGCCGGCCGAGGTCAGCGTGGCGGCGCCGGTGGCCGCGGCCGTGCCCAGCACGATGTTGCCCGAGGTTTGGGTGGTAAGAGTGAGGTTGCGGGCGCTGCCCGCCGCGTTCAGGCTCACGGCGTTGAGATCGCCGCCGCTGGTGCTCAGGGTGATGTCGCCGTTGCTGGCCGAGGCGTTGGTGACGTTCAGGCCGCCCCCGGTGTCCTGCACGTTGATGGCCAGGGTCGAGGTGGCTGCGAGGTTGACGGCGGTGACCTCCAACTGGCCGGCCGCGCCGATTCCGCCGCTGCTGGCGGTGAGGGCCAGCGAGGTGGCGTTCAGGTCGGCTCCGGCGTCGGCCCCGCTCTCGTCGATCAGGGTGGCCGAGCTGAGGGTGATCGTATCGCCCAGGGCCTGGACGTCATCCACCAGGATGCCTCCGCTGTTCAGCGTGGTCAGGGTGACGTTGCCGACCCCGCCGCCGGTGCTGGCGCGCACCAGCGTGGCGGTCAGGTTGCCGGTGGTGGCCGTCACGTTGATGTTGCCCAGCACGGTCTCGACGTCGGTCAGCACCAGGCCGCCCGTGGTATCGGCCAGGCTGATCGCGCCCGTGCCGCTGACGAGCGCCGTCAACGAGGTGCCCTGCACCTCGAGGGCATCGACCGTGCCGATGCCCGTGGCCGCGTTGAAGGTCAGGTTGGTGCCGGTCACGTCGGCCGTGCCATCCACGACCGCCAGCTCCTCGATGCTCCCGGCGGAGGTCAGCAGAACCTCGTCGGCCGAGGTCACGTTGCCGACCGAGAGCGTGCCCGAGCCGATGGTGCTGAGCCGGATGTCCCGCGAGGCTCCGGACGAGGTCACGGTGGTGGCGTTCAGGGCGCCGCCCGCCGCGCTGATGTCGATGTCACCGTTGGTAGCGGTCACCGTGGTGAGGGCCAGGCCGCCGGACAGGTCGTCCAGGCTGATGTTGCCAGCCGTCGCGGTGGCGCTGGTGAGGGTGGTCACGTCGATCTCGAGGTCACCCGCGGCTCCGATGCCGGTAGCGCTCGAGATCGAGAGGCTGACCGCGGTCAGGTCGGCCGTGCCGTCCGTGCCGGCCTCGTCCACGGCGCCCACCGAGGTGATGGCGATGTTTCCGCCCGTGGTGACGCTGTTCACCAGCACGTTGCCGGCGGGGGCGCCGGTCGTGCTGAGCGTGACGAGACCGTTGGTGCCGGCGCTCACGCTGGTCAGCGTGAGGTCGCCTCCGACGGTCTGCAGCGTGATAGCGCCGTTGCTGGTGTTGGCGCTGGTGACCACCAGCCCTCCAACCGTATCTTGCAGGTTGATCAGGCCCGCTCCCGTGACGTTGGCGGTCAGCGACGTGCCGTCGATCTCCACCGTGGCCGCCGCCCCGATGCCGGTGCCGGCCTGGAGGTTGAGCACGGTGCCGGTGATGTCGGCATTGGTGTCGACGCCCGATTCGGTGATGCCGGCGAAGGCGTTGATGGTCACGCCCGCCGTGGAGACGAGGTTGGCGACCGAAACGTCGCCGGCCGTGGCGGTGCTCAGGTTGATCGCGCCGCCAACGGCGCTCATGTTGGTTACGAGCAGGGTGCCCGTGGTCGGAATGGTGGCGGCCACCGTGATGGAGCCGTTGGTGGTGGTCGCGTTGGTGACGGTCAGGCCGCCCGCGGCGTCGGCCAGGTCGATGTTGCCGGCCCCGGAGACCGTCGCCGAGGTTAGAGTGGTGGCGTCGATGTCGAAGTTGCCGCCTACCCCGATGCCGGTGCCGGAGGTCAGGGTGAGGTTGGTGGCGATCACGTCGGTCCCGGCGTCGTTCCCAACGTCCTGGATGTTGCCGGACGAGTTGAGGATGACGGTGCCGCCCGCGGCGTTGATGAGGCCCACCAGGATATTGCCCGAGGTCGTGGTGAGCGTCACATTGCGGCCAGCGCTGGGAGCGATGCTGGTGGCGGTCAGGTCGCCGGCCGCCACGTCGAGGGTGATGCCGCCGGTGGTGGTCGTGGCGCTGGTCACCGTCAGGCCGCCGGCCGTGTCGCTCAGGAAGACGTTGCTGCCGCCTCCGGCCGCAGTCAGGTTGGTGGCGTTGATCTCGAGCGTGCCCGCCACGCCGATTCCGGTCCCGGCGGTCAGGAGCAGGGTGGTGGCCGTGAGGTCCGCTCCGGCATCATTGCCGAGCTCCTCGATGGCGGCCGACGAGGTGACCGTGATCGTGCGGCCCGTGGCCACGACGTTGTCCACGTTGAGGGCGCCCGAGGAGATCGTGGAGAGCGTGATATCGCCGGTGCCCGCGGTATTGGCCGCGGTCACGGCCAGCACGCCCGACGTCGCCGACAGGCCGATGCTGCCGTTGGCGGTGGTCGCGTTGGTGACGGCCAGGCCACCGAAGGTATCGCTCACGAAAAGATCGCCGGCTCCGCTCACCGCGCCCGTGAAGGCGGTGGTGGCATTGATGTCCAGCGGGTCGCTGCTGGAGCCCACCCCGGTCACGGCATTGAGCACGAGGGTGGCCGCCGTGAGGTCCACGGCGCCCAGGTCGGCACCGGTCTCGCCGATGTTGCCGGCGCTGTTGACGGTGGCCGTGCCGGCCGCGGTGACCGCGCCCAGCAGAATGTTGCCCGAGGTGGTGGTGGACAGGTTGAGCGTGCCGGTACCGTTGGCCGCCAGGGTGTCCACCTGGAGGTTGCCGGCGGTGGCGCTCAGGCTGACTGTGCCCGTCGTGCTGGTCAGGCTGGTGACGGTCAGACCGCCCGCCTGGTCGTGGACGTTGACGCCCCCGGCCGCGATGGTGCCGGTGCTGAACGTGGCCACGTCCACCTCGAGCGCTCCGCCGACTCCCACGCCGGTCGGGGCCGCGGTGATCGAAAGCGCGTTGGCCGTGATGTCGGGGCCGGCATCGGCGTCGGAGCGGTCGATGAGGCCGACCGAGGTCAGCGTGACCGTGTCGCCGGCGGCCACGACGCTGTCCACCAGCACGTTGCCCGACACGCCCACGGTGGACAGGGTGATGTTGGCGCCCGTGCCACCCGCCACGACGCTGGTCGCCAGGAGGTTGCCGGTGGTGGCGCTCAGCGTGATGGAGCCGTTGGCCGTGGTGACGCTGGTCGCGTTCAAGCCGCCCGCGGTATCCAGGACATTGATGAGACCTGCGCCGGAGACGTCGGCCGTCAGGCCCGTGGTCGCGTCGACTTCGAGGGAGCCGGTGGCCCCGATGGCCGTGGCGGCCTGGAGGATGATATTGGCGGCGGACAGGTCGGCGGCGCCGTCCGCGCCGATCTCCTCGATGCGGGCCACCGAGGTGACGTTGATGTTGTCACCGGCGGCGGTGACGTTGCCCGCCTCCACGTCGCTGGGCGTGGTGATGCCGGTGGTGCTGAGCGCGATGTTGCCCGCCCCGGTGCCCCCGCTGCCAGCCGTGGCGGCGGTGACCGTCAGCTTGCCGTCGGCCGCCGCCAGGGTGAGGTTGCCCTGGAAGGTCTGCGCGTTGGTCACGGTGATCCCGCCGGCAACGTCGTTGATGTCGAGGTTGCCGATGCCGCTCAGGGTGGCGGCGGTCAGGGTCGTCAGGTCGACCTCCAGCGAGCCCAGCGAGCCGATGCCGGTGGAGGCGGTCAGGGTGGCGGTGCCCGAGACCAGGTCGGCTCCGCCGTCGTTGCCGAGCTCCTCGATGCGCGTGCCGCTGATAGTGACGGCGTCACCCACAGCCTGGACGTCGCCCAGCCGGACGTCGCCGCCGGTGGCGCTCAGGTTGATCCCCGCGGTGCCCGAGGCCACGACGCTGGTCGCATCCAGGTTGCCCGCCAGGGCGGCCAGGGTGATGGCGCCGCCGTTGCTGGTGGCGGAAAGAACGTTTAGGGTGTCGACATCGGCCACGTTGGTGAGGCCGGTGCCCGAATTGATGCTCAGCGTGGTGGCCTGCACCTCGAGGGTGCCCAGGTTGCCCACGCTCGACGTGCCGGAAAGGTTGATGGTGGCCGCCGTGACGTCCGCGCCAGCGTCGGTATTCTGCTCGTTCACGGCGCCCCCCGAAGCCGTCAGGGTGGCGATATTGGTTGCGGTGACGTTGTCCACGTTCAGGTTGGCGCTGGAGGTGGCGGTGACGTTGCTGCCCGCACCGGCGGCGGTTACCGTGTTCAGGGTCAGGGACCCGCCCGTTGTCGCCAGGGTGATGCTGCCGTTGGTGGTGGTCACGGTGTTGGCGACCAGTCCGCCGGCCGTATCCAGGATGTTGAGGAGGCCGGCTCCCGTGGCGCTGGCGTTGAGCGTGGTGGCGTTGAGCTCGACCTGATCGGTGGTCCCGATGCCGCCGACGCTGACCAGGTTGGCCGTGCCCGTGGTGAGCGACGAGCTGGCGTCTCCCGGGGTGTTGTCCTGGATGGTGCCGACCGAGTTGAGGTTGACCGTGCCGGTGGAGCCCGTCGAGACCAGGCCCAGCTGGATGTTGCCCGTCGACGTCGTCGACAGGTTGAAGGTCGAAGAGCCGGTCGAGGTCACGCTGGTGGCGATCAGGTCGCCGCCCGTGGTGGTGACCGTAATGTTGCCGGTGGTGCTGACGTTGGTGAGAGTCAGTCCGCCGCCCGTATCGGCCAGGTCGATGGCGCCGCTGGACGAGGTGGCGGTCACGCTGTTGGCGGCGATCTCGAGCGTGCCGAGGTTGCCGATGCCCGCGCTGACAGTCAGGGAGAGGACCGGGGCGATCAGGTCGGCCCCCGCGTCACCGGCGCCCACTTCGTTGAGGGTTCCGCCCGTCGGCGTGGTGACCGCGATCGAGGTCGAGGCCGTGATGGCGTCGACCGTGATGAGGCCCGTGGCGCTGGTGGCCAGGGTGACCGCACTCCCCGTCGAGATAACCTGGTGGGCGATCAGGTTGCCCGAGGTCGCCGTGAGCGAGATCGAGCCCGCGCCCGTCACGCCGTTGGTGCCGCCGGTCTGCCCGACGGTCAGGCCCGAGGCGGTGTCGTTGAGATTGATGGCGCCCGTGGTGCTCATGGTGTTGAGCAGGTTGACGGCGTCGATCTCCAGTTGGGCCGCCGCTCCGATGCCATTGGCCGCGGTCATGGTCAGGTTGGTGCTCGTCAGTTCGGAGTTGGGATCGGTGCCGCTCTCCTCGATGGCGCCGGCCGAGGTGACGGTGATGGAGTCGCCCAGCGCCCGGACGTCGCCCAGGAGCACGTCGTTATTGGCTCCAGTGCTGGTGAGGGTGACGTTGCCCACCCCGCCGGCCGTCGAGGCGATCACGTTGCCGGCCGTCAGGACGCCGCCCGTGGCGGTCAGGGCGATGCTGCCGTTGGAGGTGGTGGCGGTGGCGTAGTTGGCCCCGCCGCCCGTGTCGTTCGCGGTGATCCCGCCGGCCGCGGCCACGGTCATGACCACGTTGGTGGCGTTGAAGTCGAGCGTGGCCGCGTCGCCGATGGCGCCGTTGGAGGTGATGGTGAGGTCGCTGGCCAGGAAGTCGGCTCCGTCAGCGGTGATGTCGCCGTTGACGGTGCCCGTGCCGCCCGTGACGATGGTGATCGGATTCCCGTTGGCGTTGATGTTGCCGCCGACGATGTTGCCCGTGTCAGTGGTGATGCTGATGCTCTTGTTGGCTCCGGCGGACGAGGCCGAAGTGATCGTGAGGTTGCCGCCCAGGGCCACCAGGTCGAGCGACCCGTTGCTGGCCGTGACGCTGGTCATCGTGACGGGGCCGGCGGTGTTGTTGAGTCCGATGTCGCCGTTCGTGCTGCTGGCGTTGGTGAGGGTGTTGACGTCGATGTCCAGGCCGCCGTTGAGCGTGCCGATGCCGGTGGCCGCGGTCATGGTCAGGGTGTTGGCCGTGACCTCTGGCGTGTTCTCCTGGAAGTTGGTCTCGATCGCTCCGCCGGTGGAGGTGAGGGTGACAGCGCCGCCGCGGAGGTCATCCAGCGAGATGTCCTGGGCGGCCGTGAGTTGGACGGTGCCGGTGCCGGCGTTGATGGGCTGCCCGGCGTCCTGGATGAAGGTTCCGCCGGAAGTGACCGTGAGGTTGCCGTTGTTGGTGACGATGTCGCCGACCTCGATGCTGCCACTGGCGCCGGCCGTGAGGACCACGTCCAGGGTTCCCGAAGTGGAGATGATGTCATCCTGCAGGAAGATGCCGCCGTCCGGGGAGCCTGCAATAAGAGTCAATGTGGCGTTGCCGCCGGCGCTCTTCGTGATGGTTGCGCCGTCGAGCTGGGTGATCGTCCCGTTGCCCGGGGAGGAAAAGCTGTTGGCATTGATTGGAACACTAGTGCCCGCGTCCAGCGTAGCATTGATGCCGCCAACCCCGGTGGTGGCAAACTCGTTGGGATTGCTGCCCGAGATGACGTCGACGATGGTCACGTCACCCGGGTCAATGAGCCAGGTGCCACCGGCTCCTGCCTGAACCAGGCCCGTGTAGTAGATGTCCTGCTTGCTGGACGTCTCCACGAAGCCACCCTTGGAGCCCTCGCCCGCGCCGAGCGCGGTCAGGGTGGAGGTGATGTCGGTGCGCTCGTCCGACCACACCACGATGGTGCCGCCGTCGCCCTGCTCGGTGGCACTGGCAAAGATATCGCCCTCCACGCGCGTGGTCACGGCGTGCTCCTCGGGGCCCACGCCCGAAGCCGGGCCGCCCACCAGCACCGTGCCGCCGCCGTTGGCGCCGGAGGCGTCGATGGTGCCCTGCATCACCACGTTCCGTCCCAGCGCCTTCACCTCGCCGGCCGCCGTGGTGCTGCCCCGGGTCAGCACGCTGACCTGGCTGGAATGCGTCTCGACGCTGCCGGCCTCGATCGTGCCCGCCTGCACCAGAGTGCCCTCGGCGCCCACCAGCTTGATCTGGCCGTTCTCTTCCTGGATGGACCCGGCCGGGACAAGCCCGCCGTCCTGGACCACGCCCTGCAGCACGTTGCTGACCGCGTCGGGGGTGAGCACCACGGTGCCGCCCTCGGACGGGCTGGCCGACAGCTGGTAGCTCACCAGGTTGCGGCCGTCCAGGTTGAGGGTGACCTCGTTGCCGGCGCCCAGGGCCACCTTGCCCAGGTTGGCCACGATCAAGCCCTCGTTGCTGACGAGCGGAGCGGTCAGGACGCAGTAGCCCTCATCGCTGATCGTGATGGTGCCCTGGTTGACCACGCTGGCCAGGTTGAAATTGGAGTCCTGGACGAAATGGTAATTGCCGTTCAGGAAGTCCTGGTTGGAGATGCTGAGCGTGGTGGCCACGAGACTGCCCACGTCGACCTGGCTCTGGGGGCCGAAAAGAATGCCGTTCGGGTTCACCAGGAACAGCTGGCCGTTGGCCTGCAGCTTGCCCATGATGACGCTCGGGTCGCCGCCCGTCACCCGGTTGAGGATGACCGCCATCTCGCTGGGCTGCACGAACTTGACGAGCTCGTTGGGGGCGATGTTGAACCGATGCCAGTCGATGATGGCCTTATCGGTCAACTGCTGAATGGTCGTGGTTCCGAGGGTCTGCTGAATCGTAGCCGATCCGGACCGGACCTGCCCTCCTTGCGGCTCGGCCGCCGCCGGATTGGAGACGGAGAGGACCGAGAAAAGAAGTGCGCTGGCCAGAATGCCGGATTTATTCATTGCAAAACCCCCAGGGTGGATTTTTGGTGTGACCGCTCCGCGAACGGAACCGGTTCCATGGCGAACAAACGCTCGGTTCAGGGCGTTGGTAGTCTGACATGATAGCCTGAAAGCTTCAGAATTCCTGCCTAGGGCTCCTCGGTTTGTGGAGCGTCGAGCTTGCGCTCGATCTTGGCGCCCTTTTCGAGGTTTTTCACGTATTCGGTTCGCCGCGATTCGACCATGGACTCCCGCACGAGGGGTTGCAGCGATTTGAAATCGTCTTTTCGGCCGGTCACCTGGATCAGGTGGTAGCCGAGCCGCGTGGGAACGATGGGGGAGACCTCTCCGACCCCGGTCTGGAAGGCCACCTCGACAAAATTGGGGTCGAGCTCGCCGCGCCGAAAGAATCCCAGATCGCCGCCCTTTTCCCGGCTGGTGGGGTCGAGGGAATATTCCTTGGCGAGCTTGGCGAAGTCGCCCCCGTTGGCCAGCTCCTCCTGGACGTGGGTGGCATCTTCCTCGCTTGCTGTCAGGATATGGCGGGCGCTCACCATCTCAAAATCCTCTTTGTGGACCTCGAAGTAGGTCCGCTGCTGCTCGGTGGTAATTCCGCTCAATATCAGTTTGTCCAGAAGCATGACCGTGCGCAAATTACGCTCCAGGTCCTCGCGCTTGAGGCGGCCCGCCTCAAGCATGGCCCTGGCGCGTGGCTCGGCGGCCATTTCGTCGACCCGCTTCTTCAGCTCCTCGGGAGTGAGCGTCAGCTTGCGTTTGGCCGCCTCCTGAGCCACCAGGCGGGCGTCCACCATGTCGTTGAGCACCTCGGCGCCGAAGCGCGAGGCGAGCTCGCTCTCCAGAGCGCTGGTGCGGATAACTTCGCCATTGACCACGGCGACGGGGGGATCCACCTGACGACGTCCCGCCAGGAAGCCCAGCCCAAAGGTCAGGGGGAGGACCAGCACCATGACCAGCAAGACACGCGAGGGATTCAATCGCAAAGCCGGAGAGGATTCCGTTCCGGAGGGGAAATGGCCTGCTGGCCCCGAACCACCGATCCCACTTGCTGATCCCGAACTGGCTCAAGGTCGTCGACGCTTCCGTCGAGCGCCTCGTTCTCTCCCGACCCCGCGGACATCTGGCGCTGGTGTGGGCTTTGCTCATCGCGCTCCTGGTGGTGCTGGGCTATGTCTTTACGCCCCTGCCCATTCCGGCCGACCTGTTCTTCGTGCCGGTCATCCTGAGCTCGTTTGTGTTTGGTGCGCGCGGTCTGGTGGTGTTGCCGCTGGCCCTGGTCGCCTATCACACGGCCTGGACGCGCCACGGCGGCACCTCGTTCGCGGCCCAGTTGTTGCCCGACCTGGTGCAGCTCTTGCAGTGGACCCTGGTGGCCGTCTTCATCGTGGTCACCCTGGACAAATTCAAAGACGTCAAACGCCTGCAGGGGCGGGTGCAGAAAGACCTGTCCCTGGCGCGCACCTTGCAGATGGCACTCACCCCCGGCGACTACGACTTCGGACGGATGCGGATCTGCGGCGCGCTCCACCAGTCGGCCACGGTGGGCGGTGATTATTTCTATTTCCGTCCCTTCCAGGAGCACTACGTCGTATTCTGCGTGGGGGACGTGATGGGCAAAGGCATTCCCGCCTCGATGCTGATGGCGATCATCATGTCGTTCATGTACGAGTGGGGCAAGCAGAGCCCCTCGCCCTCGGTCGTGATCGACAAGCTGAATCGCCGCCTGGTCCGTCTGGCCAGCCAGGACTCGAACTGGTTCACCACGCTGTTCTACGCGGTCTTCGACGAGGAGACCAACACGCTGACCTACGCCTCGGCCGGCCAGAATCAGGGTCTCATCCTCCGGCGCAACGGCCAGGTGGAGCAGGCTCGTTCGGACGGGATTCCGGTGGGCATCTTCGAGAACGCTCAGTGGGAGGAGCGCAGCGTGCAACTCGAGGAAGGCGACCGGGTCATCCTGTTCACCGACGGCGTCAATGAGGCGCGCTCGCCCGAGGGAGAGATCTTCACGCTCGACCGCCTGATCGCCCTGGCCCGCGAGCACCGTCGCCTGGACGCGCGCGGCCTGCTGAAGAAGATCGAGGACGCCGTCTCCAGGCACTCCGGCGGCGGGCTGACCGACGACATGTCGGTGCTGATCGCCGAAGTCAAGAAATAGCTGCCACGACCTCCAGGAAATCGTCGCCGTAACGGCTCAGCTTGGCCTCGCCCCAACCCGAGATCCCTCCCAGCTCGAAGAGATTGGCCGGCTTGCAGCGGGCCATCTCGATGAGCGTGGAGTCGTGCAACACCATGTAGGGCGGGATGTTCTGCGAGGCGGCCAGCTCCCTGCGCCGGGCTTTCAGGCGCGCCAGCAGGTCGGCGTCGACATCCGCGTCGAGAACCACGGTCTTCTGGGCCGGACGGGCCGCTTTGCTCTTCTTGGGATCGCGGCGCAGCTCCAGGCTGTCTTCGCCTTTGAGCAGCGCCGGAGCGCGCTTGGTGAGCGTCAGGCTCCCGTGCCCCGAGATGTCGACACTGAGGTAGCCGGCCGCGACCAGCTGCCGGAAGACCGAGCTCCACTGACGCTCGTCCAGTTCCTGGCCCACGCCGAAGGTGGGCAGCTTGAGGTGCCCCAGCGAGCGCATGCGTTCGGTCTCTTTCCCGCGCAAGAGGTCGGTCAGGTGCCCCGCCCCGAAGCGCTGGCCGGTGCGGTACACGGCGCTGAGGGCCTTGCGGCAGAGCTCGGTGCCGTCGTATTTCTCGACCGGCGCCAGGCAGGTGTCGCAATTGCCGCAGGGCTGGCAGCTGTCGGAGAAATACTCCAGCAGCACCTGTCGTCGGCAACGGACGGTCTCGCAGTAGCCCAGCAGCGAGTTGAGCCGTCTCTGCTCGACCCGCTTGAAGGACTCGTCGGCCTGGGATTGCTGGCTCATCTGGCGGTGGGTCACCACGTCTTGCAGGCCGTAGGTCATCCAGGCCTCGGCGGGCAGCCCATCGCGGCCCGCGCGCCCGGTTTCCTGATAGTAGGCCTCGATCGAGCGCGGCATGTCCAGGTGCGCCACGAAGCGCACATCCGGCTTGTCGATGCCCATGCCGAACGCGATGGTGGCCACCACGATCAGACCGGACTCGCGCAGGAACCGCTCCTGATGCTCGTGCCGCAGGCTCGTCTCCAGGCCGGCGTGGTAGGGAAGGGCCTTCCAGCCCTGCTGGCAGAGCCAGGTCGCCACCTCTTCCACCTTGCGCCGGGAGAGGCAGTACACGATGCCGCTGTGGTCCCGGGGGCGGGCCTGCAAGAACTGGAGCAGCTGCTGCTTGCCGTTGTCTTTCAGCACCACGCTGTAGCGGATGTTGGGGCGATCATAGCCCCCGATGAACTGACGCGCCCCGTCGAGCTTGAGGCGCACCAGGATGTCCTTGCGCGTGGCCTCGTCGGCCGTGGCCGTGAGCGCCAGGCGGGGCACGTCGGGGAACTGCTCGTGCAGCATTTCGAGCTGCAGGTAGTCGGGCCGGAAATCGTGACCCCACTGCGAGACGCAGTGCGCCTCGTCGATGGCGAACAAGGACGGTTTCAGCCGTCCGAGCAGGCTCTGGAAGCGCTCGGTCGTGATCCGCTCGGGGGCCACGTAGAGCAGCTTGAGCTGGCCCTGGGTGGCCAGGCTCTCCACTTCCCGAGCTTCCTCGAGATTTAGACTCGAATTCAAGTAGGCAGCCGGCACTCCGCATTGCCGCAGGCTCTGGACCTGATCGCGCATGAGGGCGATCAACGGCGATACAACGACCGCCAGGCCCGGCTTGACGAGGGCCGGAAGTTGATAACAAAGGGATTTCCCCGCGCCGGTGGGCATGATCACCAGACCGTCCTTGCCTTGCAGGACGTGCTCGATGATGGGAGCCTGCAAACCGCGGAGAGAATCGAAGCCGAACACAGTTTTGAGAAGCTGGAGAACGGTTTGCACGGCGCAACTTTAGTCTGATTCAAGTGCGGTTCCTCCCGAACAGATGTTAAGTTTTTTCAACGGTTGCGCAGGCTTGCTACAATGGGATCGGAGGCGATCTTCTTGAGTAAATTCCGGGCTCTGTTCTGGATTTTCTTGGTGGTGGCCGTGGCATCTGCCGACCCCGGCGCGGGTCGCCAGGTCCTGACGGCTCAGTGGCAGCCTTCGGGCGAGCATCTGGCCATGCTGGTGGGGAGCGCCGAAGGCAGCGAGCTTTGGATTCTCGGTCGCGAAGGCAAGATGGTGAAGCGGCCCCTCTCGCAACGCTCCACGCTGGTGGGCTGGACCCCCGACGGCTCCGTCGTCCTCGACGAAGGTGACGGCAGCGTGCGCATCGTGTCCGAGGACGGCCAGGACCGAATGATTCGCTTGCCCTCCGCGGCCGTGCCGATTTCGTGCAACGGTCAGGAAGCCTTCTACCTGAGCGGCGACAACCGTTATCTGCTGTCGGTCGACCTGACCGGACAGACGCGCGTGGTGGCCTCGCTGCCGGACGGCATCCGTCCCTCCGCCACCCTGGCTCCCGACGGACAGAGCCTGGTGCTGCGCCGCGCGGTGCGGACCCGCACGGCCTGGAGCACGGAGATCTGGCTGGTCAAGGATGGTCAGGCCTCCTTGATCACCCGCGTGCCCGCTTCCTTTGTCGGTGTGCAGTGGCATCCTCGTTCGGACAGCCTCTTGCTCAACTATCCCGAGACCAGCGGAGGCTGGGACGCGCGGGTCGTGAGGTTGGGTCACCCCAAACAGGTGCAGACGCTCAAGAATCTGGCCTCCCCGGCCCAGTGGGACCGTCAGGGGCGGCTCTACACCGCCGACGCAACCGGCGTGTGGTCCAACGGCAAGCCGATGCACCTGTGGGGCGGCGATGTTTCCCGCCTCAAGCTCTGGGCCGTTTCGCCCGACGGCGGGCGGGTGCTGGCGTCGTGGGAAACGAGCCAGGAGAAGGTCCCTGCTTACTTGTTCGAGGTAGGGCAGCCGGGCGCTCCCAAAGTCGTCCTGACCCCCTGAAGGGTGGTCTTTCCCGGGGCTCGAAGCCGCCGGGCATGCGTAAACACATGCTGCTGGTTTTGGCCCTGCTGGCCCTGTTCTTGCCCGCTCGCGCGGGCGACCAGGACTTCCAGCTCTTCAACCGCACGGGCGTGGACATCCACGCCCTCTACGTTTGCCCCTCTGACCAGGAAGACTGGGACAACGAGCTCCTGGGTGGCAAGCAGTTGATCAACGAAGCCGACGTCCTCATCCAGTTCCACCCGGATACTTCCGCCCAGATGTGGGACATCCGGGTCGAGGACGCCGAGGGGAACTTCCTCGAGTGGCACGATGTGGACCTGATTACCGCGGTCCAGGTGATCCTGGAGCCGAACGGCGTGGCGCGTATCAAGTAAGTCCTTCCGGTTGAGACCAATAACGGCGCCCCTTTCGCAGGGCGCCGTTTTTTTTTGTTTGGCTTACTGGCCAGCCACCACCACATTGTCGAAATAGACTCCGTCGGCGGTCACCGAGCGGTCGGTCTTGAGGCGGAAGCGAACCTGCACATCCTTACCATCGAAGGCGGACAGGTCGACCGACTCCTTCTTCCAGTCGGAAGTGCCGGTGTAGTTGGCCAGCGGACTCCACTTCTTGCCATCCGAGCTGGCTTCCACGAAAAGGTTGTCGTGGCGGTCCTCGATGGCGTGTTTGAGGTCGAAGTAGAGGCGAGTGGCGGTCGAGCCCTTCAGCGAGAAGCGCTGGCTGACCACGGCGGTATCCTTCTTGTTGCCGTAGTTCCCGTCAGGACTGTCGGTCCAGACCTTACCGCGGCCCGGGACGGAAACCTGGGCCCAGGTGCCCTGGGGAGTCCACTTCTCGGGCCCACCGTCGGCATTGTCCTCGAAGGCCACCTTCGCGGCCGGAACCTTGACCTCGAGGCTGGCCAGCCCGGAAGCGTTGTTGGCGTTATCGATGGCCTTCAAGCCGAAGTAGAGTGTGCGCTCGCTGCCCGAGGGGGTCATGTCGACGCGCACGTTCTCCTCCTGGCCCGAAGCGGCCGGCTTGCCCGTGGGGATGAGGTTGGCGCGCTGGAAGGACTCGTCGTCGGTGATGGGCTGATTGGAGACGCGCAGCTCATAAGAGGAGCAATTGCCCGTGGTGCCATCATCGCCCGGGGCGGTCCAGCCCAGGCTGATCAGGCCCGGCGTGGTGGTGCGGCTGCCAAAATTGGCGGGCACGGCCGGGGGCGTCTGGTCGTTCTCGAGCGCGTTCTTGGCGTTGAGCTTGGCGCCGGTAGCAACCTTGCCCTGAAGGCTGGTGATCGGGATGGCGCCGCGCAGCAGGCGATCCTTGATCTCCTCGTTGGTAGCGTTGGGGTAGGCACTGGCGATCAGGGTGGCCACGCCGGACACGTGGGGAGTGGCCATCGAGGTTCCGCTCATGGTGCCGTAGCGACCGTTGTTGACGGTCGAGAAGATGTCCACGCCGGGGGCGCCGATGTCCACGCTGGTCGCGCCCCAGTTGGAAAAGCTGGCCAGGCGGTCGCGGCTATCGATGGCGGCCACGCTGACGATATTGCCCAGGTCGTAGGAGGCCGGGTAGCTGGCGCTGCGGTCGTTGTCGTTGGACTCGTTGCCGGCCGCGAAGATGTGTAGCGCCGGCGAGGCCTTCAGCGAGTCGTAGAGCGCCTGGTTGAAGCCGCCGCCGCCCCACGAGTTGGAGGTGATGCGGGCGCCCATCTGGCTGGCATACATCACCGCTTTGATGGCGCCGGCGGTGGAACCGGATCCGCTGCCGCTCAAGAATTTCGCCGCCATCACACGGCCCTCCCAGTTCACGCCCACGACGCCCAGACCGTTGTTGCCCTCGCCCGCGATGGTGCCGGCGCAGTGGGAGCCGTGGCTGTGGTCGTCCAGGGGGTCGCCGGTGTTGGCGAAGGCGTTGATGCCGTGCACGTCGTCCACCACGCCGTTGCCGTCGTCGTCGATGCCGTTGCCGGGGATCTCGCCGGGGTTGGTCCACATGTTGTTCTTGAGGTCGGGGTGGTTGTAATCCACGCCGGTGTCGATCACGCAGACGATGGGGCCGCCGTCGCGCTTCCCGGTGGAGATGGCCCAGGCGTCGGGGCCCTCGATGTTGCGCATGCCCCACAGGCGGTTGTCCAGGTCATTGGGAACCTTTTGCTCGGTGGCTTTGAGCACGTCATTGGAGCAGGCGTAAGCCACCTCCGGGTCTTTCTCCATCGCGGCGATCGCCTGGGCGGTGGTCATCCCGTCAGGCAGTTTGAGGTGGACCAGGTCTCCCCCGAACTCCTGGGCCATCACGCCCGGCGTGTTGAACTTCTCGATGAGGCTGGCGCCGTAGCGTTTGGTGAAGCTGTCCATCTCCTGGAGGCCCATGCCGGGCTTGAGCTTGACCAGCACCTCCCCCTCAAAGTGCTCGGCCAGCTTGGTTTCGAGCGAGGCCGCCTCTTCGGCGGTCTCCTTCAGGCGCTGCGTCAGGTTGATCTGGACGGAGTCCTGGGGCTCCTGGCTGGTGGCCTGGGGCTGCGAGGCGCTGACCGGGGTATTCCAGTTGGGCACGTTGGAGAGGGAGCGAATCATGGGTTTCCTCCTGTGATTTGGCGATCGCATCCTACCCCCAGGCCACCCGCCGAGGGGTGAACGAGTTTTGAACATTCCGGCCCGGCCAGCCGTAGAGAAGGCATGCTGCGCTCGATTCTGGTGTTCGTCTTGCTGATCGGATGCGGCGAGGGAGCGCGCGAGGTCGCCCCCTCGTCGCACTATCCCTACACCCGGTGCCCGGTTACCGACCGCGGGCTGGACGAATTTCACCAGCGGCGCGCGGTGGAGTATGGGGGGCGCGAGCTGCAAACCTGCTGCCGTCACTGTGCCCGGCGCGTCCTGGACGACCCGGCCCGCTACTTCCGCCAACTCGACGAAGGGAGCCTGCGATGAAGAAATGGCTGGTGGGCACACTCTGTGTGATCGCTCTCACGATGGTGGGAATACCCAACTTCTGCCGCGCCCGTGACCGGGGGCTGCTGAAGAGCTGCCAGTCCAACCTCAAGAACCTGGCCACGGCGCTTGAGATGTACAGCACGGACAATGTCGGTCGTTACCCCGAGGAGCTCGCTCTGTTGACGCCCCGGTATTTAAAGCTCATTCCGGCCTGTCCCTCGGAGTCGAGCCCCTATGGATACACCTCCGAGCTTTGACCCGATGCGTTCACGCTGACCTGTATTGGTCGGCATCGGGTTGTTTACAGCTCCTACCGGGGATTGCTGGGACCTTGAATTGGCCCGGCCGCCAGGAGATTGGCAATGCACTTGTGGAAGAAAGATTCCTGTGAAGAAGAACGTCTATCGGGCGGTGGTGTTCGGCGGGGTCGTTTTGATTCTTGCGGTGCTCATGTACAAGAGCTTTGACGTTTCTCACATTCAGGCGCGCATCAAGGAGCGCAAGGCCCATCTGCGCAGCGTCGCCGTCGCCATCGAGAAATACGGCGTCGAGACGCTCGAGCGATTCGGCGTGGATGCGCGCGGGTATTCAGCCCGGATGAAAGTGATGGTGCCCCGCTACCAGGCATCGGTCACCCTGCGCGCCACCCGGGTCATGAACGGCATCGAAGAGCTGGTGACGGTGCTGCACGACTCGGTCTTCGGGGCGGACGAGGGCGAGGTCAGCGCTCGCGCTGTCCGCCAGCCCTCGGGCGGCCTCTAACCTCCTCAGGCCGACGTCGTCTCGGCCTGACCCGGAGTCGGCAGCAGCGGCACGCCTGCCTTCTGTGCCGGCTGTGCGAGTTCGAGCACGACCGGACAATGGTCGGATACCTCTTCCTCTACGGGCATGACCCGGCACCCCTCCACGACGGCCGCGAGTCGGCTCGACACCAGGGTATAGTCGGTGCGAAACCGCAGCCCCCCTCGCGAGGCGGTCTCCCAGATGGCAGGCGGGCCCTCGCGGTACAGGGGGTCGGTCCAACCTGCCCCCAGCAGCTCGGCCATCACGTCGCGTCGGACCCCGGGCCCGTATTTGGCCACCCCGCGCTCGCGCAGCTGCTTCCCCAGGTCTTCCGGATAGGGGTCCTGCGGGGAGAGCGAGTTCAGGTCGGCCGCCAGGACCGCCGGACGGTCTTGCACGCGGAGCTGGTTCAGCCAGCGCGCCTCGTCCAGACGCAAGTCCTCGTCGTGCCCATCCAGGTGGGTGGCCAGAACCTCGATTCCCTGCACGCGCGCGTGCACGAGGCAGTGCGCGTTGACCGCCGGGTCGGCGTAACTGGTCGCATTCTCGAGGGGCCAACGGCTGAGCAACGCTACGTGATAGCACAGCCCGCTGGCACGGGGCCGGGCCAGTCCCAAAAAGGTATGCGGCAGGGCCAGCTCGTGGGCGGTCTCGCGCAGCCGACGTCCATCCTCCCAGCCCAGGCACTCCTGGAGGGCCACCACATCGGGCTCCAGGGAGAAGAGCGTGTCCAGGATGCGACCGAACCGACGGGCGTTGCCACCCCCAAACCAGATGTTGAGCGTCACGATCCGCACCCGAAACTTTTCCGCTCGTTGTGTGATGCGACCTCTGGTAATTTCGGACCAACACCGCACCGAAAATCGAACAGGTGTCTCCTATGCAGAATTTTTTTCTATGCTAAACTGGAAACATATTCAACCTCCAGGCACGGCCTGGGAGCGAAGGAGACTCCGCGACCCGATGATCGAGAACGAGTTGGTGGACCTGAACCTGGACCAGATCGAGCAACTGGCCGGCCAGGCCTTCCGCCGCGGCGAGTCGGCCCCGGTGGTGATGGTGGTTGATCCGTGCGACGAGGAAGGCCTCGAGATGATCGACAACCTCGATCTGCGCGATGTCAAGCTGGAAGAGGGAGTCCTCTCCACCACTCTGGCGGTCACCTCGCTGTCGATCGCGTCCGAGCTCATGGGCCGCGAGCTGGCCGAACCGCCCTCACCGGGCATGTACCTGGTCATCTCGGTCCCCGCCGTCGACCAGGGCCAGCACTGGCTGCGCCTGGGCGGCGCCGCGCAGCAGCAGGCCCCGGCCAAGCCGACCCTGCTCGAGAAGACCGCTTAGACCTTCTCGATTGGCTCGGGAAGCACAGCGGCGGTCGCCGTGCTGCTCAAATCGCCATTTGCGCTCCGCCCTGGACGTCATCCGTCCCCTGAGGCTGTCGCGCTCTGGGTCGACCAGCTTTGCGTTTGCCTGACGAGCGTGCTGCTTTCTGACGACGTTCACGCGCCTTACTCCAGGTCGGCTTCAGCGCATAGTCCTCGCGGTGCCAGAGAGCGTGACAGGCGGTGCAGTAGAGACGCAGGTTGGCGAGGCTGTTGTCACCTCCCTCGCTGACCGGCACGAGGTGATGCACGTGCAGGGGTCCACCCGAATTGCAACCGGAGCATTCGCATCGCCCACCCGATCGGGCATAGAGGGCGCGCATGGTCGCCCGCGGGATGTGCTTGCGCTCCATCGGTTCCACGGAGCCGTTCGGACCGATGGCGACCAACGTCTTGGCCTCCTTTACGGCCCTCTCGACCTGACCCGGCGTGGCAGGTTGAAGTCCCCGGCGGGTGTCGAACCAGCCCTTGCCGCTGTGCCCATCGACTCGAATCACGACCGGCAGCCTGGCCGCGGCCGCGGGACTGACCCCGGCCAGACACCCATCGACCAGTTGCATCAAGACCTCATTGCGGGATACCCGGCGACCCCGTTGCTGGCGGACGCGATCCTCGGCGCGCTCGTAATGGGCCAGTTGCTCGGGTGTCAGGTAGAAAGAGACCTTGATCAGCGGCGTCTTCAGGGCGTTGACCTCCGCGGGCGGAGACGGCGGCGCTTCCGTCTCGGAGGTCGGGCTGAAGAGGCTCTCCTGGGCTGAGGCCGGGGCCTCAACAACAACCGGCGAGCGCGCGTTGGGGACAGCGTTCCGGGCTCGGTCGACGGGCTCGAGCTTGCGGAAGGCGCGCGGGCTCATGGTGACCCGCTTCTGGATTTCCTCGGTGCTTTGCTCGCGGGCGGTTTCCAACCACAGAGCCTCGGTCTCAGGTTTCGCCACCCGGGTGATCTCGCGCATCTTGCCCCAGCCGACCTCGCCGGTGCGGAAAGCCTCGGCCAGGAGAGGCAGGAACAACAACGCTCGCATGACGCGGCGCAGCTCACTGGCCTTTTGCGCTTCCAGATCCATGAATCGGACTGCGTACTGGACCAGGCTGCTGCAGCCGTGCGCCAAGTGCAACCCTTTCCCTTCGACGGCCATCAACGCCAGACCAAGACTCCACAAACACTCGTCCAACCTTCGGCGCACCTGGTGTGCGTGCTGAGCCACCTCGTCGTCGGACAGCTCCAGTAGTTGAGTCAGTTCTTTCATCGTATACCCCCACGGTGTTTTAGGTGAGAAAAGCTTCGCTAAATTTGGTGAACGCCTTTCGAGCACTTGTTCTATTTTGAGGAAAGTTCCTCAATGCGAACGCGTGTGCGTTTCCCGGGGAAACGAGCAAGCGTTCGCCAACCAGGGAGAAAGGCGCGTCGGAGAGAATTTTCCCAGATGCTTCCCCCCCTGAATAATGACCGAGACGTCCGCAAATACGCGCGGGAGAACATCGGTGGGCGCACCGAGGACATGGAGAAGGCGTTGGATACCCTCGCCACCAACGCGCCCAACTCAGACGTTCAGGATGTGGCCAACGTCGGCTTGATGGCCATGCAGGGGGTCGACTCCGGCCGAGAGACCTCCGAGTTCGCTCGGCGCCACGCCGGCAAATCGGCCCTGGAGGTCCTGACCGATCCCGACCCGATGGGAAGCGTCCAGGGCGTCGGGCGCGTGGGCGAAGCGCTGACCGACCCCAACAATTCCTTCGCTCTCAATCTGTCTGGTGCCGAAACGGTGCTCGAGGCCATTCAAGGAGCCTCCATCCCGGGCGCCATGGGCCAGGCGGTGGCCTTCACGCTGCACGTGGGAGAGCACCTCAAGCAGGCGGGCCAGACCGCGACGCGCCACTCGGCGTTCGTCGACGGGCGGGCCGACCAGATGCTCGGCCCCGGCGAGAACTATGATTTCGTCGGCGTCTCGGGCGTCTATCACGCCGCTTTTTCCATCCTGATGTCGATGGACGGCCGCCCCCAGGTGGGCGACAAGATGACCTGCGTGGAGCTGGCCGACCTGGGCAACTCGATGCTGCTCAATACCAACCAGGCCAACTCCAAGTATGACGGCTACCTGCAGGCCCCCGACACCCCGCGCACCGTCGTGCGCGAGGTCCTGGACGCCCTTCCCGGCACCGAGAAAGCCACCGCTGATACACAGCGCTGGGCCGATCTGGGGAAAGCGTTGCTGGAAAACAACCCGCAGGCCACCGGGGCCTCGGTTTTCCTGGATTCGATCAGCCAGCGCAAGTCGGCCGACTCCGTCAGCATGCTGGCGGTGGGGCGTAAGGCGATGGAGCAGATGCCCGCCGAGGCCCGCGAGGGGTTTGCGCAGAGCCTGATGGCCCAGACGATGCAGCAGCGCCACGCCGAGGCCGAGAGCCCGCTCAAGGGCGGTTGGGAAGCACTGGACAAACTGGCGTCGCAGGTCGCCTCACGCGAGCTGACCGCCGAGCAAGCCGTTACCAACGGCGTGGAATCGCTTTCGCAGAGCACCGGTGACCCCTGGCTTGAGCACGGCTCCACGACGCCTTCCAACGCTGGGATCGGCACCAACGGACAGGTGGTCTTCGTTCCGGGCGGACGCATCAAAGTGCGCAAGCCCGCGGCCCCGGCCGCCGAAGTGCCCAATCAGGTCGTCATGGAGCGCCCCGGACAGCTCGATTAGGGAACGTTCAACGCCGTCCGGGCCTCGAACGACCGCGTGAGGGCCGAGTCAGCCGTCCACTCCAGGCCCTCGAAGAGCGCCAGAGGCACGCCCTCGGCATCCACCAGCCGCACGTCGGCGGCCAGCAGCGAGTCGTGGGCCCGGCGCACGAACAGCTCGGCGCGCACGCCCTGCTTCGGGAAACGGGGCTGGAACTGGTGGTAGGCGTCCATGCGCGAGGGCAGCGACGGCTTGCCCAGCTCGACGTGCGTCCACAGAATGCCGAGTTGCAAGACGCCGTCCAGCACCAGCGGATCGGTCAACCATTCGCTGCGGGGCGGGTCGGCCATCCACTGGGCGGGCTTGGGCGCCGTGACCAGCGTGGCCGTCAGGCCCTGGTCGGAAATGCCCGTCAGGTCGTGAATCGCGTGGAAGTGCGGACCGTGGAACAGCATCTTGGCGTAGATCTGCTCCGGGTCGGCGCCGAACGCCCGTAGCGAAGACGGCGACTGCCACGCGGGAGCCGTGGGCAGCTCCGGCTGCAGCAACACCCGGGCGCGCGCATGCACGCGACCCGAATTGGGATCGACCAGCTCGACCGGAACCTGCAGGCCCTGGTCGCGAGGCTGGGCCGGACCGGCGGCCACGGCCACCGGCAGAGCCCCGTTCTCGATGGCCACGCCCTTGAACACGGCCACGTCCTCGAGACCGGCGAAACGCAGTCCCGGGTTGGCGTGCAGGGCCGCGTGACCGAACCACTCCATCATCATTGCCAGGGGCAGCACGGGACGTCCACCCAGCACGTGCGACGCCAGGAAGGGATATTCGCCGATGGAGAGCTTGAGTTGCAGCACGGGCGCCAGAGAAGGGGCAGCCGGGGCGACGGCCGGCTTGGAAGGCGGCTCGGGGGAGGGGAGGCCCGAGCCCAGGAGCAGCTCGACCTCATTGTGACCGGCCGTCAGCTCCTTCACCAGGGCCAGAGCGCCCGAAGGCACGTCGATCAAGCCCACACCCAGGCGGGTGAACTCGCGGGCCAGGCCCTCGTTCACCATCCCGCCCGCCCACGGGCCCCAGCCCAGCGAGGCGACGCGGCAATCCAGGCGCCGGGCCGCTTCCTGGTGGGCGACCTTGTTCAGGATGTCGTTGGCCATGCAGTAGTCCACCTGACCGGGGCGACCATAGCGCGCCGTGACCGAGCTGAACAGCAACAGGCACTTGAGCGGGTCGGACTCGGTCAGCTCCAGCAAGTGGCGCAGACCCAGAATCTTGGTGTCGAAGACCGAGTCGAACTGCGCCTGCAGCTTGTCCACGATCTTCTTGTCGGCCAGCACGCCCGCGCCGTGGACCAGCCCGCGGATGGGGCCGAACCGCGTGCGCACGTCGGTCAGGATCTCTTCCAGGCGGGCGCGGTCGCGCACGTCAGCGGAGTAGTAGGCGACCTGCGAGCCGGCGGCGCGCATGCGCTCCAGGTTGGCGGTCACCTCGCGGTTAGCCTGGAAGCGGCGGAAGGCCTCCTCCAACTCGGCCGGGCGCAGAGCGCCGCTACCGTTGCGATGAGAAGCGATAGCGCGCTTGAGGTCGGCCTCGGACTCGCTGCCCCGCAGCCAGTCCGGCTCGGCGAAGGGCTCGGGAGAACGTCCCAGCAGCACCAGGGTCGGCCGCACCTCGCGGGCCAGAGCCTCGGCCACGGCCGCGGTCACGCCGCGGGCACCGCCCGTGATGATCACCACGTCGCCCTCGGCCAGCGGCTGGGGACGCTCGGCGTGCACCGGGCAATCGACCACAGCGACCTCGCAACGACCCTCGGGGGACAACCCGACCTCGAGCGGACCGCCCTCGAGCAGCTCCTGCACCACAGCCTGGGCGGCGTCGTCGCGATCCCAATCCTGGGCCACGTCGAGCGCACGGCAGGTCACGCCGGGCCACTCGTGGGCCACGGTGCGGGCCAGACCCGCCAGCCCACCCGCGGTGGCATCGTAGTCGCCGCCGGTAAAGCCGAACGAGCCGTCCATGCGGGTCACGGTGGCCACCAGGCTCACCCGGCCCGCCAGGCCTTTGAGCGCCTGGAAACTTTCCTTGAGGCCGGGGAGGCTATCGTAGCGATGGCGCCCGGAGGCCACCAGCACCACGGCTTCGGCCTGACCGAAGAGACCGAGGTGCGCGGAGACGCCCTGGGCCGCGAAGTGGTCGACGATGGCCGCCCCGAACTCGCCCGACGGGTCGAACACGGCCACGTGGGCCAGTTTCACGGCCGGTCCCGAGCTGTGGCAGGGACGCACGCTCACGCGCTTGCGCTCGAGCTGTTGCAGTACCGCCGGAGCGGCTGCAGCTGCGGGAGTGGGGGCCGGGGCGGCGGCGCCGCCCTGAAGCTCATTGAGGACGTCCTGGAGAGTGCGCAGGCTGCCCATCCGATCGGGGGAAACCCGGCCGGCGCCAGGCTGCCGCTCTTCCAGCGTGCCCAGAATCTCGACGCGTTTGATCGAGTCGATGCCGAGGTCGGCCTCGAGGTCCATCGTCAGCGACAGCATCTCGAGCGGATAGCCGGTCTTTTCGGACACGGCCTCGAGCAGCGCCTTGGACAGCCCGGCCGAGGGGGCGGCCGCGGGGACGGCGCTCACGGGACCCAGCGTGGCCACGATCTGGCCCAGCGTGCGCAGACTGCCAACCTGGTCGGGAGCGATCTTGCCGCTGCCCGGGCGCGCTTCCTCGAGCGCGGCCAAAATCTCGACGCGCTTGATGGAGTCGATGCCGAGGTCGCTCTCGAGGTCCATCTCGAGGTGCAGCATCTCGCGGGGATAGCCGGTCTTGTCGGCCACGATGGCCAGCAGAACCTCGGCCACGTCACTGGGTGCCGCGACGGCAGCCACCGAGACCGTGGCCGGAGCGGCGGCGACGCCACCTTCGGTCAGCACCTCACGCAGCGTACGCAGACTGCCGACGCGGTCGGCGGGAACGTGGATGGCGCCCGGCATCCGCTCTTCGACGGCGGCCAGAATCTCGACGCGCTTGATGGAGTCGATGCCGAGATCGCTCTCCATGTCCATGTCGAGGTGGAGCATCTCGCGCGGGTAGCCGGTCTTGTCGGAAACGATACCCAGCAGCGCCTCGGACAGATCGGCCGAAGGAGCGGCGGTCATCGCCGGGGCGGCCGCTGCGGTCGCCCCGGACGCCTGCAGCACCTCGCGCAGCGTGCGCAGGCTGCCGACGCGGTCGGCCTCGATGCGGCTCATGCCCGGCATCCGCTCCTCGATGGCGGCCAGGATCTCGACGCGCTTGATGGAGTCGATACCGAGGTCGGCCTCGAGGTCCATCTCCAGATGGAGCATCTCGACCGGGTAGCCGGTCTTCTCGCTGACGACCGCCAGCAGGACCTTCTCAGCCCCCGCGTGTGCGGCTGGCGTGTCGACCGTCGGCTGCTTCGGAGCGGCCGGAGGCGCAGAGGCGACCGGGGCCGGAACGGGTGGCGCAACCGGAGCCGGCGGCACGTAGGCCACCGCAGCCGGCGGCACGTAGGCCACCGGAGCCGGCGGCGCGTAAGCCACCGGAGCCGGCGGGGCATACACGGTCGGGGCGGGGAGCGCTACCGGCTGCGGCGGAGCCGTGCCGAGCATCCCCGAGACGAGCCGCTGCTGGCCGTGGAGCATCTCCAGGAACGTGCGCTGGGCCATCTCCTGGCTCTCCAGGAAGCGCTGGTGCAGGGTCGCGGTTTGCGATTGCAGAGCCTGCATCGCCGCCAGACTCGATTGCACGCCGCGGAGCGCCTCGAGCACGGCCGGATTGGCCTGGGCCGTCGCCACCGGGGGCGCCGGAGCGACCGGAACCGGGGTCGCAGGGACCACAGGGACCGGCGGCGCCGGGGCAGCCGCCGCCGGCAGAGCCGGAGCCGCAGGCTTCACAACCGGAGCCTTGCCCCCGTTGCCTGAAACGTTTTCCTGGCTCGCCGGACGGGGCGAGCGATAGTTGGAACCCACGAGTTGGACCTCCATGCGCTTCTGGCGCGGCTCAGGCGGTAGAATCTCCCAGTTTTCCAGCTGCACCGGATAGCCCAGTGCGGCCAGGCGCGCCAGACCCCGCGCGAGCTCCACGAGCCCGCCGTCCAGCGCGATGTTCTCGTGCTCACGGTTGCCCAGGATCGCCTGAGCCAGACCGGTCAGCACTTTGCGCGGTCCCACCTCGACGAAGATGCGGGCGCCCGCGGCGTAAAGGTTCTCCATCAGCTCCACCCAGCGAACGGGCGAAACCAGCTGCGACGCCAGCGCCTGGCGCGCGTCGTCGGGGTAGGGGTCGGCCGTGGCGTTGGCCAGCACCGGGAAGCGGGGCGCAGCGAACTCCACGTCGCTCAGGCCGGCCAGGAACGGCTCGTAAGCCGAGGCCACCAGCGGGCTGTGAAAGGCCGCCGCCACATTGAGCGGAACCGCCTTCAGGCCGGCGTTCTTGACCTTCTGGGCCGCCTCGGCGATGGCCGGCCGCGAGCCCGAGAGCACGGTCTGCACCGGGCTGTTCAGGTTGGCCAGCACCACCTCGGTGCCGTTGACGGCGGTGCGCACGGCGTCGGCCGGCGCGCTGACGGCCAGCATCGTGCCGCGCTCCTCACCGGGACGACCGGCCATCAGGTCCCCGCGCAGCTTGCTGAGTGCCAGCAGCGAGGCCCGGTCGATGCAGCCGGCGGCGTGCAGCGCTACCAGCTCGCCGTAGCTGTGGCCGGCGGCTACCGCCGGGCGTACGCCGAAGCGATCCAGAATGGCCACCAGGCCCGACTCGACCGCGCCCAGCGCGGGCTGGGTTACCTCGGTGCGCGTCAGGGCGGCCTTCTGGGCCTCGCGCTCGTCACTCGTAAAGACTGAAGGCGGATAGATGCGCGAGGTCACCTCGCGCCCGACGGCCTCCAGCGACTCGAGCATCTCGGGGAAGACGCAGGCCAGCTCGCGGCCCATTCCCACCACCTGGGAGCCCTGGCCCGGGAAGAGGAAAGCGATCTCGCCCGGCATCGGGCCCTGGCCGACGAACAGCGCCGGATGGTCTTTGCCCGCCTTCAGGGCGGACAGAGCCTCGGCCAGATCGTTCACGACCAGTGCCCGGAAAGGCGCCTCGTGATTGAAGCTCTGACGCGACAGGCCGGCGGCGCGCGCGTCTCCTTTGCAGGCCTCCATCTGAGAGATCAGCTCGGAGCGGGTGGCTCCGCTGAAGGCGAAGAGCTGAACCGAGCCGTCCCAGGCCACCTCGGCCCGTTTGGGATCGGCCTCTTCCAGCACCACGTGGAAGTTGGAGCCACCGAATCCGAACGAGCTCAGCGCCGCGCGGCGCGGATGCTCGGGCGTGCCCAGCCACGGGCGGGTCTCGGTGTTGAGGTAGAACGGGCTGTCCCCGATGTTCATGCGAGGGTTGGGGGCCTCGATCTTGAGCGTCGCCGGCATCACCTTGTGATACAGCGAGAGTGCGGTCTTGATCATCCCGGCTGCGCCAGCGGCCGCCTTGGTGTGTCCCAGGTTGGACTTGACCGAGCCCAGGGCCACGACGTTCTTGGGCACCTGCGCCGAGCTATAAACCTCGCGCAGGGCCTCGAACTCCACCGCGTCGCCGACCTTGGTGCCGGTGCCGTGGGCTTCGACCAGCTCCACCGTGGCAGGGTCTACGCCCGACACGCGATACGCATCGCGCAGGCAGCGCATTTGACCCGGGGAGGCAGGTGCGTAGACCGCCTGGCCCACGCCGTCGGAGGAGGTTCCCACGCCGCGGATCACGGCGTAAATGCGGTCTTCGTCCTTGCGGGCGTCCGCGAGGCGCTTGAGCACGATCATCCCGATGCCTTCGCCCAGCATGGTGCCGTCAGCCGACTGATCGAACGGCCGGATCTGGCCCGAGGGCGACAGCGCGGGGGTCTTGCTGAAGCACATGAACATGAAAATGTCGTTGAACGTGTCCACGCCGCCGGTGACGACCATATCGGCCCGGCCGCCCTGCAGCTCCATCACGCCCATGTGCAGAGCCGAGAGCGAGGATGCGCAGGCCGCGTCCACGACGCAGTTGGTGCCCTGGAGGTCGAGGCGGTTGGCGATACGGCCCGCGACGACGTTGCCCAGGAGGCCCGGGAACGAGTTCTCCTGCCAGGGCACATAGTCGTCGGCGATGCGGCGCACCACCTCCTCGGTGGTCTCGGCGTCCACGCCGCTGGCCAGCAGGGCCCGGCGCCAGATGGGGTGGCCCAGGCGAGCACCCAGCGGGATCACCAGCTCCAGGGTGCCGGTGACACCCAGGATGACGCTGGTCATCTCGCGATTGAAGGCTTTGCCCGTTCCATAGCCGGCGTCTTCCAGCGCGGCGCGCGCGCAGACCAGGCCCAGCAGCTGCGAGGTGTCGGTCGCCTCGAGCACGGTGGGGGGCAGGCTGAACTCGGTGGGGTCGAAGGCCAGCGGTGAAATGAAGCCGCCCCGGCGACAGTAGGTCATATCGGGGCTCTTGGGATCGCCGTCGAAGTAGTCGTCCGGATTCCAGTGCGTATTGGGGACGTCGCTGACGGCGTCGATCCCCATCCGGATCAGGTTCCAGAAGCCTTTCAGATCGGGGGCCTTGGGGAAAATCCCCGCCAGGCCTACGATGGCGACGTCGTTCTCAGTGCTCACGCAGCAACTCTCCCACGGGCATCGGTCGGAAATTCTGCAGCGCCACGGGCAGTTTCACGCCCTGGCTCTGCAACCAGTGAATCCGGGTGCGGTAGGCGGCTCCAAACATCAGGTTGTGAGCCACTACCGCCACCTTACGCTCGGACAGCTCGGCCAGGAACGTGCCGGCGGTCCACTCGTTGAACGCTCCCATTGCCGGGCCACACCAGATCTGGTAATCCACCTTGCGGGTGGGATCGCCAGCGTTGGCCCAGCCGGAGGCGCGTCCGAGGTAGGAGCGGAAGATGAGAGCCAGCTTGTGTTTGGGCTCGGCTTCGGCCCGCGCCACCTGACGCGGATCGCGCTCCTCGAAAAACTTGCGGGTATTCTCCCACTCTTGCTCCAGGGTGCAGCGGAAGTAGTCCCGCTCCAGCACGGTGCGCTCGGCGGCCGGCAAAGCCTGAATGCTGTCGTAGGCGCGATACAGGTCATACAGCTTGCGGGCGCGCACCGGGAACATCGTCCCCCACTTGAGCACCTGCACTTTGACGCCCATCTCGAACATGTCGGCCGCGGGGGCCATGTTGATGTCGGCCTGGGAAGCCTGGGCCAGCATCTCCTTGACGACCGGCGAGGTGCCGGCCTCGATGCAGGCCTGGTTGACCGAGCCCGTCAGCACGTAGTCGGCGCCCATCGCAAAGGCGGCCGCGCAGCTCAGGGGCGTCGAGATGCCGCCGGCCGCGCCCACGCGGATCGGCTTGGCATACTGGAACTGCTCCTGCAACTGGTCGCGCAGCTCGAGCAACGACGGGAGCAGCGTCACCAGGGCACGATTGTCGGTATGACCTCCCGAGTCGGCTTCGGCGGTCAGATCCTCGGCGATGGGAACCTGGGCCGCCAGTTGAGCCTGCTCGGCCGTCAGGACGCCTTTCTCGACAAGCTGGCGGATCATCGCCTCGGGAGCGGGCGAGAGGAACTTGCGCGCCACCTCCAGCCGGGAGACTTTCCCCAGCACATGCTGCGGAGTCACGATGGAGCCGTCGGGCCCGCGATGGATGCCGGAAAGGCGGTAGCGCACCAGCGGCAGCGTCAGCTTCAGGAAGGCCGAGGCGCAGACGCGGTGCACACCGTGCTTGAGATACATATCCACCAGCACGTCCTCGAGGCCGACCTCGTTGGGGCTGTGGATGAGGTTGAAACCGTAGGGCTTGTCCCCCAGCGCTTTGAGGCGGTGGATGGTCTCCTCGACCCGCCGCGGCGAGAGGCCGGCGGCGCCAAAGATGCCCAGCAGCCCTTCGTTGGCCATCGCCTCGACCATCTCGGCGGAGGCGATGCCGTTGGCCATCGCGCCGCCCACGTAGGCGTAGCGCACGCCGTGGGTGGAAAGGAAGCCGGGATTGCCCATTTGCTCGGGGCGCAGGCCGGGCACGTAGCCCGCCAGCGGCAGCGCATTGGCCGGGGGAGCGTCCGAGTAAGCCAGCTGGCCGGCTCCGGCCACGGCAAGTTTTCCGTCCTGTAAGACCAGCGCGCAAGGCTCGTCGAGGCGCAGCAACTGCTCGCGCAGCGAAGCCTCACCTGTCCTGACAGGCTGGGAAGAAGACCACCAGGCCTTTTGGGTCGTTATCGAAAGCATGCTCATAGAAAGTCTTTTCGCTCCGGATATCTGGCGATTCTATCACAAACGCGCAAGCTACCCGCAAGTCAAGGGAGGTTATGCCCAACCCCTCCGGTTTTCGGACGCGATCCGGGGCGAGCTGCGCAGAATTCGTTTGCTCTCAGGGGTTTCCCTTGAGGGATTTCCCCGAGATGGCTCAGAAAGGCCTGTCCGATGGAACCCGAGGAGCAGGCCAGCTGGGATCGCATACTCTCCGCCTTCAACGCCAGCGAGGTCTCCCACTGGATCGCTCGCTGCCGCTGGCACCTCCAGCGCTGGACCGACGAGCCCGGGCCCTGGCTGATGTTGGCCCACGGGCTGGCCAGCGTGGGGCGGTATCGGGCTGCCCGCCGCCTGTTTCGCCAGCTCGAGGGGCAGATGGAGTCGCTGCGTTGCGAGTTCCTGGGGGAGATGAACGAGACGCGCGGTCGACTGCGAGCCGCCACCCACTGGTGGCGCCGGGCGGCCCGAATGCAGCCGGGCAAGACGCGCCTGCAACTCGATCTCGGGCGCGTGTTCTTCCGTCGCGGGCAGTGGAGTCGGTCGCGCCGCAACTTCCTGCTGGCCATCCACGACCCGGAGACGGCCGGGCAGGCCCACTTGTGGCTGGGCCAGCTGGCGCGGGCGCGAGAAAAGTGGGCTCTGGCGGCGGATCACTTCGAGCAGGCTGGCGACACGCCGGGTGCGGCCGAGGCCCGCGAGGATGTGCTGGAGGCCTGGCGTTTCCGGGGCCCGGCCGGCCTGGAGGACGTGCTGAGCGAGTATGGCCCGGCCTCGGTCATGGTCAAGGCGCGCTCATTCCTCGAGCGGGAGAAGGACGCGGACGTCAGCTGCTGCCTGGGTGGCGCCCTGGTCACCTTGGGACGCTTCCGGCAGGCCTTGAAGGTCTACTGGGCTCTGGGACGCGAGCTCGGGCCGGGGCATCCGCTGTGCTGCACCGAGCTGGGCCTGCTTTATCACGCCAAAGGTCGTTACGAGGAGGCGATTCGCTGGTTCGGCCGCCTGGCGCAGCAAGAGCCGGACAACGCCGCCTCGTGGGTTTTCATGGGTAGCTCCCTGGCGCGGCGCGGCCAACTGCGGAAGGCCGAGGAGTGCCACCTGCGGGCCAGCGAATGCCCACGTGGCAATCTGGAGGAGGCCTGGCTCAACCTGGGATTGGTGCTGCGCGCCCGCGAACGCCTGGCAGAGGCGCGCGAGTGCTTCGAGCGAGCGCTGGCCGTGGATGCCAGCTACCGAAAGGCCCAGATCGGGCTGGAAGACGTGCACCGGGCACTGGAGGTGTGGAGATAGATGGGAGTGCGGATTGTGGCCCTGGTCTTACTGATCGTCGGTGTGGCCCTGGCCAAGGACGAGGCGCTGCACAACTACCTCAAGGGAGCTGACGTGCCACTCGTAGGCCTGTTGGAGCTCAATAACGACCTGACGGAGGAGTTGCTCGGACTGCTGCGGGCCGCCAAAGACCCGAAGGTGGACGCTGACCTGGCGGGTCGCCGCGCGCGACTCCGGGCGATGGCGGCCAAGAACGAGCAAATGGGCAAGCTGATCGAGGCGCGCCAGTCACCTGCGAGCGGCAAGGAGCTCAAACTCTCCCTGACTCGAGGGAAGAATCGCACGGACGAGGCCCTGCAGTCCATGCAAAAAGCCCTCGATGGCCTAGAGGGCTTGCGGGCGGGCGGCGACCGCGATACCTTCGTGCGCCTTTCGGACAAAGCGTCCAAAAGCGTCGAGGCACAGCGGATCGAGGTGGAGCGGGCGGCCGAGCTCTACAAGAAGCTGGCCGTCAAAGCCCTGCTCTAGGAGGGAGGCTTGGGATCGAGCCACATGCTGGCGGCCATGATGGCTCCCAGCAAGACGGTCCAGGTGATGACCCAGAAATAGGCGGTGGCGATGCTGCCACCTTCGAATGACGGACCCATGGCGATAGCTCCTTGAACGAATTCCAGTGGCAGATTTGTTCAGGCCACGCCCGCTTTCCTGCCGGTTGGGAAAAATTTCACAAAGTCTCCAGGTCGGCCAGGACGTCCCGGGCCCCGACCTCCTCGGCCTTGCTCCGGGCCAACTCGACGAACTTCTTGCCGGAA
This sequence comes from Vulcanimicrobiota bacterium, assembly GCA_039809865.1. Taxonomy (GTDB): domain Bacteria; phylum Vulcanimicrobiota; class Xenobia; order Xenobiales; family QWHO01; genus QWHO01. Next base: position 81,224 of record JBDHVW010000002.1, read on the forward strand.
TTGCCCAGGCCGCACATATGGAAAACGCGTCCGCGCTCGAGCAGCGCCCGGGCGTGGGCTCCGTGCGGCTTTTGCTCGAGCAAGATAAAGTCGGCGTCGTTGAGCGCGTCATGCGCTTCCTCCCAGCGCCCTTGCAGGGCCTGGGCGTGGGCCACATACGCCAGGATCTGGGCTACCAGCGTGCCCTCACCCGTGGCTTTGGCCGAGAGCATGAGGGCTTGCAGGGCTTTCTCGCTTCCTACCGGATCCTCCGGCTTGAAGAGAGCCTTGAAGGCGTAAGGATCCTGGGTCAGCATCAGACGTGGGAGGAGAACATCTGGATGATCTTCATCGAGATGCCTCCCACCAGGGCTGCGGCGGGAATGGTCAGGACCCAGGCCACCAGGATGTTGCCGGCCACCCCCCAGCGCACGGCCGAGACGCGTTTGGACGCGCCCACGCCCATGATGGCTCCGGTGATGACGTGCGTCGTGGAGACCGGAAAGCCAAAGTGAGCGGTGGTAAAGAGGATGATGCCCGAGGTCAGCTCGGCGGCAAAGCCGTTGATGGGCTGCAATTTTACGACCTTGCTGCCCATCGTCTTGATGATCCGCCAGCCGCCCATCGAAGTGCCCCAGGCGATCGCCGCGGCGCACAGCACTTTGACCCGCCAGTCGACGTAAAAGGGGTCCTGGGGCTGGAGCTTGGCGGTGATGAGGGCGATGGTAATGATACCCATCACCTTCTGGGCGTCGTTGGTGCCGTGCGCGGTCGCCATCAGGGCCGCCGAGCACATCTGCATCTTCTTGAAGTTCTTCTGGATGCGGAACGGGTTGGCGTTCCGGAAAATCCACATCAGAGAAACCATGATGAAGAAGCCGAGCACCAGGCCGAGCAGCGGGGAGGCCAGACCCGGGATGATGACCTTCTTGACCAGGCCCGTCTCCCAGAAAACGTAGCTCGGCCCCTTCCAGAAGACGACGGCGCCGATGATACCGCCCACGAGCGCGTGAGAGGAGGAGCTCGGGAGGCCCCACCACCACGTCAGGAGGTTCCAGATGATGGCGCCCAGCAGGGCGGCCAGGATGACCTCTTGATGCTCGATCGAGTCCGAGTCGACCAGACCCTTGCCGATCGTGGCCGCCACGGCTCCCCCGAACATCGCTCCGATGAAATTACAGATGGTGGCCACCATCAAAGCGTGGGGAGGCGAGAGGGCGCGTGTGGAGACGACGGTCGCAATCGCATTGGCTGCGTCGTGGAACCCGTTCACCACGTCGAAGGCCAGCGCGATGATGACCACCACGCCGAGAAGAAAAAGGCTTACTTCCATGGCTCGCTACCTGTACTTGATAACGATTCCCTGGACCACGTCGAACACGTCTTCGAACTTGTCGATGCCGTTCTCGAGGCGGTCCAGGATGTCGGTCCACTTGATGAGGTTGACGACGTCGGCTACGGTGTTGTTGTTCTGGTGGAGCGCCGAGATGGCGCCGCGGTAAATCTTGTCACCCTCGTGCTCGAGGGCGTGCATCGAGCGACGCAACTCGCTGATGTCTTGGAAGGTCGGCAGTGTCTGGATCCCGCGCTTCAAAAGCTGGGCTCCCTGCACCAGGATGTCGGCCAGCATCGCGACCTCGGGTCGCAAGTCGCCGACTTCCAGCATGTAAAGCCGCTGGGCCGCGCCCTGCACCCGGTCGAGCACATCGTCCATGTGGGCCGACAACTCGTGGATATCCTCGCGATCCAGGGGGGTCACAAACGTCTTGGCCAGTCGGATGGCGGTCTGATACCTCAGCTCGTCACCCTCGTGCTCGGTCTTGTGAATGGCCGCTACCAGCTCTTCCAGGCGGCTCGGATTCTGAGACAATTCGCGGAACTGCAGGCAGATCTTTTCGATGGCATTCGCCTGCTGCAAGAACAGCTCGAAAAACTTCTCGTCTTTAGGGAAAAGACGTAGCTTCATAAGTTCATCACCCCGAAAACTCGGAGGTTTACGCCGATCTCACGACTGACGCGCCGTCGGCTTCGCATTCCCAGCATACCCTCCTGCCGAACAGACCCGCCGGTTTTGTTAACGTTTCAGGTATCCGGCCACCGCCCGGTAGTAGATGCGCAACGAAGGCGTGATCTGGTCGACGGGCAGACGTTCTGAGTCGCTGTGCATCGAGGCCACAATGGGGCCGGTGACGACCGAGGGACCGAAACCATAGGCCTGGCAACCTTTTTGTCGGAAAGAGTTGGAGTCCGTTCCGAACGGCACCAGATAGGGCGTCACCACAGCCTCGGGATACTCTTGCAGCAGGGCCTTCTCCAGCGAGCGGAAGACCGGGGTGTCGTGGCTGCTGACCGGGTTGTGGCTCGTGGTGTGGATCTCCTCGAGCGCTACCCCTTCCGGCCAGAGTTTGCTCAGGGCAGCTTTGAACGTCTCCATGTCGGTGTCGGGGAGCAGCCGGAAGTCCAGCGTGGCCTCGGCCCTGGAGGGGATGACGTTGGCTTTGGGCGGATCCCCCACCCCCGAGCGCAGCGAGGTCAGAGAGACAGTATCAGCCTGGATGGCTCGGGTGAACTTGTTGTCGGCCAGACGGCCGCAGCGGCGGCGGAACTCGGCCACCTGGGGCGATTCCTGGCCGGCCCGGGTCTGCATGAACGGCCCCAGCGCGCCCAGCGCCTTCACCAGCCGGTCATTGGTGTTGTCCGGCACCGGTTGGGAGCCGTGGCCGCTGGTTCCGGTGGCTACCAGGCGGGCCCACAGGATCTGCTTCTCCCCCACGGCCACCCCGAAGACCAGCTTGCCGTCGGCCGAAAAAAGGTCGCGCGTCCCGAATCCGCCCTCGTCCAGGACGTAGGTAGGCTGCAACTCGGGCCAATGATGCTGGATCATCCAGCTGGCTCCCGCCTCGCCGCCGGTCTCCTCGTCGGCCGTGGCCAGCAACAGCAGGTCATGCTCCAGCGGGACGTTCTCGCGCTTGAGAGCGATGAACGTCATCAGCTGCATCACCCCGACACTCTTCATGTCGACCGCGCCCCGCCCGTAGAGCATTCCCTCCTGGATGACGGCCGCGAACGGATCCACCGGCCAGCGGCTGGCGTCGGCCGGGACCACATCCATGTGATGCAGCAGCATCAGCGAGCCCTCGCGCGTCTTGCCCGGGAGGCGGGCCAGCAGGTTGAACTGGCCCGGGTTGGACTCGAACAGTTGCGCCTCGATTCCCTCACGGGCCAGGATCTTCTGGAGAAACTCGGCCGAGGCCCGGGTGTGGGCCGGCGGATTGACCGTCTGGATTCGGATGTAGTCCTGCAGGATGGGGAGCGCCTCTCTTCCCAGGGCGTCGAAGTCGGGCTCCGCCAGCACGGGCAGGGCGAGCAAAAGGCACAGGCAGAAGGACATGAAGCGCATGGCTCGGCCTTCGGGAAACCCCGTCCGGTCGCCTTTGCGGGGCAGGAGGTCAGCGGGCCCGCCGGGAACGAACAAGCCCTCCATGCTTCGCTCACTCTTCAAGGAACGCGCCAACCTCGAGCGCTATAAGGATTTGATCGAGGATATCCTGACCGGTCTGGGCATCGATCCCGACCAGAATCGGGAAGACACCGGCAAGGAGCCGACCGAGTACTCCTGGTGCGTGCAGCGGGGCTCGGCCACGGTCTACGTGGAGCTGTTGGGAGGCGAGGAGGAAGGCTACTTCATGGTGGATTGCCCCATCCTGACCCTGCCGGCCACCAACCTGGAAGGATTCTTCAAACACTTGCTCGAGCTAAACGACCAGCTGGTCGAGGCCTCGCTCACTCTGCGCGGCCCCGAGGTCCACCTGGTGGGGATTCGACCGTTGAGCGGCATGGATGCCGGGGAGGCCGAGGAGATGATCGATCGCATCTCCGGCTACGCCGACAACCTCGACGACCAGCTGGCCGATCTGTTCGGAGCGCCGCTGTGGTCGGGCAACAACACCGCCTGGCCGCAGGCCGTTGATCAATAAGGAGTAGAGCCATGACGACACAGGTTGCCACCGCCAAGCTGCAATTGGATGGGACGGAATACGAGTTCCCGACCATCGAGGGGAGTGAGGGCGAAAAAGCCATCGATATCTCCCAGCTCCGCGCCAAGACGGGTTACGTCACGATGGACCCGGGCTACGGCAACACGGGCGCTTGCAAAAGCTCCATCACGTTCATCGACGGCGAGAAGGGCATTCTGTCCTACCGCGGCTACCCGATCGAGGATCTGGCGGCCAAGGCCGACTTCATCGAGGTCTGCTACCTGCTCATCCACGGTCGCCTGCCCAACACGACGGAGCTGGCCGAGTTCAAGAACGGCCTGATGCGGCACAGCCTCATCCACGAGGAGATGAAGAAGTTCTTCGAGGGCTATCCGCCCAACGCCCACCCGATGGCCATCCTGAGCGCCATGGTCGCTTCTTTGTCGGCCTACTACCCGGAAAAGCCCGACGACCGCGACGACAACCTCAATATCGTCCGGCTCCTGGCCAAGCTCAAGACCATTGCGGCCTTCAGCTACAAGAAGTCCATCGGCCAGCCCTACATCTATCCCCGTAACGACCTGAGCTACTGCGGCGACTTCCTGCACATGCTGTTCGCCGTGCCGGCCGAGCCCTATCTGGTCAGCCCGGTCATGGAGCACGCCCTGAATCTGCTGCTGGTGCTGCACGCCGACCACGAGCAGAACTGCTCCACCTCGACCGTGCGCATGGTCGGCAGCTCGGGCGCCAACCTGTTCGCCTCCATCGCGGCCGGTCTCTGCGCGCTCTGGGGCCCGCTCCACGGCGGAGCCAACCAGGAAGTGCTGGAGATGCTCGAGCAGATCCACAAGGACGGCTCGGACTACAAGAAATACGTCGACATGGCCAAGAAGAAGGATTCCGGCTTCCGGCTCTTCGGTTTCGGGCACCGCGTCTACAAGTCGTTCGACCCGCGGGCCAAGATTCTCAAAGCCACGGCCGACCGCGTGCTTAACGAGCTGGGTCACAACGACCCGCTGCTCGACATCGCCCGCGAGCTCGAGAACGTGGCTCTGAGCGATCAATACTTCGTGGATCGCAAGCTCTATCCGAACGTCGACTTCTACAGCGGCATCATCTACCGCGCCATGGGCATTCCGACCAACATGTTCACGGTGATGTTCGCCCTCGGTCGTCTGCCGGGCTGGCTGGCCCAGTGGAAAGAGATGAAGCACGATCCGGCCAACCGCATCAACCGTCCGCGCCAGATCTACACGGGCGAGAACAAGCGGGCCATTCCCCCCATCGAGCAGCGCTAACAGCCATGCGCTTCGGAGCGTTCGTTCCCCAGGGTTGGCGAATGGATCTCGTCGGCGTCGAGCCGGGCTATGCCCAGTGGCAGGCGATGAAGCAGGTCGCCCTGCGGGCCGAGCAGGCCGGGTTCGACTCGGTCTGGCTCTACGACCACTTCCACACCGTGCCCAAGCCCACGCTCGAGCCGACCTTCGAGGCCTGGACGGCCCTGACGGGGCTGGCGGAGGCCACCTCCACCATCCGTCTGGGCCATATGTGCCTGTGCAACATTTACCGTCCTCCGGCCCTGACAGCCAAGATCTCTGCCAACGTCGACGTCATTTCCAACGGGCGTCTGGAGTTTGCCTTCGGCGCGGGCTGGTACGAGCACGAGACCGTGGCCTACGGCTACCCGTTCGAACGTCCGGCGGCCCGCATCGGGGCCCTGGCCGAGGCCCTGGAGGTCATCAAGGGTCTATGGGGGGGCGGCCCGTACCAGTTCGAGGGCAAGTACTACCGGGTGGGGAAGGGCCGAGTGCGGAACTTTCGGGGCGAGGAAGTCGAACTCGAGGGAGCCCTCAACTTCCCGGTGCCCGTGCAGAAGCCCCATCCGCCCATCTGGGTGGCCGGCGGGGGAGAGCAGCTCACGCTGCGCGTCGTGGCGCGCCACGCCAACCTGTCCAACTTTTTTGGCGAGGTCGAGCAGTTCAACAAGAAGAATGCCCTGCTCGACCAGTATTGCGAAGAGATAGGGCGTGACCCCTCCGAGATCGAGCGCACTCTGAACATCAACGTGTTCGTGGGCGGCGACTGTGAGGCCGTGCTGGCCAGAGCGCATCGCTCCCCGGCGGAGATCGCCGAGTGGAAGAAGTCGGCCTACTATGGCTCGCCCTCGGAAATCATCGACCGTTTGGGCCGGCTGCGCGACGAGGCGCGGGTGAAGTACCTGATCGTGTATTTCCCGGATGTGCTGGTGGGAGAGTCGCTCGAGAGATTCGCGAGCGAGATCGCGCCGGTCTTGAAGAAGGCCTAGCGAGCGAGTCCCACGACCGGAAGGTCGCAGAACACCACGGCCAGCTCCGGGTGGAACTGCTTGCCCGCCCCGCGCATGATTCGATCTCTCGCCTCTGAGGGCAGCAGGGCCGGACGGTAGGGCACCTCGTGCGTCATGGTATCCCAGGCCTCGGCCAGGGCGATGATGCTGGCGGCCAGCGGAATGGCATCGCCCTTCAGGCCGGAGGGGTAGCCCGTGCCGTCCCAGCGCTCGTGGTGATGCAGCACCGCCAGAGCCACCGACTGGGGCAGGGAGACCAGGCGGTCGAGGATGTGGTAGCCCAGGTGCGGATGCTTGCGCACCACGGCCACCTCGGCCTCGGTCAAACTGCCCGGCTTGTCGAGGATGCTGTCGGGAATGCCCAGCATACCAAGGTCGTGCAGATAGCCGCTGAGAGCGATCTCCTGGGCGACGTCGTGGCCCAGCGAGACGGTTTCGGCCAGAAGCTTGGCCAGAGTGGACACACGCAGGCTGTGGGCCGCCGTCCAGGCGTCCCGCACCTCGAGGGCGCGGATCAGAACGGTGACAAGATCGCCGTTGTCCATCCGGGACCATTCCGGAAGAACGGTTCAGTGCCTGCCGAGACCCTGGGTGAAGTCGATCTTCTCGAGCCAGTCGGGATGGTCGATCAAAGGATTGCGGTTGCCCTGCTTGAGCTCGATCTCGGCGTTGCGGTGACGCTCGTAATCGGTGACCGGATTCTCGCGCGCCCACTTCACCAGAGTGGGGATATCGGCCGCGCCGTATTCGCGGTCCTCATCGCCCACCTGACCGGGATAGCGCAGCAGGAAGTAGAGGGTCGCGCGCGCCACGGCGCCCTTGCCGGCGGCAGGCTCGAACCGGTTGGCGCCCGGGTCGAGTTTGCCGCACTCGCCCTTCACCTCCTGAGGGAAATCGGTGTAGAGAGAGTTGCCGCGAGTCGAATTGCAATCGGTGTCACAGGCGAACAGATGATGCAGATCGCCGCGCATCGGGTTGTGCTTGTCGAACCACGACTGGGGCACCACGTGCTCGCAGTTGTAGTGGAAGCCCTGGTGGGCATCGCGGTCGGCCTGCTCGGGGTCGCGTCCCTCTCGGATGGCCTGCTCACGGGCCGCGTCTCGCTTCTGATTCAGCTCCCCCTGGCGGCGGAAGTCGTCAGCGATCAGAGCGTCGGCATCCGACTCGGTCCCGTTGTAGATACTGTGAATCTTGCCGTCGGGATGGAGGTCGACCACGGGGTAGAGGTTCTGGGAGGGATTGTAATCCAGCGGGTTGGTGTGCGTCTTCTCGACCAGATCGTGGAGCGCCTTGTACGCCTGCTGTCCGTTCAGCTTGTTGACATCCAGGCCGGCGTAGTAGGTCTGCTGCCTCTGGGCATCCGCGGCGGCGTCGTAGTAGGGCTTGGCGGATGCTTGCTTGTTCTCGAGCAGTGCCTGAGCCAGCTGGAGCCGCATTTTGGGGCTCAGGATCTGGAACGGGTCCTCGGTGGAGCGCTGCAGGCTGTCCACGGGCTGAGTCCACGGGGCGGCGGACGCGGTCGGCGCGTTGAAGCGCGGCAATGACACCGGTGAGAGGAGCGTATTCACTTGCACGCCCAGATATTAAGCTGCCAAACCTCGCGAGATGCTGCCGTAATGTTAAACGGTTACTCTCGGCCCCCGACTCCCGCTCCCACCAGCCAGTAGGGCGTGGCGTTCTGCATGCCGCCCTGGGCGCGCAGCTTGCCGTCCTCGACGGGCAGCATCCCCAGCACTCCCTTGGCGGCCATCAGGGACTCTCCGTGGGCCATGACCACGACCGTGCGGCCGGGGTAGAGCAGCGCCAGACTGTCCATGAAGCTCGTCATGCGGTTCATCACGTCGGCCCGGCTCTCGCCACCGGGGAAGCGGTGACGAAAATCGGTGCCCAGGCCTTGCGGAGGCCGCCAGTGGGAGACGAACTCGGGGAACTCCCGCTCCAGGTCGCCGAGCGGGTGCTTCTCGAAGCGCCCGAAACTGCTCTCGAGCAAGCGAGGGTCGCGGTGCACCGTCAGGAAGGGCGCCAGCCGCTGGGAGGCTTCCGGGCCACCCAGCGCGGCCACGCGCTCGGTCAGGTGGTCGACCAGCAACTGGGCGCTCTCGGAGGCGCGGCTGACCGGGGAGGCGATGAAAACCGGGAGCTGGCGGGGGTTGTCCAGGCAACCGCGCAGCCAGTCGTCCCCACCCATCTGGCGGTAGAGCTCGACGGCGCAGTTGCGGGCTTGCTGGCGGCCCAGCTCGGTCAAAGGGCTCTCGCTCTGGCCGTAGAGGAGAGGCTGGCCCAGTTGCTCGGAGTCGGCGTTCGACTGGGACTGGCCGTGTCGCATGACCACCAGCTTGACCCCGTTGGACTCCAGCCGACGCTTGACGAGGGATGGTCCGGATGGCGCCAGGGAGCCATCCGAGGACTCTACCTCGTGGAAACCCCGGGGGACCGGAGACAGGGTTAAATGTTCATTTCCGGTGGCAGTCCTGAGCCGGGGGGCCCAGGAGAGCGGCGCGGCGCTCACGCTCGTGATCATGACGAGAGTCTGCCACAGGACGAGGATCCAGGTTGTAACCGGAATGATCCGGTTTGGCAAAAACGCAAGCTTCGCGAAAAGCGAGCTCGCGAGCTCAGTCAAACCCTACTTGAGTTCCTTGAGGGCTGCCTGGACGGGGGCGAGATCCGGCATTTCACCGGCTTTCTCGTTCATCCAGCTGTATTTGATCGTGCCGTCCTTGTCGATCACGAAGAGGGAGCGCTTGTGCACGCCCTTCATGCCGAGAAAGTCTTCGTACAGCACGCCGTAGGCCTGGCCCACCTCTTTGTTGAAGTCGGACAGCAGCGGGAACTGCAGGTCGTTCTTCTTGGCGAACTCGTCCAGGGTGAAGCGGCTGTCCACCGACAGACCGAGCACCTGGCCGCCCAGGCTGTTGTACTCGGACATCTGATCGCGAAACGCGCACATCTCCGCCGTGCAGACGCCGGTGAAGGCCAGCGGGAAGAAGGCCAGCACCACCGGGCCGTTTTTGAGCAGCTCGGAAAGGTGAACCTTCTCGCCTTTATTGGAAGTCAGTTCGAAATCGGGAGCTTTAACATTGGTCGCAAGAGTCATCAAGCACCTCCAGGCGCCCCCTGTTCCACGCCACATCGAGCCCACCCTGCTCCGCTTTTACGCCGATCAGGCGCGGGAATGGCTCGTGCGAGAGATGCCGGGGCCCGTCTGGGACTACGCGCTGCGCGGCAATCGCATCACTTTCGACCGCCGCTATCAGCTCCGGTTCGACCCGGAGCATTGCCGATGGCAGCTTTTTCACGGCAGTCCCCGCAGTTGGGCCGTGACTCCCCTGCGGGGCCCGTGCTTCTCCCTCGTCGACTGGCTGCGTCAGATCCGCCACCGCGAGAATCGCGCTTCAAGCCGGATTGAAAGCTAGCAGGAAGTCATGACTTTCAAACGGAACCGATCGTGAAAATCAGCGTCAGGACGGTAGAGCAGCCGAAGGATGTTTGGGCTTTTTGGTCCCCCGCTCGTGGAGTTTTTGGGCGCCGAGGGCAAGACCATCAGCTTTCTGATGAAGCGGGCCCAGCAGGCCGGCCGTGTCGTCAGCATTCGCCTTGACGTGCCCATCCCCGAGAAGCCGGGGGGCATCCAGAAACTCAACCTCAACGCCAAGATCATCACCTGCCGGCCGAACCCCGCCGGCGGCTACCTGTGCGTGGGTGAGACCGGCCTTACCGAGGAGGCCGTCGCCGAGATCTCCAAGCGTCTGCAGAACGCCGCCAGCCGCTCCAATAACTCGGGCACAGGCGGACGGCGCAGCCGCCGCTTCGTCACCAGCATTCGTGTGCTCTCGCCCGAGCTGCCGGGTTACCGCGGCCTCACCGTCGATTTCAGTATGCACGGAATGCAGCTCGAGTCCGAGGGTAGCGTGCAGGTCGGCAAGACGATCAACATCACGCTCGAGCTCGACTCGAGCACGATGCCCGAGCTGAACCTCGACGCCAAGGTCGTCTGGTGCCGCGAGAAAGATCGACGTAAAGCCCTGATCGGTTTGGAATATACGAATCTTGACGAGGATCGCCAGAAAGGCTTGATCCGCTACGATTCGTTCCTGGCCGCGCGCGAGGGCGGCGATATCCAGCAGAAGCAGCTGGCCGACGCCGACATGTTCCTCAAGAACAAAGGGGACAACTAGCCGCCGAAAGGACTGTCCTCCCGGCGAGGAGAAAACGCGCTTCCCGCTTTAAGTATTGGGAGAACCCCGCGCGTGTCCGAAGTTCGACTGGTCAACGTCAATAAAGTCTTTCAAGGCAAGACTCCGCTCAAGAAGTCGTGGTACGAGTTCTGGCGAGCCGGACACGCCCCCAGCGAGGTGCACGTCGTCAAGGACGCCAACCTGCAGATCAAGGACGGCGAGTTCCTGGTGCTGGTCGGTCCCTCCGGCTGCGGCAAGTCCACCACCCTGCGCATGATCGCCGGGCTGGAGGAGGCCTCCTCCGGCGACATCTTCATCGGGGACCGCCGCGTCAACGATGTTTCGCCGAAGGACCGCGACATCGCCATGGTCTTCCAGAATTACGCGCTCTACCCGCACATGAACGTCTACGACAACATGGCGTTCGGGCTGCGCCTGCGCAAGTTCGCCCCCGACGAGATCGACAAGCGCGTCAAGAACGCGGCCGACCTGCTCAGCATCGGGCACCTGCTGCTGCGCAAGCCCAAGGAGCTCTCGGGCGGACAGCGTCAGCGCGTGGCCATGGGGCGGGCCATCGTCCGCCGGCCGCAGGTCTACCTGATGGACGAGCCGCTCAGCAACCTCGACGCCAAGCTGCGCGTGCAGATGCGCGCCGAGTTGCAGAAGCTGCACCGCACACTCGGCGTGACCACCGTCTACGTGACCCACGACCAGGTCGAGGCGATGACTCTGGGCGACCGCATCGTTTTGATGAAAGACGGTTTAATCCAGCAGATGGATACGCCGCTGACCCTCTATGAGCACCCCGCCAACAAGTATGTGGCGGGCTTCATCGGCTCGCCGGGCATGAACTTCTTCCCCGGGAAGCTCGTGCAGAACGATGGACGCATCGAGGTGACCACCTCGGGCTTCACGGTGGAGGTGCCGCCCGAGCGTCGCGAGGGGCTCGAGAAGGCCGTGGGCAGCGAGGTCGTGCTGGGCATGCGGCCGCAAGATATCCACGAGAGCGGTTTCCAGACGGGCGGCCCCACCTCCAGCGTTTCCGCCACGGTCGAAGTGGTGGAGCCGCTCGGCTCGGAGAACTATCTCTACGCCACAGCCGGTCAAGACCAGTTCGTGGCCCGCGTGGACGCCCACTCCGGCGTCAAAGTAGGGGAGACCGTGCAGCTCGTCTTTGACATGCGCAAGCTGCATCTTTTCTCCGCCAGCTCCGAGCAGTCTCTGCTGCAGATACCGACGGCAGCGTAGTGGCGGGCTCGCAGGCGCAGGCCGAGACGCGCTCGGCCGAGATGGCAGAGCCGGCCGACTTCTTCCAGGTCGGCCAGGACGACGGCACCCTGCCGCGCCTTTACCTGCGTTACGACCTGTTCCGGGCCATCGAGGAGTTCGCGCTCAAGGACACTTCGCGCGAGCTGGCTGGCCTTTTGCTCGGGCGGACCGCGGGCGACTACTTCCTGGTCGAGGAGGCCGTCGAATGCGGCATTACCGAGGCGGGGGAGGGCGCGTCCGAGCGCTCCGGACGTTTTACCGCCCGAGTTTTCCAGTATGCCCGACGCATCGCGCGCCATCGCTATCCCGAGCTGCGCGTGCTGGGCTGGTTCCACACCCATCCAGGCTCGGGCCTGGACTTGTCGGCCGAAGAGCGCGAGGTGCATCGCGCCCAGTTCCCCGACGCCGGTCAACTGCTCTACATAGAAGACCCGGTTCAGCGCGACCGCAACTTCCACCGCCTGGCGGGCGGACAGTTGACCGCCTGCGCGGGCTTTCGTATCTATGGCAAGGAGACGTTCAAAGAAGTGACCCACGAGTCCGCTCCGGTGCGGGCCGACGAGCACTTGAAGGAGCGCTATCTCGAGCGTTCGTTGGAGAAGATCCAGCGCATGCTCCGGCGGCCCGTGTGGCAGCTGAAGGATACCCTCATCATCGGGCTCTTGCTCGCCAACCTGCTGGCGCTGATCTTCCTGCGGCCGGGACCGAGCACGATCACGGTGGGCGGAGCGCCGGCTACCGACAAGCAGCTCCTCAAAGCCGTCAACGACATGAACGCGCGCCTGACCGAGTTGGAGCAGCACCTGGCGGCGATGCAGGTCATCGACGAGGAGCTGATGGCCTCGCCGTCGCCCAACTCCGCACCCACCGCCGCTCCGACCACCAACCCGGGCACGGGCGGAAAGGCGCGCACCTATAAAGTTCGCGCCGGCGATACCCTCGGGCGTATCGCCGAGAAATTCTACGGCACCAGCGATACCCGGGTGCTCAAGGCACTGGCCCGGGCCAACGGTTTGAAATCGCCCAACTACGACCTGTTCCTGGGGGAGACGCTCAAGATTCCGGACAAGAAGGATTTGAAATGACGCGGCGCAGCTTACTCTTCGCGTGGTTGTCCCTGTTAGGATGTCTGACCGTGCAGGCCTACGCGGCCGCCCCGGGCCAGCAAGAGGCGCGGGTGGCCGTTCCGGTTGCCAGCGTGCACGCATCACCGAGCTACGGCTCGGAGAGGGTCACCCAGGTCTTGATGTGGGACCGCGTGCTGATCTTGAAGACCTCGGGCGAATGGGCCAAAGTGCTGGTCACCGAGCAGTATCGCACGCCCGAAGGCTATCCAGGCTGGATGCTCCGCAAGGATCTGGTCACGGGGGGAGCCGCGCAGCTGGCGCCTACCGTCACCGTGCGCACCGCCAAGTCCGCCTTGCGCGACGCACCGTCCAAAGACGGGAAGGTGGTCGCGTGGGTCTATCTGGGCACGCGCCTGGTCAGGGGCGAGCCTCAGGACGGTGAGTGGATCCCTGTGCTGGTCCCGGGTCGCAAGGAGCCGGTCTACGTCAAGACCGTCACGGTCGCGCTGGATGGCGTGGCCACGGCTCAGGACGGGCGCAACCTGGTCGATTCCGCCGCTCAGCTGGCGGGCACGCCCTATCTGTGGGGCGGGATGTCCAGCCAGGGGATCGACTGCTCGGGCCTGATCTACACCGTGTATCGCCTCTACGGCTACGAGTTGCCGCGCGACGCGGACCAGCAGTTCGAGGTCGGCGAGCCCGTGGGTCGCAACGAGCTCGCTCCGGGCGACCTGCTCTTCTTTGGCAAGAGCACCAACGACATCACCCACGTGGGGATGTACATGTGGCAGGGCAAGATGCTGCACGCCTCCGGCTCGCTGGGGGTGGCGACCAGCCCCCTGACCGACTACGACTACAAGTTCCAGGGCGCCCGCCGGGTGCTCGGCACCAATCAGGCCGAAAGACTCAAATTCACGCCATGACACCCTCCATGCCGCCTACCTTTGCCGAAAAAGACCTCAACTACTACCTCCGGATGATCCGGGGCGACTTTGCCGAGCTGGAGGAAACCCAGACGGCCAAAGTCTCCAGCGCCAGCTCGCAGAAGAACATCGTGGTTCTGCTGGGCTCGAAGGTCCTGGGCCACGGCAACCCCGAGCTGGGTGAGCGACTGCTCAAATTCCTCTTGCAGGCGATGGTGCACAACCGCGTCAAGCCCCGCTCGATCATCTTGCTCAACGAGGCCGTGCACCTGGCCACCGAGGGCTCTTCGATGTTGAGCGACCTGATGGTGCTCGGCGAGCAGGGAGTGCGCGTGATGGTCTGCGTGCTCTCGGTCGACGAGTACGGCATCGAGGAGCAGATCAAGGTCGGCGCCATCGCCGACATGGACAACATCTGCGAGCACATTCTCTCGGCCTGGAAAGTGATCACCCTGTGAAGGTTTCCCTGGTGATCCCCACCTACAACGAGCGAGACGGGTTGAAGCAGATGGTGGCCAGCCTGAGCGCGGTGCTCGAGCGAACCGGCCTGGATTACGAGATCGTCATCGTGGACGACAACTCGCCCGATGGCACGGGTGCGCTGGCCGACGAGCTGGCAAACGAGTTCAAGCTGCTGGTCGTGCACCGCGCGGGCAAGCTGGGTCTGTCGTCGGCCGTTATCGACGGCTGGAGTCGCGCTACCGGCAACTTGCTGGGCGTGATGGACGCAGATGGCTCGCACGACGCCAACATCCTGCCCGCCATGGTGCGCGCCGTCGCTACCGGTGGCGCCGATGTCGCCGTCGGCTCGCGTTACGTGCCGGGCGGCGGGATGGGCGACTGGCCCCTGCGCCGCCAGCTCATCTCGCGCGTCGCCTGCGTCATGGGCGGCCTGATCTGCCCCGTGAAGGACGTCACGAGCGGCTTCCTGGTCTTTCGGCGCGAGGTCATCGAAGGCGTGACGCTCGACCCGATCGGCTTCAAAATCGGCCTGGAGGTGCTGGTGCGCGGCAAATACCGTACCTTCACCGAGACTCCCTACGTGTTCACGGATCGGAAGGCCGGCCAGAGCAAACTGGACTTCAAGGTCATCCGCCAGTACCTGATCCAGCTCTGGCGCCTGGTCTGGTTCAGCCTGCGCAACCGGGGCGAGCGCGTGCGCATAGCCTCGTCGTAGCCGGGGGTCGAGGAGATTGGGGAGATTATTTTGGAGATTTTGGGGATTAGTAAATTATTTTGAAGAATAGCTCACCTGAGTCCCCTGAGTTCCCTGAGCCCAGACTTGAAGGTGTCTATAATTTTTCAAAAAATCCCCTAAATCCCCAAAGAAATCCCCCTAATCTCCTCGACCCCTAGTTATCCTCGCCGAGGCTCACGTCTTGGTAAGCAGGCACAAGGCCTCGACGTGCGGCGTCTGGGGGAAGAAGTCGAAGCATTGGAGCTTCTCGATCCGGTAGAGTCCCCCGAGCGTGAGCATTTCCTCCTGCAGCCGTTTGGGGTTGCAGGACACATACAGGATGCGGTCGGGCCCCTCGCCCGCGGCCAGGCGCTTGATCAGCCGGGGATGGCAGCCCGAGCGGGGTGGATCCAGGACCAGCAGGTCGCAGCTCAAGTCGGGCCAATCCTCGGAGGCGCACACGTGAAAGTCGCCCGCGCGGCCGTTGAGCACTGCATTCTGGCGGGCGTTCTCGATGGCCTCGGGGACGGACTCCACGCCCGTCAGCCGCTTCGGCTGGAGGGAGAGCCCGATGGTGCCGATCCCGCAGTAGAGGTCGAGCAGGTGGTCCGCCGGTCCGACCCAGGAGCGCGCGGTCTCCAGCAGGCGCAGATAGGCGGGCGGGTTGGACTGATAGAACGAACGCCAGCCCAATTCGAAGCGCAGGCTTCCCAGGTTTTCGGTGAGACGGTCCTGGCCGGCCAGGAGATCCACCCGGTCGGGCTTGACCGCTCCCGCAGTGGCGCTCTGCACCGCCAGCATGACCCCGGAGGCGCCCAGCTCCGTCAGCTCCCGCGCCCACTCGGCGGCCTGCGGGACCTCGCCCTGAGCGACCAGCACGGCGAGCCACGCCCCTGTCGTGCTGGACTGCCGCAACACCAGGTAACGCAGGAGCCCTTCCTGCGTGCGCGCATTCCAGCCCGGCAAGCCGTGGCGGCCCGCCCAGGCGCGCGTGGCGGCGAGGAGCCGGGGGTTGGCGGCCGGTCCGATCCAGCAGGTCTCGACCGGAGTCACCTGATCCCAACGACCCTTGCGCATGAAGCCGAGCTGGCCTTGGGAACCGAACGAGAATTCCACTTTGGTGCGATAGAACCACGCGCTGGGCGACGGCACGGGCGGCAGAGGATCGGGGCAGGGGAGCCCGGCGTACACCTGGCCGGCCTTGAGCTCGAGGGCCGCTCGGTAGACGAGATGCTGCCGCGAGCAGCCTCCGCAGACGCCGTAGTGCGAGCAGGTCGGCTCCACACGGGATTCGTCGGCCACCAGCACCGACTGAAGCCAGCCGCGACGGTGTTTGCCTACGAAGGCCAGGGCCCGGTCACGCGGTGCCAGCAGCCAGATGTCTGTCTCGCCGTCACCGATTTCTCTGAGCACTGCGGGTTTACGCGCCATCTGCAGGCGGTTCGTTTCCTGCTAAGGGATTCCCCCAGGAGGGATTCCGATTCAAGGTCCGAAGCCCAGCGGCACTTATTTGCGGAGAAGGCAGGTAAAATGAAGAACTCACTCCTTATCGCCCTGATGGGCTTCACGCTGTTCGTGGCCGGCTGCGGCCAGCCGCCGAGCGGCGGAACCACCGCGGGGACGACGACCGGCACCACGACCACTACCACGACCAGCAGCACCACGCCCAGCGCGACCCCGTCCGATACGACGGCTGCGCCCGCCGGCGAGGTTGTTACCCTGACCGAGGTCAACATCCAGTACACCGTTCCGCCCGGATGGAAGAAAGTGCAGCCCGACGGCAAGCTCCTTTCCAGCCCGAACGATGATCTGGCGATCGTTTTCCTCCCGACCGAGGGAGAGAACGTCGACGCCGTGCTGAAGGGCATTGGCGAAGAGCTCGGCAAGACGCTGCAGAAGGTGGAAGTCAAGGACCAGAAGTCCGAGAAGAACGCCAACGGCCTGGAAGTGCACGAAGTCAACGGCACCGCCGAAGACAAGGGCAAGCCGGTCGCCTGGAGCGTTTACGTGGCCCAGGTCGAGGGCAGCAAGCCGCTGGTCGTGCTCGAGTACGGCGCTGCTGATGCCTACGAGAAGAACAAGGACAGCTACCAGGCTCTGGACGACAGCTTCAAGCCCGTCGAGGGTGGCGCGGCCACCACGGGTGGCGCCGCCACCGGTGGCAGCGAGCCCGGCGATGCTTCGCCCGACGCGACGGATGCTTCGCCCGACGCGACGGATGCTTCGCCCGACGGCGACGCCAGCGCCAGCCCCGACAGCAGCGACACCGACCAGTAAGCCCGGTCCGCCTGCAAAGAGAGCCCGCCGACAAGGCGGGCTCTTTTTTTTTGTGCGCCATGGAGGATTACCTCACAGCCATCGATGCCATGGCCAGTTCGTGATGCGGCCGTTGTGCAGGGCGCGCGGCCGGGGTGGTGAAACCGCGCTGATGCTGGAATCGGCTGGCGTCATCCCGGTACGGGGCGGAAAGGTCTTCTTGCTCGAGCGCAGTCCGCGCCTGCGCTTTCTACCGGGCTTCCACGCCTTCCCGGGGGGGGCGCTCGAACCGGAGGATCGCGCGCGCGCGGTCACGGGGGCGGACGATCCGGCCCTGGCGGCCTGCGCGGCCCGCGAGCTTTTGGAAGAGGTCGGACTGACCCCGGACGGCCGGCCGCTCTCAGAGCCGCTCGACGCCAGCCGCCTGCTCAAAGCCGGCGTGCGCATCACGCCGCCCTATACGCCGCGCCGCTTCCGCACACAGTTCTACCTGTTGGAGCTCGGCCCGGCCGAAGAGCCGCTGGTGCAGACCGGCGAGGCGGTCGGGGGGCGCTGGTGGGGCGTCCAGGAAGCCCTGGAGGCCTGGGAGGCGGGCTCGATCTTCCTGGTGGCCCCGACCCTCTCGACCCTGTGGGCCCTGCAAGAGCACGAGCCCGTCGAAGCGGCTCGAGTCCTGGAGGCGATGCCCCACGGCACGGGCATTCCCGGTCACACGGTGCCCTTGAGCCCGCTCCTGCGCTGCCTCACTCAGGAAAGCTCGACTCTGCCCCCGGCCCGGGTCACCCTGACTTGCCTGGCCGGGCCGCTGCTGGTCGACCCGGGCTCCGCCGTCCCGTCCGAGCTGGAGCGGCTGCGCGACTCCCTGACGCCCGACATTCGAGAGTGCCTCCTGACGCACCACCATCCGGATCACGTGGCCGGGGCCGAGGTGGTGCGCTCCTGGGGCCTCCCGCTGGCCGCTCACCCCCTGACGGCCGAGCGCCTGCCTTTCGCGGTCGATCGCCTGGTCGACGACGGCGAGCGCTGGGGCGACTGGCAGGCTCTGCACACGCCGGGCCACGCACCGGGGCACCTGTGCCTGTGGCACGCCTCCCAGCGGCTCTTGCTGGCCGGAGATTTGACCGCCGGGTGGGGGACGATCCTGGTCGACCCTTCCGAAGGCGGCGACATGAGCGTCTATCTCGAGAGCCTCCGCCGCGTCCAGGCCCTGGAGCCTCGTCTGGTCGTCAGCGCTCACGGTCCTCCTTACGGGCCCGGCTCGGACCTGCCCGGGCAGTTGCTCGACCACCGTTTGAAGCGCGAGGCCCGCGTGGTCGAAGCCTTGCCCGGCAGCGAGGCGGAGCTGCTGGCACGGGTCTACGACGATGTCGATCCGCGCGCCCTGCCGCTGGCCGAGCGCTCGCTGCGCGCGCACCTGCTGAAGCTCGAGCGCGAGGGGCGCGCCGCGCCTCAGGGAGCCACCTGGATCCCGAACTGAAACACACGTTCGTTTCCCGGGGAAACGAAAAGTCGTTCGACAGTCAGTGCCAGACGCTGCGGTCCGCGTGGCGGATCTTGCCCACGCTCATGGCCTTGCCGGCCGCGCTGTCCTTCATCGGCAGCCGGTAGCGGGGCTCTCTGTCAAAGGCGTAGAGCGCACCTGCGACGGCCGCCGCGGTCGGCACCAGGCCGATCTCGCCGACGCCCTTGGCTCCCATCGGCCCTTCGGCCGAGGGCACTTCGACCAGGATGATCTCCATCCGCGGCATGTCGACCGAGCGCAACACCCCGATGTCGCGGAGCTTCGTGGCCACCGGCATACCGTCTACGCAGGGCAGCTCCTCGCTGAGCGCATAGCCCAGGCCCATGTGCAGCGAGCCTTCCAACTGGCCTTCGCAGAGGAGCGGGTTGACCACGCGCCCCACGTCGTGGGCGGCGATCAGGTCGGTGACCCGGCCGTGCGCGTCCAGCACGCAGAGCTGGGTGGCGAAGCTGAAGGCGCTGTGCGTCTTGGGCGGGCGCGATTTGTCATACAGGGCCGTGGTGTCGTCCACCAGGACGTCGCCGGCGAAGACCGAGCCGCGCAGATCCGCCAGTGTCTTGCCCGAGGACAGCGCTTCCCGCATGGCCTCCGCCGCCTTCAAAACCGACTTGCCGACGAAGAACGTCGCTCGCGAGCCGGTGGTCTGGCCCGAGCCGAGCAGAAACGTCGAGTCGACGCGCGGACGGAAGACCGAGGCCGGGAGCCCCGTCCCTTCGACCGCGAACTGGATGGCCACCGTGAGCAATCCCTGGCCCATCTCCGTATAGCCGATGTAGATGGACACCGTCCCATCTTCCTCGACCACGAGCCGGGATTTGCCCGACTCGACGACGCCGTTGCCGATGCCGGTATTCTTCAGCCCGCAGGCGATCCCCACGGCGTGACCCTTTGACCGCAGCTCGTAGTAACGCGTGCGCACCGCTTCCAGCGTCTCCACCAGGCCCACTCCCTCGTGCAAGACCTGACCCGTGGTGATCGTCGAGCCGTTGACCAGGGCGTTGCGCCGGCGCATTTCCCAGCCGTCCAGACCGCACCGGGAGGCCAGTTGATCGAGGCAGCCCTCGATGGCGAAGGCCGACTGGTTGACCCCGAAGCCGCGCATGGCACCGCAGGGCGGGTTGTTGGTATACACCGCGTAGGCGTCGACGCAGACGTTCGGCACCACGTAGGGCCCGCAGGCGTGCCCGGCGGCCCGCTCGAGCACCTTGGCCCCGACCGAGGCGTAGGCTCCGCTGTCGCCCACCATCCGGGCCTGGACGAACGTGAGCCGGCCCTCGGAAGTGCAGCCGACCGTATACTCCATCTTGATGGGATGCCGCTTGGGATGCAGGCGCACCGACTCCTCGCGGCTCAGCGTGAGCTTGACGGGGCGTCCCGTGAGGATCGCCAGAAGGGCGGCCTGGGCCTGCACCGACATGTCCTCTTTGCCGCCGAAGGCCCCTCCGTTCGGTAGCAGCTCGACATCCACGGCCAGCTCGTCCAGCCCGAGGAAGGCGGCCACCTGGCGGCGGTCGTCGAAGATCCCCTGGCCCTGCGTCAGCAACTTCAGGCGGCCGCCAGCGATCGGAATCGCCACCGCCGCTTCCGGCTCGAGAAACAGGTGCTCGATGCGCTGTGTCTCCCAGACGCCCGACACCACGTGGGCCGACATCTCGCGCGCCGAGGCCACGTCGCCCCGCGAGATGTGGGAGTGCGACAGGATGTTGTGGCCTTTGGGGTGATACGGGTTGACCAGCGGCGAGCGCTCGTCCAATCCGTGCTCGGGGTCGAGCACCGCCGGCAGCACCTCATACTCCACCCGCACCGCGGCCGCGGCTGCTCGGGCCTGGAAACGCGACTCGGCGGCCACCACGGCCACGATGTCGCCCACGCAGCGCACCTCTTCATTCACCGCCACCAGACCCGGCCAGTCCGGGACCAGCAGACCGTAGATGCGTGTGCCGGGCACGTCGGCCGCCGTGGCCACCCGCACCACGCCCGGCATGCCTTCGGCCGGGGCCGCGTCGATCGACAGCACCCGCGCCCGGGCGTGGGGCGAGAGCACCACCGCGCCGTAGAGCATGCCCTCGAGCTGTACGTCGTCCACGTAGGGCCGGGCTCCCTGGCTCGTCTCGCGAGCCTGGTAGCGCGGCAGCGATTCACCCACGCGGCCGGCAACCTCTTCGAGGGTCAGGCCGGAGGCCCGAGCCGAGGCCATCAGGGCCACCGCGTCCTGAATCTTCTTGTAGCCTGTGCAGCGACACAGATGGCCTTCCAGCGCCTTGACGATCTCGGCGCTCGAGGGCGCGGGGTTCTTCTCGAGCAAGGAGTGGGCGCGCATCATGATGCCCGGAATGCAGAAGCCGCACTGCAGGCCCGCCGCGCTCTCGAAGCAGCGCGCATAGAGGGCCCGCAGATCGGGATCGATCCCCTCCAGCGTGACCACGCTCTTGCCCTGGGCTTTACTGGCGGGCAGCGAGCAAATCGTGATGGCGCGCCCGTCCACCAGCGCCAGGCAGCAGCCACACTGGCCCTGGGGGCTGCAGCCATCCTTGACCGAGCACGTGCCCGTGCGGTCGCGAAGCGCGTGGAGAAGCGTCTCCTGCGGATCGACCTCGAGCGAGACGGACTGCCCGTTGAGCGTGAATTCCATGGCAAGACCTTGTTCGC
This sequence comes from Vulcanimicrobiota bacterium, assembly GCA_039809865.1. Lineage (GTDB taxonomy): Bacteria > Vulcanimicrobiota > Xenobia > Xenobiales > QWHO01 > QWHO01. Next base: position 102,547 of record JBDHVW010000002.1, read on the forward strand.
TGACCGCGAAAAGGCTCCCTATGCGATTTCTGGTGCTTTTACTCGTGCTCCTGGCCCGCGTTCAGGCCGCCCCCGTGCAGCCGCTGGACAGCGAACAAGACCTCCGTCAGGCCTTCGAGAGCCTCAAAGGTCATCCGCGCTTGATTTTGTTCGTCTCCCCGGGCTGCAAGGGCTGCTTCTGGGCCACCCGTTTCGTGGAGCGGAACGCGCTGACCGAGCATCCGGAACGCGATCTTCGCCTGATGATCGTCTGGGTGCCCGTCTTCCCCCTCGACGATGAGACGCGCGCCAACAACGCCGCAATCCAGAGCCAGGATCCGCGCGTCAGCGCTTACTACGACCGGCACGCCACCGCCAGCCGCTGGTTCTACCAGCACGTCATCAAGGACTGGCCCGGGCTCAATGAAAAACCCGCCTTTCGGCGGGAGAAAGCCTGGGATTCGTTCTTCCTCTATGGCGCCGACGCCACCTGGGAAGACCTGAACAAGGGCCTGGGCGGCGCGACCATCCAGCTCGAGCGCCAGAAGCTGCTCGACGGACTGGCCGAGCTTTACCGCTGAGCCAGCTGCTGGGCGACCTGAACGGCCTTCTGGGCGTTCATCACGCCCGCGCCCTGGTCGGTGGCCCGCACGCCCGGCAGCCGATCGGAGGTCTTCATCAGAACCTGCTTGACCTGATCCGGAGTGAGGTTCGGGTTGGCTTCCAGGATGGCGGCGCAGACGCCGGCCACGATGGGGGAGGCCATCGAGGTGCCGTCCATGGCGATGTAGGCGGCCCCGCCGTCGTTGCGGCCGGAGGTCTCGTGGGTCTGCATGCCCTCGAGCATGTGCTCGCGGAGGTCTTCCGGGTGCACCTGCATCAGCTCCGGGGGAGCCATGCCGGCGCGCACCAGCTTGTAGGCCATCATCTGCAGCTGGCGCGGGGAGAGCGACTCGATCTCCTCGCGGATCTGCTTGATCTGCTCGTTCTGCTCTTCGATGATGCAACCGGGCGAGTTGGCGGCCATGATGTTGACGCCGGGCGCCAGGATGTCGGGCTTGATCTTGCCGTCGGGGGTCGGGCCGCGGCTCGAGAAATCGGCCACGCGGTCGTCGGAGCGATCGCGCGTGCCCTGGGTATCCAACGCGCCCACCGTGATGACGTTCTCGTTGATGGCCGGCGAATCGTCGATCGTACCCGGCTGGTTGCCGTCGTTGCCGGCCGCCACCACCACCGTGATGCCCGCCTGGACGGCCGTGTTGATGGCCGCGCCGATGGGATCATACAGGGTGGAGGGTCCGAACCAGCTGCGCGAGTACTCCTGCAGCGGCAGGCCGAGCGAAAGGTTGGCCACCTTGATGTTGTACTTCTCTTTGTTCTCGACCATCCAGTTGATGCCGGCGGTCAGGTTCTCGACCACCTCGGACATGTCGCCCTCACCCTCGCCGTTGAGCACCTGGATGCCGACCAGGTTGGCGTCTGGGGCGGGGCCGCGGAACTTGCCGCCGGAGAGCTTGCCGCTGCCGGCCGCATCCGCGGCCACGTGGGTGCCGTGCCCCATCGCGTCGGGGTTGAAGCGCGCTTCACCGGTGGCGCTCACGAGCTTGAGCACGCGATCCCCGAAGTCGGGGTGCGGATAGAGGCCCGTGTCCAGGATGGCGATCGTGACGCCCTTGCCGGTGGTGGGCAGCGCGCCCGTGAACTCCGACGGTCCCTCGGCCTGGGGCGGACGGGCGCCGCCTTTCATGAAGGGCTGGAAGGGGCGGAAGCCGGGCTGCTCCTCGCGGTCGAAACCGCCACCCCAGCGGAAGCCTTCGGCCGCCGAGAAGCCTTCGGATTTCGTATAGTTGATGGGCTCGCTCATATCCACGTTGCCCTCTTTGGCGGCCAGGGCGGCTTCGCGAGCGTGCGACACGCCGCCCGGCTTGAGTAACCAGCCCGGAGCCAGCGGAGCGCTCGGGGCGGGACGCTGGGGGAACGCCTTCACCGACTTGTCCTCGACGATTTTGAACCCGGCCTGCTCCAGTTTGGCCTGGCCGGCCTCGTCGAGCTGAGCCTTGAGGGCGCCGGTGGCCGGAAGGTCTTTGGTCACCCGTCCGCCGAGCTCGCTCATCAGCTGGCGAGCCTTCTTGATCTCCGCGCGCGCCTCTTCGAGCGAGCGGGCGTTGGCCGGCAGCACCACGACGTCCTGCGGGCCGGCGGCCTCGGCCTTCGGGCGCGAGACGGGGGCCGCGGATTGCGGCAGGCTGCTGAGGCTGGAGATCGTGGACATCGAAACCCTCCTTGGCTTTGGCTCGCTTACGGCTCGCTGTGCGCTCCGCGTGCGAAAACACTTTTTGACTGCGGGCATTTTAAACGCGGACCGCCGGAACGTTGTTTCCCCGGTGTAAAGGCCTGTAACCGATGTGTGAATAACAAGACACAACCGATGTGGGGAGAATTTTCGGAGGCCACCCTGAACACCCTGAGGGCCGTGCTGGATCGCTGCCATTATCGGCGCACGCAGCGCCTGGCCGCCTTCCGCACCCGCCGTGTCTACCCCCTGCGCGACCTGTGGCACGCCTGGAAGAAGCCCAGCCTGGGCGCGGTGAGCTATCCCGGAGCCCAGAAGCTCCCGTCCGATTTTCGCTTCTTCTTCTGTCACGAGCCGCTCCCCGAGGGTCTGCTGACCGCCGCCGAAAAGGCTGCCCTGGGGGAGATCCTCGGCCCCGAAGGGTGTCTGGTGCAGGTCGCCGCCGCCCGGGACCTCTACCTGATGAGCTCGGTGCCGCGACGCTCGCCCGGCGAGTTCGTCTACCTGGGCGACGACACCGGGATGCTGCTCGACTGGAACCGCGCGGCCCGGGGCCGCCGCGCCCTGGATATGGGGACCGGCTGCGGTGCCGTGGCACTGGACCTGGCGGATCGGTTCGAAAGCGTGCTGGGAGTGGATAACAATCCCACTGCCGTAGCCATGGCGAGGTCCAATGCTAGCTTGAATCGGCGTCCGGCCACTTTCGAGCCCTGTGATGTCTGGGAGGGGGTTTCGGGCCGATTCGACTGGATCACGGCCAATCTGCCGGCTCTCCCGATCGATCTCACGCCCAACCTGAGCTTCGCCGCCGCGGGCAAGTACGACCCCACCGTTTTGACCCGCCGCTTCTTCGAGCGACTCTCGGAGTTCCTCGACGGCGAGTGCCGCATGCTGACGTTCTCTCCGGTGGACGAGCGCGGCGACCGGCTCTTTCGCGAGGCGGACGAGCGCCTGGGGAAGCTGTCCCTGGAGTACAGCATTCAAGACGAGATGCCGCTCAGCTCCCGCACGTTTCGCAAGCTGCGCCACGTCAAAGTGCGGGTCGTCAACGACGGCCTCGGCCGCAGGGTCCGGCAGGGGCCGCCCTTCTGGAGTCGGCTGGCCCTGCCGATTCTACCGGCCGGTGCCCCCCTGCAGAAGCAGAAAGTCTAGTCGCGCGTCAGGGTCCACTTCTCCTTGCCGACCCAGCCCACGAGCGTCCCGTTTTCGCCCCGCTGAAAGCGCACTTTCTGCTCTGAGGACGCAGCTCCCCAGATCCAGGTGCCGCGCAGGTCGGCGCCCAGCCGCACGACCGGACCGTGGCGAAACACGATGACCAGCTCCTCGCCCTGCAGCTTGGCCCGAGCCTGCTGGCACTGACTGGGAAGCTCGAGCGTCCAGGCCCCCTCGAGGTCTTTCATGCTTCCGCCACGGGACGGTAGCGCTCGCGCTCCATCCCAAAGGTCCAGGCCACCGCCTCGGCGCAGCTGCGCACCGTGGGGGGCACCCGGAGGTAGTGTAACGCGCGCGTCGAGGTGCAGGTGACCTCGACCACGACCATCGGTTCCGAATCTCCAACGTCCATAGACAGTAACCTTCGCGGTCCACCCGCCGCATCCCGGTCCAGGTCGAGAACCGCGGACCAGCCGGTCTCCAGGGCGCGCCGCACGCCCATGCGCTGCAGCAGAGCCCGCCGGGCCGGCAGGGAGGCCACCCCCGCCAGATCCCGCACGGTTTTGCGTTGGGGGGCCAGAACCCAGGTCGGGTCGACCCGCTCGCCGCGCACCCAGTATTCGTTGGCGCGCGCCGGGCCGTACAGGCAATGAAGGCGCCCCTGCTCGTCGCGTTCTTCCCGCCCGGGCCCCACCGAAAGCGCCAGGCGCACGAAGCTCAAAGGCAGCGGCAGCCCCTGGAGCAGCCCTTCCAGGGCCATGAGGCGGCGCACCAGCCGGTGCCCTCCCTCGGCTTCGCGCAAGGCCGTGACGGCGGGCTCCAGCTCTTCGAGCCGGGCCAGCCAGGCCCAGGCGCGGGCCGCGCGCGGCAACTCTCCCAGGTCGTCATAGGCCTCCTCGGCGGCCCTCAAGAACTTCTCGCGGGCGCGCGGCAGTCGGAGGATCGGCAGCTCTCCCAACTCGTCTTGCCAGCTCACGGCTCGTATTGCCTCTGGCGGATGACGCGAAACGTGCCCGCCGGCAGGGCCAGTCGGGCGTGCTCGGGATGCCACACCCAGGTGGGCTGCTCGGTCGCGACATAGAGGAAATTGCCCGAGAGGTAGAGGTTGCCGGGGCCATCCAGCAGGTGCAGGTGATCGGAGCCCTGACCGCCGGCCAGAATCGGACCTGGATGGGGCTGCGAGGCTGGCGGAAGTCGGTCCTCCGCGCAAAAGAGCAGATCGCCCTGGCGAAATTGCAAGAAAAAGTCCTCCTGATCAAGAGCAAACGAAGGAGGGGGAAGCCCAGCTCATTGTAGCGCGGGCGTGTTAAATCGCCGTTACGAACTTGTTACTTGCTTGGTGCGCGCCGAGCGGCGGGTTTCTTCTTCTTGTTGGGATCGGCGACGACGGGCGGTTTGTCGCCTTTCCAGTTACGCAGCAGGTTGCGGATCTTATGAATCGGCGTGGTGACGCCAAAGTCGGTCATCCAGTCGATGATGTTGCCCCCGTGGGGCACGCGCATGGATTTGCCCTGCATGTCGGCCGAGATCACGCGGCCTACCAGGGCGTTGGCGGGCAGCCGCTCGACGCGCTTGCCCTTCTCGCGCACCACCACGATGAAGTCGTGCTCCATGATGACCTCGACCCGTAAGAAGCGCCGCAGCGCCAGCTCTTGCTCGAGCTTGACGTACACGATCGTTCCGAACTTGACTTTGTGGAACGTGATCGCCTCGATCTCGATGGTCGCCCCCGCGGGAATGGCCGAGGGGAGGGCGCTGTTGCGCAACCGGATGCGCTGCACCCTGTCATTGATCTGGGTGTTGGCGGAGATGGAGGCCTTGTGCAGATCTCCCGCCACCCGGTCGCTAAAGCCGCGATACTTATCCGACACGCTGACCTCCCCAATCGAGTCCAAGTTGCCAGAAGAGAAACGTGAACTTGTCCGTGCTTTCTTCCAGGATCTTCGACAAAGGTTTCCCAGCTCCGTGTCCGGCCTTCATTTCCACCCGGAGCAGGATGGGTCGTTTGGAGCCGGTGGCGGCCTGAAGCCGCGCGGCCATCTTGCGAGCGTGCAGAGGGTCGACACGACTGTCCTCCACGCCGGTTGTGATGAGCACGGCCGGATATTCCTCGCCTTCCTTCACGCGGTGATAGGGCGAGTAGGCGTGCAGCCAGGCAAACTGCTCCGGGTCGTCGGCCGAGCCATACTCGGGGATCCACAGCCGCGCCAGGCGGAACAGGTGATAGCGCACCATGTCCAGCAGCGGCACCGAGCAGACCACGGCCTGAAAGAGGTCGGGGCGCTGCGTGAGCGCGGCCCCCATCAGCAGGCCACCGTTGGAGCCGCCCGAGATGGCCAGTCTCCGCGGATTGGTGAACTTCCGCTCGACCAGACGCTCGGCGGCGCAGACGAAATCGTCGAAGACGTTCTGCTTCTTGCCCAGCATGCCGTCCTGGTGCCAGGTCTCGCCGAACTCGCTGCCGCCCCGCAGGTTGGCCATCGCGAAGACGCCCCCGCGCTCGAGCCACAGAAAGTTGGTGCGGTAGAAATCGGGGTTCATACTGACGTTGAAGCCCCCGTAGCGCGTGAGCAGCGTCGGATTGTCGCCGTTCATGGGCAGGTCCTTGCGATAGACCAGGAACATCGGCACGCGCGTGCCGTCCCGGCTGACGTACCAATCTTGCTCCATCGTGTAGTGCTCGGGGGAGACATCCGCCTCGACCTTACCCCACAACGTGGTCGTGCCCGTCTCGAGGTCGTAGCGATAGATGCTGGGGGGGAACGTGAACGAGGAGAAGCCATAGTAGACCTCGTTCCCGTCCCACTCGCGTCCCACGCCTGTCACCGAGCCCAGCGCCGGCAGCTCCAGGTTGCCCAGGGGCTGGCCGTCCAGCGTGAAGCGGCGCAGCTCGGAGACAGCGTTCACCGAATAGAGCGCAAAGAGCTGGTCGCCGGTGCGGCCGACCCAGTCGAGCACGCCCTCGCTCTCGGGGATGAGCAGCCGCCAGTGCTCGCGCTGCGGCTTGTCGACTGTGGTAGTCAGCAGCTTATAGCGCGGCGCCTCGTGGTTGGTGTTGACGTGAATGACCCCGTCCACGATGGAGACCCCAAAAAGGGCGTCGACGCCTTCCACCAACGTGGTCCAGGTGTCGGTCTCCCGATCGCAGAGGTAGACGTCGGTGCGCGTCCAGCCCACCGAGACGGAGATGACCATCCAGCGGCCATCGGGGGAGAGGCTGGCGGAGGGCCAATCCTCGGGGGCGCGTCCCTCGCCGTAGACGAGCGGATCCTCTTCCCAGGGGCGGCCCAGACGGTGGTGATAAATCTTGCGCGAATAGCTCTCCCCGGGCGGGTAGCGGCTGTAGAAGAATCCCTGGTGGTCGGGCTCCCAGGCGAGGCTGGCGGCGCGCGTGTCGGGGATGCGATCGGCCAGCAGGTTGCCGGAATCGACCTCCATCACGTGCAGGGTGCTCTTTTCGTCGCCTGCCTCGGAGCGGCCGTAAGCGATCAGCTTGCCGTCCTTGCTGGGGTAATACCAGTCCAGCGAGCTGGTGCCGTCTTTCGACCACAGGTTGGGATCGAGCACCACCCGCTCGGGGCCGTCGGCCACGCGCAGGTAGAGCACCGAGTGGTTCTGCGTGCCTTCGCGGCGGAAGTAAAAAATGCGGTCGCGGCGCGGATGCGGGGTGCTGAGCGAGCCGATCGAGAGCAGCTCCTCCAGACGCTGATGCAAAGCCGCCCTGCCGGGATAGGCATCCAGGGCGCCCCGCGTTAGCTCGTTCTGAGCCTCCATCCAGGCCAGGCTTTCGGCGCTCTCGGCATCTTCGAGCCAGCGGTAAGGGTCGATCAGCTCGTGCCCGTGTAAGACCTCCCGGACCGGGTCCTGCCGGGTCTCGGGGTATGCCAGGGCGCTGTCGAGGGCCATCTGACAAGGTTTTGACGAGCGGAGGAAAATCCTGCACTATGGGGTGGTGCGCGCGCTGATCTTGCACGGTGGATTCACCGAGAACCCGACCGCTTTCCGGGATCGTCTGGAACGTCAGCGCGAGGGCCTTTTACTGGCTCTGCAGGGCGCCTGGGAGAAAGACTCGGCGCTCGCCATGGCGGTCGAAGCCGTGCGCCTGCTCGAGGATGACCCGCGCTTCAACGCCGGCACGGGCAGCAAGCTGCAGTCCGACGGCGTGGCGCGCATGAGCGCGGCTTTGATGGACGGGGACAGGCGCCGATTCTCGGGCGTCATCAACATCGAGCGTGTGCAAAACCCCATCCTGGTGGCTCAGCGCTTGCAGGGCGAGACCTTCACGGTGCTGGGCGGCCCCGGAGCGACCGCGTGGGCCCGCGCCCAGGGTTTTCCCGACTACGCTCCCGAGCGCAACGTGCCTCGGTTGGACAAGTCGGGCACGGTGGGAGCCTGCGCCCTGCTGGAGGGCAAACTGGCCGCGGCCACCTCGACCGGAGGCCGGGGCCAGGAGACGATCGGGCGCGTCAGCGACTCGGCCACGGTGGCCGGGAACTACGCCACGGACCGTGCCGCCGTCAGCTGCACGGGGCTGGGCGAGGAGATCGTTGACGAAGCGCTGGCGGTGTGCCTGGCGGGCCAGGATTTCGACCGTGTCTTCGAGGATTGCCGCGCGCGCGACCGCCACTTTGGCGCTATCGGCGTGGATCGTGCGGGAAAGTATCAGCTCGGCGAGTGCCAGGGTCTGCTGTTCTGGGCCGCGATGGTGGACGGGCGGCCTCGCTCGTTCGGGGAGCGACTCTAAATTTCAGCTCGCGGACTGATCCGTGAGCGCGAACATCATCTCGGCCGAAGCCAGCATTTCGTCACCCACCTGACAGCTGACCGCGATCTTGCCCTTGTCTCCGCGAAAGTTCGTCATTTTGGCGCGAATATCCAGATGGTCGCCGGGGCGGGCGGGGCGGCCGAACTCACAGTTGTCCACGGCCGCGAACAGGATGTTCTTGCCCCTGGCCTGATCCGTCGACATGATGACGGTGCAGCCCACCTGAGCCATCGCTTCTACCAGCAGGCCCACGGGCATCTGCGGATCGTCGGGGAAGTGCCCCTGGAAGAACTCCTCGTTGATGGTCAGCAGCTTGCTGCCCCGGGCCGTCTCGAAAGCCACCACTTCGTCGATCCTGTCCACCAGCAGAAATGGGTAGCGGTGGGGGAGGCAGTCCAGGATCTCGTGGATGTTCATGGGGCGGCCGACTGTGGTCTCACTCATAGGCGCCACGGTTTCCACAACGGGGAGGGAGGTCCCTCTGGCGTGGAGTAGGGAGCAGCCATGAGCGACGTGTATGTAATGAGCGCCAGGCGCACCCCGATCGGCAAGTTCGGGGGCTCGCTGGCCAGGATGTCGGCGGTCGATCTGGGGGTTCTGGCGGTCAAAGCGGCCGTGGAAGAGGCCGGCGTGGTGCCGGATTGCTTGCTGTTGGGACTGGCCCGCCAGGCCGGCTGCGGACCCAACCCCGCGCGCCAGGTCGCCGTGAAAGCCGGGCTGCCGATCTCGACCCCGGCCTTCACCATCAACCACGCCTGCGCTTCCGGATTGACCGCGATCGCCGAGGCGGCTGCCAAGATCCGCTCGGGTGAGTATCGCTACGTGGTCGCCGCGGGAGCCGAGAGCATGTCGCGCGTCCCCTACATGCTCGACGAGGTTCGCTTCGGGCAGAAGATGGGCAACCGCAAGCTGATCGACGCGATGTATCAGGACGGGTTGTTCTGCCCCATGGCCCAGATGATCATGGGGGAGACGGTCGAGGCTCTGGCGGGGGAGTTGGGGATCTCGCGCGAGGATCAGGACGCCTGGGCCTGTCTTTCGCAGAACCGCGCGGAGGAAGCCGAGAAGGCCGGCCGTTTCGAAAAGGAACGGCTCGCGATGGATGCGCTGGCGACCGACGAGCATCGCCGCGACGGCACGACGCTGGCATCGCTGGCCAAATTGCAACCGGTCTTCGCACGCGAGGGAACGATCACGGCTGGCAATGCGAGCGGCATCACGGATGGAGCTTCGGCCCTGGTTTTGGGGCCAGAGAAGGGACTGGCCAGGGTCGTCGGCGGGGTGACCGTCGCCCTGGAGCCCGAGCGCATGGGCCTCGGGCCGGTGCCGGCGGTGCAGCGCTATCTCGAGCGATTCGGTGGCAAGGTCGAGGACTTCGATCTGATCGAGCTCAACGAGGCCTTCGCGGCCCAGGTGCTGGCGTGCCAGCGCGCGCTGGGCCTCGACCCTGAGCGCGTCAACGTGAACGGCGGCTCCATCGCGTTAGGACATCCGATCGGCTGCTCGGGGAACCGGGTGGTCGTCACCCTGCTCCACGAAATGCTGCGCCGTGGAGCCGGCAAAGGCCTGGCTACGCTGTGCGTTTCCGGCGGCCAGGGAGTGGCCCTGGGCCTGGAGGCCGTCTAGTCGCCGGACAGGCGCTTCTGGGCGGCCGCTTCGCTGTCGTGCGGAGCTCCCTGGTCGGCGGCCAGTGTCCTGGCCAGGTCGACCGCGGGGTCGTGCCGGGCGGCGCTCAGGCTCTCGAGGGTCCGGGCCAACTCGAGCTCCTTCTGCCGCCATTCGCGGTCCGTCATAACGTGAACTCGCACGCAATCGTGTGGCGGATAATCAGGGTCTGGTTCTTCTTGGTCTGGTGCTTGCTCATCTGGCTCATCCTCCTGCCCTTATGGTAAGGCCTGGCGCCCGCGCGCGCAAAGGACCTCGATACCTCAGGAGGAGAAACGATCGTCACGCCACGGATCAGCCGAGTTGGAGTAGCCGTTGCGCTCCCAGAAACCCGGCCGATCGCCCTGCAGGAACTCCAGCCGGGCAATCCACTTGGCCCCTTTCCAGGCGTACAGCCGGGGCGTGATGGCTCGCACCGGGCCGCCGTGCTCGGAGGTGAGCGGGGCACCGTCAGCTGTGTGCACGAGCAGCACATCGGGCTGGAGCGCCTGCTCCATGGAAAGGTTCGTCTCGTAGCCATCGTAGCCGTGCAGCATGACGTGGCTCGCCTCGGCTCCGCAGAGCTCGGCCAGCAGGCGAAGGCGCACTCCGACCCAGGGCACGTCGAAGCGCGACCAGGTGGTGACGCAGTGGAAGTCGCTCACGTCGTGGGTCTGCTCGAGGGCCATGAACGCTTCGAGGCCCAGGGTCTGCGGTTGGCGGCAGGCGCCGTCCAGCTTCAGCTCCCAGGCCTCGATGGTGGGGATCCCGTTGGAGTGCAGCACGGGCCACTTTTTCGTGGCCAACTGCCCGATGGGAAGTTTTGGCATCCCGTGTCGATTGGGCTCTCCGCTTCCCATCGGATAGACCTCGCTGGCGGTCTCGGGCTTACGCCTCAGAGCTCGGAATCGCTCCTTGGCGCGCACGAAGAAGTTGGTCAAGCGTCGATCGCTTCGGAGGTGCTGATCATCATCACGCGCTGCGATTGTCCCGGGTTGGTATTGACCACCCCTTCGGGGGTGACGGCCGACTCGTTGCGCTCGCCGGTGCGGATGCGGTAGACCCGCTCCACGGGCATCACGAAGATCTTGCCGTCGCCCACCTCGCCGGTGCGGGCCGATTCGAGGATGGCCTGGACGGTCGGCTCGACGAACGTCTCGCTGACCCCGATCTCCAGCCGTATCTTCTCGGTGAGCTCCATCTTGACGGTCGTCCCCCGGTAGGTCTCGACGTGCTCGGTCTCGCCTCCGTGCCCGTGAACGCGGGACACGGTAAGGCCGTGGACCTCGGCTTTGAAGAGGGCCTCCAGCACGTCGTTCAGCTTCTCCGGTCGAATGACCGCGACGATCAACTTCATCTACCGCCTCCTTGCCTGGCCAGCACCAGGATAGCACCTTCGCCGGAGCTGTAGGCTTCCTCCCCGTGCTGACTGACGTCCAGGCCACTGCCTTCCATCTTGTGGTCGGCTCGCAGCGGAGTGACCGCGCCGATGAGCTTGAGCAAAAGGAACGTTCCGAGGGCGCTCCAGGCGATGGCGGCCAGAATGGCCACGGCCTGGATGCCGAGCTGCTTGGGATTGCCATAGAGCAGCCCGTCGGCGGTGGAGCCGCCGCCCCAGACGTTCTGACACAGAACTCCCGTCAGGAGGGCGCCGGTGATGCCCCCCAGACCGTGGCCGGCGAAGACGTCGAGCGAATCGTCGAGCTTGGTGCGGCTGCGCCACAGGATGCCATAGTAGCTGGGGAAAACCACCAGTGCGCCCAGCAAGAGGGCATTGGCCGGGCCGATGTAGCCGGCCGCCGGGGTGATGCCCACCAGCCCCACGATGATGGCCGTGGCGGCGCCGACCGCGGTGGCGCGTCGGGTGCGGACCAGGTCGAGCATGACCCAGACCAGCAGGGCCGCGCACGGGGCCAGAAGGGTGTTGACGAAGGCCAGAGCGGCCTGGGCATTGGCGCCGAGAGCGCTGCCGCCGTTGAAGCCGAACCATCCGAACCACAACAGAGCGGCGCCCAGCAGCACCATCGGCACGTTGTGCGGGAGCAGCGCCTGGCGGCCATACTCCTTGCGCGGGCCGAGCACCAGGGCGGTGACGACCGCGGCCACGCCGGCGTTGATGTGCACCACGGTGCCCCCGGCAAAGTCGAGCGCGCCCATGGCGCCCAGCCAGCCGCCGCCCCAGACCCAGTGGGCCAGCGGCCCGTAGACCACCAGGCTCCAGAGGGCGATGAAGGCGAGGTAGGGGCCAAAGCGCATCCGCTCGACCACGGCGCCCGAGATCAGTGCGGCCGTAATGATGACGAAGGTGGCCTGGTAGGCCGCGAAGAGAACGTGCGGGATGGTGCCTTTCGGCTCGAGCCCGACGTGGCTCAAGAAGCTGAAGTTGAGGTCTCCCAGCCAGCCGTTTCCGGGCGAGAACGCCAGGCTGTAGCCCAGCAGGAACCAGAGCACTCCCACCACGCCGAAGCTGAGGAAGCTCATCATCATGGTGTTGAGCGAGTTCTTGGAGCGCACCATGCCGCCGTAGAAGAAGCCCAGCGCGGGCGTCATCAGCACGACGAGCCCGGTGGCGATGAGCATCCAGGCGATATCCCCGCCCTGTAGCACAGGGGTGTCAGACAATGTTTCGTCCTCCTAAGAAATGAAAGCTTGTTCGGTGATTGGCCTTAGAAATTATCCCTTCTGGTTTCGAAAACCTTCCGAAAACAAAAAAGCCGCCTCGTTGGAGGCGGCTGGCTTGAAAAACGTTCTCGCTGTCTAGGTTTCGGGCACCACGTACAGTGTCTGATCGGGCTTGTTGAAACCGCTCACCTGGTCGACCGGCACGCCGAACGTGGATGAGAACATGCGGTCGGGCATGCCGGCGAAGGTGGTGGAGAGTCCGATGTCCTCGGGCTTGCTGTTGTTGAAGACCACGGTTATCTCGCAGGGCACGTCGCCGGCGTTTTCAAGATAGTGCGCGTAGCCCTGGGGAATGAAGCCCACGTCGCCCGGGTTCAGGACGACCTCGTCCCAGGTGTCGTTGGGGTTGACGACTCCAAGGCGCACGGAGCCTTTGACGACGAAGTTGAGCTCCCAGGCGTTGGGGTGCCAGTGGGGCTCGCGCAGCCCTTTGACCTCGATGGTCACGTAATAGACCGCGGCCGCCTGACCGGTCACAACGGGAAAATTGTCCTGGTCGCATATGCGAACCGAACCGGCCGGGTTGCTGACCGTCGGCTCGTGGGTCGAGAGGGGGAAGCGGTGTGTGGGACCGCCAGCGGTGAGGGTCGGTTTTCTATCCATGTCGGGGCGGTTCGGCGAGCCGCCGGGTAAGCCTGCGCAGAAAACGGACGTAAACGGAGTGTCGGGCGGGAGCCTGGACCTGGCCCGTCATCTCGCGTTCGGCGTTGTCGAGCAGGTCCTCGATAAGGGCGTCGTGCAGGGGCTCGAAGACGAGCGGCCAGGTGACCAGGGCGGGGCCGTGGACGCGCATGTTGATCAGGTGGCGCACGCGCGTGCCGGCGATGTCTTGCATGAAACTGAGCTCGTGGTAGCCGTCGAAGCCTTTCGGGCCGGTGAAGGTGAACCGGACGAGATTGTGCGCCACCGTCGTCGTGCGATACCGGATAGGCCCGTGCCCGCCCTCGGCGCCCGGCGTGAGCCGCGGGGACATTTTCAGGCGCGGCCAGCGGCGCGGCCAGAGGGCGTCTGTGTCGGAGGCGAGGGCTCGGAACAGCTCGGTCATTTTCTGGGGGCTGCCGACCATGATCCGCTCGTGCAGGTTGAGAATGTGCATTTCTCTGGGGCTTCGGCGGGATGGGGGACCGGGCCTCGGAGGGTGGTGTAAGTGGAGGAGAGGTGGAGAGGTTGAACCGTGAGGGTTGCTGCGGCATAGTGGAGGGGTGAGGAGACGGCGGGATGGGTCGTGGGGTTGCTGGGGGCCATCGCGCTGGGATTCCTGGCATGGAAACTGTTGGCCTGAGCCGGTCTGTCCGTTGTCGACCGACGTTCGCGTTTGGGATAGGCGTGTGAGCTTTGGGAATGCCTGAGGTTGCTTCGGCGAGCGCCGTCGGCACCGGTCCCGGAGAGGGTCTACGGGGCTGCCTGGGATCAGTGGCTCGCAGCCTTTAAAGATGCTTCCGTGGCCAAGGCTGGCACGCGCGTGGAGTTCGAGTTCAAAGACACTCGGTGACGCAAAGGAACGCGCCTGCGGGGCGGGGAACGCCCGCGCATGCAGACCATCGACCCCACCCTTCAAGATAGACGTGACGCCCTGGCGCAGTGGTCGTTCGACACGCGCCCCATCCTCGGACGGTTCCACCTGTGGCTGGAAGACGTCGAGACCGAGTGGACGCGGGGGCGGCCCCAGCGCGAGACGTTCCGCGAGATGTCCTTTGCCGACGGACGCACCGAGCGGCTGCTGGCCATGACCGCCGCCGTGACCGCCCTGGGCACACGACTCTTCGGCCGGTTCGGAGAAGGTGCCGGGCAAGACAAGTCCGGGCTCAACGCGGTCAAGAAAGAGGCCGACGCCATCTCGGCCTACGTGATGAGCGAAAGCCTGTGGTACCTCACGCGGCAGCTGCCCGAGAACCACGCCGTGCTGGTCTGCCTGGGCGAGGGCCTGATGCCCAAGGGGGGCGAGACGCCCGAGATGGGCTCCAACCCCAACCTGGGCTTCGGACGCGTCTACGCCCGCCCGGGCGTGGCCAAGTGGCTCGACGAGCGCGTCATCCGCCTGCTCAACGATCCCAACTACGGCTGGGAAGGCTTCTACGGCGAGATCAAGCGCCAGGGCATCACGGTCTGGGGCACCGCTATCGACACGCTCGAGAACACCAGCCGCTTCGCCCTCGGCCGCGAGGCCGGCACGATGACCGTGCTGCACGTCTTCAACCAGCCTCTCCACATGGTGCGCCCCTACGAGGGCTACATGGGCAGCCTGACGCTGCCCAAGCGCGTGGTGGAGGCCGCCGCCGAGCAGGCTATCCTGGTCGATTTCCGCACGCACCGCTCCAAGGTCATGCAGGCCATCCAACTGGCTTACCCGGGCATCAAGCCCGAGCACGTCCATATCTGGACTCTGGGCGGCAAGAGCCGCGAGAAGCGCCTGACCACGCTTTGGGAAACCTGGAAGAGCCTGGGCGCCCACGTCATCGAGGAGGGCTGGAAACTCCCCACCGGGATGGAAGCCTTCACCGAGTCGGGCACCTACGCTCCCACCAATCTGGTCGGCACCTGGCAGGACGCGGACAACAACACGCACCTCTTCCTGTGCGACGGCTACGCCGCTTCGGCCGAGGCCGTGCAGGCCGCCAGCCTGGCTCCGATGCTGGGCCTGGAAGCGTCGCTGAACGTTTTTACGTCCTCGTTCGACCTGCCCTACGAGCAGGAGCAGTTCGTGATGCGGCTGGACGACGCGGGCCTCGAGAAGGCCGTGGGCGCCGAGAAGGTCGGCTCCTACCGCGAGATGATCGAGGAAGCCCGCCAGGCGGGCGTCCCGCTCGCCACCCCCACGCTCAAAGCGGACGATTTCTTCCCCGAGAAAGGCTGGGAGACGCTGGCCCTGGCCGGCTACATGGGCCCCGACCCGTACTCCGGCAACCCGGGCGTCGAGCAGGTTGCCGAGGACCGCTACCGCGTCACGGTGCGCCTGAGCTCGAACAGCTGCGACAAGCACGTCACGTTCACTCTGCGCCTGATGGAGACGCTGCAGCAGAGCCGAACGGTCTTCAGTCCGCTGCTCAACCGCTACCTCTACGGCAAGGACTTCCGCAACCGCGCCGTGCGCATCAGCGATTCGGGACGCATCCGCAACGAGCTGCAGACGCTCTGCGCCGAGGCCCTGGAGTTCCCCGGGCAGAACCGGATGCGACTGTTCTTCGATCGCATCCCGGTGGCGGTCATCAGCAAAGAACGGCAGGATATCCTGCTGGAGGTGCTGCGCTGGTACCGCAAGCGGCACCCGATCTGGTTCGGATGGCTCGAGCTCGTGCCCCCCGGGGCGACCTCGCCGGAGGCCTGACCCTACGCGCGCGTGCGCAAGCGAACCCCGTTGACGGTGACCGCGTTGGCCTCGACCAGGACCGAGCCGCGGGAAGCCTCCGTGCCGGGGTTGTCCAACTCGGAGCGGATCGCCTCCAGGTCGTAGCCTTGCGTGGCCAGGCGGCCCGCCAGCCGGGTCAGGGCGCCCTGCAGGCCGCTCACGCCCTGGCCCAGGTCGGGGCGCGTGCGGGCCAGCGCCAACAGGTCCGGGAAATGCTCGGCTCCAAACGGCATGGTGCTGCGCAGCAGCTCCGTGCCCGGGGCCGCGTCGGCCAGACCCGAGACCCCGTCCACGACCTCGCACCAGTGACGCTCGGCCAGCTCCAGCGAGCCGGCCGGATAGGTGCCCACGAACGCGCCAGCCGCCCGGCAACGGTCCCCAAAGCTCTCGTCGCCCACGGGAGTGGTCAGCACCGCCCAGGCCTGCTGCACGCGCTCGGGCTGCCGCTGCGCTGCCAGGGCCTGCAAGAGAGGCAACGCCTCACGCAGCGATGCGGGCTCGAGCTGCCGGGCGATCCCCACTGCAGCGGAGCCCAGCCCGCCCAGGGCCTTCGCTTCCGCCGACCAGTCGCCGCCGAACGCCGCTCCCATCCGGGAGGCCAGCTCGCCCTCGGCCAGCTCCGGGGTGGGCGCGCTCTGGCGCAGCAGCTCGCCTCCGCGCACCAGGCGCGTCAGGCGCGAGTCCGCCGGGCCCGCCGAAACTCCCAGCCAGTCCTCCACCCGCTGGGTAGGAGTGCCGTCTGTCCCCGACACAACGGCTTTTTCGAGGGCCGTCAGGGCGTCGGGGCCGAGCTTGCCGTCCAGCAGCAGGCGGGCCAGGGCCTCGGTCTGCCCCGGATTCCCTTTCACCAGGCGGCCCGCCAGAGACACGGCCGCCTGCTCTTCGGCCTTCAGCGACAGGGGCACCAGCCTCTGCGCGGTCGCCAGATCCCCCGTTGCGATGAGCGCGATGCCCAGGGCCTGACCACCCTCCGGCCCGTGCCGCAGCGCCTCGCGCAGAGCGGCGCGGGTGGTGCGGTGCGCATACTCGCCCGCCGAAAGCAGAGAGTGCACCACCAGGTAATCGCCCGCCAGCTCCGGGAGCGCGCGTCCCCGGACGCCCTCGAGCAACTCGATCGCCTGCAGAGCCTGGTCCATCGGGAGCTTGCCTTCGGCCAGGCAGCGCAGCCCGGCCGCGTGGCCCGGCTCGCCCAGCCCGCGGGCCAGCAGCTCTTCCTCGCGTTCGGGCACGCGCGCATGAAACACCGCCATGGCCAGGTCGCGCGTCGGAGCCGCGCTGACGCGCTCCCAGGCCTTCTCGGGGTTGGCCCAGCGGTTGGCCAGGATCTGTCCCACGTCGCGAGCGTCCCCGGGCTCGATCGAGGCCGTCGGCCACCCGGTCAACCATTTGGTGGCGACCTCCGCGGCGCCCGCCTTGTCGCCCTTCTCCCCGGCCCCGTACCACTGCAGCCAGGCTGACATCCGGCTCGCGTCCCGGTTGACCGCCTGGTGGGCGGCCAGGACGGACTCGAACGGAAGGTCGCGTTGCCTGGGAAACTGCTGGAAACGCTCGTGATCCTCGCGAGGCACCTCCGACCACATCCGGGCCACGAATTCTCCCGCGGTCTTGTTGCTCACAAGCGTCCCCAGGTCGACCTGCCCCTCTTGCTCGGCCCAACCGCGGAAGAGCCTGCGTTGCAGGGACTCCTCGAAAAAGAGCTTGTTGAGGTCCTGGAACCCCCTCTCCAGTTTGGGGTCGCTGGCCCGGAGCTCGGTCAGCCGCAGGGCCAACTGCGGGTCCCGAGCTGCTTTCAGGCTCTCGAGATAAGCCGATGGGTCGCCCGCGTCGCGCAGATGCTCCAGGGCCAGGGGCAGGTCTTTGGGCGGAACCCGGCACACGGTTTCGGCCCACTTCAGCACGTCCGCCGCCGGCCGGCCGCGTGTCAAGCCCAGCAGTCCGACGTAGAAGGGCTGGCTCATCTTGGCCGCGCCACAGAATTTGGCCCGCACGCTCAGCGGCTGGCCGGCGTGGTCGAGCTCGGGATCGTTGATCTGCTTCCAGGCATTGTCGATCTTGTAGTCGCGAAAATGCCGGTCGAGCTCCTGAACGGCGGCCCGGCCTTCGTCGAGGCGTAGCGAGAAGGCGGGAGCGCGGATCTCGTCCGGGGTGAACTCTCCCAACTGGATATAGGTGTGGCTGCGATCACGGGCTACCCGGTCGTACAGGGCGAGTTTGGTCTCGGGATTCTGCCGGACCTCGCTGTAATGGGCCACGGCCTTATAGCCCTGGAACTCCCAATCTCGGGTGTAGAATTTGCCCGTGACGGCGTGACTGAGCCCGTGGGCCAACCGGGGGTCCTGCAGGTGCTCGAAGTTGAGATGGCCGGCCAGCGCGAGCACGAATTTGGCCTCCTCGAGGCCGTGGCAACCGGTGCCGTCGAGGTACACCTTCTGGCCCGACTTGAGCTGCTTGACCGCCCCCTCCAGGTCGGTGCCGTAGCCTTTCTCATCGGAAAACCTGGGGATCCTGGCCATCGCCTCGCGGAACGCGAGATCGTCAGGCGGCTCCGGTTTCGGCGGTGGCACCTTGAGTTGGACGGTCTGGGCCGCCTCCGTCATGGCCGCGCCGAAGAAACCGATCATCCATGCGGCTGCCTTCATGGCCGATTGCAGGCCCGAGGCGTGTACCCGGGCCGGCCTGGGCGTGACGATTCGGGACGCCTCACCTGGCGCGAACTGATCGGTGGGGTCGGGGTCGACCGCCCCGCCCGCGCTGCGCACGGGGCGGCGTGTAAGCCCTCCGACCATGAAACCCTGACCGATGGGATCGAGCTGCAAAACATGATTGGTTTCGCCGTGAACTGGTAACAATCTTTCAACTTTGGCAAAGGGTGCCCCGTATTAGGCTGTCGCCACCAAACCGGTGGAGGACGAATGCTACTCTCAGCCAACCCCGCTCCGATCCATCTTCGCGTCGGCCAGTACAACGTCGAGAACATGTTCGACGATATCGACGATCCGAACAAGAAGGACGACGACATGAGGCCCAAGAGCGAGCAGTCGCTTCAGGCCGTGGCCGACACTCTCAAAGCCGTGGACGCGGACGTGGTGGCGCTGGAGGAAGTCGAGAACATCGACGTCCTGAAGGACTTCCTCGACAGCCATCTGCCGGGTATGTATCCCAACGTGACCCTGGTCGAGGGCAACGACGAGCGCGGCATCGACGTCGCCTTCGTGTCCAAGTTCCCCATCACGCGGGTGGAGTCGCACAAGGACGACCTGTTCCCGGTGCCCAACTCGAGTCAACCCGCCGGGTTTCGCCGCGACCTGCTCGAGGTGACGGTGCAGCTCCCCGACGGCCCCTCGGTGGATCTCTACGCCACGCACCTCAAGGCCCACAGCGGCGGGCAACCCTCTGACGACCTGCGCCTGGCCGAGGCCACGCAGATCCGCAAGATCGTCTCCGAGGACCAGAAGGCCGACCCGGACGGGTACCGCATCGTTTTCGGCGACATGAACGACACCCCCACGACGCCCCCGATCCAGAAGCTGACTCAACCCGGCCCGGGCCACCTCAACGACGCCCTGGACGGCAAGCCCTGGGACGAGCGCGACAGCCATCCCACCAGTGGCAAGGCGCGCCGCCAGATCGACTTCATCCTCTACTCGGACAACCTCAAGGAAGAGTTTGTCGGCGCCCAGGTGCACCACTTCAAGAACAGCAACGTGGCCAGCGACCACTACATGGT
This sequence comes from Vulcanimicrobiota bacterium, assembly GCA_039809865.1. Taxonomy (GTDB): domain Bacteria; phylum Vulcanimicrobiota; class Xenobia; order Xenobiales; family QWHO01; genus QWHO01. Next base: position 122,135 of record JBDHVW010000002.1, read on the forward strand.
CTCGGCGGACTTCAACCTGGCGCGTTAGACGATCACGATCTTGGTCACGTCCATCGTGGCCTCGGGCACGCCGATCTTCAGCGACTCCAGGGTCTTGCGCACGATGTGCGAGATGATCAGGTCGCGCTTCTTCTTGCTGTTGGCGGGAATGATGAACCAGGGGGCGTGCTTGGTGCTGGTGTGGGAGATGGCGTCGGCGTAGACTTTCTGGTAATCGTCCCAGAACTTGCGCTCGGCGATGTCCGAGGGACTGAGCTTCCAGTTCTTCTCCGGGTCGTCCTGGCGGGCCAGCAGGCGCTCGCGCTGCTCGGCCTTGGAGATGTGCAGGAAGAACTTGACGATGGTGGCGCCCTCGTCCACCAGCATCCGCTCGAAGTGGCGGATCGAGTCGAACCGGCGCTTGACGGTGTGGCGGTCGATCTGGTCGTGGACCCGGGGATAGAGCACGTCCTCGTAATGGCTGCGGTTGAAGATGCTGATCATGCCTTTGGCGGGAACGTGCGGGTGCACGCGCCAGAGCGGGTCGTGGTCGAGCTCGACCGGCGTGGGAGACTTGAAGCTGGCCACCTTGACCCCGGCCGGATTCATCCCGCGGCACAGGTTCCGGATGGCGCCATCCTTCCCGCCGGTGTCCAGAGCCTGCATGACGAGCAGCAGCTTGTGCTTGTGCTCCACGTAAAACCGCTCCTGCAGCTTGTCGATGTGCTCGAGATTGGCGGTGGTCCGCTCCTCGACCTTAGCCTTGTCGTCGGGAGCGCCCGGTGTCTCGTCCGGATCCAGCTCGTCCAGGTCGACTTTGTGTCCCGGTTTGACCCGGTAGTCTTTCATGCGCATGAGCCCCCCTTCGGCGGGCAGGGACGACCCGCCTCGCGGACCGAAGGGGCCGGTCCGGATGACCACCATGCGCCAGGCAGCGTGCCACTGCGGACAGCTCAAAGTCGCCTGTCAGGGCGAGCCCGTGCGGGTTTCGGTCTGCCACTGCCTGGCCTGCCAGCAGCGCACCGGCAGCGCCTTCGGGGTGCAGGCGCGCTATCCGCGCGACCGGGTCGTGGTCACGGGCGAGGTCAAGCAGTACGTCCGCACCGGGGATAGCGGCGGCAAAGCGACCATGCACTTCTGCCCTCACTGCGGCTCCACCGTTTACTGGCACCTCGACGGCCTGCCTGACTTCACCGCCGTGGCCGTGGGCGCATTCGCCGATCCGACCTTCCCCGAGCCCAGGGTGGCCATCTACGAGACTCGCCAGCATCCCTGGCTGGAGCTGCTCACCATCGAGGAGCACTGGGAGTGAAAAAGGACTTCTACAACCGCGCCTCCCAACCGCAGGCGGGCGCGGCCGCGCAGGGCATCCCGCTGCTGCAGCGGGCCGCCTGGGAGATTCCGCTGCGAGACAGCGTGAGCCTGGCCGACGTGGCCTGTTTTCACGGCCTCAATTCGATGGCGCCGCTCAAAGCCGCCATCGACATCCTGCGGCAGCGCAACGAAGAGCAACTGATCGAGGTGACCCACACCGACCTGCCCACCAACGACTTCGGGCCGGTGCTGGACCTCGTGGCCGGCCCCGAGAGCTACAAGCGGCCGGGGGTCTACGGCTCGGTGCGCACGGGCACGTTCTACGAGCCGCTTTTTGCGCCCGGCAGCCAGAGCCTCATCTGGTGCTCGGCCGCCACCCACTGGCTGAGCCGCGTTCCGGGTCCGGCCACGCAACTCCACGCTCACCTCTGGCAGCAGCAGGCACGCCAGGACTGGCAGACCTGGATCGATTGCCGCGCTTCCGAGCTCTGCGTGGGAGGCCAGGTCGTGATGGTGGGCAGCGGCGCCGACGGCTACGGCCGCACCGGCGCCGAAGGCCTGGTCACGATGGTGCGCGAGACCATGACCGAGGTCTTCGGGGCCAAGCAGCGCGCCCAGACCACGCTGCCCACCTACCATCGCACGTTGTGGGAGTGGCTTGCGCCCCTCGGTCCCCGCCTGATGCTGAAAGAGGTCGTCGAGCCCCCCATGCCCGAGCCCTACTGGGACGAATACCAGGCGACCGGCGATCTGGAGACCTACGTCGAGCGCATCGTGGCCTTTGCGGTGGCGGCCCTGCGCCAGCCGCAGCTGAGTGGAAAGAAGACCGGGGGACCGTTTCAGGAGAAGCTGAAGGCCCGCGTGCGCGCCCATCCCGAGCTGGCCCGGGCGAAGTGGTGGCTCACCATCTTGCGATTGGTAAAGATATGAAGAAGCTCCTGGCTCTGGCCCTGATCCTGCCCGCCCTGGCGGCCTCTCCGCGCCTGGATCAGCGCGACCCCAAGGCTTTTCCCACCGCCCTGCGTCCTCAGCTCGATCGCATTCGCGAGGCCGCGCTGCACAGCGACTGGGCCTATGGGCAGCTGCAGCATCTGTGCGACAAGATCGGCCCGCGCCTTTCGGGCACCGAGCAGGCCGAGGTGGCGGCCAACTACGTGGCCGGCGAGATGCGGCAGCTGGGGCTCGAGGTCACCCTGCAACCCTGCCAGGTGCCGCGCTGGGTGCGCGGGGTGGAGACGGGCGAGATCGTGGCCTCTCCCACGCAGATGCAGCAGAAGCTCGCGCTGACGGCGCTGGGAGGCAGCGCTCCCACCCCGCCCGAGGGGCTGACCGCACCGATCTACGTCGTGCAAGAGCTCGACGAGCTGGAGAACAATCCGGCCGCGAAGGGCAAGATCGTGCTGATCGACCATCCTTTTGACGACCGGCTCTCCGGGCTCGGCGAAGGGGGCGAGGCTTACGGTGAGGGGAGCCGCTACCGCGTGCTGGGTCCGGCCGCGGCCGCCAAAGCGGGGGCCGTCGCCTGCCTGGTGCGGTCGGTCGGCGGCGTGGAGTATCGCCTCCCTCATACCGGCGTGACGCTGCTCAAAGACCAGAAGCTTCCGGCCGCGGCCGTGAGCGAGGAAGACTCCATGCTGCTGGCGCGCCTGGCGGCCGAGGGACCGGTGCGGGTGCACCTGACGCTGGGCTGCCACGATCTGCCGCCCGTTACGGGGCACAACGTGATCGCCGATCTGAAAGGCAGCAGCCTGCCCGAAGAGGTGGTGATCGTCAGCGGCCACCTCGACTCCTGGGACCTCGGCACGGGAGCGCTCGACGACGGGGCGGGCGTGGTGATGGCGATGCAGGCGGCTCACCTGATCCGGCAGCTCGACCTTCATCCGAAGAGGACGGTGCGCGTCATCGCCTGGATGAACGAGGAGAACGGGTCGGCCGGGGCGGATGCCTACTTCGAGGCCAACAAAGCCAATCTGGCCAATCACTACGCCGCGATCGAGTCCGATTTCGGGGCGGGTCATCCGTTCGGGTTCATCTATACCACGAAGCCCGAGTCGGAAGCGGTCTACGCGCCCATTGCGCGGGCGCTCGAGCCGATCGGGGCGGGCACCATGCGCAAGATGGGGGGTGCTGGCGCCGACATCGGGCCGCTGGTGCGCGGTGGCGTGCCGGGCTTTCATCCTCTGCAGGACAGCCGCACCTATTTCGATTACCACCACACGGCCGCCGACACCCTGGACAAAGTCAATCCGCTCTGGCTGCAGGAGAACTGCGCCGTGGTGGGCGTGCTGGCCTACGCTCTGGCGGACCTGTAGTAGCTTACTCGGCGGGCTCCGTTTCGGGCTCGTCGTCTTCGGGGGGCTGGGGCTCGGGAAAGAGGCTGCGCGCGATCAGGGCCTGAGCGCGTCGGGAATCGCCGGGAAAGAACTTGTCGAAGTTTCGCATCGTCCCCTCAGACTACCGCACGAACGCTCCGGGGAGCGAGGTACCGGGGTGACCTCGGGGCGGTACTCTCGATAGCCGAAAGAGGGCCAGTACAGCCGTCCCTGTTCAAAACCGCACCTGCATGAGATGGTTCATGTATGAACATCCCGGACGGACCGATCCTCATTGGAATCCTCATCGGCACCCAGGTACGCTGGTTCTCGCCGCGTTCCGCCTCCGAGCCCGACTACGCGGCGGTGGCTATTCTGGACCCGGCGGGCGAGCTTTCGAGCCAGCCCGAGCTCGAGGGAGGCGGATTTCATCGCGTGCCCTCGCACCTGCTCAGCCATCTCCAGGAGCGGATCGGTCACGCCCTCCACGACTGCGCCGCCTATCTCGGCCAACTGTCGTCCCGTTACTGTGAGCCATCGTTGGTCTAGGACGCCGGCTCTCCCTTGACTCCGGAGGAACGCAGCCTGGCCTGGAGCCTGCGCAATCTCGCCACGGCTCATTTGCCAGCGCTCGCTTTTCAAGCGGCGTGCGCCGCCCATGTGTTCGAGTTTCTCGAGCTCGAAGGTCCTTGTGATCGCCTGACTCTGGCGCGCGGTTGCCGGCTGGGCGCCGAGGCGGCGGCCTACTTGCTGGAGGCTCTGACCGCCCTGCACCTGCTGGAGCGTGCAGGGGATTGCTACCGCAACAGTCACACGGCCAGCCGCATGCTCGTGCCTGGAAGCCCTTTCTGTCAGCTCGATGTCATCGCCCAGAATCGCCTGACGGTGGAGGGTCTGCGTCGCTGGGACGCCGCCCTGGGGGAGCGGAAGGAGGGCGCCCGCCAGGCGGACGACCCGAATCGTCGTCTGGACGCCCTGCACGCCACCGCGCTGCCTGCCGCCGGGCCGGTGGCGGACCGGCTGGATCCGGGTCCAGGCGAGCGCGTCCTCGATCTGGGCGGAGGAGCCGGCACCTTCTTGCTGGAGTTGCGACGGCGCCGGCCCTGCCTCCAGGCCGTGCTGCTCGAGCGGCCCGAGCTGGTTTCGCCTCTGCGTGACCGGCTGGCCGGCGAGGGCATCGAGGTGCGCGCCGGCGACTTCCGTCGCTCGGAGCTGGGCGCGGGCTACACCCTCGTGTTGCTCAGTCACGTGGTCAACTACCTCGACCACGAGGAGCTGGCGCCGGTTCTCCAGCGGGCATCCGCCTGCCTGGCTCCGGGCGGCCGGCTGGCCGTGCACGACATTCTGCTCGGGGGACGCCGGGACGCTCTCTTGATGGAGGCGCTCTTCGCCTTGCGGCTGATGGCGGAGAACCAGGGTCAGGGCCACACGCTCGAGGCCGTGCGGTCCGCCATGACGGAGGCCGGACTGACCCGCTTGCGGGAGCACGACCTCGATCCGGAGCCCGCGCACCTTCTGATCGGGCAGCGGGAGTAATGCAGTCGGCCCGGGTGGCAAGACCCGGGCCGACAACTCCTAGTGCATTGCGTCGCGAAGCTTGCCGGTGACCGCCAGGTGGTCTTCCAGCGTTCGGAGCGTTTTGGCGGCAAAGGCCTTGATGTCGGCGTCCGAGTCGCTCTGCGCAGTGCTCTTGAACATGTCGACGGCCTTCTCGTGGTCCATCTGGCACATGTCCAGGAACATCATGTCGAACTCGTGGCCCTCGAGGAAGCCCAGCGCGACGATGCTGGCCATCTTGGCAGCGCCCATGTCGCCGGGCAGCGTCATGCCCTTTTTCTGGGCCAGGGATTTCAACTGGTCATTGGCTTTGGAATGGTCCTTCTCGAGCATCTCTCCCAGGGCTTTGACCTCGGGACTGCTGGCCTCACGCTGCGCCAGCTGACCCATGACCACCTCGGCCATGCCGTCTTTGGCTGCCTTCTCGGCAAACATCGAGCTATCCGAATTCACGGCGCCGAAAGCCAGGCTGACCGTAGCTCCCATCGCCAGTAGGAAAGAGAATGATTTCTTCATCTGGGTTACACCTCCATCGTGTGTCTCCAGCTTACCAGGCGGGCCGTCCCGTCCACGAGCCACGGCCGTCCCCCTGCCGATCATCACGTGCCCGGGACGTCCGGGCCGGGTTGCACCCGACGGGAATACCCGACGACCAGGAAGATTGACCGAAGGGACTAGTTCCTTCGCAAACGAACATCACTCCTGCGCTTACTGGCAGAGGGTTAGGGTGAAGTCCCGTAAACCGCGTCACACTGTGATATCAAGACCGAGAGTCGCGCTTCTCTTACAACTCAAAACTTCTTTCGAGCGCCGGATGATGCAGGGGATCGCCGGAGTGGCACGCGACCGGGGGTGGGAGCTTTCAGCCGATGCCTGGGGGGACGTCAGCGCCGTAGGATTGCGGCGCGAGGATTTTTCGGGTGTCATCGCCGCCATCTCGAGCCACGAGGTCAAACGGATGCTGCGCGAGCTCGACCTGCCCGTGGTGAACGTGGGACGCTACTGGGAGTCGCCTCGCTTCCCGCGGGTTTCCAGCGACGACCTGGCCATCGGCCGGATGGTGGCCGAGCACTTTCTCGAGCGTAACTTCTGGAACTTCGGGTTCGTGGGCAGCACGGCTCTGCACAGCTCCCACGAGCGGCGCAAGGGCTTTGCCGAACGGCTCGAAAAGTTGGGTCAGGGCCTTCCTCAACTCGAGACCCCGACCGATTGGTCGGGCTCCTACGAGCAAGAGCAAAGCCGCATGGAGGCCTGGTTGCGGCAGTTGCGTCTGCCGGCCGGCGTTTTCGTGGTGAATGACATCCTGGCACGCAGAGTGTTGCAGTGTGCCCATCGTCTGGGTCTTCGGATTCCGCATGATTGCGCCGTGGTTGGGGTGGGCGACTACGAGCTGCTGAACGAGATGGCGCCGGTCTCGTTGTCCAGCGTGGTGCAGGCGGCCGAGCAGATCGGCCAGCGGGCGGGAGAGACGCTCGACCGGATGCTCTCGGGCGAGGAGGTCGGGGTCGAGCCGGTCTGCTTTCCTCCGATCGGCCTCGTGACGCGCCAGTCTTCGGACACCACCGCGGTTCAGAACGAGCAGCTGGCCAACGCCCTCGAGTTCATCCGTTTGCACCTGGGAGAGATGCTGAGCGTCTCGGACGTGGCCGCCGGCCTCTCGGTCTCGCGCCGCTGGCTGGAGGTCAAGTTTCGCGAGCACCTCGATCGCTCTCCGCGCGAGATGATCCGGCAGTACCAGATGGACCGGGCCCGCCGCCTGCTGATCGAGACCGACTGGCCTATGAGCGTCGTGGCCCGGCGCTGCGGCCTGCGGTCCCCCGAGCGCCTCAGCACGGTGTTCCGCCAGGAGCACGGGGTTCCGCCGCGGGAGTATCGCCAGGCATTCCGCGGCCTGGCTGACCGATAGGAGTCTCCCTTCGTAGGCGGGTCCTCTCTTTGACGTACGTCCCTCCCTGCTGTGTCCGCCATTCCGGTGAGAGAATGGGTCGACATCGGATGGAAAGGACCCACCAGAGTTGGCCAAAGAGAATCAGAAAACCAAACAGCTGAGCCAGGACTTCGAGTCCGACAGCGAGACGCTGACCACGAACTTCGGACTGCCCGTCAACGATAACCAGAACACCCTCAAAGCCGGAGTGCGGGGTCCCTCCCTGATCGAAGACATGATCTTTCGCGAGAAGATCACCCACTTCGACCACGAGCGCATCCCCGAGCGCGTCGTTCACGCACGCGGCTTCGGAGCGCACGGAATCTTCGAGCTGTACGAGCCCCTGGCGGAATTGACCTGCGCCAGTTTTCTCACCGACACCAAGGTGAAGACGCCCGTCTTCGTGCGCTTCTCCACCGTGGCTGGCTCGCGCGGGTCCACCGATCTGGCCCGAGACGTGCGCGGCTTCGCCGTCAGGTTCTTCACCCCCCAGGGCAACTTCGACCTGGTGGGCAACAACATTCCCGTCTTCTTCATTCAGGACGCGATGAAGTTCCCCGACCTCATCCACGCGGTCAAGCCCGAGCCCCACAACGAGATTCCGCAGGCCGCCTCGGCCCACGATACTTTCTGGGACTTCATCTCGCTGATGCCCGAGTCGATGCATATGATCATGTGGGTCATGTCCGATCGCGCCATTCCCCGCAGCTACCGCACGATGGAGGGCTTCGGGGTGCACACGTTCCGCCTGGTGAACGCCGAGGGCAAGTCGACGTTCTGCAAGTTCCACTGGAAGCCGAAGCTGGGGGTCCATTCCGTCACCTGGGACGAAGCGTTGAAGATTTCGGGAAAGGATCCCGACTTCCACCGTCGCGACCTCTGGGAGTGCATCGAGAAGGGGGCCTTCCCCGAGTGGGAGCTGGGCCTGCAACTGGTGCCCGAAGAGGATGAGCACAAGTTCGATTTCGACCTGCTCGACGCCACCAAGCTCATTCCCGAGGAGCTGGTACCGGTGCAGCGGGTGGGCAAGATGACGCTGAACCGAAACGTGGACAACTTCTTTGCCGAGACCGAGCAGGTGGCGTTCCACCTGGGCAATATCGTTCCGGGCATCGACTTCACCAACGATCCGCTGCTGCAGGGTCGGCTCTTCTCCTACCTGGACACCCAGTTGCTGCGCCTGGGCGGTCCCAATTTCCACGAGATCCCGATTAACCGGCCGCTGGCGGACAGCCGGAACAACCAGCGCGACGGATTCGGGCGCCAGACCATCAACCGGGGCCGGGTGAGCTACCATCCGAACTCGCTGGGCGGAGGTTGTCCCTTCCAGGCGCTGTGGTCCGAGGGCGGATTCGTGAGCCACGCGCAACCTGTCGAGGGCACCAAGATCCGGGAGCGCAGTGAGAGTTTTCGCGATCATTTCAGCCAGGCCCGCATGTTCTGGCTCAGCATGTCCGTGCCCGAGCAGAACCACATCGTGAATGCCCTGCAGTTCGAACTGGGCAAATGCGAGATGGTCGAGATCCGTCAGCGCATGGTGGGCATGCTGAGCAAGGTCGATTCCGAGCTGGCGAAGCGCGTGGCGACGGGCCTGGGCCTGAAGGTGGTCGAGCTCAAGCCGCCGATCAACCACGGTGTGCCCGCGGGGGCCGATCCCGAGCTCTACGAGCCTTTGCCGGCGCGCGACGACGTCGAGCCGTCGACGGCCCTCAGCCTGGTGTCGAACGAGCCGGCCGGAATCGAGGGACGCAACTTCGCGATTTTGCTTTCGGACGGCTTTGACGACGAAGGGTTCCTCGCCGTGAAGAAGGCGATCGAGTCGGCCCGAGGGGTCGCCAGCGTGGTGGCTCCGCGCCTCGGCGAGCTGACCGGCGCCAACGGGGGCGTGGTGCCGATCGATTTTTCGCTGGCCACCTGCGGCTCCGTGCTGTTCGACGGCGTGCTGGTGGGCTGCGGCTCGGACAGCGTTGCGACTCTCGCCGGAGACGGCCGGGCCATCCTGTTCGTGACCGAGGCCTACAAGCATTGCAAGGCGGTGGGCAGCTGGGGGAAGGGACGATCGCTTTTGGAGGCGACAGCCTTCGGCGCAGCGCTCGAATCAGACGACGACCCCGCCCTGGTCGTCGGCGCCAAGCCCGGACCAACCGTCAAGGCCTTCCTTGCGGCCGCCTCCAGGCACCGCAACTGGGACCGCGAGGCAAAAGCCCTGAATCTGCCCGTTTGACCCTCGAAGGGAGAGGGACGACAGAGTATTCCAAGTTCTGGCGACCCTTCGGTCTCGAGGAGATAATCGAAACGAACCCAACGAAGGAGGCATTGACCATGCCAGCTGGTAAACACGGAAACAGCATCAAGGACCCGGAAGTCTATGAGGCCCTGCGCGAAGATGGAGCGAGCAAAGAGAAGGCTGCTCGCATCTCCAACGCCGGCGCCAGGGAAGGCCGCTCCACGGTGAGTCGGCGGGGCGGCCAAGGCGGGGATCTGGACGAGCGCACCAAGACCGAGCTCTACGACGAAGCCAGGAAAATCGGTATCGACGGCCGCTCGAAGATGAGCAAGTCCGAGCTGATCGACGCCATTCGGGGGCACTGACCCCCGCCCGCGACCTTCCGATGGGGGAGTACCGACTTCCCGTGACCGCGATCCCTCTCTCAGGCCTCTATCCGAACCTATACTGGTGATGGGCAATCAGCTTGCCCACAAGGAGGACGAATGTATCAAAACGTTAGCAACATCGAGCGTCTGGCCTCACTGACCGTGGGCGCTGGCGCTCTCGCGGTCGGGGCACGCCAGCGGCAGACCTTTCTACAGCTCCCGCTCATCCTTCTCGGCAGTGCGCTCATGTACCGCGGGATGACCGGCACTTGCTCGGTCTATAAGTCGCTCGGGCTGAGCTCGGCCAAAACCGAGGGAATTCTGCCCACCGGACCCGTCCGTGTCGAGCGCGCCGAGACGATCAACCGGCCCGTGGAAGAGGTCTTCGCCTACTGGCGCCACCTCGAGAATCTTCCGCGATTCATGGATCACCTTCTGGAGGTGAGCGAGTCGAGCCCCTACCAGTCGCACTGGGTGGCGCGTTCGCCGCTGGGAGGCACGCTGGAGTGGGATGCCGAGATCGTGGAGGAGATCGCCAACGAAAAGATCGTCTGGAAGTCGCTGCCAGGCTCGGATATCCGTCACGGCGGCATGGTCGCCTTCAAGTCCGCCCCTCTCGGGAGAGGCACGGAAGTGCTGGTCCGCCTGCAATACGAGGCACCCGCGGGCAAGCTGGGCAGCCTGGTGGCTCGGCTGCTCGGCGAGTCGCCCGTCACGACCGTTCGGGACGACCTGCGCCGTTTCAAGTCGCTCCTCGAGACGGGGGAGATCAGCACGATCGAAGGCCAGCCGGTCGGTGGAGGAAGAGGATGAAAGCGGTTTGTTGGAACGGTAAACGCGATGTGCGAGTGGAGACGGTCCCGGATCCGAAGATCCTCAACCCCCGCGACATCATTCTCAAGACAAGCTCGACCGCGATCTGCGGTTCGGACCTGCATCTTTACAACAACTGTATCCCGACGATGAAGGCCGGGGACATCCTGGGTCACGAGTTCATGGGCGAAGTCGTGGAAGTCGGCCATGGGGTTGGAAGCCTCAGAGTGGGCGATCGGGTCGTGGTGCCCTTCAACATCGCCTGCGGCTCCTGTTTCTTCTGCAGCAAGACGCTTTTTGCGCTGTGCGACAACTCCAACCCGAACGCGACCCTGAACGAGATGCTCAACGGTCACCCCACCTCGGGTCTCTTCGGCTACACCCACGCCTACGGCGGCTACGCCGGAGGCCAGGCCGAATTTGTCCGCGTGCCCTTTGGCGACGTCGGGCCGATGAAGGTCCCCTCGGACCTGCCGGATGAGAAGCTGCTCTTCCTGACCGACATCTTTCCGACGGGCTGGATGGCGGCCGAGAATTGTCAGCTCGAGGGAGGCGAGACCGTCGCGGTCTGGGGTTGCGGACCCGTAGGTCAGTTCACGATTCGCTCCCTGTTCCTGCTCGGGGCCACCCGGGTCCTGGCCATCGACCACGAGCCGGATCGGCTGGCTCTGGCCGAGAAGGGCGGTGCCGAGGCAATCGATTATACCAAGGTCGACCTCCAGGACGTGCTGACGCAGAAGACCGGCGGCCGAGGCCCGGACGCCTGCGTGGACGCAGTTGGAATGGAGGCGCACGGCTGGAATGTCGGGAACCTTTTCGACCTGGCCGAGCAGACTTTCAAGCTGACGCTCGACCGTCCCACCGCTCTGCGGCAAGCGATCATGGCCTGCCGCAAGGGCGGCACCGTTTCCATCCCGGGAGTTTACGCCGGCTTCCTGGACAAGCTCCCTCTCGGAGCCGCGTTCGGAAAGGGGCTGACCTTCAAGATGGGTCAGACCCACACCCATCGCTACATGAAGCCGCTGCTCGACCGGGTTATCGCAGGCGAGATCGATCCCAGCTTCATCATCAGCCATGAGGTGCCCCTGGCGCAGGCCTCCGACGCGTACGAGCGTTTCCGGAGCCATGAGCACGGGTGCATCAAGTTCGTCCTGAAACCGGACGCAGCCCCGGCCCCGGCCATCTTGGCCAGCGAAGCCGAACAGCCGGGCGCCCTGCGCTAGAAAGGACCTCCTGGCCCGCCGGTGCACCTGCACCGGCGGGTTTCTCGAAACCATGCTCTTGAAGGACCGCGTTGCTTTCATCACCGGCGCCGGCTCTGGAATCGGGCGCGCCACCGCGCTGCGATTCGCGCGGGAGGGCGCCCGGATCGCAGCCCTGGGCCACACCCGGGAGCCCCTCGAACGCCTGGTGAGCGAGATCGAGTCTGGCCGGGGAGAGGCGCTGGCGCTGGTGGCGGAAGTGCAAGACCCCCAGGCCATGCAGATGGCCGTGGCCGCCACGGTCGCCCGCTGGGGCCGGCTCGACGTGGTGGTCGCCAACGCCGGTATCAACGGGGTGTGGGCCACCCTGGAAGATCTTTCCCCGGAGGATTGGGATCATACCCTGGCGGTGAATCTGCGAGGTACCTTTCTCACCGTCAAGTATGCGGTGCCCCATCTGCGCCAGCGCGGCGGCTCCGTCGCGATTGTCAGCTCGGTCAACGGCACCCGAATCTTCAGCAATACGGGAGCGACCGCGTACTCGTGCTCGAAGGCCGCTCAGGTCGCCTTCGCCAAGATGATCGCCCTCGAGCTTGCGCGCGACCGGATCCGGGTGAATGTTATTTGCCCCGGATGGATCGACACCAATATCGACGACAATACCGACAAGCACGAGGGCCTCGCTGAGGCGCGTCCGCGCGTGGAGTACCCCGAGGGCGCCGTCCCGCTGACCGATGGAGGTCCGGGTAGCTCCGAGCAGGTCGCTCGCACGCTCCTCTTCCTGGCCTCGGACGAGGCGGACCACATCACCGGAACCGAGATGTGGATCGACGGCGGACAGTCCTTGCTTCAGGGTTGAAAAATCTAATGCCGCTCCAATGGATCTCCGGTTGTGTCCCTGCTACAATCAGTGAAATTTCGAGACGATTGGAGGACTCGCCCGTTGAGAACAACTCAGCTTTTTGATGCCGCCTGCCTCCCCAGCAGCGGCGCTCTCAGTTACCGCTTTTCCTGATTTTTCCCGGAGGTTCAGCCCATGCTACCCATTCGCGTCATGGCGGTGGACGACCACCCCATGGTTCGCGCTGGCGTGCGTTCGACGTTGCTCGAGCACCCGGACATTGTCCTGGTGGCGGAAGCGACCGATGGCGCCGACGCGTTTTACCAATTGTCCCGTTTGGACCCGCTGCCCCACATCATGCTGCTCGACCTGGCCATGCCCCGCATGGACGGTCTGCAGGTACTGGCAGCGCTACCCGAGCGATTTCCGACGGTGGCGGTCATCATCATCACCGGCTCGGCCCAGACGGGCACCCTGGCGGAGTGCCTCATCGCCGGCGCCCGTGGCTACGTGCTCAAAGACCAGTTCCTGGAGATGCTGCCGCTGGCGATCCGGGTAGTTTATCACGGAGGTTGTGTCATTCCCAGCACGTTGAAGGTGCCCACTGGACCTCCGGTGGTGGGGCAACCCGTCCCGATGCGCTTGACCGAGCGGGAGCTCACGATTTTGAAGTTCGTGGCCCAGGGGTTGAGCAACCGGGAGATCGGGCTCCAGCTCACCCTGTCGGAAGCGACGATCAAGAAGCACGTACAGGCGTTGCTGGCCAAATTGGACGCCGAGGGCCGGGGTCACGCCGCGATCATCGCCATGAAGAACGGCTGGATCGAATAGGGAAGGATGAACTGCCAGAGGATCCAACCGATCCTGGTCTAACCCAGACAACAGTCCATTCATGCCTGGAGCGGACTCTGTTTCAGGTTGAACAGACCAAAGAAGGAGCGGAAATCAATGAAAAACTACCTCTTGATCCTGGGACTCGGAGTGCTGCTGGTCGGTTGCTCGGGTGAAACCACGACCACGACGACCTCGACCACGACGCCCTCGCCGGGCACCACGTCGACCAGCACGACCACGACGACGATGACACCGGCCCCGTCGACCAGCCCCTAGAGAAGAAGAAGGCCGGCAGTCCGACTGCCGGCCTTCTCTGTCCTCGTCAGGGTAACTTTAGTCCCGCGCGCCCGCTGCCACGGCCCTGCCTTTGTGCTCCTGGTAGCGGCGCTTGGCCTGTCGCCCCAGCGTCTGGGCCGCGACCAGCCAGCCTGGCGCCTGTTCGGAAACTGCTTGTCCCTCCACGGGAGGAGCCTTCCCCCTGGCAGCGGGCAGCAGGCTCCGGCTCACCAGTCCGGCCAGGTCAGTGACCAGGCCGGGGAACAGCCCGTGAGCGAGGGCCAGCAGCTCGGCGGGCAGAGTCAATCGATGCTCGGCTTTGTTCCGGAAAAGAGCGGTCAAGAGCTGCCGGGCCGCCTCCCGGGCTGGCATCGTAACCAGCGGCAGGCTCGAGCTCAAACTGAACCAGGCGTGCTCCCGTTGGGCATCGCCCACGAACAGGGCATTGTCGTGAGAGCCCGTGCGCATCAGGCCGGGCACTCCCGTCAGCACGTGGATGCCGTGCGGCCCCATCTCTTGCCGGAGCCCCTCGCTGAAAGCGACCGCGGCCGCCTTCGCACAGGAGTAGGGAACCAGGTGGGGCACTGTCACCCTCCCCCCTATCGAGGTGACATTCAGGATGGCCCCCGAGCCTCGTTCCTGCATTTGCGGAAGAACGGCCAGGCTGCAATGCACCGTTCCCCAGTACATGACGTCCATGGCGCTCTCGAACTCTGCCAGCCTCTGGTTCTCGAGCGGACCTACGAAGATGATGCCGGCATTGTTGATCAAGACGTCCACGGGGCCCGCGAGGTCTACCATTCGCTGTACCTGGTGGCGATCTCCCACGTCGCAAACAAAGGTCCGCACGCGCGTTCCTCTACCGCGTAGCTCGGCGGCGGCTCGCTCGAGCTCGGAGGCATCGCGAGCGCACAGAATCAGGTGGGCGCCCTGCCGGCTCAGCTCACGAGCCAGCGCCAGTCCGAGCCCTCTCGTCCCTCCGGTGATCAGGACATTCTTCCCACGGTAGGAGCGAAGAGCGGTTCGCGTCCGCAGTCTGTCGTAGCCCAGTGCTGTGAGGCCGAGGCCCAGACCACCCGCCAGGCAGGCGACAAGTTTCTGTTTGTCAGTCATCTTTCTCAGCTTAGTCATGCGGTCTGGTTTCGACCAGTGACGACGGTTGTGGGGTGGGGCACCCGAAAGGAGGAGAAAGGTACCCCTGCGCTTGGGATCGGCCACTCTCACGGTTCCAGAGTCGAACCGCTAAGCTGGAGCCATCTAAGAATTCGAGGAGAGTCATCCCATGGAAATCGTTTTCAGCCACTTGAAGATCGTCCCGCCGGAGAATGCCGAGCAGCACGACGATACTGAAACTCGTTGCCACTTCGAGGCCAGCCTCCGCAACGACAGCGAGGGGCTCGAGACCGTACGCATCGTCTATGCGGTCGAGCACGTCGACGGACGCACCCGCACCGAGGAGGTCGCGGTCGCAATCGAGCCCGGGTCAACCCTCGAGTGGGATGCCTGGCTGTCGCTCTGGTCGCGTTTCGAGGCCCCCCAGACCGTGGAGGCCATTGCCCGCATGAACGTGGGCGGGCGCGAGCTGGAGGTGCGCGAGTCTTTCGAGATCAGCTCGGGCGAGCGTCCCCGCACCTGTGACCCGGCCCGCCAGAACATGCCTTCGGGCGGCGGGCTGAGGGGTGAAGTTTAGCTTTTCTGGAGCCGTCCCTACGTACGGGTAGGAGTCTCTGGGTATCTCGATCCCTCACGCTGGTCACGACCTGGCTGTATTCTTGGGTCAGCCTACTTTTCTGAGGAGACTACCGATGAAAATCGAAACATTCGAAGACCTGTTCATTATGGAGCTCAAGGACCTGTACTCGGCCGAGAAGCAGATCCTGAAGGCTCTTCCCAAAATCATCAAGCACGTGACCTCGTCCACCCTGAAGACCGCTCTGGAGAACCATCTGCAGGAGACCGAGGGCCAGCTCGAGCGCCTCGAAAAGATTTCCGAGTTGCTCGACAAGAAGCTCACGGGCCACGCCTGTAAGGCCATGGAGGGCCTCATCAAGGAGGGCGACGAGCTGATGAAAGAGGTGGAGAAGGGCGACGTCCTCGACGCCGGCCTGATCGGCGCGTGTCAGCGCGTCGAGCACTATGAGATCGCCGGCTACGGCACCGCCCGCACCTACGCCGGACTGCTCGGCCAGACCGAGGTCCAGAAGCTCTTGCAGGAGACCCTGGATCAGGAAGGCGCCGCGGATCACAAGCTGACCAAGATCGCTGAGAGCCAGGTCAACTCCAAGGCGATGCAGGCAGTTTAAAACCCGTTCTGACGAGGGGAGCCAGTTTTCTGGCTCCCCTTTTTTCTTGAGAGGAGAATCCCATGAGCACGAAATTTGGTTATGCCCTGTCCAGCGAGGAGCACGCTCCGCTGACACTGATCGAGAATGCCCGCCTGGCCGAGGAGCTGGGCTTCGAGTTCGCTCTGATCTCGGATCACTTTCATCCCTGGGTATCCAAGCAGCCCCACAGCCCGTTCGTCTGGAGCACGCTGGGCGGCCTCGCGGTTTCTACCCGGAAGCTGCAGATCGGGACCGGGGTGACCTGTCCCCTGCAGCGCATCCATCCCGCCATCATCGCCCAGGCCGCCGCCTCGGTGGCCGCCATGATGGACGGTCGCTTCTTCCTGGGGGTGGGCACGGGTGAGAACCTGAACGAGCACATTCTGGGCGACAAGTGGGAGCCCATCGATCGCCGCATGCAGATGCTCGAGGAGGCCGTCGAGGTGATCCGCGAGCTGTGGAAAGGCGAGAACTGCAGCTTCGAGGGCAAGTTCTACGAGGTCGAGGACGCGCGCATCTTCACCCTGCCCAAAGAGGCCCCGATGATCGCCGTGGCGGCTTCAGGCGAAGAAGCCGCCGAGCTGTCCGGCCGGGTGGGGGATGCACTCGTCAGCACCTCGCCCGACGAGAAGCTCGTCCGCACTTTCCAGAAAGCCGGCGGGAAGGGCAAGCCGCTGTATGGTCAGGCGACGGTTTGCTGGGCCAGCTCCAAGGACGACGCCCTCGAGCTGGCGCTCGAAACCTGGCCCAACAGCGCGTTCCCCGGTCAGATGTCGCAGGAGGTCCGCACGGTCGAGCACTTCGACCAGCTGGCCAAAGGCGTCAAACCTGAGGACATCGCGAAGAACATCGTCTGCGGCCCCGACCCCGAGCCCCACGTGAAAGCTCTGCGCGAGTTCATCGAGGCCGGCTTCGATCACGTTTACGTGCACCAGATCGGCCCCGATCAGGAGGGCTTCCTGAGGTTCTACGCCGAGCAGGTCCTGCCCAAGCTCTCGCTGGTCGCGAAATGAGTCGAGCCGCGGCTGCCTGCAGGCTCCCCCGTGTCTCGGGGAGGGCGGGCGGCCGCGGTCAGCTCGGGAGTCTCTGCTTCAGATTGAAGAACTCGGGCCATGGATCGTCTCTTTCCGGCACCGTGTGAACCGTGAATTTCCTGGGGTCGAGCTCGGCGGTGACCTCCTCCCAGGTCAGGGGGGTGGCCACCAGGGCTCCATCGCGCGCCCGGGTCGAATAGGCGGCGACCGCCGTGGCGCCGTGCCCGTTGCGTTGGAAGTCGAGGTAAATCTTGCCGTGGCGTTTGGCTTTCGTCATCACCTCGACGTACTTCTTCGGGTTCTCGCGTACCATGAACTCGACCAGGGTCTGCGAGAACGCGTGCATCGCGTCCCATCCCACCTTGGGTTGCAACGGCACCACGATGTGCAAACCTTTCCCTCCGGTCGTCTTGCAGAAGCTCTGGAGCCCCACCGAGTCGAGCCGCTCGCGCACCTCGTGGGCGGCCGACACGACCTCCTTCCACTCGACGTCCTCGGCGGGATCGAGATCCAGCACCATCCGGTCAGGCTTGTCCAGGTGCCCCACGCTGCAACCCCACGGATGGAACTCCAGGGTGCCGAATTGCACGAGGGAAATCAACCCTTCCTGGTCGGTGATCATCAGGTGCTCGGCCGGACCTTCGCGTTCCTGGACTTCGACCGCTTTCACCGCGGCCGGAAAGCCTTTGACGCGATGCTTGTGGTAAAAGCACTTCTCGGCCATGCCCCGGGGGCAGCGCATGATGGCCAGGGGGCGATTCACCAGGTGCGGCAGCATCCGGTCGGCCACCGAGCGGTAGTAGTCGGCTATCTCGAGCTTGGTGACCCCAACGTCCGGGTAGACCTTACGGTCGGGGTTGCTGATCTTGACCTCGTCGACGTCGTCCTCCTCGTCGGGAGCCGTGACCTCGTCCGCGGGCTTGTCCTCGCGCAGACCCTTGAATGAAGGGTGCCGCAGGATGCCCTCCCGGGTCTGCTCGGCGTACTCGACCTGCACCACGAGTTTGGGGGTGACCCAGTGGAGCCCTTTCCCGCGAGGTGGATTCTTGAAGGGCGAGGTCTTGCGATCCAGCCTCGCGAGAGCTTGCGAGAGCTCCTGCAGCGAACGGGCGTTGAATCCCGTGCCGACCTTGCCGCGGTAGACCAGCTCCTCTTCTTCGAAGACCCCCACCAGCAACGCACCCAGACCCTGGCGCGACCCGGACGGGTCGGACCAGCCGCCTACGACGAACTCCTCCGCCTGCTTGCACTTGATCTTCAGCCAGTCACCGTTGCGGGTGCTGGCGTAGCCGGCGTCACCGCGCTTGCTGATGATCCCCTCGGCGCCGGCGGCGCAAGCCTGGGCAAAGAAGTCATCACCCTGGCCCGCGAGGTGGTCCGAGAAGCGCACCGCCGAGCCGGGTAACAGCAGTCCTTGCAGGAGCAGCTTGCGTTCGAGCAAGGGAGTATCGCGCAGATCGTAGCCTTCGCAGAAGGGCAGGTCGAAAACGTAGAAGGCCAGCTCTCCACGGCCTTGCTGCAGAGCCTGGAAATCGCTCGTCCCGTCGGGGCGCAACATCACGATCTCGCCATCGAGGATGGCCTGGTTGACGGGCAGCTCCTTGAGGGCCTCGACCACCGGACCATAGCGATGGGTCCAGTCCTGATGGGTGCGGGTGCGCAGCACCACCTTGCCTTTGTCGAGAAAGGCCAGGATACGGTAGCCATCGTGCTTGAGCTCGTGAACCCAGACGTCGCCGCGCGGGATCTCGGTGCTCAGACGCGCGAGCTGAGGCTCGAGCTGCGAGGGTTGCCTGGCCTTGCGCGCTCCCGTCAGGTCGGAGGGGTCGGGCGTCTGGCCGTGCCAGACCGCGTCTTGCGACGAGGCGATCGCATCCAGGGAACGGCCGGTGGCCACGCTCCGGTCGTCGTGCAGGATGTCCCCCTCCTCACTGGCCTCGTCGTCGCGCGACTTGATCAGAAGCCAGTTCTTGCCGTCTGGCAGGCGCACCAGGTTCCAGACTCCCCGCAGCTTCTCGCCATGCAGCGCGAACTTCAGCTTCCCGCTTTCGAGCGCTTGCAGAGGCTTCTTGTCGATGGGCTCCCAGGTGCCGCGGTCCCAGAGCATCACGGTGCCGCCGCCGTATTCACCCTCGGGAATGATGCCTTCGAACGCGCCGTAGTCGACCGGATGGTCCTCGACCTGCACGGCCAGTCGCCGCTCGTGGGGGTCAAGACTGGGGCCTTTGGGCACGGCCCAACTCTTGAGCACGCCGTCCAGCTCCAGTCGAAAGTCATAGTGGAGCCGACTGGCGTCGTGCTTTTGAATGACGTAGAGGTGGCCTGAGGCTCCTTTGACCTGGGCCTCCGGCTCGGGGGTCTTCTCGAAATCGCGCTTCTTGCGATACTCGGCGAGGCTCATCCCTACATCCTAGCATTTCGCTACG
Organism: Vulcanimicrobiota bacterium; assembly: GCA_039809865.1. Lineage (GTDB taxonomy): Bacteria > Vulcanimicrobiota > Xenobia > Xenobiales > QWHO01 > QWHO01. Next base: position 141,569 of record JBDHVW010000002.1, read on the forward strand.
AACCGGCCCCAGGTACGCCCGTCCCGTGGTTTGGCTACGAATGAGGGCAGTAAGGGTACACCGGGTCACCGAAGAATCGCTCTCGGAAAGGTGGGTACACGAAAATGATCCAGAGCCTTCGAGGGTGAGCACGATCGCAACCACACTTCAGCTCGTGCTCGTGGACGACCATCCCTTGTTGCGCGAGGGTCTGCGCGCCATTCTCTCGGGCGAGCCCGACCTGAGCCTGGTCGCCGAATTTCCGGGTGGGGCCGAGCTCCTGGCTTTTCTGGACTCGGCCCCCGCCTTACCGGACGTCATCCTCCTGGACGTGCGCATGCCCGACATGGATGGGCTCGAAGTGCTACGGCGCCTCGGCGAGCGCCATCCCGAGCTGGCGGTCATCATGCTGACGATGTATGAGAGCGAGACCTATCTCACCGAAGCGCTGGCGGCTGGCGCCCGGGGGTATGTGCTCAAGGACCAGGCCTGCGAGCTGATTCCTCTGGCGGTGCGCACCGTCGCGGCTGGCGGCATGGTGCTTCCGCCGGCCTTGCTCTCTCGGATCCTCAACGCCGGCCCCGGCGCGGTCCGAGATGGCCCGGTGATGATCGACTGCCCGCTGTCGCCGCGAGAAATTGCGATCGTGCGTCTCATCTCCAAAGGCTACAGCAATCGCGCGATAGCCGAAGAGTTGCACCTGGCTGAGGCGACCATCAAGAAGTACGTCCAGAGTTTGACGGGCAAACTCGGCGCGAGCGATCGCGGTCATGCGGCCGTGCTCGGAATGCGGATGGGAATCGTGGACTAGCTTGCCTCCCGAGCTCCGGATTCTGCTGGTGGAGGACAACGAGCTCTATCGCCTGCATTTGCGGGGCGCCCTCCAAGGCCAGGGTGTAGAGCTGAAGGAAGCACCAGACCTGGCCAGCGGATTGCAGGCGCTCGAGCAAAATGAGTTCGATTGCGGCGTGGTCGACCTCCAGCTTCCCGACGGAGATGGACGGCAGCTCCTGAGCGCCGAGCTCGAGTTTCCAATCGTGTTCTTGACCGGAACGACCGAGGAGACGACCATCATCCAGGCGATTCGCGCCGGAGCCGAGGACTATCTGGTCAAGACCGCCATCGCGCACAATCTGGGGCAGGAGCTGTTGCTGGCCATTCGCAAGGCGATCGAGCGATTCGCCCGCCGTCGTGAGTTGAGCCAGTCTCTGCAGATGGTGCACTGGAGGCACATTCAGCTCGAACGGCAGGTCGAAGAGCGTAACGAGCTCTATAAACTTGCCCCTGTCGGCTATCTGGCGCTCGACCCGACGGCTCGCGTGCTCGAAGCCAACGAGGCCGCCAGCCACATGCTCGATTGCGGGCTTCCGCTGTTGATCGGGATGCCCGTGGTCTCCTGCCTCTCGCGCGAGTCGATGGTGCCCTGCCTGCGACATCTCTGGCGCTCCCTGGCGGGGGAGGATTGTGACGCTCTGCAGGTGGACGCGCGCCAGTCGCGGCGACTCCAACTGTCCTTTGTCAGAGCCACCGAGACGACGGTGCGGGTGGGTCTCATCGACCTGACACGCCAGATGCGCATGCGCGAGGCGATGGCCGTCAGCGCGGGTGCCGCGCGCGGACTGTCCGAGGAAACGACCCTGGGTGTGTTGGAGATGCGGTCGGACGGCACTATCGAAGCCGGGAACACGGCCGCGGAAGACCTCTTCGGCGCCGTGGATTGGCAGGGTCGGAAGCTGGCCGACGTGCTGATCGGATGCCACCTGCGCGAAGGTCGCTACGAGTGCCTCGGGCGTGGTCGCGATGGGAGAGCGTTCCAGGCCGAGGTGTCGGTTACCCGAACGCGGAATTCGGGCCCCGACCGCTGGATTGCGCTCGTCCACGATCTCAGCCAGGACTGGCGGGCGGTCGGCCACTTAGTGGACCTGGCCGAGGCCGAGAAGAGGCGTCTCGGACAGGAGCTGCACGACAACCTCGGCCAGCGCCTCGCGGCCATGAGCTTCGTGGCCGGGTCTCTGAACCGGCGGCTCAAGGACGGCAACCCGGAGGTCGCGGCGCTTGCCCATCGGCTGATGGAGCTCTGTCAGCAAGCGATCGTCGAGACGCGCAGCCTGGCGCAGGGCCTCTATCCCCCCGAATTGGAGACGCACGGCCTCCTCAGCGCTCTGCGCCGACTGGGGCAGGACCTGGAGCAAATCTTCGGAATCCGTTGTCGCATGGAGCTTGTCGACTGTGGGTTCGCGCCGGGGCAACCGTCCCTGCACGTCTATCGCATCGTCCAGGAGGCCCTCAACAATGCCGTGAAGCACGGGGAGGCAAACCACATCGAGGTGCGCCTTACGCGCGTCAACCAGCAGGTGCTGCTTTGCATCGAGGATGATGGCCTGGGGTTGGATCAGAACGCCCCCGAGTCCGCTCGTCTCGGTCTGCTCGGCATGCGCCATCATTGCCAGATGCTGGGCGGTACCCTCGAGCTGATTCCCAACCAGCCCACCGGCGTGGTGGTGCGCTGCCTGCTGCCCTCCCCGTGAAGACGCTCTGGCAGACGCGACACGGCCAGAGCCTGCTGGTCGAGGACGGCCGCTTCGCACAGGGGGCCCCCGACCGAACGGTGGACCTGGGCGAGGCCTGGATCGTGCCGGGCCTCTGGGATTCGCACCTCCACTACCTGATGTGGTGTCGTCAGCGCGAGCAGGTCGACCTGAAGGGCTGCGTCTCGGTCGACGACTTCCTCGAGCGCGTGGCCCGGGCCGCGCCCGGCGCCTGGATTCAGGGGCAGGGCTTCACCGAGATCTATCCCACCCGAGCCCAGCTCGATGCTGTCAGTCCCGGCCGGCCGGCTCTGCTGTGGCGGGCCGACCTCCACTCTGCCCTGGCCAACACGCGGGCTCTCGAGCTGGCCGGCATCGGTCCGGACACGCCCGACCCGCCCGGTGGCGCGATCCATTTTGAGGAAGGCCGCCTGCTCGAGTTGGCCATCGCGCTGGTGACCGACCACGTTCCCGAGCCCGGTCCCGAGGAGGTCGAGCGGCAGTTCAGCGCGGGAGCCCGGCATTTGCTCTCCATGGGGGTCACGGCCTTCACCGACCAGCGGATCAAGGACCAGCACGAAGGCGTGGCCTCGCGCGCGGCCTTCCGCAAGCTACAGCTCCCCATGCGGATCTTCTGCAACGTGGCGGCCCACGAGCTCGCTCTCGAGCTGCCCGAGCCCGACGGCTACCACACCGGACACGTCAAGTTCTTCTCGGACGGCTCGATGGGCTCGCGCACCTGCAAGATGCTCGACCCGAAGCCCTGGGAGGGAATCTGGATGTCGGAGCCGGCCGAGCTGCGCGCCGGGTTCGCCCGGGCCCGGGCGCGCCACCTCCCGATCTGCGTGCACGCTATCGGCGACGAGGCCATTCGCGTCTGCCTGGACCTGTTCGAGGAGCTGGGACCATCGCCGCTGTCCGTGCCCGACCGCATCGAGCACATCCAACTGGGCGACGCTGTCGATCTCCCCCGGGTGGCTCGCCTGGGTCTGACGGCCAGCATGCAGCCGCTGCACCTGCTCGACGACATGCAGGCCGCCGAGCGCCTGCTGGGAGCTCGCGCCATCAGTTACTACCGACTGCGCACTCTGGCCGAGACGGGAGTGCTGTTCGCGTTCGGCAGCGACGCCCCGGTGGCCGATCCCAATCCGTGGCTGGGTATGCACGCCGCCGTGCAGCGGATGTGGCCCGGGCAGGCCGGCTCCTGGTATCCCGAGGAGCGCATCTCGCTCGAGCGCACCCTCGACGGCTACACGCGCCAGGCGGCACTGGCCGTGGGCCGGCCCGATCTGGGACGTCTGGACCCGGGTTGCCTGGCTGACTTCGTGGTGCTCGATCGCAGGCCAGCGCCCGACAATTTGATGGAGTTGCGAGTCTTGCGCACGGTGGTGGGCGGGCAGACCGTCTACGAGGCCTAGCGCGGGCTGGGACTCGTGATCGGCTTGGATTTGTCGTCCGAGGTGCCGGGGCGAGCCGAGCTCGGGCGCGGTCCGGTGCGGTTCAGAGTGCTGTCAGGGTTGAGCTTGTGGTCATACGGGGTGGTCGTCGGCGAGGGGGACGGCGACCGGCTCAAACCCTGCTCGGGCGAGGGATAGGACTGTTGCGCGACCGCACCGGCGCCCATGAAAAGCGCAATGCCCGCGGTCAGGGCCAGAATCGTGTTTCTCATGGCCTGAGCCTAACGCACCGCCGGGCCGCTCGGGCAGGGGCAGGAGTCCTCAGGCGGCCGGTACGCTGAGCGAACGCTCCAGGGCGGCCCGCAGCTCGGCAAAGACGACGGGCTTGGAGACGAAGTCGTCCATCCCGGCCTCCAGACAACGCTCGCGATCGCCCTGCATGGCGCTGGCGGTGAGCGCGATGATGGGCGTGCGCGCCGCGCCGGTCCGGCTTTCGTAGGCCCGAATCTTCTGGGTGGCCACGAACCCGTCCATCTCGGGCATGTGGCAGTCCATGAGCACCACGTCGTAGACCCCGCGGGCGAGCTCCTCCGAGGCCTGCCGCCCGTTCTCCACGCTGTAGGTCGTAAAACCGAGCTTCTCGAGGTAGCGCTGAGCGACCTTGCGGTTGACGGGGTTGTCCTCGGCCAGCAAGACCTTGAGCTCACCGACCGTCGCGAGAGGCTGGAGCTCGGGCTTGGGCGCGCTTGGCTTGAGCGCGACCTCAGGCAGCTTCTCGAAACGTGCCGTGAAGAAGAAGGTAGAGCCGCGGCCCGGACGGCTCACCAGCCCGATCTGCCCCTGCATGGTCTCCACGAGCTGTTTGCAGATCGCCAGGCCCAGGCCGGTGCCTCCAAAGCGCCTCGTCGTCGAGCCGTCGGCCTGCGAGAAGGGTTGGAACAGACCCGCGCGGTCCTCTTCCGTCAGGCCGATGCCCGTATCGCGCACGCTGAAGCGAAGCAAGCAGCTCTCCGAGCCGTCCTCGTCCACCTCGACCCGCACGGCCACCGAGCCGCGCTCGGTGAACTTGACCGCGTTGGAGACCAGGTTCAACACCACCTGCCGCAGGCGTCCCGGGTCTCCTCGCAAGCCTCGCGGCACATCCGGGTCGAGCGCGCAGGTCAGCTCGACCCCCTTTTCGCGCGCCCGCTCCGCCAGCAGCTCGACAGCGTCGACCATGGTGGGCGTCAGGTCGAAGTCGATCTGCTCGAAGACAAGCTTGCCGGCCTCGATCTTCGAGAAGTCCAGGATATCGTTGATGATCGCCAACAGGCCATCTCCGCTGGATTTGATGGTCTGGACGAAATCCAACTGCTCGGCTGAGAGTTTCGTGTCGAGTAGGAGATTGGCCATCCCCAGGACGCCATTCATCGGCGTGCGGATCTCGTGCGACATCGTGGCCAGGAACTCCGACTTGAGACGCGCCGTCTCGAGGGCGGCATCACGGGCCCCGGCCAGCTCGTGCTCGAGCTGCTTGTGCTCGGTGATGTCGCGGGCCAGCGCGAAAAGGGTTCCTTCGGCATTGGGAGGTGCGGAGGTCCAGGACAGCCAGCGGTAACCCCCGTCACGGCAACGCCAGCGGTTCTGGAATCGAACCGCGTGTGCTCCGGCGACCAGGCGCTGCAGCTCAGCCCGGGTGGACTCGCGATCGTCCGGGTGGATGAATCTCAGGAAGGGTTGCGCCAGGAACTCCTGATCGCTCCAGCCCAAGGTCTCGCTGAAGGCCGGATTGACGCTCTTGAGATAGCCGTCCAGCGAAGCGGTGCACAGCAGGTCGAGCGAGAGCGCGAAGATGCGGTCGCGCTCGAACTGGATCTGACGACGGTCGGCCTCCAGAATCGAGGTGCGCCCGGTCAGGATCAGCAGAAACGCCACGCTCAACCCGGTGAACAGGGAGACCCCGATCAGGACGGCCCAGGTCTCCCACGAGGGCTGCAGCAGGGTCGCCTGAGGAGGCAGCGAGTACAGCAATTCCCAGCGCCGGCCCGCCACGTCGATAGTGATGGCCGTCTGGCAGACCGATGCGTCGGCCGGCCCGCCGCGACGGTAAATCAGTTGATCGTTGTCGCGGATTTCGAGACCGATCTCCGAGGTCAGGCGCGGCCCGGCCGCCGAGTCGACGATGCGCGCGATGCGCAGGGCTTCGGTGGCATAGCCGATCAGGTTGCGCCGGCGCTGAGCCACGGTGTCGTGCGGCGCACCCCGGCGGTAAACGGGCAGAAAGAGGACCACGCTCTGCAGCCCCTCCCTGTCCTGCACCAGCCGCAACGGTTGGCTGGCCGTCACCGTGCCATTGTCGCGGGCTCGCGCCAGCGCCGCCCGGCGGCGAGGCTCGGAGGCGATGTCGAAGCCCACGGCCTTGCGATTGGGATCGCGCGGCTCGATGAAGGTGACCGGAAAACGATTTCCCGCCCGGGGCACCCAGGCCAGCGCCTGGATCGGATGGTGACTCAGGGCGCGGCTGACATAGGACCGGAACTCGGACGCCTCGACCCGGGACGTGCTGTCGTAGAACCGGCCCAGGGCGTCCAGAATCTCGATGCAGGTGGCGAGGTCCTTGCGCAGGGAGTCGGTGAGCTCGGTGGTGCGCTGCTCGAGCTCGAGTGCCACCCGCCGCTCTTCCCAGCGGCGCACCGAGAGGAAGAGCGAGATGACGAGTCCCAACAGGATGAGCAACGGCGCCGTGACCAGCAGCCTGCGCCGGAGCGGTGTTCCAACGCTCCAGAGCAAGACGATCGGAGTGACGATCATCGCTCCGATGCTGTCCCCGGCCCACCACGTCAGCCAGCTGAACGAGGCGCCCTCGGGCGGGATCGCTCCGGACGCGCGCAGGGTCAGAACTCCCATGGTGGCGCCGACCATGCAGCTAAAGGGGCCGCCCAGCGCAAAGAACGCCAGTACGTCCCGGGCTCGCTCCAGCAGCCCCGGATAGGCTCCCACGCGCTTGATCAGCCAGGCACCCAGCACCGCCTGCAGTGCGGCTCCGAGTCCGATGAGGGCGGCGGTGCCAAAGGCCTCCAGGGTCGACTGACCCTCGAGCAAATTCGGTAGATTCACTCCCATTGAGCCGAGGAGGATCCCGGGGCTGACCCGGTAACCCCACAGCAGCACGCAGGCCAGGGCGATGCCCGCGCCGGGCCAGACCGCGGTGGCATAGCCGGGGGGGATGGCGAGGGCGAGCGCCAGTTTCCCGGTCACGAAGTAGGCCAGAGCTAATAGAATGATTCGCGCCGCGTGTCGAGATCGCACCTTGCGACGATCATCGGCTGGTGGCGCGGGTTGGAAAGGGTCAGGTCTTCTTGACGCGCGACTTGAGATAGGCCACCAGATCGTCGAGATCCTTGTCGCTCAGGATGTTCTTGTCGAATCCGGTCATCTTGAGCTCGGGCCAGATGCGCACCGAACGGGGGTCGCGGATCAGCTGACGGAAGGCGGTCGGGGTGAGGTAGACCGTGGGGTTCTGGGGCACGTTCAGGTCGGGGCCCATCTTGGAGGTGCCCTGGCCGTCCATGGTGTGACAGGGGAAGCAATTCTTGACGAAGAGGAGGTAACCCCGATACTCGGGCGTGCCCTTCCTGGTGGGCACGATCTTGGGGTAACGCGACGCGATGGAGGGCTCTACCGTGAAAGAAGAGAGCATGAAGGGCCATTCCTCGCGCCCGATCCCCGAGAGCTCCGGCTTATCCCAGACCAGGTAGAAGGGCCCGGCGGTGTAGTTGCGTCCCTCGAATTTCGGCCACGGCTGGTCCGGCTTCTCGACGGCGATGTAACCGATGGCCCGATTGGGATCGGTGCTCACCGCCTTGGCGGCTTCCACGCTGGAGGAGAACCCGTCGCGGGTTTGATAGTGCAGCTCGCTGTCAGGGGGCAGCTCCAGCCCTTCCACCAGCGCTGAGACGGGCACCACCTCGTAATCCATCTCGCGGCCCTGATAACCGGACTGATCGATCATGTGGAGGGTTTTCTTGGACGGGTGGTTGAGCAGCTGCGTGCGGGTGAAGCTCTTCTCGCGGGCGCCCGAGCGAAAGACGAGCGTGGGCTCGTCGGCGGGCGACATGGCCGCGGTGGGACTGGCCGACGGCGTGACCTCGACCGTGGGCGGCGCCCCGCAGCTCACCAGCAGCATGGCCAGGAGAAGGAGGAGGATTCTCACCGACTGGCCAGCTCGACGAACTCCCGCCAGCGGGGCGGCATGGCGCTGTTGGCCACCGTGTCGGGGTGCTTTTTGTCGAGCAGCGCCAGCCTGGGGGTGGGAAGCTGCACGGTGAGGCCGGCCGAGTTGCCGTATTGCATTCCGATCGAGGCGGTGGGAACGGTCTGATAGAGTTGCTTCTGCACGTCGCGAAGGGCTCCCAGCAGAGCTCGGGGCTGCGTGGAATGCATCATTCCGGTCATTACCATCTGGCCGACATTCTCCACGAAGAGGTTCAGGTCGCCCACACCGAGCTGCATCTTGGCACCGATCAGCGCGCCCTGGTGGCCGGCCGTCAAGGCGCCGCCGGCTGCTTCCCGCAGAGCGTCCGCGTTGCCGTTGCGGACTTCCTGCACGAGCAGACCTCCCAGCTTGTCGACCGCCTGGCCGAGGGCCGGAATCTGGGCCATGTCCACCAGCGCCATGGTTTCGGCGCGAGTTTTGGAGACGGTCACTTCGGGTGTGTCCTCGGGCTTGTGGGCGCTCGGGTCGCGCATTCCAAAGATGGCGCCGAAGAACTCCATCGAGCCGTCGGGGTTGGAGGCGATGACGCGCGCTCCGAGCTCGCCGGGCGTCACCGGCTGACCGCGCAACGAGCCCATCGCTTTGGCGAACGCGCCCGACATCGAGCCGGCCAGCACGACCTCCTCGGAGACCACCGCGTAGCGGGCGTAGGGAGCAGTGGCCAGGAGAGCTTCCAGGTTGCCGTTCAAGCACGACTCGACCAGCAGCAGGTCGACCGGCCGGCCAGCCATCACCGTGGCCTGGGACAGCAGCGCCTTGTAGGCGCCAAAGTCCATCCCGGCGGTCTCGCGGAAGGCCAGCCCGTGTCCGAGCAGGTGGGCGACGGTCAGTTTGTCGGGGTGCCTGACCATCTCCTGGCCCAGCAGCTCGCCGCCGGCTTTCGTGTTGACCCCGCGGGCCTCCGGATCCTGGGCGACCACTTTGGAGTCGATGGCGGGGGAGGTGGTTGGCTGCAGCTCGTAGGTGCGGCTTCCTTTCCAGAAAGGCTCGGCGCCATCGTCGGGCGCCATTCCAGCCAGAATCGTGCGGCCAAAGTTTTTATCGGCGAATCGCGCCCCCAGGGACCAGCCCACCACTCCACCCACGAGACCGCCCAGCATGTGGCCCGTGACGGAGATGCCGGCATAAGCGCCCAGCCCGGCTGCGGCGAAGCGGGGGAGAAAGACAGCCGCGGCCGCCTTGGTGCGCTTCTCTGCCACACTGACGCCGCTGCGCTGCAGCAGGACCGCGCCGGTCAACTGGTTGCCGGCATTGCTCTTGGCTCGCTCCAGATTTTCCATGCACGCCACCGCGTAGGTCTCGACCACGGTCTCGCTGGCGTCGATGAGCGAGACGACGTGAACGTCGGCCATGGCCTTCTCGGGACCGGGCGCCGGAGGCGCCGGGAGCGGCTTGAAAATCGGAGCGGCCGTGGCTTGCTGCAGTTGCACGTCCCCAACTTACCGGCTGGGTCTGAAAAATTTCTTGCCAGGACGCTGGCGTTTCGAAACCGAAGCTCGCAGGATGCGATTGAAGGTCCTCTGCGCTGCGCTGGTTCTCGTCACCGCTTGCTCCCAGGCTCCCAAGACGCCCGAGACGCCCATTCCCACCGAGACCTGGACCACGACTCCCACCGCGACCCCTTCGGCTGCGCCCAGTCCGGCCGCCGAGCAGACCACGTTCTTGCTGGTGCGCGAGGGCACCGACCTGGTGCTGCAGGGCAAGTTCAAACAGGCGCTCGTCCCGCTCGAGAAGGCCGAGAAGCTCACGCCCGACGATCCGGAGATCGTCCAGCAGCTTTTCCTGGCCCACGCGGGGCAGGACGAGCTGCCCAACAAGAAGTCCAAAGCCTACGCCTACGCCCAGCGCGTCGTGGCCGAGCTGCCAGGGGTGCGCTCGGCCAGGGCTCAAGAATACATCGACGGCGCCGACGCCCTGCCTTTGCAGGCCCCGTTACCGCAGGACGGCAAGCGGCCCGCCGACGTGAAGGGGTTCGACAAGGTCGAGCTCGGCATGACCGAGGAGCAGGTGAAGGCCAGGCTGGGCAAGAGGCTCAAGCCCTTCACCGGCATCTACACGCAGCCGAACAAATACGTGCCGTTCTTCCTCCCGGCTTACTATTTCGGCAAGAAGCCCTACGCCGTGCTGTTCCCGTTCGACAAGGACTCGGGGCAGCTGGTGGGCATCTATATTCGCCCGCAGCGCTACCCGTCCGGAACCCCGAACGAGTTCGCCGAGATGGAGAGCTTCGTCAGCAAGATGTACGGCCCCCCGGACCGCGACGACGACCTGGATAGCGATGCCGTCCAGCGCCAGCGCTCGGTGTGGGATTTCCCCAGCTCCGAGGTGCACGTCAACCTGACCGGCGGTCGCGATTTCAGCATCACCATCGCGGGCAAAGGCCAGGAGGACTAGCCGCCCTTTCCTGGGAACCCGGGGACGCATGATCCGTTCTAAAATCCTCCTTCCCCTCATCCTCCTTTGCCTGGCCGGGCTCGTGCTGGCGCAAACCCAGGGACCGGTGGCCGTGGTGGCGTCCAAGACCGGAAAGTCCCGCTCTCTCACGCTGCCTTCGGGCGGCGGCACGTTGAAGCAGGCCAAACGGGGCAAGCTGCAGACCCTCGAGCCGGTCGCCGCCGGCACGTTCATCCAACTGGCCCCGGGGGCCACCGTCACGCTGGCCTATTATGGCGACGGCCATCTCGAGCGCCTGACCGGCCCCTGCCTCGTGCGGGTGGGCCGGGGCGGCGGCCACCTCATCAAGGGCGATGCCAGCGCCCTGCAGGTCGAGGAGTCCGACCTGGGCGAGGCCATCCGGCCCGACCAGCCCGACCGCCAGAAGGTCGCCACCGGCAACACGCTCTCCCTGACCGCCCGCGAGGGCATGCCCACGTTCAGCTGGGCCACCAACGCTTCCGGTCCTTACCTGGTCACGGTCTTCCAGAACGACAAGCAGATCTGGAGCTCGGAGACGGCCGGCAAGTCGGTGCTTTACGACGGACCCATTCTCACCCCGGACTCGCCCTTCGTGTGGCAGGTCCAGGTCGGCGCCACCGTGCTGGGGGCGCAGCGCTTCGAGATCGCCTCTAAAGGCGCCGCCGTCAGTCTGGGAGCGGCCCAGGCCGAGGTCGAGAAAGCTCCCGATGACCCGGCGAAACTGGCGCTCTGGTCGGCGGTGCAAGACCAGCGCGGCAACCTGCCGGGCGCGGTGAACGCGGCCCAGGCGGCTCTGCAGAAGGCTCCCCAGGATGCGGCGCTGATGCATCGGCTCTCGGGCATGTTCAACGAGATGGGCCAGGAGGCGGCCGCTCAGGCGATCGAAGGCCAGGCGCGCCTCTACGAGGACGTCGAGGGCCCCAGCATCGACCCCGACGGCGACATGCTGTTCGACGACTATCTGAGCGACACGGATACCGTGTTCACGCAGTAACCGCGTCGGTTGCCCCTGGCGCCGAAGGCGACGTATGCTCGAGCTATGAGCGTGCGTCGCCTTTTGTGCATTCTGAGCCTGTTGTTCGTCTCGCTGTCGATGGCGCCATTGCTCTCCCACCTGATGTCGATGGGCAACAAGCTCGAGATGGATCGGGTGGATTACTACGCCGCCCAGAAGGCCTACGCCGGGTGGGACTTGACGGGCGTGCTGGTGGTGGGCGCGTTGTTGACCACGCTGGGCCTGGCCGCTGCCCTGCGTCACGAGCCGCGCCAGTCACTGCTGGCGTTGCTCTCGTTCGGGTGCCTGGCGGGCACGCAGGCCATCTTCTGGACGCTCACCTATCCCGCCAACGTCGCCACCTCCAACTGGACGGAGGCGCCCTACAACTGGATGGCGCTGCGCGAGCAATGGGAAACGTCCCACGCCGTGTCGGCGGGCCTGGCGGTGCTGGCGATGGTCACCCTGATCCTGGCGGTGGTAAGCCACCGCCCGGTGACCCAGCCGCTCACGACCGCCCCGGCGGCCCACGACTCGGCCTGGATGCAATACGCGACCTAGACCGGTTTATTCCAGAGTCGTCTCGAGGATGGTCTGCTGATCCAGCAGCACGACGCCGTTTTTGGAGATCTGGGCGGGCTCGGCTTCACCGGACTTGTGGTCGGTTACCGCACGGTCGAGCGCGCGCTCGATGCTGGGAAACGTGATCTCGTCGATGACACCCTCTCGGGTGAACTTGTAGACTACGGCCAAAGTTCTCACCTCGCTCTGGTATGTTGAACGATATTCAACCAAAAGGGACGATCTCCTGCGTTGTTGAAAAGCTCGGCGGTATCAAGCGATCCGACCATCGAAGGCGAGGTAACGGCATGTCACTGGCTTCTCCCCCCACGCATCAGTTCAAGAGCTACATCGGCGGCGAATGGCACGAGGCGACCGAGGATACCAAGGTCGTGCCCAACTTGAATCCGGCGAACGGCGAGAAGCTGGGCGACGTCATCATGGCCACGCGCGAGGATGCCGCCCGGGCCATCGAGATCGCCCACGAGGCGTTCGAGAAGTGGCGCGACGTGCCGTCGCCCAAGCGCGGGGACTTCCTGTTCCGGGTCGTGCGCATCCTCGAGGCCCGCAAGGAAGAGCTGGCTCGCGCCCTGACGATGGAAGAGGGCAAGGTGATCACCGAGGCTCGCGGCGAGGTGCAGAAAGCCATCAACGCCGTCGAGTTCGCCGCCGGCGAGGGACGCCGTCTGGGCGGCCACACGGTCGACTCCGAGCTGCCCAATAACTTCTGCTACACGGTGCGCCAGCCGCTGGGCGTGGTCGGCATCATCACCCCCTGGAACTTCCCGGTGGCCATTCCGCTGTGGAAAATGGCCCCCTGTCTGGTGTCCGGCAACACCATCGTGTTCAAGCCCGCCACCAACACCCCCTGGACCGCCTGCCTCATGATGGAGATCTTCCACGAGGCCGGCCTGCCCCCGGGAGTGGTCAACATGGTGCTCGGCCCGGGCCGCGCCGTGGGCGACGAGCTGGTGACCAATCCCAAGGTGCGCGCCATCTCCTTTACCGGGTCCACCGGCGTCGGCATGGACATCAACCGGCGCGGCGCCGAGCGCGGCATCAAAATCCAGTGCGAGATGGGCGGCAAGAACCCGATCATCATCCTGGAGGACGCCGACCTCGATCTGGCGGTCGAGGCCACCGTGCAGGGCGCGTTCGGCTCCACCGGACAGCGTTGCACCGCCACTTCACGCGCCATCGTGGTCAACGAGATCGCCGACGAGTTCGTGGAGAAGCTGGTGGCCCGCACCAAGAAGCTGGTCGTCGGCAACGGCCTGAACGCCGGCATGGACCTCGGTCCGAGCGTGGACCAGGGACAGTTCGACACCGTGCTGGAGTACATCGAGATCGGCAAGAACGAGGGCCTCAAGCTGCTGGCCGGTGGCCACCGGATGACCGACGGCGAGCACGCGCACGGGTTCTTCGTCGAGCCGACCATTTTCGACCACGTCAAGGTGACCCATCGGCTGGCCCAGGAAGAGGTCTTCGGACCCGTCCTCTCGGTCATCCGCGTCCAGGATTTCGACGAAGCGATCGAGGCGGCCAACAACATCGAGTTCGGGCTGTCGTCCTCGATCTACACTCGCGACATCAATCGCATGATGCGCTACGTGCACCGCATCGAGTCGGGCATCACCCACGTCAACTCGCCCACCATGGGCGGCGAGGCGCACCTGCCGTTCGGCGGCCTGAAGAACACCGGCCTGGGCGGCCGCGAGCAGGGCCGCGAGGCCATCGACTTCTACACCGAGTGGAAGACGGTCTACATCGACTACACCGGCGAAAAGCGCACTTCGAAGGTGTATTAGATGGGAGATGGGAGACGGGAGACGGGAGAAGCCCAGGGGTTGAGACGGCCCGGATGTATCCAAGGCATCCGTGGTCACAACCCTTTACTCTTTACTCCTGACTCCTTACTGAGCCCATGAAGTGGCTTGACGCTCCCGTCGAGCTCCGGGCCGTGGCATCCGTCGTCGTGGGGTGCCTCGGGGCCTGGGTGCTCGTGGCGCTCGGGGTGGACAACGCCTTGCGAGCGTCGGTGTGCGGGCTGGTGGCGGGGTTGTTCGCGGCCCTGGCGGCCGGCCGGCTGCCGGCCGGGTGGAGCCTTTTCTCGGCCGGCTGCGCCCTCTGCATCACCTCGCGTCTGCAGCCGCACTGGCTCGGCCCGGGCTGGCTGAGCGGCGCCACCTGGATGCTGGCGGCCCTGGTGGGCTGGCTGGTGTCCGGGTTGCTGGTGGACCGTCTCTACCTGTGGGTCGACCCCGCTTCGACCGATTACACGGTGCGCGGCGAGGGCTCGCGCGGGCTGCTCGGGCTCGGCTGGATGGCTGTCCTGACAGCGCTCTGGCTGATCTGGCTCTTCCCCTGCGCGCCCGCGGTGGCCGTGCCGGTCACGTTCCTGCTGGCCCTTCGTTCGGCGGGCCGTTTCCGGCTCTCGCATCCCGCCTGGGTCGCGTTCGGCTCGCTGGTCGGGCTGTTGCTGGCCTACCTGGTGCCCGTGCAGCTCGCCGCCTCCTGCGCCGGGCAGTCGGTCTACCACGCGTTCCCGGCCGGGCAGACGATGGTTTACCCCTATGACCTGGCGTTTCTGCCGCCGCCAGACCCCTGGTTGCTGGGCGGAATGCTCTTGATGGGCAGCGTGGCCGGTTTCTGGTGCTCGCGCTGGCGGGCGGCGGAGCTGGCGTGACCCACAAGCCGTCGCGCTCCGAGCGTGCGCTGAGCCCGGCGATGGAGGACTACCTCAAAGCCATCTATGCCATCGAGCAAGAGCACGGCGCGGTCAGCACCCAGCACCTGGCCGACTGGCAGGGCGTCACGCCGGCCTCGGTAACGGCCATGCTCAAGCGGCTGGCCGAGCAGCGACTCGTGCTCTACGAGCGTTACCACGGCGTGCAGCTCACCGAGAGCGGCCGTCGCGTGGCTGTCGAGATGGTGCGGCACCACCGGCTGCTCGAGCTCTACCTCAATCAGGCCCTGGGCTTCTCCTGGGACGAGGTGCACGCCGAGGCCGAGCGCCTGGAGCACTTCATCTCGGAGAAGCTCGAGGCGCGCATCGACGCTGCCCTGGGCTACCCGAAGATGGACCCCCACGGCTCGCCCATTCCGGCCCTCGACGGCACGGTGACGGCCGTGGAGGCGCGCAGCCTGTGCGAGGTCCGGGGCGGAGGTCGTCAGGTGGTGCTGCGCGTGGCCGACGAAAGCGCCGCCAACCTGCGCACTTACGCCGAGATGGGCTTGTGGCCGGGCGTTACGGTCGAGGACCTGGGTTCTGCACCGGCCGGCCGGCGCGTGCGGGTCGGCCTGCGCGAGCTGGAGCTGACCATCGAGCTGTGCGCCGGGGTCTTCGTGCACGAGGCCACGTCGGACTGCGGGATGCGCCTGTCGGCCGACCATCTGCCCACGGGCGAGACCGGCCACGTCTTCCGCCTGCGCGCGGGCGGGGAGCGCCTCAAGCGCCTGCGCGGCCTCGGCCTCGAGCATGGCCGTCGCCTGCGCGGCGAGGGGGGCGGCGAGCGCCTCTCGTTCTCGCTCGAGAGCGGCGAGGTGGAGATTTCCCGTGACGAGGCGCGCTGCGTGCTGGTCGAGGTGTGACGGGCCCAAATCTTGGGCTACAATCAGCATGATGAGGCGGGGCATCACGCTGCTGGAAATTGTGCTGGCGTTCGCTTTGATCGCCGTCGGATTCATTTCGCTGGCGACCGTATTCGTCAGCGGCATGAAGCTGGTGGGCAACTCGCGCGACCTGAGCGCGGCCAGCCAGATGGCCAACGAGATCTTCGAGCGAGCCCGCCACGACGGTTTCGACAACCTTCCCAAAGCGGACAAGACCTACGACGGCCAGGTGCCCGACGCCCCGGACGGCACGTTTCCCCCGGCCCCGTATCCGACGCGGGACGGGTATACGCTGGTGGTCGACCTGCGCGTGGTGGGACCCCGTCTGCGAGCGTTGCGCGTGCGGGTATTCTGGGCTCGCGGAAACTACGTCACGGAGACGATCATCCATCCGTAGGCACGGCTTCACCCTGATCGAGGTGTCCCTGGCGGCGGGCCTGTTCACGCTGCTGGGCCTGCTGCTGTTCCAGCTCTACCGGGTGGGTGCCTCGGCCTGGCAGAAGAGCGACGCCGAACTGGACCTGATGCGCGATCTCCAGGTGGTGCTCGCGCGCCTCAACCGGGACGCTCAGGGCAGCACTTACGGCAGCTTGAGCCGCGACGCGACGGCCCTTTCCTTCTTGACCGCCGTTTCGAGCGGTTCCAGTCCGCAGTTCGTGGTCGACCCGATCACTTTCCGCCCTGTCTGGCAAAGGTACCTGGTTTACTACTACACGCCGGCCAGCCAGACCCTCGCGGTGCGGGAAGAGCCCATGGTCCCTCCGGCCACCTCCGCGGCGCCCATCGAGAGCGTCGCGGGGCAACCGCTTTCCTCTTACTGCAACTCGGGACGTCCCCTGGCAACGCACGTCACTCTGTTTCAGGTCGATGTGACCGATCCGGACCTGCTCGAGGTCACCCTGGAGGGTCGGAAGAAGCGCTACGGCTCCGAGCGCCTCGAGACCCTCCGCATGAAAACGACGGTGAGGATGAGAAATTGAAACGAAAAGCCTTCGCTCTGATCACCGTGCTCTTGATGAGCGGCGTCATGGTGATGCTGGTGATGGCCCTCTTTGCCTCGGTGCGGGGCGGGATGCTCAACGCCCGGACCGCTTCCGACCAGGAAGCCGCGCTCAACACGGCCGAGGCCGGCGTAGCCGATGCCATCGCGCAGCTCGAGATGGACAACGCCTGGGTCCTGGGATTCAATCGTAAGGCCACCCCGTGGGGAGGCGGAGAATACTCGGTGGACTTCTACACGGGCACAGGCATGCCGGGGCCGGACGACTCGGTGAACAACCTGTTGTCCGACGCTCCGCGCGCTACCCCCCTGGGCGACATCCCGCCCCATTCGGCTCTGCTGGTGGCGACCGGGCGCGTGCGCGGCTCGCAGCGCCGCGTCGAGGCGCTCGTGCGCGGGGGCGGCGCCACCGTCGACGCGCCCCTGGTGGCCGCCGGTCGGGTCGATTTCAAGGGCGGTCTCAAGGTGGACGGCATCGAGAGCCTGGAAACCAACACTCCCATCCAGGTCGAGGTCCACTCCAACAAGACGGGCGCGGGGACCATGATGACCTGGCAGAAGCTGGTGGCCACCGACCGGGCCGTGGTCACGGGCAAAGTGACCTCGAGCGGCTCCGATCCGACCGCCATCGTCTTCAACCCCAACGTGGCGCCCGACTGCCAGGTGGCCGGGTTTGCCACCGACGCTCCCCAGAAGCCGGCGCCCTCGTTCGACGTGGAGAGCGCGGTGGCGGCCAAATCCGGAAGTCCCGGCCCCGCGGTGCCGGCGGTGGGGACTCTGGTCTTGCCGACGGGTGACTACTACTACGCGGGCAACACCTCCATCGACGGCGACCTGGTCTTGCAGGACGACGCGCGGGTCTACGTGCACGGCGATCTGCGCGTCAACGGCACCATTACCGGCAAGGGGGCCGTGCTGGTGACCGGCGCGACCGACCTGCGCGGCGACGCCACCGTCTCCACCCGCGACTCGGACTACGTGGCGCTCATGAGCCGGGGCGCGGTCAGCCTGCGCGGCTTCGACGGCACGGCTTACCTGGCTTCGCTGGCCGCGGCCGATCCGCCCAACCCGGCCACGCCTCCGGGCCAGGAAACCTCGGAGCTGTGGGATGGACTGCAGACCGGTGTGCGCGAGCTGAACACCATCATCGCCACCTATCCGCCGGATCAGTACGTGGGGGACGGCGTCCCCCAGCAGGTGCGCTTCGACAACGCGCGCGGCACGATCGGCTTGGCCGCCGGTTATGTCATGCCGGGTTACGCCGACGACAACGCCGGCAAGTTGCGCGATCGGATGCCCGCGGGGCCGACGGGCGCTTTCCTGCGCGACAAGCTGGACGCACTTCACAAGACATATCGGGCCGTGTGGGCCGATGCCAATGGCAACGCCGTCACGGGCTGGTCGCCGGCCGACTGCCAGGCCGTTATCGACAAGTGGCTGGCGGGTACCCTGACGGACGCGGACGGAGGCGTGTGGGACGCGGTCACCACCCTGGCGTACGACCCGAGCAACAGCAGCAACCTGAGCGTTCTCAACCAGCAGCTCCAGGTCACGTTACGGACGGATTACGACCGGATGGGCGAGTCCTACTTCAAAGGGCTGGTTTACTCGAACGGCGCTATCTACGCCGGCCACGAGGTCACCATCGTCGGCGCCCTCTACACCGACGACGACCACAGCCAGGGGCCGGTCGTGCTCGACGGGGTGCCGCTCCAGCCGGGCGACGTCCACCTGGGCAGCGGGACGCGCGTGACCTACGTCCGGTCGATGTTCGAGGACGGCATCCCGTCGCTGGGGGCCGCCGGGGCTCTGGGCGTGGTGACCTGGATCAGCCGCTAGCTGGGCGGGGGAGGCGGCAGCACGGGCTGCTGCACGGTCTTCTGGACCTCGACCGGGGTTTCTTGACGACCACGCTTCTTGGCCACGGCCCAGGCATCGACGATGGACCACAGGAAGAGCAGGATGCAGGTGCCCATGAAGAGCAGGCCGGGCGCCATGGCGGCGATGGGATTGACGTCCACGTTGTAGCTCGGGTCGGCCAGCGAGACCACGCTGCCGTACATCGCCGCGAAGCCCTTGGCGGTGAAGACGACGGCGCCCACGATCGAGATAAGCGCGGTCACCACGAAGAACGTCCCTTTGACGGGCTGCTTGTTGTAGAACTGCCCGATGCCGGGGAAGAGATGGGAGAGTCCGGCCGCTTTCAGGTGAGGGGTGATCCAGTTCTTCGGCTCGGCCATCAGAGACAATAATTCCGGGCCTTCGGAGGATGCCCTCTTCCGGGCGCAAAGGCCACCGGATGACGTTCGACGAGGCTATGCACCTGGTGGAGGGGGTCTACGCGTTCCCGGCCGACCTGGCCGATTTTCATGCCCGCCGCACCGACTGGCTTTTCCGCGCCTCCGGCCTGCGCGACCAGCTCGAGAAGGTGCCGGTGGCGGTCCTGACCGGTTCCTGCGGAAAGGGCTCGACCGCCGCCTTTCTGGCCTACATCCTGGAGGAGCTGCAGCCCGACCTGGCGCTGGGCACCAAACCCCCCCTGCTGGAGACGCCCGACGGCAACCGCGAGCGCTACCAGACGCTGCACGGCGAGGGGCCGCGCTGGATCTCCCGCGAGCACTTCGCGGCCATCGTGGACGAGTTGCCCCAGTATCTCTCCCAACAGCCGACGTGGGCTCCTTACGACCTGCGCTACTTCGTGCTGGGCCGGCTCTTCACCGCGTTCCCGCTGGCCGTGCTCGAGGCCAACATCGGCCTGCGCAACGACCCCGCGTCGGTCTTCCCGAATCGCGCCGTGACGGTGCTGACCCCCATCGGCAGCGACCATTCGGGCATGCTGTTGCCGCCGGATGATTTCATGCCGGAGCTGACCGTGGGGCGCGGCCCGCTCTGGCACAAGGCGGGCGGCGTGCAGGGCGGCGAGCCGGTGGTGCTGGGCCGTCAGACGCCTGAGGTGGAGAGGGCCGCGCTGGAGCTGGCGCGCACCACGGGGCGCGTGTATCGCTACGGCGTGGACGGCTTCGTGCGCTCCGTGCAGAGCGGGCTGCTTGGCTCGCGCGCGGTGCTGCAGGTAGGCTCTTTCGAGCTGCCGGTGGAGCTGCAGACCGTCGGCGACTATCAGGCCGAGAATGCGGTCGTGGCGGCCATGGCCGCACTCGCACTGCACGATCGGGGCATCGTGAGGGGCGATCTGCCGTCTGCCATCGTGCGGGGCGTCGCCCGCACGGGCACGCCCGGACGGCTGCAGATCGTGAGCCGCGACCCGCTCTGCTACTACACGGTCGCCTCCAGCCAGACCAAGGTGGAAGCGCTGCTGGCCAGCCTGGACGCGATGCTGGAGGCCGACCGCCCCGACGCCCGGGTGGTGGTCTGCGCCACGTTCCTGGACCGCATCTTCGGCATCCAGAAGGTCGTCGAGACCCTGGCCCGCTGGCCGCGCCTGCAGCACCTCATCGCCACTTTCCACGAGTGGGCCGACGACAGTCGCGACGTGGACCCTCTCCAGGTCCGCAGCTGGGCCCGCTCGGTGCGTCCCGACCTCCCGGTCGAGTGCGTGCCCTTGCACGAGGCTGCGCGTGTCGCTCGCGAGCAAGGCGAGCTGGTGCTGTTACTGGGCAACGGTATGGCTTACGGCTTGAGCGCTGCCTCGGGCTGATCCGTATGGTATGATGTTGCCGTGCTCGAGAAATGCCGGGACTGTGAAGGAACTGTCAGCACCCAGGCCCTGGCCTGTCCCCACTGCGGAGCCCCCCGGCCGACGCGACGGAGCTACAACGGCGTGGGCTTCGAGTGGAAGAGTCGCCAGCAGCTCTTCGGGATTCCCCTCGTGCACGTGTCCTTCGGGCGCACGGCCGAGGGACGCCTGCGGGTGGCCCGCGGAATCTTTGCCATCGGGCAGTTCGCGATCGGCTGCTTCACTCTGGCTCAGTTCGGCGTGGGGCTCATCTTCGGGTTGGGTCAGTTCACGCTGGCCACCGTGGCCGTCGGACAGCTTGCCCTCGGGCTCGGTTTCGGCCTGGGCCAGTTCGCGACCGGCGTGGTTGCCGTCGGCCAGTTGGCCCTGGCGGGATATGGCCTGGGCCAGTTCGGTTACGGACTGCACATGTGGACGATGAGCCACGCCGATCCGCAGGCCGTGAATTTCTTCCGCTCTCTGTGGCCCTGGGGTTAGGCCTTCTTCGGAGCTCGCTTCACGTTGGCCATGGGCACGCCCACCAGCACCAGCCCCACGCCGATCCATTGCACCCAATCCATCGGCTCGTGCAGAAAGAGCGAGGCGGCCACGATGACCAGCGGGCGCTGCAGCATGTTGAAGATCGAGATGTTGGTGGAGCCCACCAGGTGGAGCGCCGTCAGGAACGCCACGTTGGCCACGGCCGCGGCCAGTCCCGTCCAGATGCCGATGGGGAGGGCGCCGGCGGGGATGTGGCCCACGAACGGTCCCAGCACGATCAGCGACACCAGGCCGTTGATGAGGAAGATGTAGCTCGAGACGAGCACCGGCTTGAACTCGGCCGTGACGCCCTCCATCCGGGTGCGATACACGGTCGACGAGACGATCTGGACCAGGGAGGCCAGCAGCCCCACCCACCAGAGGGGGTGGCCCAGCGAGGTGTCGGTGGTGAAAGCTCCCACGGTCAGCAGCACACCCAGGAAGCAGAGTGCAAAGCCGGCCCAGAACTTGCGGGTGAGCTTGTCCAGGCCCCGGAACTGGTTGACGAGCGCCACGACGGCCGGGGTCGTGGTCACCAGGGTGATCACCGCCACCGCGGGCAGGTAGAGCAGGGCCGTGTAGTTGCAGGCGAAGGTGACCAGGAGGAGCAGGCTGACGGGCAGGATGTGGCCCAGTCCTTTCAGGCCGACCCATCGGAAGGTGCGCGTCAGAGGGAGAATGGCCAGGGAGCCCACCAGGTTCTTGATCAGCAGCAGCTGGAGCGGCGAGATCGCCATCTGGTAGCCGGTCTTGACCAGGATCGGCTCGATCGAGGCGCCGGTCAACGCAAGGAGGAGCCAGAAGCCGGCCGCAGTCATGGTTTTGGTTATATCCGCGCCGTTCCCGGGTGTCAAATGCCTCAGGGGGCAAACTCCACCACGACGGGGCTGTGGTCGCTGGTGGTGAAGGCCGGGCCGCGCTCGACCTGGGCCCGAGTCAGGTGGGGGAGCAGGCGGTCGTTGAGCAGCACGTGGTCCAGCGCCAGCGAGCGGTCCCGATACGAGAACGTGCCGCGCTCAGGCACGCCTGCGAAGGCGTCGTGCAGGTCGTCGAAGAGAGGTTGCAGGGCCCAGCTGTCGGGCTCGTCATTGAGGTCGCCCAGCACCGCCACGGGCTGGTCGGAGAGCTCCTGGGCAAGCTCCAGGGCCCTTAAGGCCTGCTCCCGGCGACGCTCGTCCTCTTGATGCCCCTGGCGCAGGCGCGACTTGAAGTGGTTGCAGAGCAGCACCATCGGCAGGGGACCGTCCAGGTGCACCTCCAGGCAGTCGCGTGACCAGACGGGCTCGTCGCGATGCGTGCGGTAGCCCTTCAGAGGCACCCGGGAGAGCACGGCCACGTCGATGCCCCGCGGGTCGCGTCCCTCGACCAGGAGAGCCGTGGGGTAACCGGACCGAGCCGCGACTTCGTCCAGCAGAGCCTGGTCCTGCACCTCCTCGAGCGCCACCACGTCGGCCCTTAAAGCGCTGACGCCCGCGGCCACCTCCTCGGTCTTGCGCCGTTCCCCGGGCCCATGAAGCAGGTTGCGCACGTTCCACGCCGCCACCCGCAGCGTCTTTTCACTGTCGACTGTGGACTGTCGACTGTCGACCCCTCGTACAACGCCCGGCCCGGCGCCAGACCCGCAGGCCACCGCCAGCAACAGGGTGAGGAGAAGTAGCGCCCTTACGATCCGGGGAAAATGGGAGGCTCTTGCACTGCCGAGGGCTCCTGGCCCCACCGGCGGCGAAGGGCGACGACGCCCACTTCGCCTGATTCGCCCGAGTCTCCCAGGGCGGCGCGCTGCTCGAGGCGGAGCAGCATGCTGAGGCGCTCCGAGCGCGCCTGCACGAAAAAGACCAGATCTTGGAATTCAGTCAGCGAGGCCGGCGGCCACTGGCTCAGCCGGTGATGGATCTCCTCGCCCAGGATGTAGAGCTCGTCGGCCGCCTCCGACAGCACCGAGGGACGGGCCGGCTCGGCGCCGCCTTCGGTGTTCTGCTCGAGCATCGCCTTCATCTTGGCGGCCCGGTCCCGCAACTGCCCGGCCACGCGGCGCACGCCGAGCGACTCGGCATACTCCGCCAGGCGGCGGTACTGCCGCTCGGCCTCGACGGCAAAGTTGCGGAGGTTCTCCAACTAGTTCTCCATCAAGGTGGAGGCCAGCTCGGCCAGCGGCGAGCGCTCCCCCTTCGAAAGGGTGATGTGGGCGGCGATGGACTGATCCTTGAACTTCTCCACCACGTGGGTCAGGCCGTTCGAGGTCGAGTCGAGGTAGGGATGGTCGATCTGGTAGGGGTCGCCGGTGAAGACGAGCTTGGTGCCCTCGCCGGCGCGGGTGATGATGGTCTTTACCTCGTGCGGGGTCAGGTTCTGAGCTTCGTCCACCACGATGAACTGACCGGGCAGGCTGCGCCCGCGGATGTAGGTCAGCGCGCGAATGTCAAGCACGTTGGAGTCGAGCAGGTAGTCGAGGCGCCCGGCTCCGCCTTTGCGGCCGGCCGCGCTGCCCTGATGCTCGTTGAGCAGGAACTCGAGGTTGTCCATGATCGGCTGCATCCAGGGGGAGAGCTTCTCTTGCTCGGTGCCCGGCAGGTAACCGATGTCGCGTCCCATCGGGATGACGGGGCGGTAGATGCTGAGCTTGCGATAGATCTTCTCGTTGACCACCTTTTGCAGCCCGGCAGCGATAGCCTGGATGGTCTTGCCCGTGCCCGCCTTGCCGCTCAGCGTGATGAGCTGGATCTCGTCGTCGAGCAAGATCTCGAACGCGTAGCGCTGCTCGCGGTTGAGCGGGCGGATGCCCCACACGTCGTAGCGCAGTTCGCGCAGCAACACCAGGGCGCGCCGATCCGAGTCGTAGCGCGTCAGGGCGGTGACCGAGGCCGAGCTGGTGCTCTTGAGCATGAGGAACTGGTTGGGCGCGAGCTCCTGGCCGTTGAGCTTGAGATCCTCGACGCGCACCTCGCGCTCCTCGTAGACCTGGTCGATCAGCTCGGGGGCCACCGTCAGCTCGCCCTGGCCCGTGTAGAGCTCGGCGATGTCGATGATCTGGTCGGCCCGGTAGTCTTCGGCCGCCAGCCCCAGGGCTTCGGCCTTGACCCGCATGTTGATGTCCTTGCTGACCAGGACGATCTTCTTCTTGGGGTTGGCTTTCTTGATGCCCACCGCCGACGCCAGGATCAGGTGGTCGTTGGTTTTGGGCAGCCCCAGGTCGGCCAGCTCTCCCACCACGTGGATGATGTCCACGGTGAGCGTGCCGCCATTGTCGAGCTTGACCCCTTTGCTGACCGGCCCCTGGCGGCTGAGATCGTCGAGGAACTTGATCACCACGCGCGCGTTGCGGTTGAGCTCGGAGGAACCCTTCTTGAAGGTATCGAGCTCGTCGAGCACCACGATGGGGATGACCACGTTGTTGTCCCCGAAGCTGAAGAGCGAGTCGGGGCGGTGGAGGAGGACGCTGGTGTCGAGAAGGTAAGTCTTGCGGGACGACATGGGCTTCCTCCATTCCGCGATGGGCGCCGGTACCCTGCACCGCAAAAGCGCGCAAATGTTCGCTTTTTCACGTTTTTAGGCGTCGCGTCGCGGCCCGACGAATCTGAATTTTTTTAAACGAGACTGGGTGCCCCGGCATGAGCGCGGTAGAACTCGAGATACTTCTCGACCTCGAAACGGCTGCCGATGACCAGGGGAACTTTCTGGTGCAGCTCCGTGGGCTGGATGTCCAGAATGCGCTCGCTGCCGGTGGTGGCCAGACCGCCCGCGTGCTCCACCAGGTACGCCAATGGATTGGCCTCGTAGAGCAGGCGCAGCTTGGGTTTGGGCTTGGCGGGGTTGCGCAGGTCGGCGGGGTAAAGGAAGATGCCCCCGTCGAGCAGGTTGCGGTGGAAGTCGGCCACCAGCGAGCCGATGTAGCGCAGCGAGTAGGGGCGTTTCGTGGCCGCGTCGTCCTCTTTCAGCCAGCTGATGAACTTGCGGGTGCCCTCGTCCCAGTGGTTGGAGTTGCCCTCGTTGATGCTGTAAACCTTGCCCTTCTGGGGAATCTGGATGTTCTCGTGTGAGAGCAAGAACTCGCCCACGCTGGGGTCGAGCGTGAAGCCATGCACGCCCTGCCCGGCGCTGTAGACCAGGATGGTGGACGAGCCATAGACCACGTAGCCCGCGCAGACCTGCTCGGTGCCCTTCTGCAGCACGTCTTCCAGGGTGCCGTCGCCGCTGGCCGTCTTGCGGCGCAGGATCGAGAAGATGGTGCCGATGGAGACGTTCTTGTCGATGTTGCTCGAGCCGTCGAGAGGGTCAAAGCAGATGATGTACTTCCCTTTCTCGAATTGAGGGGGAATGGGGATCAGCTCTTCGCACTCCTCCGAGGCCATGCAGCAGAGGTGCCCGCCGTGGTCCATGGCTTTGAAGATGCGGTCCTGGGCGAACTCGTCCAGCTTCTGCACGCGCTCGCCGTGCACGTTCTCGGTGCCCGCCTCGCCAAGGATCTCGACCAGCCCGGCCTTGTTCACCTCGCGCGAGATGATCTTGATGGCCAGGATGAGGTCGTAGAGCATGCGGGTGAAGTCGCCGGTGGCGTCGGGATGGTCCCGCTGCTCCTCCATGATGTGGCGCTGGATGGTGACGAGCTTGGGTATCTGCAACATGCGGGCGAGTTTCGCCGGAAAACCTTCACGAGCCTGCGTCAAATCTTCACAATTCTGGGGTAAGCTCAAGCCATGACGACCGCACTGAAAAGCCCGCCGGGACCGCGTCCCCTGGTCAGCTGGTCCCTCCTCTACAGCCTGCGCAAGAACCCGCTCAAGTACGTCGAGCGGCTGCACCAGCGCTACGGCGATGTGGCCTACTTCCGCATCGGCCCGCAGCGGGTCTACCTGCTGAGCCACCCCGACCTGGTGAAGGAGTTGCTCATCAATCACGACGAGCACATGGTCAAGGGCCGCGGTCTCCAGATCGCGCGCCGCCTGCTGGGAGACGGCCTGCTGACCAGCGAGGGCGAGCTCCACAAGCGCCAGCGCGCGCTGATGCAGCCCGTCTTCCACAAGCAGAAGGTGGCCGTGTTCGGCGAGCTGATGGCGGACTACGCTCAGCGGACCAGCGCCGCCTGGAAGCCCGGCTCCACCCTCGAGGTGGGGGAGGAGATGAGCAAGCTGACGCTCCACATCGTAGCCCGGGCGCTGTTCGAGACCTCGGTCGAAGGGCAGAACGAGGCCGAGGAGATCGGGCGCGCGCTCACGACCGCGCGGCACCTCTTCATGCAGGCCTCCATGCCCGGATTCCAGTTGCTCGAGAAGGTCATCCCCCCGCTGCGCCGCAAGTTCGAGCGCATCAAGGGTCGGCTCGACCACACCGTGAAGGCCATGATCGCCGAGCACCGCGCCAACCCCCATCACGAGGACCTGCTGTCGCGCCTGATGGAGACCGAGATGGGCGACCAGCAGATCCGCGACGAGGTGATGACCCTGTTCCTGGCGGGTCACGAGACGACCGCCGCCGCCATGAGCTGGACTCTCTGGCTGCTGGCGCGCAATCCGGAGTGGGCCGACAAGCTGGCCGAGTCTTTGCAGGGGGTGGAGCCGCGGGTGGATCAGGTTTTGAAGCACCCGCTGCTCAACAACGTGCTGGCCGAGTCGATGCGCCTCTTCCCGCCCGCCTGGGTGATGGGCCGAAAGGTCGTCAACGAGGTGGAGTTCGGCGGCTACCGCTTCCCCAAGGGAGCTCTGCTGCTGACCTCGCAGTGGGTCATCCAGCGCGACCCGCGCTGGTTCCCCGAGCCTCTGAAGTTCGACCCGGATCGCTGGTCCCCCGAGTTGCGCGCGCTGCGGCCGCGGTTCTCCTGGTTCCCGTTCGGAGCCGGAAGCCGCGTGTGCATCGGCGAGCACTTCGCCTGGATGGAGTCGCTCTTGCTGCTCTCGGTGTTAGCCAGAGACTGGCGCTATCACGCGGATCAGACCAAGGTGCGGCCGGAGGCGAACATCACGCTGCGGCCGCTGCACCTCAAGCTTCGCGTGGAGCGGAGGGCGCCCCCCACCTGAGACGAGTTTGGGGCCGCGGCAGGCCGCAGAACTCGTCCTGCAGGCGCGCCAGCTTCTGACGGTGCTCCCGGACCCGCCGCTCTTTCTCGCGCCGCGAGAGTCCCGGGGGCACCACGCTGACGGTCTGCATCATCCCCACGCACTCGTGGGTCAGGATGTGGCAGTGCAGCACGTAGATCCCGTCAAAGTCGGAAAAGCGCGTGCGGAAAGTGATGCTCCCCATGGCCGGCAGGATGATGGTGTCGTGCCACACCGGGGTGTCCAGCGGCACGCCGTTCTGAGCCACCACCAGAAACGGGTTGACGTGAATGTGGAACGGGTGCTCGAACGGCGTCGTGTTGAAGACGGTCCACTCTTCCACGGCCCCGAGCTCGACCAGCTGGTCGATGCGATCGGGATCGAATTTCTGCCCGTCGATGTTGAAGCCGGCGATGGGAAAATCGGGCTGGGGCGGCATCACCTCGAACGTGAGCTGGCGCGTGTTGGTGACCTCATCCGGAGGAATGAAGGCGAGCGCGGGCGAGACCGGCAGGCTGGTGGGAAGGGCCATCTCGACCGGTGCACGGTCGAGCACCCTGAGGGTGGCCATCGTGAAGGGCACCGTGGGCCCAAAGCCCTGATCGTGCGAGAGCGATTGAAACGCGTAGGTTCCGGGCGCTCCGGCCCGGATCATGAAGTCGGCCCGGTTGGCGTTCCCCAGGTAGATCGTGCTCTGCTCCACGGGCGCGGGGAACGTGTTGCCGTCGAAGGCGATCTGGTAGAGCGCGTGACCTTCGAGCTCCAGCAGGATGAAAGCGTCCACGCCCGCGTTGAGGAACCGGATGCGGAGGACCTCGCCCGGCACCGCCTCCAATACGGGATTGGACAGGCCGTTGATCAGCGGGATCTGGGTCGTATCGTTGAAGAACGTCGCGAAATCTTCGGGCGGGATCACTCCCTCGTCGTTCACCCGGAGCGCCTGTTGGACCATCAGGATGTCCCGCGCCGCAGCGATCTCGGGCACCTGGTCGACCTCGCCCTCGATGATGATCGCCCCCGACATCCCGCCGAACATCTGGACCGAGACCGAGCCGTGGTTGTGGGGGTGATACCAGTAGGTTCCGGCCGGATGGTCGTCCGGCAGCAAATAGCTGTAGTCGTGGGAGGCGCCCGCCGCGAGGGTCAGCAGCACGTTGTCGCCCGGGTCCTTGGGCGTGACGTGGAAGCCGTGCGTGTGCAGGTTGGTGACACTCGGGTCCTGAGGTGGCAGGTTGATGTTGGCGGGAGCGGGATAACTGGACGGAGGCAGCTGGTTGTTGAGCTTGACGTCCAGCCGGTCGCCCTGTTTGAGGCGCAGCGTGGGGCCGGGGATCATCCCGTTATAGGTGCAGGTATAGACGCTGCGCCCGGCGGCCTCGTTGCTGGCGTTGATGCAAGTCAGCTCGGTTTGCAGCAGGCCGCCCTGCGAGCGCAGGACTGGAGGTTCGGGGAAGGCTGCGGGCGGGTCGGGGAGCGGGACGACGGGGTCGGGTTTCTGAGAGCCTCCACAGCCCGCCAGCGTGGCGACCGAAACTCCCAGCGCCAGTTGTAGCAATTCTCTCCGCTTCACACTGACTTAGCCTTCACTCGGTCTCCCATCTCCCATCTCAGCTCCGCACTCCCATCCTCCGCTCGACGGGCTCCTTGAATTGCTGTTTCACCGGTCCCACCGCGCCCATCAGGTCTTCCAATTGGATGCGCGGGCGCCCTTCTTCATCCTTCGAGTCGCGGTACAGGGCACGGATTGCTGCCTGCTTGACCAGCTCGTGCAGTGCCGCCGGCAGCAAGCCGTCGGAGGCCTCGGCGACCTGCTGCAATTCCTCTTCGGGCAACTCGCCCGAGACCTCCAGGAAACGCTTGAGAAGCCGCTGGCGCAGCTTGACGTTGGGGGGCGGAATGGTGAGCACGCGGTCCACGCGCCCCGGGCGGCGAATGAGCGCCGCCTCCATCTCGCTCGAGTCGTTGGTGGTCATCAGCACCACCACGTCCTCGTTGCCCTGCACGCCGTCCATCTCGGTCAAGAGCGCGCCCAGGAACAGCGAGAGGTTGTTCTGATAGCGGTTGGTGGCGATCAGGTCCACGTCCTCCATCAGAATGAGGCTGGGCGAAAGGTCGCGCGCCAGCTGGAACACCAGGCGCAGCTGGTCGGGAGACTCGCCCTGCACCAGGATGGCCGTGAACTCGGGCGCGTTGGTCAGCAGCCAGCGCACCAGCGTGGTCTTGCCGGTGCCGGGAGGGCCCACCATCAACAGGCCGCGCTTGGTGGGGATTCCGGCCGCCTTGAGCTGCTCGCGGTTCTTCATGAACGCCAGCACGGCGTGGTCGACCTCGCCCAGCAGCTCCTCGTCGAACACGGGATTCTCGCCGCTGGGTCGACTCAGGATGCTGAGCTTGGTCTGCTCCAGAATGCCCCCCGTGAGCGAAATGAGGCAGCCGCGATAGCGGTTGTTGCGGGTGATCTCGCGGCGGATGCGCTGGCCCAGCTTCTCGGCAGCCATCTCGCCGCCGCCCTTCAGGAAGCCGACGTGGATGGTGACGTCCTCCGAGTAGCCCTGGTCCCAGTAGGTGGTGTCCACCACCAGAGGCTGCCCGTCCAGCTCCAGGAAGTAGAGGCTGGGCGCGCGCAACGAGATGCTCTGGCCGGGGCCGGTCTCGAGCTCGGTGATCACGTCGAGTCCGCCGGGGCGCAGCGTCTGGTCCACCCAGTGGTCGAAGCCTACGGCGCCCAGCGGTGGGACCAGGTTGAACTGGAGGTTGGCGGTGGGGCTCATCGGGGTGGGAGACACGGCCAGGGGCTCGCGCTTGCCCAGCTCCTCGTGCAGCCGCTCGCACGCCAGGCGGAAGTCGTCGTGCAGATAGCGTTTGATGCTGATGGTCAGGACGCCGATCTGGTCGCGCTTCTTGAACCTGAGAAAGCCTTTCAGCGCGTGCCGGGCGCCCGCCCGCGTGCCCAGCCAGGAGATAAAGAAGCCCTGGTCGCGCAGCCAGCCCAGTACCTGGTTGGGCAGCCCCAGCACGAGCCACAACACCAGCGGGAGGACGAGCGGGAGAAGCAGCAGCAGTCCGAAGATTTCCAGGGCGGTTTGCAGGGCGGGCGGCACGGGCCGGTCTTCTGAATAGAAGAGAGCCGGACCTTCCGGTCCGGCTCTCGTTCAGCCGGGCACCTCTTCGATGCTGATATTCCAGAACAGGAAGCGAGCCCAGCCCTCGCGCGACGCGTCTTGCTTGATCAACAGCCAGGGGATGTGCGACGGCTTGCGCGGTTTGCGCATCAACGCCATGTTGGCCTCTTCGGGGGTGCGGTTGTTTTTGCGCCGGTTGCACAGGGCGCAGGCACAAACGCAGTTTTCCCACGAGTCGGGGCCCTTGCGGCTGCGGGGCCGGACATGGTCGACCGTGTCACCCGGCTTACCGCAGTACTGGCAGATGTGCCGGTCGCGGAGCAGGACGTTCTTGCGGGTCAGGGGGACCTCTTTGAAAGGCCGGTGGATGAAATAGAGCATCCGGATGATCGAGGGCAGCGGCAGGCGCAGGTGGCGCGATGTCACGGCTCGATTGTCCACGCTCTCGACTACCTCGGCCTTCCGCTTGTAGATCAGCTTGACCGCGCGCTTGAGAGAGGTTACGTTGAGGAACTCATAACTGGCGTTGAGCACCAAAACGGCGTGGCTCATGTCGGGTACGTCTTCGCCCGAGTTGCGAAGACGCTTTGATCCTCCTTCCTGTTTGAGCGACCCCGCGTCTTTGAATATTCCTCCGGCCCGGTCGGGTTGTGGGGGAATAAAAGAGCGTGGAGATCCTACCCTTTATAGCACAATGAAGACCGCTCTGTCAATCGGTCCGCTGATCGCCAATGGCGTCATTGCTTGGTTTTGGGCGCTTTTTCTGGTGAATATTTTTCAACAGCGAACAGGTATCGGTGACGATCGTCACCGACGAAGCCGATTCCGACCGCTATCCTGAGAAGACCTCACCTCAGGAGGCTCGCGATGGAGAGCGGTATCGACTTTTTGCCCATGATCATCGAGCAGATCCAGGCTCGTCGCTGCCGAACCAGCGCCGTGAGACGGTGGTTGGAGGTGGCTCGCAGAGAGCTGGCAGACCGCCAGCGTCTGCGCCAGCAGCGCATGCCGGCCGGCGTTCCCCGCACTTACGTCCAGCGCTGGCAGGAGGTGCAGGCCTGCGCCGAGCGCGAGCTCAAGAACCTGCGGGCGGCTCTGGACCTGATCGAGGCCTTCTGTCAGGATGGCAAGACTGCCCGCCTGGGCCGGGCCCTGTTGCTTCATAACGCCGCCGGGCTGGCGTTTCAGAGCTATTGCAAGAAGCGGATGGCGGTTCTGGTCAACCCTACTTATCTGGCTGCATAGGAGTCGGCACGGCAAAAAGCAAACACACTCCCGCCGATGAAACTCCGGGCGCCTCGCGGTTACTCCTCCGATTTCTGGAAGGCCTGTGTCATGAACCTGTTCGCACTGACCGGACAGGGCGTCTTGTTCTTGTTGACGCTGTATTTCATGGACTCGGGCCTCAATCCGTCCCAGATCGGGATGACCGAGGCCGCCTTCTGGATCATCTCCGTCCTCATCCAGCCCTGGCTGGGGCGTCGTCTGGACCGCTGGGGCCGCCGCCGTTTCTTTATCTGGGGCACCTACCTGATGTTCGCTTCCACCCTGTGCTACCTGTATCTCCCGGTCTACCTGCCGTTGATGATCCTGGTGCGGCTCATGCACGGGCTTGGATTCAGCTTTTTCTTTACCTCGACCTGGACCTGGGTGTCCGATCAGGCGCCTCCCGACAAGCTGACGGAGATGCTGGGAGTGTTCGGCGTCTCCGGACTGCTGGCGGGCGCCTGCGGCCCGGTGCTGGCCGAGCAGCTCAAGCTGGCGTTCGGCTTCCGCGAGGTGTTTCAGGCCGCGGCGGGCCTCATCCTGGGCGGGGCGTTGCTGTCGCACCTGGTGCACGAGCCCCCTCACCACGTCCATTTCGCGCCCGAGCGGCGCAGTCTGAGCTTCCTCAAGCTGGCGTTCTCCAATCGCATGCGCGGCCTGACGTTCGCCTGTCTGGCGATGGGGATGGCCATCGCCAGCGTCTTCGCCTTTATCGCGCCCTACATCGAGTACAAGCATCTCAACGGCATCGGCTATGTCTTCGTCTGCTACGTGCTGGCGGCGGTCTTGAGCCGCGTGTTCGCGGGTAAGCTGTCGTCGCGGCTCGGGGCCGCGGGCACTATCCCGATGGCCCTGGTGTTGCAGGGGGGGTCGCTGATGCTGTTCAGCTATCTCAGCCCCGTGGGCTGGCGCGGGCTGCCTTTGATGCTGGGAACGGGCGCCGGGGCCGGGCTGGCCTACGGGCTCATCTACCCGGCCCTCTCGGCCCTGGCGGTGGAGCGCTCTGGCAGCCAACGTGGCCTGGGAATGAGCGTGGTCATGTGTTTCGGCGATCTGGGCAGCGCGCTGGGCTCGTTTGGAGCCGGGCAGATCGCTCAGTTCTTCTCCTTCGATTGGATGTGGGTCAGTATCGGCGCGACCGTGGTCGTCATCGCCCTGATCTTCGTGTTGTTGGAAGCCCGCTGGCGCGCCCGCCGGCGCAAACGAAAAGCGATCGAGCCGCCGCTGCGCCTGGTCGGCCGGGAGAATCAGCTCGGGTAGGGATTTTCCTGCTGAGGACGAACCGTCGGTGATGTTTCGCGCGGCCTACGACTTCCTGATCCGGCCCACGCACCCCCTGAAGGCGCACTTTTACCTCGTCACCGCTTGCACCAGCGCCAATCTGCTGCTGGGTTTGCTGGCGGTGCTGGCCGTCATGGCCGGGTTCCCCTCGGTGGCCGCCTGGTGCCTTTTGATCTGTGTCGTGATGGACGCTCTGGACGGCGCCCTGGCCAAGTTCTGGAACGTGGCCACCCCCTTCGGAGCGCAGCTCGACTCGTTGGCCGACATGACCTCGTTCATCGTGGCCGGCTCGGTGCTGGCGTTCGCGTGGCTCAAGCCGTTCATCGCGCTGCCCATCATCGGGGCTGCCAGCGGCCTGTGGCTCTTGACCGGCGCCTACCGGTTGGCGCGCTTCAATGTGACCGCTCCGGGCCCGTATTTTACCGGATTGCCCACCACCTTCGTGACGGCGGTTCTCTCCGGGACCTACCTGATGGCCCCGCACTTGCCCGCGCTCTGGGCGCTGGCGCTGGTGGTGACGCTGGCCTGCTTGATGGTGAGCGTTTTCCCTTATCCCAAGCGCGGGCAGCTCAAGCGCGTACCGGTCTGGATCTGGGTCACGGTGGCTTCGGGTGCGCTGGTCAATTTCTACGGCACGCTCTGGTTGTTGGCCCTGGCCTACATCCTCAGCGGGCCGATTCTCTGGCTCGCTCGCAAGTATAGCGGGCCAGCGGAGTAATTCCCCCCACGACCCGGTCGCCCGGCTTCACCAGCACTTCGACCATCCCGGACGGCAGATAGACGTCGGTGCGCGAGCCAAACCGGATCAGTCCGTAGCGCTCGCCCTGGGCCAGCAAGTCGCCCACTCCGAACCAGTTCACGATGCGGCGCGCCAGCACGCCCACGCGTTGCGCCACGGCACAGCGCCCGTAGAGGCCTTCGATGACGGTGAAGCGGCTGTGGTTGTGCTCGGCGCCCGGCCGGAAGGCGGGCTGGTTGCCGCCCGAGCGGCTGAAGCCGTCCACGATCTTGCCGGCGATGGGGGAGCGATTGATGTGCACGTCGTTGACGCCCAGGAAGGTCGAGATGCGCACCCATTCTCCCTCGCCCAGGCGGGGGTCGTTCCTCGTCTCGATCGCCAGCACCGTGCCGTCGGCGGCCGAGTAGGCCAGCTGGGTGTCGAGGCGCACCTTGCGCTCGGGGTCGCGCAGGAAGGCGGAGTAGCCTGCCGCCGCGGCCAGTGGGGCGCTGGCGTAGGGAATCTTGAGCGCGCGCATCAGGGCGCTGAGGGCGGTCATGAGGGTAGCCCCTTTGACTGCCTCGCGGCTCAGTCCCCAGCCAAACGGGAGTTTCATGGTGAAGCGGTCTTCCAGGGGCTCGAGCGCCAGGGCGCGGCTGGCCGGGCCGGGGGAGAAGCGCAGGTAGCGAATCCAGGCCGGGGGCAGGTTGCGCATCACCGTGCGGCGGGCGATCTGGAACTGGGAGATGTACTCGTTGACCACGCGGTCGACGGAGCGGAATCTCTCGGGGTAGAGCGGCCCCATGAGGTGGCGTCGCAGCCCGCGCAGCCAGGCGTACTCGATGTAGCTCATAATGCCGCCCGGCTTGAGCAGCACGCGGCAGCGCTCGAAGATGGCGCGCACCAGGTCGGGCGGCAGAATGGTGAAGGGGATGGAGCAGATGATGTAGTCGTACTCCCCTTCGCCTTCGAGCTCGGCGGCGCTGGCCGCCTGAAGGGTGACGCGTCCCTGGTGGGCCAGGAAGGCCGGCTCGGTCTCGATGCGTTGTTGCAGGTATTCGACGAAAGCGGGGTGGATCTCACAGAGCACCAGCTGGTCGTGGGGGCCGATGCAGGGGAGGATGTGGGTGGTGATGGCGCCGGTGCCGGCCCCCAGCTCGAGCACCTTCTTGGGGGCGACGTGCCGGGCGCACTCTTCGGCCATCGCGCGCGCCGCGAACCCCGAGGTCGGCGCAATGGCGCCGATGCTCGCTTTCTTCCCCTTGCTCTGGACCTGATTGAGAAAATGCAGCGTTTGGTTCATCGTTTGAAAGAAGGGGGTTTCGGGGTTCGTGCTTGCGAACCTTTCGGGGGCTGGGCGCATCTGAGGGGTATGCAACCGATCGGAAGTCGACCTTCGGGCGCCGAGCCAGGCCGCCTGTTTCGCTGGGTGGTCGTGACCCTCTGGCTCGCCTTCGCCGGATGGTTCCTGGTGCTGGCTCTCTGGACGTTTTTTCAGGAGATGGCGGGAACGAGCACCCTGGTCGGGCCGGCCGGGTCGACGCGGAGTGACCTCCTGCGCAACTGGGGGATGCCGGACGCCATCTTCGCCCGGCGCGAGGGGATGTTCGACGGCTATTTCGTTTACGCCGTGGGTGAGGACCGGGTCCGCTGCGAGGAGCTCCCCCCTGTGCCCTACCAGGCCTGGGGCTACCGAACCCACCTCCTCGAGTGCGTCGTGGTCTACCTGGATCGGACCGGCGCGGTGACGGCCGTCTATCGGGGGGACACGTGAAAGATTGGCTGGTGGCCTTCCTGTGCGTGTGCGTCTTGGGAGGTTTTCTTGTCTGGCCTCTGGTGGACCCTCACTGCCTGGACGGGCCGCCGGGGCCGACGCGGCGCGAGTTGGAATCCAACTGGGGCGTGCCCCTGCGCGTCCTGTCCCCGGGACAGGAGAAGTCTTATGGCTACTACGAGTTCTACCCCGCTCTGCCACCTCTGACGGGCGAGGCTTACGTCTATTCCGGGGGTCTGGCTCGAATCTATCTCATCTACCTCGACCGCTCCGGCCGCGTCACCGGCGTCTATCACGGGGGCACATGATGCCTTCGAGCCTCGCTTTTCGCTGGTGCGTCGCCCTCCTGTTGGCGGCCTTCTATTACTGCTGGGGCGCGCTCGAGTTCAGCAGGTCCGACAGCTTTTGGGAGCGCGGGTCCAGGGTCGCGGGCCTGCCTGGCCGGTCGAAGCCGGAGTTGTTGAGGAACTGGGGTGCTCCGGACGCGATCTTCTTCGAGCGGGAGGACATCTTTCCCGAGTTTTCGTTTCTACTCCACGGTCGCTGGGTTTCACCGTCTGCGCTTCCGGAGGTGCCGTTTGAGGTATATGGCTATCGCGAAGGCAGCCTGGGTGCGGTGGTCGTCTATCTCGACCGAGATGGGAAAGTCACGAGGCTCTTCCGGGGCGGTACGTGAGCTCAACGGTTGCCGGGGCAAGTCGCCCTGGCACGCCGGCTCTCCCGCTCTCGGGCGCTTTTGCCGGAGCGAGTCGCCCTGGCCTGCCGGCACGACTCGGACGGCATTCCCGCCCGCGCGCTTTTGCCGGAGCAAGTCGCCCTGGCATGCCGGCACGACTCGGCCGGCATTTCCGCCTGCGCGCTTTTGCCGGAGCAAGTCGCCCTGGCATGCCGGCACGACTCGGACGGCACCGCTCGAGCTCTTCTGGAAGTGGCGTCGCTATCCCAGTCACGAGGCTCTTCCAAGCGGGACGTGAGCTCAGTAGAAAATCGTGCGGGTGCGGTGGTAGGGTTGCTCGCCCGGCACGGGCTGCTGGCCTTCGTTCCAGAGGAACCAGTCGATCTCGTAAGCTTTCAGACCGGTGGCCTGGCGCAACTCTTCTACCGCCCAGATCATCCCGGCCCGAATCTCGACCTCCATGCCGGAGCCGGCCGGGATGTGCGTCTTCGTGTCCACCAGCGCGGACAGCTCTGGCGAGTAGACCAGCACGCCCAGGGTGCGCAGGATCTGGGGGATCTTGTAGTCGGCGAAAGCGGTCAGGTTCTCCAGCCCGCTCAGGGCACCGGGGCCCTGGCCGTGAAACGTCCCGAACAGGTCCACCACCAGGATCTGGGCGCGCTTGAGCAGACGGACGGCCTTCCCGTCGTATTCCGCCACGTCCCGGAACGAGCTCAACTCTTGCTCGACGAGGCTGACAAAAGCCTCCGCCGAGCCCTTCGCGGCCAGCGCCATCTTCTCGAAGCGCCCGTCCCAGCGCGCGGACAGCACCGTCCCCACCTCGCGCGCGTTGGCCACCCGATCGGCCATCATCGGGATCTCGCCCTGCGCCCCCCGCAGCACGGATGCCATCTGCTCAGGGGTGATCTGCGCCAGCCAGCTCGCGTCCAGCACGGGAATCCCCATTTCGACCGCCCGGCGCAAAGCGATCGAGAGCGCTTTGTAACCGTTGTAGCGCTGGCCCCGATACTCCACCTCCCAGCGCACCTCGCCCGGGTCGGCCCAGAAGCAGAAGTTCAGGGCGTCCAGCAGCAAGACGTAGTTGGCGTCCTCGTAGTGGATGGCGGCGTCCCACGGCGGGACGGTCATCCCCCCGTTGTTCCAACGCTCGGCCAGCTCTCCGAGCGCTGTGCGATCGATACGCACGTGCCGCGCGGCGTCGACGACGGGTCGGGTGGTTTCCAGAACTCCCAGGCTCACGACCATGTTGGTCGTTGCCCCCCTCACGATCTCCTGCGCCGCCCGCGTCACGCAAGAGGGGCGAACAAGATCGCACGACTCGCGTAACGCGCCCGGAAGCCCCGGCGTGAAGGGCAGTGCCAGCGCGCTGACGCGAATGTCCCTCCCGTGGCCCGAACCTCATGTCCGCGCCGCCATGTATTCTCCCACCAGCCCCGCGCCGCGACGCCACAGCGTTCTCCCACCAGCCCCAAGCGCCGCGACGCTCCAGCCCGAGCAAGCCACGCCCTCCTGACAATGCCACTCCGCGGAAGGGCGCCCCAACACCCGGGCCGAAAGGGCGGGGCACTATGCCTGTCAAGAAGTCCGCCCGCCCCAAGAACGCTCCGCAGAAAGAGGCGGGGCGGAACTGGCTGTTCGAAAAAGTCGAGCGCTGGATGCAAGAGGACGGGAGCTGGGCGGCGGTGCTCGTGGGTCCCCCGGGCGTGGGCAAATCGGAGTTCCTGCGCGAGCTGGCCAAACGGCATCCCTACAGCATCCTGGTGGACGTCAGACGGCCTCTCGGCACCCACCGCCAGGAAGGGTTCTGGACCGCCCTCCTGGCCCAGACCGACCTGGAAGGCAAAAAGCTTCCCATTCAGCCGTTCGAGGCGTCCCGGTGGGCCCAGGAGCACCTGCCCATCGATGGCCAACAGCCGCGCCTGGTCGTCATCGACTCGCTCGACCGGGCCCACGACCTGCTTGACGGATCCGGGTTCGCGGGGCTCGACCGCCCCATCCCGGGCGTGCGTCTGGTCATCGCCACGCGCCCCACCCACGATCTGGCCGGACTCGAGCGCTCCGGCGCCAAGATCTTTCAGCTCCGACAGGAAGACGCCGACAACCAGCTCGACCTCGAAGGCTATCTGTCCGAGCGCCTGCGCCAGATGAACCGCAGCCAGACCGCCCTGCCGCGCCTCCTGAGACTGTCCGGAGGCAACTTCCTGGTCGGCCGGCTCGTGGCCGACGCGTTCTCCGAGCACCTGCTCGACCATCAGGACCTCAAGCGCGACGCCTCTTTCGACCTGCCGGCCCTGGACCGCGCCCTCACCAGCCTGTGGGAGGAGGTCGTTCACCAGGCCGACGCCCCCGCCGAGGAACTGGCCCGTGTGGCCTGCTGTCTGTGCGAGTCAGGTGAGCCCCTCACAGCCAATAGCCTGGCTGACTTCCTGGGCCTGTCCGCCAGCCACGTCCACCGCATCGTGAAAGACCTGCATCCGCTGCTCAAAGAGCATCCCGACGGGCGTTTGGAGCTCTTTCACCCGGCTCTCTGCCACTTGCTGGCGCGACTGTTCCAGCGCGACCTGGTCAGTATCCACCGGGGGGTGGTGGCCTACTTCCGGGAAGCGTTTCCCAGCTGGGAAGAGATGACCGACCCTTACGGTTGGCGTTTCCTGGGCCACCATTGCGATCGCCTCGCCCGCACGGCCCGAAGAATCGACTTCTCGGTGCTGCACTGGCTGGGCGAGGGTCCCTACTTGCGCGCCAAGCTCAAGCACACCCGCAGTCTCGAAGCCGTGCTCGACGATCTACACCGCTGCCTGCGCGCCGCGCTGGAAGAGGTGGACCTGCCGCGCATCATCAACTACGGGCTGCAGATCCCCCGTCTCACCAGCGAGGAAGCGGCCCCCGGATTGCACGAGATGGCCGACCTGGGCGAGCTGGAGCTGGCCCACGAGCGCGCCAGCCTGCTGCGCGACGAGCGCGTGCGCATGTTTGGCTACCTGCTGCTGGCCTGGCAATCGTGGCACGAGGGTAAGCCGGAGCTGGTGGAGAGCTTCTTGAGCGAAGCCCGCGTCGTGCCTCGCCCACGCCTGTGGGAGGACGACCTCCCGCTGCTGCTCACCCTGGTCGCCGACCTCGCCAGCCACGACCGCGTCGCCGCTTTCAGCCTGCTCGACCGCGAGGAGGAGCCGCTGAAAGCCGTCAGCTACGCTCTGCGCCTGGGACAGAACCAGCGCCTTTCCGAGGAGCTCCGCCTGGCGGCCCTGGAGCAGGGCTGGGTCTGGTCGAGCCGCGTCGAGGACGCCGAGGACCGCGAGTCCGCCCGCCG
Source organism: Vulcanimicrobiota bacterium (assembly GCA_039809865.1). GTDB lineage: Bacteria > Vulcanimicrobiota > Xenobia > Xenobiales > QWHO01 > QWHO01. Next base: position 180,699 of record JBDHVW010000002.1, read on the forward strand.
CAGCCTGGCCCACGAGAAGGCCCGCGTGGGGGGCAATGGCACCGCGACCCGCCTGACGGGTCGAGACCTGGCTCCGCTCGAGGAGCTGCTGGTCGACTTCACCGAGGATCACTTCCACAAAGCCGTGGAGCTGATCGGCTCGCTGCGCTGGGAGCAGCGCAAGGTCATCGCACTGGGCGCCGTGGCCACCGGTCTGGCGCGCCAGGTCCAGCAGGGCGCCACCTGGCCGAAGGACGCCTACCTGCAGCTCACCCAGCTCGTCGTGCAGCTCGTGTCACCCGACGAGCGCAGCAAAGCGTTGATGCGCCTGATCCAGAGCGTGGGCGAGGCGGCTCGCCGGCCCTTCAGCCTGGAGCTGACCGAGCGCTTCGCGGCCGTGGCCGAGACCCTGGAAGACCTGCACCTGCGCAGCCGCGCGTTCGCCGTGCTGGGCAACTGTCTGCACCGGCTGCGCGACTTCCGCACCTCCAACCTGCGCTTCTCCGAGAGCGCGCGCCTATCGTTCCTGGTCGAGGACAAGGAGCAGCGCGCCCAGGCGCTGGTCTTCGTGGCTGGCTGCGTGGCCGAGACGGGCGATCACAACCGGGCGCGCGATCTCGCGTTTCACTCGCTGCAGGCGTTCTGCGAGCCGCCCGCGGAGCGGGTCGATCAGGACACGCGCATCTCGCTGGCGGTGGGGCTGGTCTCGCACGGCGGCCAAGAGTATTCCACCAGCATGATGAACGTGGCCGCTCAGACGGCCAACGAGGAAGTCGAGCTGGGACGGCGCGCCGTGGCCCTGGTGGCCGTTTCGCGCGGGATGTACCGCCTGGGCGAGATCGAGTGGGCGCGCAAACTCTTCGAGCAGGCCCTGGGCTCGGCCCGCGGGGTGGCCCCGGGGGCGGCGCAGGCGGTGGTGCTGGCCGACCTGGCCACCCACTGCGTCGAGACCGGCGACCTGCCCCGCGCCGAGAAGGTCCTGCAAGAGGCCCTGGAGACGCTCCAGAAGGAGCAGCGTCCCGGGCACAAAGCGGAGGGACACCTGGGCGCCAGCCGCGCGATGCGGAACATCGGCAACGAGTCCGGGGAGCGCTTCCAGATGGAGCAGGCTTACGCGTGCCTGGATCAGCTCGCGCCCGAGGAGCTGGCGCTGGCCCCGGCGCTGCAGCAGGTCACCGAGCTGCGGGGGACGCGCTCTCGCGGCCTGATGGACCGCGCCATGAAGGCCATCGGCAAGGTCGAGGGCCCCATGCGCGACGAGACGATCCTGGCGCTGCTGCGCGCGCAGCTCAATCTGGGCGAGCGTGAGGCGGCCGACGAGCTGCTGGCGCAGGTGCGCCACTCGGACGCGCGTTGCCGGGCTCTGACCGATATGGCGCGGGCACTGATCCGCGAGGAGCCGGGCGACGCGGTCGATTACCTGCGCCGCATCGAGCTCACCCGCGAGCGCATGCAGGCCGTGCGCCAGTGCGTGGTGGAGCTGTCCACCGAGGTGCGTCCCTCGCGCCAGCACTCCGCCCGCCAGACCCTGGTGGAGCTGACGCTGCTCTCGGTAGATGACGAATATACGGCCGACCTGGTGTTGAGCCGCTGGACCTACTACGCTCCCAACATGCTGACCATTCTGGAGACGATGCGGAAGATGGGCTGGTCGCTCGACGAGCCGGCTCAGGCGGGGACGGGGAACATCCAGCTGCGCGGGCGCTAATGCAGAGGCTTTATCGCAAGATCACCAGCCCACTGCTCGAGCGCGAGATGGAGACCGTCATTCTGGGCCACGGGGGAGCTCCGGTGCTGGTCTTTCCCACCTCCAATGGCCGCCCCTGGCAGTGGGAAGACTTTGGCATGGTGGAGACCGTGCGCGAGTATCTCGAGAACGGTTGGGTGCAGTTCTTCTGCCTCGACTCGGTCGACAAAGAGGCGCTCTACAACCACGAGGCCGACCCCGAGGAGCGGATCGCCCGGCACGATCAGTTCGACAAGTATCTTGTGCAGGAATATCTCCCGTTCCTGCGCCGTTTCAACGAGGTGGATTACCTGATCTGCGCGGGCGCCTCGTTTGGCGCCTACCACGCCATGAACTTCACCCTGCGTCATCCCGAGCTGGTGAATCGCGTCATCGCCATGGGCGGCGATTACTGCATCCGCAAGTATCTCGACGACTACGACGGCCTGGACGCCTACTACCACTGCCCCACGGACTACCTGCCCAACCTCCAGGACCCCTACTACCTGGATCTCTACCGCCACAAGCTGGACATCGTCCTGGCCAGCTCCGATTGGGATTTCTGCCTGGGCCCAACCCTGCGGCTCTCCGACAGCTTTCACAAGCTGGGCATCGAGCACGAGCTGGATATCCTGGAGGGCCACATCCTGCACGACTGGCCCGCCTGGCGCTTCATGCTGCGCAGGTATCTGTAGGGGAACAAATTTTCGTTTCCCGGGGAAACGAACGTCTGGTCGATTCGTCGGGCAGTCGCTCTGTTTCCAGCCTGGAAACTCGGGATCAGCCCCCCGGCCCGAAGGTCTGGTCGCTTCCCGCAGGAAGATTCCGAACACTTGCACGTTTCCCGGGGAAACGAAACTTCGTTCGTAAGCTTAGCTGGAGCTCTTGCTTTTCGTGGAGCTGGTGCTCTTCGTGGTCGTCTTGGTGGAGCTGCCCCCGCCGCTCGAGGTCGAGGAGCCGCCGCCCGAGCTGGAATGGCTCGAGCTGGGAGCGCTGACCGGCTTCGGCCTGGAGACCGAGCCGCCGCCGCTGGAGGCAGGTGCAGTGCTCGAAGGCGTGGTGGAGGAGCGCGTCGTGGCCGAGGACCCCGGAGCTCCGCCCGCCTTCGAGGTGAAGTCGTCGATGCCATCATTGGCGCGACGTCCCCAGCCGCGGGTGCTCCCGGCGCCCGGCCGCGGGTTGACGTCGGTCAGCACCATGGCCCGATCCACGTCGCCCGTCACGCCCTGATTGTTGGTGATGCGGCCGTTGTAAGGGGTGGCCTGGCCGTAGCGGTCATACACCATCGAGCCGTCACGGCGTCGGGCGATCAGGGCCGTGTGGTTGGCGGTCTGACGGTCGTCGGAACGAGAACCGGGAACGTTGTCATAGCCGATGGCCGACTGATACTGATGTCCGTCCGGACCCTGCAGCGTGCGCGGATCGACCTGCTGGGTGCCCACGCCGTAGTAACGCGCGATGTTTTCGGGGAAGTTGTTGCCGTTCAAGCGCGCCAGAGCCTGCTGGTAGTTCATCGTGCCGTTGCTCTCGGCCGCCATACGGGCCGCCGCGGCCGCCTGGTACATTACCGCATTGTTCATTCCGCGACCCTGACCCTGGAAGTCGGAGCCTTCGCGCGCCTGGCGGATCTGATCGCGGGTCAGCGCCACCTGGTAGTCGTCACGCATCGTCACATTCACGCCGCCATCCTCGCCCCGGCGGATCTGCATGGCGTCCTGGCCCCACTGGGCGCGCATCTGCTTGATGATGGCGATGGCGGAGCAGTTATTGGGGGTGTTCTGGCCGAACTGCTGGATGGACTCTTGCGGGGTGGCCGGCGCGGCGTCCGCCACCCGGTCGCCGGGAGCCGTCTGGGCCACCTGGTTCTCGGGTCCGTTAGCCGGAGCGTTCGGATTGGCTGGCGCGGGCGCAGGGGCGGGCGCGGGCGTCTGGCTGGGCTGCTCGGGAGCCTCGGCCGCCGGAGTCTGGCGCGGGCCGCCGGCGCGGCGCGTCCCTCCGTCATTACCCGCGTCGCCGGCGCCACCATTATTGCCTGCTCCACCGGTATTTCCCCCACCGTTGTTGCCGCTGCCCTGGGGACCGCCGCCGCCCTGAGGACCGCCGCCGCCCTGAGGACCGCCGCCGCCGCCCTGGGGACCGCCGCCACCCTGCTGCTGACCCTGCTCGGGCTGGATCAGACCGGCCTGCTGGGCCATCTGCAGTGCCTGTTGCACCAGCTGCTCGGTCTGGGGGTTGAGCGTCAGATTGCCCTGCTTGGCCTTGGCATAATCTTGCTGGAGCCGCTGGGCCGCGTTGGCGTCACCCTGACCCGCCTGGATACCCTGAATGACCTGCGCGGCCTGGCTCTTGAGGATGCCGTCCATCATGCCGCCGCCAAACTGATTGGCGAAGTTCATTCCCTGGGCCGCCGCCAGCGGATTGACCTGGTCGCCCAGCCCGGGAGAGCCGGTGAAGCCGTCGCCCCGATTTCCCATCGGGGCTCCCATCGCGCCGACGGGGCTGACCGGGTTGAAACCCTGATTCAGCTGCTGAGGGAAGGAAACGGTACCGACCATGCAGGCACCCTCCGAAATGGAAGTCTCTTGACTCCATCCTACTGGTTTGCAGGGTCCGAGTGTTAAGGGTTTGCGACCATCATGTTGCCATTGTGAACCGGGTGTTAACTGGCTGTCGCAACTGTTAACATTAGCCCACCAGGTCGAGTTTGCTGGGCTCCGTCGCGCCCTGCTGGAAGATCTGCATCAGGCTGGAGCGGTCGCCGCCCACGGGGCCGCTGGACAACTGCTCCATCATCACCGAACGATTGGGCAGTGCGACCACATTGCCGTTCTTGGGGATGCCCAGGTCCAGGCTGCGTCCGTCGTCCACGGTTCCGGCCGCGGCCGTCTCGCCGCCCTTCTGGCCTGCGTGCTGCAAAGACTCGGGCGGTTTGCCCGGGCCCAGCGAGGTCTCGACCTTGCCCAGTGGCTCGTTGGGTTCGACCACCTTATCCTTTTCGACCGTGGGGGTAAAAGTGACGTTCTGGATGTTGTAATTGGCGGCCAGGGAGGCAGCCATAGGATTGGCCTCGTCGTCGTCGCCTGACTGGGCGTCTTCGGAGAGCGAAGTCCGGTCCCCGTTGGAAGCGGCCTGGGAGGCCTGCGGAGCCGCGGTCGAGGACTGCGCCGGCGACGAGGACTGCGCCCCCCGCGCAGCCCCGATCGCCTCGATGGCAAAGGGGTCTTTTTTGGCCACGTCAGGCCACCGCGTCCACGGCAGCGGGCGGCTCCGGGGGAGCTTCCGCTGGCGGCGTGGGCGGCGCCTCGCAGGTCGCGGCTCCCGCATCCACGGACTCGGTCCCGCCGCTGTCGGTCGTCCCGGACTGCAGCGACTCCGTGGCCGTGGAGGAGAGGTCCACCGAATCGGCAGGAGCAGCCGAGGAGCTGCCCGCCTGTTGGGACTGCTGCGTCAGGAGCTGCGGGGCGAGCTCGGCCGTGTTGGCGGCGTTGGAGTTGCCTGACCTCGCCTGCGACTGCTGCGCAAAGATCTGCTGGGCGAGGGCGGCCGCGCTGGCTGCACCGGTGAGATTGAACATTCTTCGTCCTCCAATGGGCAAGATACGCCCACGGAAGCCGTGGGCACGCAACCGGCTCTCTCCCCGCACCGCGTTTCTTGGCCGGAATGAAGCGCGGGGAACGTGACCATCATAACCGCACCAGGCCAGAAATGGTGTTAGCGCGGGTTGAACTGCGTTACACTTTTGTTTCTGCGTGTTGCCAAACGGTGAACCGGCCGCAGGAGTCCGGGCGGCGGCAGGGGAAAAGGCCTGTCCGGTGCTGCTCTTCAACAAGAATGAGAAAGCCAGGAAGATCCTGGACGAGGGTTTGGGCAGAATCCGCCAGGGTGACCGGCAGGGCGGGCTCGAGAAGCTCAATGCCGCCATCCAAACGGCCCCCAAGTTTGCTCCTGCATTGGTCGCCCGCGCCCAGTTGATGGCCGAGGCCGGCCGTCCCGACCAGGCGCTCGGCGACATCGACCAGGTCATCGAGGTCGAGCCCGACATCGCTTCCCACTACTTCTTCCGAGGACTGTGCCAGCGCGTGCTCAACCGCCCCAATAAGGCGATTGCCGACTTTGACCAGTGCTTGCGCCTCGAGCCCGATCACAGCGAAGCGGTCCTGGAGATCAGCAGTTTGCTCGTGCGCCAGGAGCGGCTTGAAGAGGCGCTGCCTTTTCTTGACCGGGCGGTCGAGCTCAAGCCCGACGACGTGGGTGGACGGCTCACCCGCGCGCGCGCTCTGATCGCCCTGCGCCAGCCCGAGCGGGCCCTGGATGATGTGGGCGTGGTGGGCAAGCAGCAACCCCACTCGATCGAGGCCTTGCGGCTGGGCGCCCGGGCGCTGCTGATGCTGCGCCAGTACAACGAGGCCGTGACCCTGGCCAGGAGGGCCCTGCAGCTGATCGAGGCCGAGGTGCGACCCGACAACAAGAGCGAGGTCGCCCAGATCAATCTCGAATACGCCCAGGCGCTCGACCGCGCCGGCCAGGCCAAGGATGCCCTGGTCACGGCCACCCGCGCGGTCACGATGGACCCCACCAATAACGAGGCGCTGTTCTTCCGGGGAGCCATGCTTCAGAGCCAGGGCCGCAGCCCCGAGGCGATGGAAGATTACTCCGAGCTGCTGCATCGTTGTCCCGGCTGGGTCCCGGTGCTGATCAACCGGGCCGGATGCTACCTCGACCGGGGCCAGGCGCAAAGAGCACTCTCCGACGCCAGCGCGGCTCTGACCAAAGCCCCCGATCAGCCCATCGCGCTCTTCAATCGCGCCCGCGCCCAGATCCACGTGGGCGACTGGATGGCGGCCGGAGCCGATCTTACGGGCCTGCTGGAGCGTTTTCCCAAGGACCCCGCCATCTGGCTCGAGCGAGCCCGCGTTTGGCACGCCGCCGGCCGTCCCGACGAGTGTGCCGACGACCGGTATGAGGCTGTTAAAAGGGATGCCAAGATGCAGCACGAGCCGTTAGAGCCCGTTAAGGGCGGGCGCTTCATCACCTCCGTCGAAGGCTTACGCCACTTGTTCGCGCCCGTCTAAACTGTACGGGGGATCACAGACAGTCAGGCAGAAGTCTTCTAGAATGCAATCTGGGGAAGCTCGGCAAGGGATGGACACATAGACACGTCCCGGTCGGGTTCAGAATGTCGGGGGTCGCACTGCCTTGCAATCCGACTTTCAGGCCTCCGGGCCCCGAAAAACAGGAAAACTGACCGGGAATCGCCCCGGCATGAACATGCTGGTCTTTCTGACCGGTTTCTTGATTCTGCTCCACTGGTGGCAAACCGGGGTTGCGGATCTCGAGCTCCGACGTCAGGCCCAGCTCGCCACCATGGCGATGCAACTCGAGCGTCTTCGCGGGGCCGATCCCGAGGCTGCCATGCGCGTGGCGCGCGAGGCCCAGTCGACGTATCTGTCGCTGTGCCTGGCCGATCCACAGGCCGCCGCGGTCTGGAACCAGCGCAAGATGGGCGAGGGTCTCACCCGGATCGTGGGCAGCGAATCCCAGCAGCCCGCCCCTGCCGAGCTGATCGAGTCGGCGGCGCACCTGAGCGAGGCGATCGACGACACTCAGTACGAGGAGGCCCAGCGCAACCGCCTGCGGCAGAGCCGCTGGGCCTGGCTGGAAGGCTTCCTCTTGCTCTGGCTGGGCCTGCTGGCTTTCTATCAGTCGATCCGGCGACGCGGACCCAATCCCACCGCCGTGCTCGAGCGCCAGCTCGACCAGCTCGAGGATGCGGGCCGCGACTTGCTGCGCCGCTTCCACGAGGTGGATCGCTCGCACCGCCAGCTCAAGGCCGACCTGTCCGCGGCCGGACGCGTGCAGCGGGCCCTGCTGCCCCAGACCGCGCCGCGTCTCCAAGAGGCCGAGGTGGGCTGGATGTTCACCGCCTGCTCGCACGTGGCCGGCGACATGTTCAACGTGTTCGCCCTGGATGACGAGCATCTGGGGGTCTGGGTGCTCGACGTCAGCGGCCACGGCGTTCCCGCCGCCCTGCTCTCGGTCAGCGTCAGCCGCGTGCTGCACCCCAACGCCCGGCAGGGCGGCCTGCTGCGCCGGTCCAAGCTAGGAGCGCCGGGGGCCTCCGAGCTGGTGGCCCCGGCTCAGGTCGCCCGCGAGCTCAACCGCCGCTTCCCGCAGAGCAACGTGGCGGGACTGTACTTCACCCTGCTCTACGGCGTGCTGGACACGACCACGGGCGAATTCACCTACGTGCGCTGCGGTCACCCGGCTCCCATCCGCGTCGACTCGGCCACGCCGCGCGCCTACGAGGTCGAGTCGGATGGCTGTCTGCCCGTGGGCATCTTCGAGAACTGCGAGTTCCACGACGAGACCCTGCAGCTGGCCCCGGGCGATCGCTTGATCCTCTACACCGACGGCATCACCGAATGCTCCGGCAGCGAGGGCGATTTCGGCGAGGAGCGCGTGCTCGAGGTGCTGGGGCGTCAGAAGAGCCACGACGCCTCGGCGCTGATGGAGTCGCTCAAGGCCGAGTTGGCCCTGTGGGCTTCCGGTCAGCGCCAGCGCGACGATCAAACCGCGGTTTGCATCACCTGGAGGCCCAGGCATGCGTAGCAAGGGTTTCGGGCTGGCCGAGTTCCTGGTGGCTCTGGCCATCCTGATCCCCGTTCTGGTGATCACGACCGGGATGTTTCCCTACTGCCACCTCGTCAACTACAAAGCACGCTGCATCTCGCAGGCGGCCCTGCTGGCCCAGGCCGAGACCGAGCGACTGCGCAACCTGACCGAGACCACGCTGGTCAGCGGCACTCGCACCGTGGCGGGCGATCGGGTCGAGTTCACCGTGAGCACGAAGATCACGCCCACCGGCGCCGCGCGGCTGCGCAAAGCCGAGGTGGATGTGGCCTGGATCGACCAGCACTATCAAGTCGTGACGTTGATCGAGCTCAAGCCATGAGACGGCGCGGCCTGACGCTGATGGAGCTCCTGGTGGTGGTGGGCCTGCTCGGCCTCTTGCTGGCGCTCTGTATCCAGATCGTCCAGCCCAGCATTCGGGTCTGGGAGCTCAACCGCGCCCGGGCCGATCTGGACCAGGCGGCCATGGTCGCCAGCGGGCGCCTTCAGCGCGATCTGATGGCCACCCAGCGGGAGGCCATCAGCTTCCGGCCCACCGGTCCGTGCGTGGTGGCGTTCCCCCTCTCGACGCGCTACGAGCCCCTGAGCGGCAAGCCGATCTTCGACAGGTGGGCTCTCTACAGCCTGGACCCGGGCAACCGCGTGCTGTACCGGCGCGAGTGGGACGTCACCGCCACGACCGAGCCCAAGCCCCTGCTCGATCCTCAGCTCGCCTTACTGGCCGCCACTCCGCCGCTGCAGCGCGTGACCGGTCACATCGCGGCGCTGCGCGTGGTCAACCTGAGCACGCCCGACACGCCGGTCCGCGTCGAGCTCGACCTCCGTCGCCCGAGCAAGGGTGCCGACGAGGTGACCTTCCGGGTGCTGGAGCTGAACCCGAGGAACGTACCATGATCCAGCGACGACAACGTGGGTTCGCCATTCTGCAGAGTCTCTGGGTGGTGGTGATGCTGCTCCTGTTCGGTCTCACGCTGGCCGCTCTGGGCAGCTACCAGTATCAGCTGAGCCGAGACGCGGGTTACAAGGAGCAGGCCATGGAGGCAGCCCTGGCCGGCATCGCCAGGGCGCAGTCCAAGATCGCCGAGGAGATCGACTTCTCGGGCACTCTCAGCGAGGACTTCGGGGTCTCACGCTACACCGTCTCCTTCGACCCGGCCACCACGCCCTGGTCGCTCAACAACCTGCGCTCGCCGCAGTCGCGCCCCGGCTATCTGGGCCAGGCGGCGCCCTCCTACTCGGTGCTGGTGTTCTCGAAGGGGGAGGCCGCCGGCCGGGTGGTCGTCTTGCAGGCGGTGCTGCAGTATGGGCCTTATCCCTACGCGGTGGCAGCGACCAACGAGATCAGGTCCGAGGGGGCGCTGCATGTGGACGGCGCCGGCAGCATCGAGGAGGTGCTCGACATCGTCAACGGTTTGCTCGGCACCGTGACCGGAATCCTCGGCGGAGGCGGCACCAGTCCTCCCCCCAGCACCACAAAGGCCCACATCTACGCGGATTCGCGCATCCAGGCCGGAGCGCTCTCCTACGTGAACGGCAAGGCCAATACGCCCGGGACGGCCAGCTTCGGCTCGGGCTCGCAGATCGTGGGCGGCGTCTTCCAGGGCGCGCGCCAGGAGCGCATTCCGGACATCGACATCACCCGGTTCTCCAACTCCACGTTTCCCGACGTCACCGTGCTGGCTCCCGACTCGAGCTACAGCGTGCTCACCGGCAACTGCTACGTCAACGGCAACATCACGCTGAACGGGGCCGTGCTCAACAACTGCTACCTTTACGTGGACGGGGGAGGCGACCTCGTCTCCACCCTGGGTCTCACGGGCACGGGGACGATCTTCTGCACCGGCAAGGTGCAGCTCGAGGGCGCCCTCAACATCGTGGCCTCCAACGGGATCGCGCTCTTCAGCCAGGACGACCTCACGGTGGCCGGCGGTAATCACTTCCAGGGCGTGCTCTACAGCCACGGCGACATCAAGGTCGACACCGGTCTCAACGTGGTGGGCGCGGTGGTCAGCTCGGGCGGCAGCGTCGAGGTCAATTCGGCCCGCGTCATCGGGTTCGGCGACTACACCCGCCTGGGTGTCTACGACATGAAGGGAAGCCTGCTCCAGGGGGATCCTCCCGCTCTGCACGTGGTTTACTGGAGACAGCTGTGAGGGTGCTGCTCCTCGTCTTGCTACTGGCGCTGGGGGCCGGCGCGCTCGAGCTGAAGGTGGAGTCGGATCCGCCCGGCGCTCAAGTCTACGATGCTTCGCAGAACTATCTGGGAACGACGCCGTGCACCATCGCGCGCGATCCCCGCCTGAGCCAGGTGCTCTACCTGCAGCGGGCCGGCTACTCCACGGCCCGGGTGCGGGTGGAAGGGACCCAGGCCCTGGCTCGGGTCGTGCTGGAGCCCAACGCCCCGGCCACCTGGCTCGAGCGCAATCCTCTGCTGGTGGGCCTGGCTGTCGTGGCGCTGGGCCTGGGCGCCTGGGGGGTGCGGCGCTGGTCGCGGCGCGGAATGCCCATCCCTATCTCGGGTCGGCGCGTCGGGGGATATCGAGTCTTGGAGAAAATTGGCGAGGGCAGCTCGGCGGCGGTCTATCGTCTCGAGGGCCCGTATGCCATGAAGCTGTTCCACTCGGTGGTGCGCGACCCGCGCGACCGCGAGCGGCTGCGGCGCGAGCTTGAGGTGGGGCTCAAGCTGACCCATCCCAACCTGGTGCGCGTGCACGATTTTGGCGAGTTGGAGGGCCGGCCTTACCTGGTGGTGGACTTCGTGGAGGGCGAGCCTCTCTCGGATCGGCTGATGCGCGGTCCGCTCGAGCCCCCCGAGGCGCTGTCGGTGTTGAAGGACATTGCGTCCGCCCTCGACGCCATCCACACCGAGGGCGTGGTCCATCGCGACGTGACCCCCTCCAACATCATGCTCGACATGCATGGCCGCGCCTACCTGACCGACTTCGGGCTGGCGGTGTGGACCGAGCGTCCCCGCATCACCGCCACCGGCACCGCGCTGGGCACGCCGCTCTACATGGCCCCGGAGATGCTGCTGGAGCGCACCACGCATCCACGGGCCGATCTCTACTCGCTGGCCGTCGTGCTTTACGAGATGCTGACCGGGACGCACCTGTTCGAAGCCGACGACGCCTACCAGGTGCTGGCCGCCCACCTGCACCAGGCTCCGCCGCTGGTCGCCGAGCGCGCACCCCACCTGCCACCGGGGCTGCAGGCCGTATTCGACCGGGGCCTGGCCAAGGATCCCAAGGACCGCTTCTTCACCGCTGGCGAGATGGTCGAGCTGACGGAGTCGGCGCTGTGAAGCCGGGCGAAGTCCACGAAGGCTACAAAATCCTTGAGGAAAAAGAGCCGTACCGCTATCGGGTGCGCTCGGCTGTGGGCTCGAGCATGGAGATCGTGGAGATGCCCGTGCGCCTGGGCAAGCGCAGCCGGCGGAAGCTGGAGCGGCAGCGCCGCCTGCTCTCCTGGTTGCGCCATCCCCACATCCGCCTGCCCGTGGATCTTTGCCCGGGCGGGCGCGGACTGCTGCTGGTCAACCGACGCGGCTCGGGCGAGGAGTTGGAGCGGCGCGTCTATCGCCGGGCTCCCTCGTGCAACGAGGCCCTGCGCTGGGGCGCCGAGCTCTGCTCGCTGCTGACGCACCTCAACCAGCACGGCGTGGTGCTGGGGCGATTGTCGCCTTCCAACCTGCAGCTCGACGGCAACGGGCACCTGGAGATCGCCGGGTTCCGACTCAACCCCGCGCTCAGTTTCGAGCCGGTCTTGCCCGAAGACGGCCCCTCCAACTTCGCGGCGCCCGAGGGGGCGCGCACCGAGCGCTCTGACGTCTACGTCGCGGGGCGCCTGATGGAGTATCTGCTGGCCTGGGCGCCTAACGTCCCCAGCGGCGAGACGCGGCGTCGCTTGCAGGAGGCGCTGGCGCGGGCCACCGAGCACGATCCTCAGAAACGCTTCGTGGACTGCTCGGCTTTCAAGAGCGCGCTGGGCGCGGTGCGCTTCCGGCTCCGCCAGGAGGCGGAGGCCCGGGCGCGCTTCCCCTGGCGCGCCCTGGCGCAGGGGTTTGCGGCCGCCGTGCTGCTGGTGATGCTCGGCGGCGGAGGCCTGCTGGCGTTCACGCGGGCCGAGCGGTTCCGCAACGCGGCCGAGTGGTCGACGATGGGGGCCGCCTCAGTCGGCCAGGCGGTCTGGGTCGAGGGCCACCTGGAAGGGGTCGCGTCCTTGAAGGCTCCTCTGAGCGGAATGGACGCCCTGGGCTATCGCTCGCGGGTGGAGGTCCTGTCCGAGCGCGAGGTCTGGTCGGAGGAGGACAACAACTACGTGACCCGCCGCCAATCGCGGGTGGTGCAGGATCTGGCGCAGCTCACCGGGGCCTCGCTGGACGGCGTGCCCATCGAGGGCGGGGCCGTGCCCGTCGTGGGCGCATTGATCCCGCGACCGGTCAGCGTGCAGCCGCCGCTGGAGGTGGGGGAGAAGCGATTGAGCGTGACGGGCTCCGAGCGCGTGCTCGCTCCGGGCGACGAGGTCGTCATTCGCGGGGTGATGAGCGGCGGCAAGCTGATCCCGTTCGAGCTGCGCCCGGGCTCGCGCTGGACCTGGGAAGCGTCGCGACTGTGGGCCGCCCTGCCGGGCGTATTGCTCGGGCTGCTCAGCCTGGCGGGGCTATTTTTCGTGGCCCGCAGCATCTGGCGGAGCGCAGTGCCGGAATAGGGTTTGTGGACAGCTTTCGTCTGAGGCGCTATTCTGAGTCAGAGAGACTCACGATCATGACTCAGAGGTGGTTTCCGTGAAACAACTGACTTTGCGGGGGTTTGACCCCGAACTCGAGCGCTTGCTGCTGAAGATGTCGGAAGAAGAGGGTCTCTCCCTCAATCAAGCCGCGCTGAAGCTGATGCGCGAAGGCGCCGGGCTTCGGCTCGGACGGCGCAGGAGGCAAATCGGCTCGGGCCTGGACCGGTTTATTGGAACCATGTCCGAGGCAGAAGGCCAGGAGATTTTGGCCGCAACCGAAGTCTTCCAACGTATCGATGGCGATCTCTGGGAGTGAGGATTCTGCTTGATACGAATGCGTATGTAGCCCTGCGAAAGGGCCACCCGCAAACTGCAAGCGAGGTTCGCGCGGCCTCAGAGCTCGTTATCTCTGTGGTCGTGGCCGGGGAGCTCCTCTTCGGATTCCAGAATGGGTCGCGAGCCGCTGAGAACCGCGCCCTTTGGCAAGAATTCCTGGAGGCTCCAGGCGTCCTGGTACGCGACGTAACGCTGACGACCACCGCGCACTTCGCCTCGGTATCGACCAACCTCCGGCGCCAGGGAACGCCCATTCCGACGAATGATATTTGGATCGCGGCTCAGTGCTTCGAATTCAGTGCCCGACTCCTTAGTTTCGATGATCACTTTTCTCAGGTGGCCAACCTCCAGTGGACGCATCTAAAGAGCTGACTCAGCGGGAGACGCTCTCAATCAAATCGCCGTGGGGGAAACGCCGGATCGCCTCCCGGGCGTATTTCTCGTCGCGGGTGAGATCGGCCAGCACCAGCAGCGCGTCGTCGCCGTAGCGGCTGTGCGGGAATTCCTCGAGGAGCTGGCGGGTGGCCCCGATGGCCTGGTCCTCATACCACTGATCGACATCGCTCGAGGCGTGAGGAAACCCGGGCAGAGGATGCATGGCCTCCGACTCGGGTAGCGGGAAGCTATTGGTCTGGAAGTAGAGCAAGGCCACGCGCATGTAGAGAGCGCGCTCCTTCGTGTCGGGATCCGGGGGGTGCGCGAGAACCTTCTGCACCAACTCGAGCGCCACGGCATTCTGGTTGGCTAATTGGTAATTCCGGCGCAGCATCTCGCGATCACCCCGCGCGACCTGCCGGCCGGGGGCATCGATCCAGTCAGGACCCCAGGCGAAGAGCGTGGTACGTTCGCCCCGGAACAGCTCCAGATAGCCGATGTGCCAGCCATCCTGAGCGGCCCAGTGCCGGGCCAGGTCCCAGGGATCGCGCACGCGGCTTAGCTCTTGCCAGCTTTCACGCTGGGACGCTACCGCCCGGTCGACGTTGTAAAACCGCGTGCCCAGCGCCTGGTTGGCGAGCCGGTTCAGCTCCAGACCGCGGCTGCGCTCGAAGGCCTCGGCGTAGCGATGCTCGCGCGCAAGACGCACGGCGCTCGCGTAGCGCACCAGGGGCGCCAGGGCATGCCGGGGGTTGAAGCGCTCCAGCTCTTGCCGGGTCGTGCCCGTGTCGAGCAGCACCAGGAAGCGCTGCGCCGAAGCCCAGCCTTCGTCCTGGTCGCCCGACACGCTGAAGAGCTCGTCGGCCATCACCTCGAGCGCTTCCAGACGCCGCCCGCTCCACTCCAGGTTGCGCACCTGCCAGTAGCGCGCATCGTCCACGCCCGGATGGTCGGGGTAGCGACGGGCCCAGGCGTCCCAGTCCTCGGCGCGGTGCACGACTTTGGCCAGCGACTCGTTGCCGAAATAGGTTCCCCCGCGCAGGAGGGCGTACTCGCGGCAGGCGCGCGTGTAGCGCGTGTCCGGATAGCGCGTGGCCACGCGCAGCAGCATCAGAGGGTCGAGCTCCATTCCGTTCAGAAAGCTCAGGTTGCCGTCGAGCTGGGCGCGCATCCAGCAGTCCTGGGCGGGCGTCAGGGCCCAGCGGTCCGCCAGCTCGCAGAAAAGCATCAGCTGGATGCGGGCGGGCATCATCTGATGCTGATTTCCCAGCTCAAGAGCGCGCTCGCGCGCCACCAGCTCGACCTGCTCGGTCAGGCTGGGCTTGAACTGCCACCAGAGAACGGTCGCGGGTTTGCGCTCCACGCCCAGCTCGTCGGCCAGCGCGCACACCGCCCGGGCGGCGGGCGCGGGCAGGCCGGGGGGCAGCTCCGTGCTGTCTTCCTGAAAGCAGAGCTCTAGAATGGCCATTTGCCGGTCGGCGCTGGTTCCGGGCCGGCGCGCATGCTCCACCATTTGCAGGATGACCTCCGCGGGCTCGCGCTCGGCGCACAAGCGCAAGAACTGCCGGTCGGTCCCGTACCAGCCCGGGCCGTCGAGATTCCGCAGAGCCATTTCGACCGCGGCCCGGCGCAGCGCGGGCTCGTCCAGTCCGGCCGTGCGGTAGCGCTGGACGTCGACATAGCCTTCGTTACGCTCGAGGTCGTTCAGCAGCAGGATGTAATCGAGCGCCTGGCCTCCCCGCGACGGCGGGGCTTCTTGCTCGCGAGGAAGCCATCCGCGCAGGGTTGCCAGCGTCCATGGCAGGGCCAGCAGCGGCAGCAGCAGCAAGAGCAACCAGCGGCGCTGGAGGCGTTTCGGGGGAGGGGCAGCGGCGCTGCCGAGGGGAGCGGCCACAGTCTGAAGATTCTTCAACCCGGCTCAGAACCCTACCGAGAAGCTCACCCCCGGATGCTTCATTCGGGCCAGCAGCACCGAGATCGAGCAGGTGTCCCAACTATAGCTAACCAGCGGGTGGAAGTTGCGGCCGTCGTAGATCAAGAGGCCGCCCCAGTGGTCGTCGAAGCTGAAGCTGGCTCCCGCCGGGAACAGGATCTTGTCCTCGAACTCGCTGTACGACGCGCCCACGTAGAGCCCGAAACCGTCGGTGACCTCCTTGCTCACGGTCAGGTAGTAGCTCTGACCGTAGGGCGTGCCGATGCGGTCGCTGCTGGTGCCGATGATCACGGCCGGGTGGTCGTCCCCCTCGCGCACCAGGCGCCAGTTGAAGAGCGGCCCGACCTGTTTGACCAGCGGGTTGTACTCGACCCCCACCTGCATGTCGTCGGTCACCCGGTACATGAGCGTGTTGCGCCAGCGGGCGCGCTCGATCTCGCCGGAGATGACCCGCACGGAGTAGGTCAGGCGGGCTGCGGAAATGGTTGAATCGCCCCGAACCGGGGCGCCCTCACCGGGTCAACCGGGTCAAGAAGGGACCAGGCTGCCGTCGTCTTCCGGCTCCTCCTCGGCCGGGAGCGGCACGCTCTGGCCCTCGGGGGTCTGGGGGAAAGCCGGCGCCAGCAGCACCAACCACAGGAGCAGCATCAGGTATCTCACTGGAGAGCCTCCCGCAGGGCCGCGCGGAAATCATCGCCTACGACGCCGGACTGGCGGAAAATGATCTGGCCTTTCCGGTCCACCAGCAACGTCACCGGAATGCCTTTGATGGGGCCGACCTGCTTCGTCAGGGCTTTCAGGAACGGCTTGACCTCGGAAGCGAGCACGGACGGGTAATTCAGCCTGGGCAAGAACGCCTCGTGCCTGGCCGCGTCCTGGTCGTAAGAGAACCCCACCACCTGCAGGTCGGCCGGGTGCTGCTTTTGCAGCTCGACGAACTCGGGCATCTCGGCCACGCAAGGCCCGCACCAGGTGGCCCAGAAGTCCAGGATGAGGACCTTGCCGCGATATTGGTCCAGCAGCTCGAGCTCGGGCAGCGGCCCAAGCTCGTGCCGTCCTTCGCGCGAGGCCACGAGATCGGCCTTTTCGGCGCTCTTCGCCGGATCGGCCTGGAACTTCTCGTGGCACTCCTGGCTGCAGAAGTAGTAAGTCTTGCCGTTGTAAGTCTCCTGGGTCGCGGGCTGCTCGGGCCCGGCGCCCTCAGTCACGCTGCAGATCGCGCAGCGCTGGAGCTCCTGAGCCCACGCCGGGCCAATCAGGAGCAAGAGCAAAACCAGAATGAACAAAGATTCCTCCGCTTCGACGCTTGAATTCAGTTCAAGACGGAGGACGCGGGAGGCCCTCGTTGCGGAGCGCGTCTCGCCACGAGCGGCGTCACCGGTGCCCGCGCCTCCTCGGAGGGAAGGGCGGATGCGACCATCGCCGGACGCGGGAGCGCGACCGGGGCCGGCCTGGGCACCGCGGCCAGCTCGATCAGCTGGTAGGTGACGTTGTGGTCGGAGCAGCCGTCCTCGCAGCAGCAGCAGAGCCCGCTTGCGCAGCACAGATCGAAGGCTTGCGCCAGATAGGCCACGAGCAGGACGAGGATTGCCATGCGACGCACCGCCCGAAATACAAGAACGCGGCGCGCAGCTCCTTCAGGAAAATTTCAGCGCGCTGGCGAAAACTCAGCACCGTGATTATCGTACTCCGCCCCGACGCGCAAGAAGCGCAGATCGAGTTCATCCAGACCAAGCTCGAAGGCCGCGGCCTTCAGACCCGCGTGATCGGAGGGGCGGAGCGCAGCGTCATCGCGGTCATCGGCACCGGGCTGCCAGACCCGCGCGAGGTCAGCTTCTTCCCCGGAGTGAGCGAGGTCATCCGCGTCTCCAAGCCCTACAAGCTGGCCAGCCGCGAGGCCGTCAGCACGACCTCCACGGTGCAGGTCGGCAACGTCACCATTGGAGGCAACCAGCTGGTCGTGATCGCGGGCCCCTGCAGCGTGGAGAGCCGCGACGGGCTGTTGTTGGCAGCCCAGAAGGTCTACGAATCGGGCGCCTCGATGCTGCGCGCCGGCGCTTTCAAGCCGCGCACCAGCCCTTACGCCTTCCAGGGGATGGGGGAGGAGGGCCTCAAGATCCTGGCCGAGGCGCGCGAGCAGTTCGGATTGCCCATCGTGACCGAGGTCATGAGCATCGCCCAGGTCGAGCTGGTGGGCAAATACGCCGACGTGCTGCAGATCGGCGCTCGCAACATGCAGAACTTCGACCTGCTCAAAGCGGTGGGGCAGGCGGGTCGCCCGGTGCTGCTCAAGCGCGGCCTCTCCGCCACCATCGAGGAGCTGTTGATGGCGGCCGAGTACATCTTGAGCGGCGACCGCCAGGCCAGGGTAATCCTGTGCGAGCGCGGCATCCGCACGTTCGAGTCCAGCACGCGCAACACGCTGGACCTGTCGGCGATTCCCGTCATTCGCAGCCTGAGCCACCTGCCCGTGGTGGCCGATCCGAGCCACGGCACGGGACACCGCGGCTACGTGCCCGCCATGGCCCTGGCGGCCGCCGCCGCGGGCGCCGACGGCCTGATGATCGAGATGCACCCCAATCCGCCCGAGGCCATCTCGGATGGCGCCCAGAGCCTCTACCCCGAGCAACTCAACCGTTTGATGCGGGACCTGGCCGTCATCGCGCCCGTGGTGGGCAAGCAGGTGGAGGGCCGGGCGCGCCGCCTGACCGCGCTCAACGGCAGGCCCAACGTGCGAGGCACGGGCCTCAAGGTGGCGCTGCAGGGCGAGACGGGCAGCTTCTCCGAGAAGGCGGCGCGCCAGTTCTTCGGACCCAACCTGGAGCTGCGCAGTTTCGAGGCGTTTCCCGAGGTCTTCCAGGCGCTCACCAGCGGCGAGGTGGAGCACGCCGTGGTGCCGGTGGAGAACTCGCTCACGGGCAGCATCCACGTGAATTACGACCAGCTTCTCGAGCATCCCGAGCTGGTCATCGTGGGCGAGCTCAAGGTGCGCGTGGTGCACAATTTGCTGGCCAATCCGGGCGTGGAGCTCTCCGATGTCAAGCGCGTCTACTCACATCCGCAGGCAGCCGCGCAGTGCGACGCCTTCCTGCGCTCGCATCCCGAGTGGCAGGTGGTCAGCATGTACGACACCGCGGGCTCGGCGAGGGCCGTCAAGGAAGGCGGCTTCCTGGACGCGGCCGCCATCGCGTCGCTGGAGGCCGGCGAGAACCTCGGCCTGAGCGTGCTGGCTTCCAGCATCGAGACGCATCCCCAGAACTTCACGCGCTTTCTGGTGCTCACGCGCAACGGGCAGGCGGTGCCCGACCACGACAAGATCTCGCTGGTGCTCGAGACCGAGCACACGCCGGGAGCGCTGCACCGCGCGCTGGGCATCTTCGCCGACACGGGCATCAACCTGGTCAAGCTCGAGTCGCGTCCGATCCCCGGCACGCCCTGGACCTACCGCTTCTATCTGGATCTGGAGGTGCCAGCCGAACGCGAGCGCCTGGAGCAAGCTCTGGTCACGCTGGTCGAAAAGATGCCGTTCTGCCGCATCCTGGGCCGCTATCGCTCAGCGGAAACCGCGTAGCATCCGCTGCAGGAAGCTCGAAAAGTAGCGGAATTCCCCGAACAGTGCGCCGTAGGCCAGCAGCAACACCTGGTAGAGCGGCAGCACGATCACGATCCACAACCCGATGCGTTGCCAGAGGGGCCAGGTCGGGTCGATGCCGAGCCAGCCGAAGAGGAGGCGCTTGAGGAGAAACGCGGTCGTTCCGGTGAGCGCGAAAACCAGCAGCAGCTTCCAGCGGGGCATTCAGGTCAGCCGACTGAGCAGCTCGTCCTGGTCGGTGAACTGAGCCGGGAGCATGATCGGGTCGGCGTTGCGCCGCCGGATCTCGAGCATCTTACCGGTGTGGTGGACGTAGTCGATCTCCCCGCGCTCGATGCGCTGCACCTGGCCCTTGAGGTGAATGGTGATCGCCTCGGGCTCGAGCACCAGCCGCAGCGTCTTGTACTGCAGATGGCGCATCAGGTTGGCCAGGTAGATCGACACCAGCACCGGGCCGGAAAGGAGCATCACGATCAGCAGCGCCGCTCCACGCGGCCCCACCACGCGCATCCCGCAATTGAAGCACCACAGCGCCAGCGCCGTCAGGCAGCACCCGCCCACCGCCATCAGCAGCTGCGGCAACCGCTCCACATTCTCGCGACCCCCGTCATACCGAAACTCCATAGCCCGTAGAATTCGCTGGGAGCGGGACGGAGTCCCTGCGCGGAGGGTCGACTCTACGCGGCAGGCTCCGGCTCCGGCGTCAGCCGGCGCAGGTTCGAGCCGTCTGCGTCACAGGCGAAGATGTCGGTCAGGCCGTCGCCGTCGCGCGAGGCGTGGAAAACGATGGTGGTGCCATCCGGGGACCAGTGGGGCTGCTGGTCGTCGATGGGCTCGGCCAGCAAAGACGTGGACGACTCGCCGCCCGACGAGGCCACGGTGCCGATCTCGAACGTCCAGTTCTTCTTCATCGAGGAGAAACCGAGCTTGGAGCCGTCCGGAGACCATTCGGGCCAGGTGTCCTCGGTGGGCAGGTCGGTCAGAATCTGGCGGCCCGTCCCGTCGGCGTTGATCACCGCGATCTCGCTGTTCTTCTGGCGCCAGGTATAGGCGATCTTCGAGCCGTCGGGAGAAAAGGTTGGGTTATAGGCGCCCAGAGGCTCCTCGGTGACGCGGCGCTGGTTGGAGCCATCCTTGTCCATCACGTAGACTTCGTTGCGCAGGCGGTCGTCATACTCCTGAGTGTCGCGGGTCGAGATGAAGGCGATCTTGGAGCCGTCCGGCGACCAGGTGTGCTGGAACTCGTAGGCCTCGTTGTCGGTGAGCTGGGTCCTGGTCTTGCCGTCGGGGGTGATCGTCCAGAGCTCGTCGGGACCGCCCCACTGCGAGCCGTCCTTCTTCTCCGACTTGTAGAGGATGGTCGTGCCGTCCGGGGACCACTTCGGCTCCTGCTGGTCGTGCAGGTCGTCGGTCAACTGGCGCATCCGCGAGCCGTCGGCATTGCAGACGAAGATGTCGTAGTCCAGCCGGTCCTCGGACTCTTCGTGGATCAGGCCCTGGAACGTGAGCTGCGTGCCGTCCGGCGACCAGCTGGGGTAGAAGTACTCGTGCTTGTTGTCGCTGATGCGGCGCTGGTCGGTGCCGTCGGGGTTCATGGTCCAGATCTGATATGAGCCGGTGCGGTTCGAGCCGAAGGCGATCTTGGAGCCGTCGGGGGAATACACGGGCATATAGCTGCTTTTGCGTACGTCGTTCATAACGGGGACGATTGTAAGCAGCCCGGAGCACCGCGCTTGTTACCGGATCGTTACCTCCTGGACACCCCGGAACGTCCCCGCGGAAAGCTCGATGCGCACGCGCTCGGACGAGAGCCGGGTGAAGCGCAGCTCGCTCACGCGCAGGTCGGGGTTAAGCTGGGTGAGCTCGGTGGCGCCCTGCCCGCTGCGGCGCTGGCGGTAGAAGCGCCCGTCCTCCACCCAGTACAGGGTCAGGTCGTCCACTGGATAGGTCAGCAAGACGGCACCGGCAGCGGCCACGCGCAGGACGCGCTCGCTCGCTGCCAGGTAGGGCAGGTCGGCGCCGCTCGCCAGATCGCGCACACTCAGCGGCCCCACGGGCACCCGTGAGAGCGTTACCTCGCCCTCGGCCGGACGCCGCGTCTCCCGCACGAACGAGCGCTCCAGCTCGGCCCGGTTGGGAAAGAGCTTGCGATGGGAGCTCTCGGCCATCTCCAGGGCCAGCTCGTTGAGCCACTGCTGCACGGTGAGCCGGCCTTCCAGGAGCTCGTGGCGACGCGTGGTGTCGCGGGTGATGAGAAAATAGACCAGGGCCACCCCGGCTACCAGCGCGAACGCCAGCAGGCTCAGGTTGCGCTTCATCCCCGCTGGTGTTGCAGCCAGGCCTGGAACATCAGCACGGCCCAGAGCGGATGCTGGCCGTCACAGGTGCCCGCCTGGTGCTCGCGCCACAACCGCTCGATCGGCTCGGGGCGGAAGAAGCCCTCGCGACGCATCCGGCTGGGGTTGAGCAACTCCTCGGCCCAACCGCGCAGGGGACCGCGCAACCACTGGTCGATGGGCACGCCAAAGCCCATCTTGGCGCGATCGAACAGCGACGCGGGCACGTAGCGTTTGAGTACCTCGCGCAGAATGTTCTTGCCATGACCGCGCTGGATCAGCGTGTGCAGAGGAAGCTGCCAGGCATACTCGATGACGCGGTGGTCGAGCAACGGCGTGCGCGCCTCGAGGTTGACGGCCATCGTGGCGCGATCCACTTTGGCCAGGATGTCGTCCGGCAGGTAGGTCACCGCGTCCAGGAACATCATGCGGTGCTCGGCGTGCGGCAGGCGCGCCCAGGCGCCCGGCTCGGTCAGCAGCACCTGGGGCTCGGAGCCGCCCATCACCAGGCCGGCCGGGTCTTTCCACCAGCTGACCAGCGTGCGGTACATCGACTCGCGACCGTTGCAGCACAGGATCTCGGCCAGCTTCTGAGTTTTGTCACCCGGCACGCGGATCTGGAAGCGGCGGGGCAAGAGCATTCCGAACGTGCCGAAGACCCGCTCCCAGGCCGCGGGCGAGAGAGCGTTCAGCGAGCGCGACAGGAACCAGCGCAGACCCTCGGGGATCCAGCCCATCCCGTTCCAGAGACGCGGAACCCAGACGTGGCGGTTATAGCCGGCGAACAGCTCGTCCCCGCCGTCGCCACTCAGGCTCACGGTCACATGGGCCCGCGCCAGCCGCGCCAGCAGGTAGGTGGGGATACCAGACGAGTCGCCGAACGGCTCGTCGTACATATCCGGCAGCATCGGAATCACTTCGTGCGCTTCCGAGGGTGTCACGTAGAGCTCGGTGTGGTCGGTCCCCAGATGGGAGGCCACTTTGCGCGCGTCGGCCGCCTCGTTGTAGCTCGACCGGTGGAAGCCGATCGTGAAGGTGCGCACCGGACGCGTGCTCTGGGCCTGCATCAGCGCCACCACGGTGGACGAATCCACCCCACCGCTCAAGAAGGCGCCCAGCGGGACATCCGACTCCATGCGCAGGCGGACCGCGTCGCGCAAGACCGTGTCGAGCCCCTCGACCAGCTCGGGCAGGCTGCCCTGGAGCGGGTGGCTCACGGCCCTCTCGGCGACCTCGCGCAGGCTACAGTAGGGCCGGCTGATCGGCTCCTTGCCGCGCTCGAAAGTCAGGAGCTGGGCCGCGGGTAGCTTGCGGAAACCCTCGTAGATGCTGAAGGGGGAGGGGACGTAGCCGTAGCGCAGATAGAGCGCCAGCGCGTCGCGGTCCACCCGGGCGTCGAAACTGGGGTTGCTGCGGATCGCCTTTAGCTCGGAGCCAAACAGCAGTCGCTTACCGGACCAGCCGTAGTAGAGCGGTTTCTTGCCCAGCCGATCGCGGGCCAACGTCAGTTGGCGCTGCTGGCGATCCCACACGGCGAACGCGAACATTCCCACCAGCCGCGGCATCGCGCGATCGATGCCCCAGTGGCAGAAAGCTTGGAGCAGGACCTCCGTGTCCGAGTGGGTGTGGAACTTGCGACCCAGAGCTTCAAGCTCGGCGCGCAGGGCGCGGAAGTTGAAGATCTCGCCGTTAAACGTGATCACGAAGCGCCCGTCGTTGGACAGCATGGGCTGGTGACCGAGCGGCGAAAGATCGAGAATGGACAGGCGCCGGTGGCCCAGCGCAACGCCGTGCTCGGCGTCGATCCAGATGCCCGAATCGTCAGGACCGCGGTGCGCGAGCGTCCTTGACATGCGCTCTACGTCTGTCGATAGCGCGTCTTCGGTCGCCCCCCCGAAGTCCAGTATGCCCGCGATGCCACACATAAGAGATAAAGGCTCCTTAAATACTCATCATGGGGGAGAAAAGCCTGCTTCTGAAAAACATTGGCGCCCGGATCTAGACTAAAGGAGGCTCCATGACCGAGCTTATCGTACTCGCTTTCGACAATGACCGCGCCGCTTTCGAGGTGCGCGACAAACTGATCGACCTGCAGAAGCAGCAGCTCATCAAGCTGGCTGACGCGGCCGTGGCCGTGCGCATGCCCGACGGCAAAGTGAAGGTGAAGCAGATCGTCGACCTGACCGCGGATGGCGCCCTGGGCGGCGCGTTCTGGGGCCTGCTGGCCGGAATCCTGTTCTGGATGCCGTTCATGGGAATGGCGCTGGGCACGCTGCTGGGAGCCCTCTCCGGCTCCATGGCCGATTACGGCGTAGACGACGACTTCATCCAGGACGTGGCCAAGACCATCGAGCCCGGTCACTCCGCCCTCTTCTTGCTGGTGCTCCAGGCCACGACCGACCGCGTGGTCGACGAGATCAAGGGCTGGCACCCGACCGTGCTGCGCACGAACCTCTCCAAGGAGCAAGAGGACAAGCTGCGCGCCGCCTTCAGCGACCACGACGTGGAAGCCCACCTGACGGCCAAGTAATGGACCTGATCAGGACCTACTACGAGCGCTTCAACCAGCGAGACGTGGAGGGCTTCCTGGCCCTGCTCAGCGAGGACGTCATCCACGACGTCAGTCAGGGACCTCGCGAGCACGGCCGGGAGGCCTTTCGCGCCTTTCTCGAGCGCATGAACCGCTGTTACCGCGAGACCATCGACGACCTGGTCGTGATGGTGACTCCCGACGGCACCCGTGGCGCGGCCGAGTTCGTGGTGCACGGCGAGTATCTCGAGGCCGACGGAGACGGTCCTCCCGCCCGTGGGCAGCGCTACACGCTGCCGGCCGGCGCTTTCTTCGAATTGCGTGACGGTCGCGTGGCGCGAATCTCCAACCACTACAACCTGCAAGATTGGCTCGCCCAGGTTACAAAATAAGCCCGGAATTCTCCTGGGCAGGCTCGGGCTCCAGAGACTAGGATAGAGTCATCCTAAAATCAGGGGAGGTAGCTGTAGTGTCCACAGAGGTCACTTCACAGAACTGGTTCCAGCGGATGGGGAACGCGATCGGTGGGGTCGTGTTCGGGATCCTGCTGTTCTTGATAGCGGGCGCCGTGCTCTTTTGGAACGAGGGTCGCTCGGTCCACACGGCCCAGAGCCTCGCCGAGGGCGCGGGGAAGGTGGTCTCGGTCCAGTCCGACGCCGTCAAATCGGAGAACAATGGCAAGCTCATCCACTTCACCGGTCAGGCGACCACGGATGAAAGCTTGAGTGACGCCGAGTTCGAGGTCACCACCGAAGGCAGTCTCCAGCTCAAGCGCAAAGTGGAGATGTATCAGTGGAAAGAGAACGTCAAAAGCGAGACGCGCAAGAAGCTGGGCGGCGGCGAGGAGACCGTCAAGACCTACACCTACGAGAAGGTCTGGGATAACGACCGGCTCGACTCGAGCGACTACCACGACCAGGGTCACGACAATCCCCAGTTGCCCTTCGAGAGCAAGACGA
Source organism: Vulcanimicrobiota bacterium (assembly GCA_039809865.1). Taxonomy (GTDB): domain Bacteria; phylum Vulcanimicrobiota; class Xenobia; order Xenobiales; family QWHO01; genus QWHO01. The sequence continues at coordinate 205,823 of JBDHVW010000002.1, forward strand.
TCACGGCTGAGAAGGCCCACGTGGGAGCGTTTCAGCTCGGCGGTCTGGCCTCCAAGATCGACAAGTTCGAGACTTTGAAGGTCGAAAACGAGGATTACGTGCTGAACGGCACCCGCATCTTCTTCGGCCCGGATGCCAACCCCAAGATCGGCGACACCCGAGTCTCCTTCGAAATCGTCAAGCCCTGCGACGTCAGCGTGGTGGCCGTGCAGAGCAACGACGCCCTCGAGCCCTACACGGCCAAAGCCGGCGACCAGATTTACGAGCTTCAGCTCGGGACCGTGACCGCGCAGCAGATGTTCAAGACGCTGCAAGACCAGAACAACATGATGACCTGGGTGATCCGCTTCGTCGGCTGGCTGATGATGTTCATCGGTCTGGCGATGGTGCTGGCGCCCCTGTCAGTGATGGCGGATATCATCCCCTTCCTGGGTGACCTGGTGGGGATGGGAACCGGCATCGTGGCCTTCCTCATCGCTTCGGCCTCGGCCATGGTGGTGATCGGGGTCGCCTGGATCGCCTACCGGCCGCTGCTCGGGATCGGGCTGCTGGCCGTCGCCGGGGCGTGCATCTTCTTCGTGCTGAAAGGCCGGAAGAAGAGCTAGACCGGCGCGCTGAAGACCGCTACCGAGCGGCCTTCCAGCGGGTAAAGCGTGCCCGATTTGAATTTCCTGGGTGGAGCCTCCGGTTGGGCAGTGTCCAGCCGGAGGCTCCACTGCGCGACCAGCTCTGGTCCTCCCAGCTTGAAGTCGATCTTGTCGAAGTGGGCGTTGAAAAGCAGCAGCAGGTGGTCCCCCTCGACCGGGTCGCCCTTCTCGTCGATCTCGTCCAGCGGCCGCCCCGACACCCAGACCCCCAGGCAGCGCACGAAATCCTGGCCCCAGGCCTTATCGGTCATCTCGGCGCCGCAGGGCTCGTACCACACGATGTTGCGCAGCTGGTCCTTGAGAGGACGCGGGCGGAAAAAGCGTCGCCGGCGCAGCAGGGGCTGCGAGCGGCGCAGCTCGATCAGCTTGCGCGTGAACTCCAGCAACCCGCGCTGCTCCGAGTTGAGGTCCCAGTTGACCCAGCTGATCTCGTTGTCCTGGCAGTAAGCGTTGTTGTTGCCCTGCTGGGTGCGCCCCATCTCGTCGCCGGCGCAGAGCATCGGCACGCCCTGGGAGAGGAAGAGCGTGGCCAGCAGGTTGCGCTTCTGGCGCTCGCGCAGCGCCCGGATGCCCGGTTCGTCGGTGGGCCCTTCGACCCCGCAATTCCAGCTGTTGTTGTGGCGCTCGCCGTCGTTGTTGCTCTCGCCGTTGGCCTCGTTGTGCTTCTCGTCGTAGCTCACCAGGTCGTGCAGCGGAAAGCCGTCGTGGCAGGTCACGAAGTTGATGCTGGCCTGCGGGCGCCGCCCCCCCAGTTGGTACAGGTCGCTCGACCCGCAGAGGCGCGACGCGAGCGGCGCCGCCATGGCCGCGTCGCCCCTCCAAAACTTGCGGCTGGTGTCCCGGTATTTCCCGTTCCACTCCTTCCAGAGCACGGGAAAGTTGCCCACCTGGTAGCCGCCCTCGCCCAGGTCCCACGGCTCGGCGATGAGCTTCACGCGGCTGATGACCGGGTCCTGCTGGATGATGTCGAAGAAGGCCGACAGGCGGTCGACGTCG
>JBDHVW010000003.1:0-197187 GCA_039809865.1 Vulcanimicrobiota bacterium
GCTGGGGCCTGGGAGGCTCGGGTGCCTGCTGGACGCGGGGCGCGGTTTCCGGGGCACGGGCGGACTGGGGCTTGGGAGGCTCGGATGCCTGGGCGCGGGGCGCGGCCTCGGCGGACTGCGGTTTGGGCGCCTCGGGGCGCGCCGGCTGCGGCGGCGCCTCGGGACGGGGCGGGGCCTGTGAGCGAGGCGTCTCGGCCGGACGGGGCGGCGGCTCGCTCGGACGCATCTCGACCTTCCTGGCTTGGCCGGGCGGCAGATCGCCGTCGGCCTTTCGGGCCTGACCGGGGGGAAGCTCGCGCTGTGACTGGGGAGCGCGCGGCGCAGCGGCGCCATTGCCCTGGCCCGCCGGGGCTGCGGAGGCACCGCTCGCGGAGCCCGACCCGGTGGCGGAGCTCGGGGCCGCTGCGGCGGGAGCTCTGCCCTGCGTCGTCTGGGATTGGGAGGTGGCGCCTTGCGATGAGGCTGTCCCGCCGGCATTGGCGCCGGGCTGGCCCGGGGCCGCCTGGGTGGACGCCCCACCGGGCGTGGCCCCCGGCTGCGGTCCCGTGGCCGCCCCACCGGGCGTGGCCCCAGGCTGAGGTCCGCCCTGAATCGGTCCCGAGGTCGTCCCGGCAGCCGGGCCGCCCGGCTGCCCCGCGCTCGCTCCGCGCTGTGACTGTCCCGCGGCCGCTCCACCCGACGCCTGTCCCGTTGCCGCCCCCGAGGCCGCTCCACCGGCTGCGCCGCTCTGCGTCTGTCCCGGGGCCGCGTTCGACGGACTCGGCGTCTGTCCCGGGGCCGCGCCGTTCGAGGGACCTGGACTCTGCGTCTGTCCCGAAGTGGCCGCGCTGCCCTGCTGGCCTGCGGCCGCTCCACCCGGGCCTGATCCAGTCCCCTGGCCGCCGGCCGACCCGTTCCCCTGTCCCGACCCGGTCTGACTCGCAGCCGGCGCCTGCGGGGGCGGCTCCGGAGGCGGCGGAGGCGGCGGCGGGGGCGCCGCGGCCGGTCCCGTCTGGGTCGTCTGCGAGTTCGTCGTGGTCGTGGACTGCTGCCCCGCTTGCTCGGGAGAGCCCTGCGTGGTCTGGGTCGTGGTCGTAGAAGTCGTCTGAGGCTGCTGTTGCGTCTGCGTGCCCGTCGACGCGGTGCTGCCCGAGGGCGTGGTGGTCTCGGTGGTCTGAGTCGTCTGCGTCTGGGTCGTGACCTGCCCGTCCGCAGCCACCGTCCGCGTCGTCGTCTGCGTCGTGGTGGTCGTCTGGGTCGGCTCCTCGCCGTTCATGGTCTGCCAGCCGTCGTAGATCTCGCCGTTGGAGTCGAGCGCTTCCTTTAGCGCCACCATCTCCTGGGTGTCCTCGGCAAACCGGCTGGGAATATCGATCGCCGTCGAGGTCGTGGTGGGCTCGGAGGAAAAGAATGTGCTGATCGAGCCCGACTTTTTCAGATGTCCGGGCGCGTTTTCACTGTTCCCAGGTCCGCTGTTGATGGACGGCAAGCGCTCCCCCCAGAGCTCAGTATACCACTACGGCGACTTCCTGCGACGAACGCGCCAGACGACGAAAAGCGCGAGCAGAATGAACTCGACGTAGACCGGGATCGTTCGCAGACCCGAGACCGGGGGCGCCTGAACCACGTCCGACGGAACCGGGCCAAAGAGCAGATCTCCCCCCGCGGGTCGGACGCCCGACGGATCGTAGAAGGCTGTCAGCCAGGCTTTCGACGGCGCCGCCGGCACGCCGAATCAAATGCTCGGTCTTGTGCTCGGCGTCCCACACGATCAGCACGTCCTCGCCGGCGATCCGGGCGCTCAACCCCGGGGGAGGCGCCACCGCGCAGCCGAAAGCGGCCTGCACGACCAGCGCGAAAACCAGCAGCCACCTCACTTCGCGAGGACCCGCCTGCGAATGCGCGCGGCATACTCCCCCACGCGGTCCAAAAGGCCCGCCGGGTCGACGGTCTGCACGACCCGCTCGTCCATCACCACGCGCCCGTCGATAACGACGGTGCGCACGTCGGTGGCCCGCGTCGTGTAGGCCAGCGTCGAGGCGACATCGTAGACGGGCTGCTGGTGCAGGCCGTCCAGCGAAACCACGATCACGTCCGCGCGCATGCCCACCTCGAGCGTGCCCACGTCGGTCAGGGAGCAGGCGCGCGCGCCCAGTCGGGTGGCCATCTCCAGGGCCTGATAGGCGGGCAGGGCCGTCGGGTCGAGCGAGGTGACCTTCTGCAAAAAGATGGCGGTCTGCAGCTCCTGCCAGGGATCGAGATCGTTGTTGGAAGCGGCGCCGTCCGTCCCCAGCCCCACGTTCAGGCCGGCGCGCAGCATCTTCAGCACGGGGGCGACGCCCGAGGCGAGCTTCATGTTGGAGTGCGGACAGTGGGCGATTCCAACCGAGGAGCCCGCCAGCAGGGCGATGTCGTCGTCAGAGGGCCACACCACGTGAGCGGCCAGCGTACGGGGGCCGAAGAGCCCGATGCGATGCAGATACTCGGTCGGAGAGACGCCCTGGGAGGCCAGAATCTGCTCGTGCTCCGAGCGTGTCTCGGCCAGGTGGATCATCAACGGGAGGTCCAACTCGTCCGCCAGGGCGCGGCACTCGCGCAGATGGGCCTCGCTCACCGTGTAGGGAGCGTGGGGCGCCACCGCGGGCGTCACCAGCGGGTGGCCCTTCCAATCCGACGCAAAGCGACGCATCCCGGCCAGAGCCTCTTCCCAGTTGCGAGCATCCGGCACCGGAAAATCGACCATGGCCTGGCCCAGCACACCGCGCATCCCGCAAGCGGCAAACTCCTCGGCCACGGTCGACTCGAAGTAGTACATGTCGGCCACGGTCGTGATGCCATTGGAGACCATCTCCAGGCAGGCAAGGCGAGAGCCCCAGCGCACGAACTCGGCGTCCACCTCGCTGGCCTCGGCGGGGAAGATGTAGTGGTGCAGCCAGTCCATCAGCTCGCGGTCGTCCGCCAACCCGCGGAACAGGGTCATGGCAGCGTGGGAATGGGTATTGACCAGCCCGGGCATCACCGCGCGTCCCGTGGCGTCAATCACTCGCCGTGCCTCCAGCTCGGGGCCCACCGACACGATGCGCCCCCCGTCGATGCCGAGCGAGGCTCCCTCCAGGACGTCCGGTGAAGCCATCGTCAGCACGCGGCCGCCCCGAATCGATAGGTCGATCATCGTTCACTCTCCGCCAGGTGCGGCTCGGCGTTCTGCCAGGCGCGCACCGCCGGAGGCGCTTCGGGCGAGTTGGGGACGCCGAGCGCGTCCGACAGCTCGTCGATGCCCACCAGCCCGTTCGGACTGAGAAAGGCCGCTTTGACCAGCGCCAGGCACGCCGTCCTACCGCGCGCCTCGATCCGGTGCTCGAGGTAGACCCAGCGGTTGTCCCACGAAAGCGTGCGGGTGCGCAGCGTGAAGGCCTCACCCAGTTTGAGAGAGCGCCGGTAGCGCACCTGGGCCGAGCCGAGCACCGGGTTCCACTTCCGCTTGAGCATCGTGCGCCACATGCCCGACCGCAGGATCAAATCCATGCGGCCCAGGTCCATGTAGGTCAAATAGCGGCCGTTGTTGACGTGGAGGTTAATGTCCAGATCGTCCGGCAGCACCCGGAAGTGGAGCACGGACTCGTTCATCGGGTGCAGCCGCGGCCGAAACAGCCCCGTGATCAGGACCCACAACATGCGCAGCCAGAGATTCACGCGCGCAGAAAGTCCAGGTAGTGGTGAAAGACCTCCAGCCCGTCGGGAACGATCTCCACCTCGCGCGACCAGGCCTCGAGCGCGTCGTGGTCCATCCAGGCGCCCCATACGATCTCGCTCTCCTGGTGCGCGATGGGGCCGTCATAGACGACGCGGTAGACCCGGATGAAGCTGCGATTGAGCGGCCCCTCATAGAGGTGCTCGAACATGAACTCGGGCTCGGCGCCCTGCACGCCCAGCTCCTCCTCGGTCTCGCGCCGGGCGGCCAGCTCGTAGCTCTCGCCGCTGCCCACCACCCCGCCGACGAACATGTCGAACAGCCCGGGGAAGACGTCCTTGGTGAACGTGCGCTGGTGGACGTAGACCTGCCCCGCGGAGTTCTGCACCAGGATGCCCACGCCGCGGTGCAGCAAGTTCTGGGTACGGACCGTGCGGCGGTCGGCCTGCCCCACCACCTGGTTGTCGCGATCGACCAGATCCACGAGCTCTTCGGTCATCGGCGCGCTTGTTCTCAGGGGCGGAGGTGAATCCTCCCGAGAGTGGAAGCACCCGGTCTGATGGATTGGGAGCACGAAGAACGCCGGACCACGCGCCGCGTTGGCTGCGATCTGAACCACAGCGTGTCCGCCACGGTCGAGGTCGACGGACAGCAGTCCTACCCGGTCGCGCTCTACCTGCTGGATATGTCCGAAGGCGGAATGCGCATCAACATGGACCGCCAGCTCCCGACCGAGAAACCCTTCACGCTCTGCGTCAACCTGGTCGGCCTGGGCGGCAGCGGCGAGTTCCGCACCACCTGCGAGGTGGCCTGGCAGAAGGGCCTCCTGGGCGAGGCCTGGGTAGCCGGCCTGCGCTTCACCACCATGACCGAGGCCGATGGAGACCGCCTGCGCAGCACCATCAGCCAGTTCGACGGGCCCAATCGCCGCCTGCGCTTTCGTCTGCGCTCGGTCGTGCCCGTCAGCGTACGCTTCGAGGACGACTGGTTCTACATGACCGCCACCGAGCTCAGTCCCGAGGGGCTGCGCATCCGCACGACCCCGGTGCCGTGGCTCAGCCCCGGCTGCGAGCTCTCGCTGTGGCTGCACCTGGGCTCGGAATGGCCGCTCGAGCCGCTGGATGCCGAGGTGCTCTGGCGCGAGGAGGTCTGGCGCGACCGCATCGAGGTGGGCTTCCGGTTTCTCGACCTGACCGAGGACGACGCCTTGCTGATTCAGAGCTACATCGAGCGGAGCCTGCAGGACGAGGCGACCTCCTCGAGCCCCGAAGACTAGGCGGGGGGGTTCCGCATCTTCAGGCGGGCGCCGGGGAGCACCACGTGGCCCCCTTCCAGCTTGATGCTTTGCCCCTGCGGGTTGAGCAGAGTCTCGGCGGTCTGCATGACGGAGAACTTTCCGGCCTCCGAGGGCGGGGCGGAGCCATTCTCGATTCTGGCTACGATGAGGGCGATGAGCGCGTCCAATTGCTCCACTTGCCGGTTGGCCTTCATGTCGTGGTGGAAGGACAGATCATTGTTCTTGCGCTCGCGGTAAGAGCGGCTCTCGAGCAGATGCCCCTCGGCCTCCTTCAGCCTCTGCTGACCGCGTTGCAGGAGAACGGAGATCTCCCGGTCCTGGGGATTTGCGGCCCGCGTGGCCAGGTCTAACTGGTGACGGCGATCGCGCACCTTGTCGGCGGTCGGGACGACCGGCTCCATCAGACTGGCCACGAACCCGAAAAAGCCACCCTGCGCGCTCATCTTGGCGGACCGGGCGCCGATCTCCCTCAGCTCGGCGAGCGCCACCTGCTGAGGAGAGAGCGCCAGCATCCCCGGCTGATAACGGTCGGAGGGCCCCGAGAGGTCACTGGGGGCGGACGGCTGCGAGGGGCGCATCATCCGCTGGCCCGCGGGCCTGGCGACAGGGACGATCTCCATCCGGGAAAGTTCTTCAGAGGCCTGCCGGGTCCTTCGGCAGCTGCACCCGCTGGTTCATTGGGTTAGAAGCTGCCTAGGACTGGCGTTTGAGGTGGTAGTTGACGTGGTTGCCCGGATTGAGGCGGCCCTTCACCCAGTAGCCGTCTGGCGTGCGGAAGATGGAGAGCTTGAGATCGCCCGGGGCGCCCCCTCCGTTGAGCTGGACGCAGTCGGAAACGATCTCGATCGTGTAGTCGCAGGCCTTCTCGCGCACGAATCCGGTGGCGGTGACCTTGTTGCCCTCGGATTTGACGGCCAGGTCGCCGCTGGAGCCCATAAAGAAGCCCTTCAGCTCGGCTCCGGTGGGCGTGGTCACGATCTCGAGGTCGGTACGGTCGCCCACCTTACCGCCGGTGAACTTCATGCGGCCGGGCTCGAACGTGCCCACCAGGCGGGAGGTGAACCGGCCCGACTCGCCCTCGAACGTCATGCCGCTGTCGTTGTATTGAATCTTGGCGTTGGTGCGGAAACGCCCCGTGGAGCCCTCCATGGGGATCGGGTTCTGGTTGAAGTCGATCGTGTAGCCGACCTGCTGCAGCCCGATGTTGCCCTGAACCGAGGCGACTCCGGCCTCGCGCTTCGTGCGCAGGTTGACGTTGACCTTGCCGGTCTTGCCCTGAACCTGGTAGCCGGGGCCGTCGGCCCGCAGCGGAATGGTCGCGATGCCCTCCCAGTTGACCAGGAAAAGCTGGCCGTCGAAGGAGAGGGGGAAGATGAGCTGGTTGGAGCGCTCGGCCATCCACGGGCAGATGTACCAGTCGACCACGCCCATGGGAGTGAGCCAGGTCGGGTCGAGCGCGAGCGCCGCCGGGGGTGGGGAAAGCTCGATCTCGGGGGCCTGAAACTCGCTCATCGTGGTGTCCCTCCAGGAAAAACTTCCCAGTGCTTCGCCGGAAAACTGGAACCCCCTACAGCGGAGCGTTGTTAACATCGGCAGTCTTTAACGAACGTCGAGAATCCTTACAATCTTGCATGCGATGCAGATTACGCCAGCCTGTGCCCCTCTTCTCAAGCCCCGCTCGGCTCCCCAGAACGAATTTCCCCACATCCCCAAAGACGCGTGGGATTACGTCGACGCGCGCGAGGCCGCGGCCGAGGAGCCGGCCAACCTCAAGGGCGTCGTCTTCCTCCAGAATTCCGACCAGAGCATGCGCGTGCTCAAGTTCAGCGGCCAGACCCGCCCGGATGTGGGGGCGGGCGAGCCCTCGGACATTCCCGCCGAGGCGGTACGCTTCAACCGCGTGGTCATCAGCGTGGACGGCATCAACCAGGAGTGGGGCGAGCATCAGCGCCAGATTTACCGCTTTCTTCACAACGGCGGTCCGCCCGGAGGCGCCGGAGCCGACGTAGCCCAACCCGTCATCGGCATCCATCAGGGTGCCGGCAAGTCCAACGTGGCCGACATCGTCCGCATCGCCAAGGATCTGAGCCTGCTGAAAGGGCTGCAGGCCCGTGTGATCCCCACGGCCTGGGCTCTGGAGAAGGTCGCGGTGGTCGACCCGGCCGTCAAATCCCTCCACGATACCGTCAAGCAGGCTCTCCACGACGGGCGGGACGTTCAGATCGTGAACCACAGCGGGGGTGGCCAGGAGACCGCGCTGGCGCTCACGCTCCTCAAGAAGGAAGGCTTCGAGAACGAGATCCGCGATAAGGTGCGCGTGCTCGCCATGGCGCCCGCCTGCTCGGTGCGCGATCTGGAGATGGCTGGCGTGAAGAGCGAGAACATCTATTACACCGCCAGCCAGAACGATCCGGTGTGGCGGATCTTCCACCATCACGTGGAGACCAACCCGCTGAAGATGCCGCTGAACCTGCTCCCGATCTACGAGGGGATCAAGTTCCTGGTCACGATGCGGCGCGAGCACCTGGCGGTGCACTCCCCCGACTACATCTTCCGGAACAACGTGCAACCGGATGGCAAGCAGCGCATCCAGGAGTTCCTCACCGGCTCACCCGGCGGGACCTACGTCTTGCCCTGATTCTCAGTCGTTCAGGCGCACGAGGCGCGAGGGCATGTGGCTGGGGAACTCGAGGCCCGGCTCGAACTCGCGGCTAAGACTCTCCAGCAGGTTGCGGATGGAGCCCTGGCGCATCGCCTGATAGATTCCCCCCACCATTTCTTCGATCGGCTCGGTCGTAGCAGTCATCGTAACTTCTCCCCGGTATAAAAACGCGGGCCTCTTTTATTCGTGAGGCCCCCGGATTCCTTCAGAGCTTTTTCAGTTCGGTGGGCTAATCTGCGCGTAGAAGACCCCGGCTGAAGAAACTCGGGGGTAGGAGGAGTCCGCCACCATGAACGTTAGTCTTGTCAGCACGCCCGTCAGCCGTCAGACGTCGGCGACCCGTTTCACGCAGCCGCAGGATAGCGGCTCCAACCATCTGCCGCAGGAGAGCCTTCAGCTGAGCGGCAATCAAGGCATGAGCGTCTCCACCAAGAACGCCATCGTTTCCGCCGTGGGCGGCCTGGGCGCCGGTATGTTGACCCTGAGCGGCATGGTGCCCGGCGGCTCCATCGGGAACTGGATCGCCGGCGTGGCCGTCTTCGCGCTCGTCAAAGGCGTGCACCACGGCTTCGAAGAGGTCGCGGCCAACAAGAAGAACGGCAGCCCCTACGACGATGGCGCCTGTTTCAAGCTGGGATTCAGCGAGTATGGCAAGCGCAACGTCCTGAACGGCTTCATCCACTCCAGCATCAACGGCGGCCTGGCAGCCTTCGGCGGCTTCCCTGGCGCCCTGGCCGGCGCGGGCATCAGCGCCGCGCTGACCAAGATGACTGGCTACTGAGTTAGGAGTTTAGAGTTAAGAGTTAAGAGTCGGGATTCTTCCCGGCTCTTTTCGTTGCCTCTCCCACCTCCCGTCTCCCGACCCGCCGCAGGACATCCCCGCCAGTGCGAGAACTGGCGCTGGCTTCATGCGCTTTCGTCTCCTCATATTGCTTCTGTGGCTTCTGGTCGGGCCGGGGCGGGCCGAATTGCTCGATCCGGGCACCGGCCAGCGGCTGCTGATCACGTCCTCGGATCAGCTCCTCGAGCTCGATCCGGCCACCGGAAAGACCCGCGAGCTGCTGAAGCTGCCCGGGCTATACGACGGTACAATCAAGCGGTTTGCCATCGGGCCGGCTATGGACGGCGGCTTCAAAGTCAGCTCCGGGATCGTGCTGGTCCTGGTGGAAGACCACAAGCTGACGGCCTTCACGCCCGAGGGCAAGGTGCTGTGGACCCGCAACCTGGACGACAAGCTGGTCTGGGGACCGGAGATGGCCGGCGAGACGGGCCTGGCGTTCGTGGTCGAGAACACCCTGAGCGTGCTGGACCTGGCCACAGGCAAGTCCACGCTGACGGCGACGTTGCCCGGCAAGCCGCGGGCCGTGCTGCCGGCCGCGGACAACTGGCTCCTGGTCATCCCTCCCAGGGAAGCCACGCCGCCCGACTACGGCTACAACAAGCCTCCCGACAACCCGCCTCCCCCGCCGCCCCCGGGCCCGGAGCAGCTGGTGCTGGTGGACGGCAAGTCGGGCGAAGTGTTGTGGTCGCTGACTCCCGAGGGCAAGATCGAGGACGGCCCCTGGCCGATGGGCGACCGCGTGCTCGAGGTGGAGCAGGGTGGCGAGGAAAGCCCCTACTTTCTGGAGAGCCTCGAGCCGCTCCCGCAGATCATCAAGGGCCTCGAGAATCCCTGGAACTACCCGATTCAGGAGCTGCCGAGCTACCAGTGGGACTACGCCCTCAAGACGCGCCTCTTGACCGCGCCCACGGCCATGGGCGATCAGCTGCTGGTGCTGGAGAAGAACCGCGTCAGCGTGCTGGATCAGGACCGCGGCACCCTGGCCTGGGAGCAGCCGCTCGAGAACGGCGAGCTGGCCCTGGACGCCGACGGCAATCCGCTGGCGCTGGTGCGCGACGCCGACGTCGTGGTGTTCGTGAAGGGCGAGAAGAGCACCACGGTGCTGACTTTGAACCGCCAGACCGGCAACACCGAGAACCAGCTCGAGGTGCCGGGCGAGCCGGTCTACACCATGGCCGATGGCGACAAGCTGCGGGCGTTCTTCAAGATTTCGGTCCCCGAACCGCGCCTGGACACGGGCGGCCACGTCCTGAAGGACCCCAAGAACTTCGAGCCTCAGCAGAACTTCGTGGAGAGCTACCAACTGGTGGACCTGGCCGACGAAGCCACGGTGCTGGCCAACGGGCTGCGCCAGACGCTGGTGGGGGCGCCCGTGGTCAAGAGCGGCGTGCTCTACTACGCCACCCGCCTCACCCCGCCGCAGGCCGAGGGCGAGGCGCGCACGATCGACGTCAAGTATCCCCAGGAGCCCGTGCTGCTGCACGCTTTCGACCTGAATTCGGGCAGGGAGCTCTGGACCTACCAGGCGGCCGGGCGCGACGATCGCATCAGCGAGAGCTGGGACTTCGTGGGCGACCAGATCTGGTTCGCCACCCCGGACAAGCGCGTCATCTTGCTCGACCCCAAGACGGGCAAGCCGGCGGGCGCTTCCCCCGCGTTCTCGGACGCGCCCGGCTCGGTCGAGCTGGTCGGCACTCACCTGCTGGTCGGCGTCGGCTCGGAAAGCTACCGCGGCCTGAGCTCCACCGCTGTCCCCGAGTGGGCTGAGAAGAGCTTCCAACCCTCCTTCGACTTCTCCAAGCTGAACAACCTCATCGGCGTGCTGGTGCTGATCGTCTTCCTGGCCTACTTCATCTTCTCGGCCCGCAAGAAGCAGCTGTTCATCCGCCGCATCGCCGGCCTGAACGCCCTGGACGAGGCCGTCGGGCGCGCCACCGAGATGGGCAAGCCCGTGCTCTACGTGCACGGCCTGGCGGACGTGGACGACATCCAGGTGCTGGCCTCGCTCTCCATCCTGGGCCACGTGGCCAAGAAGACGGCCGAGTACGACACGCCCATCCTGGTGCCCTGTAGCCGCTCGGTGGTCATGAGCACGGCTCAGGAGGTGGTGAAGGAGTCCTACACCGCCGCGGGCCGTCCCGACGCGTTCAACCGCGACAACGTCAACTACCTCACGGACGAGCAGTTCGGCTACGTGGCCGGCGTGGACGGCATCATGCTGCGCGAGAAGCCCGCCGCCAACTTCTACCTGGGCACTTTCTACGCCGAATCGCTGATTCTGGCCGAGACCGGCCACTCCACCGGCGCCATCCAGATCGCCGGCACCGCGATGCCGTCGCAGCTGCCGTTCTTCGTCAGCGCCTGCGACTACACGCTGATCGGCGAGGAGCTCTTCGCCGCCTCGGCTTACCTGAGCCGCGACCCGATGCAGGTGGGCAGCCTGCGCGGTCAGGACGTGGGCAAGGCGGTGCTGATGGCCTGTATCTTCGTGGGCTCGATCCTGCTGTCGTTCCACATCGATTTCATCAAGGAGTGGTTCAAGTGAAGCGCCAGATCCCGCTCCTCATCACCTTCGTGGCCGGACTGGTCATGATGGTGCAGTTCTTCATCCCGGCCGCCAATCAGTACGGGGACATGTTCCTCACCTGGTTCAACGTGCTGGCCGCGGTGGCTTACGTCCTGGGCGCGGGCTCGCTGTTCGTGGTCAACGGCAAGGTCATCCAGCGCCGGGGACGCGACTGGCAGTTCAAGGTGGTGCTGCTGGTGGCCCTGGCGGGCACGCTGCTGGTGGGCCTCTTCTGGCGCTACTCCAGCGAGGCCGGGCTGATGGGCTACCTCAACCCCAGCATCCTGCCCACCGACGAGGGCACCTGGTTCGATTTCATGTTCCAATACATCTACACGCCCCTCAGCGCCACGATGTTCAGCCTGCTGGCCTTCTTCATCGCCTCGGCCAGCTTCCGCGCCTTCCGGGCGCGCTCTATCGAGTCCACGCTGCTGCTGGTGACCGCCTTCATCGTGATGATCTTCCGCGTGCCGCTGGGCGAGCTGATCTGGTATCACCTGCCGGTGCTGGGCCAGTTCAACATCGGCAAGCTCATCGAGGATTTCATCATGAACGGCTTCAACGCCGCCGGCCAGCGGGCCGTGCTGCTGGGCGCCTCCATCGGCCTCATCTCGGTCTCGCTCAAGATCATGCTGGGCATCGAGCGCAGCTACCTGGGGGGCGACTGACATGGAGCTGCTGCTCAAGCTCTCCCGCCTGGACCGCCGCTGGATCTTCCTCTTCATCGCGCTGGCCGTGACGCTGCCGTTCCTCTTCCCGGTCGAGCTGCCCACCCGGCCCTCCTCGGCCACGGCGGGCGTCTTCAACGCCATCGAGAAGCTGCCCGAGAACAGCGTGGTGCTGGTTTCCTTCGACTACGGGCCCTCCACCGCCGTCGAGCTCGAGCCGATGGCCCATGCCACGCTGCGCCAGCTCTTCGCCAAGAACGTGAAGGTCGTGGCCGTCAGCATCTCGCCCGAAGGGGCCTTCCAGAGCCGTAAGGCGCTGAACGGCCCGGTGGAGGAGCTCAAGCGCAAGGTCGGGGTGGACTGGGTCAACCTGGGCTACATCGCCGGGGCGGACAAAGCCCTGCGTGCCATGGGCAGCAGCTTCCCGGCCGCTTTCGCCCGCGACATCGACGGCCGGGCTTTGAATCAGCTCCCGATCTGGAAGCGGGTCAAGAATTACGACTCCTTCGAGCTGATCCTGGACTGGTCCAGCGGCTATCCGGGAGCGCTCGAGTATATCAAGGTGGTCTCGGCCGGCTACAAGCGCCCGCTGGGCGTGGGCGTGACCGCGGTGACCGTGCCGGAGTACTTCCCCTACCTCAACTCGGGGCAGGTCATCGGAATGCTGGGCGGCCTGCGCGGTGCGGCCGAGTATGAGGTGCTGGTCAAGCAGCCGGGCACGGCCGCCAAGGCGATGGTGGCCCAGAACGTGGCCCACTTTACCATCGCTGGATTCATCCTGTTTGCCAACATCGTTTACTTCCTGGGGAAACGCCGATGACCGAAGCCTACCACAGCCTGGGAATCTGGATCGCGGCGTTCCTGACGCTCTGCATCTTCAGCTTTCTCTACAAGGACAATCCGTTCTACAAGTTCGCCGAGCACGTTTTCATCGGTTGCTCGGCCGGCTACTGGATGGTGCTGGGCTACTGGACGATGATCAAGCCCAACCTCGTCGACCGCCTGCTGGTGGGCGAGTGGAAGTATCTCGTTCCGGCGGTGTTGGGCGTGATGCTGCTGTTGCGCCTGGTCCCGTCCGTGAGCTGGGTGAGCCGCTGGCCGATCTGCTTCATGGTCGGCATCACGGCGGGCTTCCAGATCGTCTACACCATGGAAGCCCAGGTGCTGGACCAGGTCAACGCCACCATCGTGCCGCTCTGGGGCAACGCCACCTACGGGCAGACGCTGGCCAACTGGATCCTGGTGGTGGGGGTGCTGACGGGCCTGATCTACTTCTACTTCTCGGTGGAGCACAAGGGGCCGCTGTTTGGCTGGACCTCCCGGGTGGGCATCTGGGTGCTGATGATCGCGTTCGGGGCCGCCTTCGGCTACACCGTGATGGCCCGCGTGTCGCTCTTGATCGGGCGGGTGCTCTTCTTCCGGGATGACTTCTGGCCGGTGTTCTTGCATACATTCGGCAAATGACGGTCCGACGCCGGATCTACCTGCTGGTGGCTCTGGCGGTGGTGTTGCCCCTCATGATCGGCGTGCCGGTCAAGTGCGACCCCAGCGAGCCCACGCTGCGCATCTACCGCTGGATCGAATCGCTCCCGCGCGGCAGCAAGGTCTGGTTTGGCTACGACGGCTGGGCCTCGTCCACGGCCGAGATCGCCCCCGCGGCCGTGGTGGTGGCGCGCCACCTGTTCAGCCGCGACTGCAGGCTGGTCGTGACCTCCACTATCCCCGACGGGGCGCTCTTGATGCGCAAGTATGTGGGCAGCGTAGCCAGGTCGATGGGCAAGCGCTACGGCGTGGACTACGTGATGCTGGGCTACCGGCCCGGCGACATGAAGGCCGTGCGCCAGATGAGCGGGGGGATGAACTCGGTGTTTCGGGTCGATCAGAACGGCACCCCGCTGGCGCAGCTGCCGCTGATGAAAGGCATCACGGACGCCCGCAGCTTCGCGGGCATCTTCACCGCCACCGACAACAAGACGTTCGAATACTACGCCATCGTGGTCAAGACACAGTATGGCGTGCCCGTCTACGGGGCCTCCACCGCCGTGGGCGTGCCCGAGCTTTACAGCTACTACAACGCCGGCCAGATCTCGGGACTGCTGGCGGGCCTGCGCGGGGCCGCCGAGTACGAGACGCTGCGGAACGAGCCTGGCAACGCCTCCTCGGGCATGCTGGCGCAATCATGCGTGCACGTGTTAATCTGCTCGCTGATCGTGATCAGCAACCTCCTGTTTTTCTGGAAACGCGCATGGAGATGACCGTGCATCCTGCCGCACAACGGCCCGGAACGGCGCTGGCCGCGTGTTTCGCGCTGGGGCTGGTCGGCTCGGCGGCCTGGCAGTTCTTGCCCGAGCCGCTGATCACGTTGCCGATGCTGCTGTTGCTGGTCATGTCGGTGGCCCCGTTCTTCGCGCCGACCCGATACGAGCTGGGGGATGACCTTCGCGTGACCCGGCTCGGGCTCAAGCGCGTTTACTCGTGGGACCGTTTCCGAGCTTTCTGCGTGCAGCGCAACGGGGTGTTCCTGTCGCCCTACCGGGGTGGGCGAAGCGCGCTGCGTGGCGTTTTCCTGGTGGGTGCTTCGGCTGAGGTCGTGGAGTTCTTGCGCGCCCGGGGGTTGCATGAGCGAGCTCATTGAGAAGATCGCGCAATTCGTGATCCGGCGGGAGCTGGCGCCGGTGGCCATTTTCCTGCTCGAGTCGGGCAAGCCTCTGTCGCGAGCGGGCTCGCAGGTGTTGATCTTTTTCCTCCCCATGGCCCGCGGTTGGTCTGACTACGAGCAACTCATCGAGTTGCTGGACGACCGCGATCAGGTCGAGCGCCTGATCTGCCGCATCGAGGAGCTGGAGGATCAGCGCGTGAACGGCTCCAGGGGAGCGGTCGGCTCGCCCAGGAGCCTGGCCTGAGCGATGCCCTCCTCGGCGACCCTCCTGGGGTCTTCGAGCATGCTGGCCAGCAGGTAGTAAGCCTCCAGGTCCACCGGGTACTGCGCGATCTCTCGCTCGAGCAGCTCGGGATTCTTTTCCAGCACGGCCAGCGCTTTCACCGCGTCGGGAAAATCGGGGCAGACCTGTAAGGCTTTGCGCAGGTAGAGCTTCTTCCGCTCCGGCTCCTTCTCCGCGAACGCCCCCTGGACGAAGAGCGGCAGCGCGCGCTCCAGATTGCGGGCCTCGGGCTTGATCCGGTAGGCGTGTACGGTGGGCGTGTCCACGATCTTCTCGACCAGGCTGCTGTGGTCGGCCCACTCCTTCGCGTGGCGCGGCGTATCGGTGGTGGTGGTGCCCTGCAGGGTCACCAGCGCGTCGTCGGGCTCGAGCACGAGCACGCTAGCGCCCTGGGCCACCGCTCCGGCCAGGAACACGCTCCAGACGGCCGATTTGCCGGGTGGGCGGACCTGTCGTTGCGTATGGTACTCCAGGCTGGTGGTCATGACGCCGGCCAGACGCTCCTCGGGGCGCGTCTGCTCACGGATGGAGGCGTAGGCCGCGCGACGCTGATCCCACACGAGCTGCGACCCGCGGCTGCGGATGAGGGCGGCCTCCAGCGGCAGATTGCCCAGCAACAGCACGGCGACCAGCGCCAGAGCGGCTTTGGGGGGCAAACGCTGGACGGCGAGCATGAGGAGCAACGGCCACACGAACAGCATGTAGCGTGGCTCGAGAACGAACCAGATGCTGGAGAACGCCATGAACCCCAGCAGAGCCAGACTGCAGGGCTGCCAGAAAGTGCGCACGACGGTTTTGAGCGCCAGCAGCGAGATCGCCATCACCACGAACCACGCCAGCCACGTGGAGGTGCCCAGGAAGGAGTCGCTCAGGTGACTGAACAGGTGGCCCCAGAAGGCGCTCTGCTGGTCCCAGAGCGAGAACCGCGCGTAGTAGCGCCCGACCTGGTCGGAGTAATTGCCGGTGCCGCCGATGGCCACCAGCTTGGAGGCGAGCTGGTACATCGCCCCGGGGACGCAGCCCAGAGCCAGCAGGGCGATAGCGCGCCACCTCTTGCGCAGGGCGAGCGGGAGGGCAAAGGCGGGGAAGAGCACCACGCCGGGCAGCCGCACCAGGAAGACGACGCTGACGAGCAGGCCGATCCAGTGCCATTGCTGGCGGTCGTGCTCGAGGGCGCCCTCCGCCCACAGGATGGCGGCCAGGAACAGGGCGGCGAAGGGGACGTCCGACATGACGATCGTGCCGCAGCTCAGCCCGGCGGGGGTGAGGACGTAGCTCATGCCCACGAGGAACGCCAGAGTGGTGGGGAGTCTTCGTTTTGCGAGCAGCATGAGGCAGGTGGAGCCTGCCAGGGTGAAGAGAAGGCTGAAGAAGTGGAGAGCGTCCTCGGAGGTGGTCAGGGTGCGCAGGCCCGCGAGCAGGATCGAGTAGCCTGGGAAGTAGGCGCCGGAGCCGCCGTCCTGCTCGAGGGTGGGGATGAGCCGCCCGGTGTGGCGGATGGAATCGGCCCGGATGACGTAAGCCGCGTCGTCGTTAAAGCCCCCGAACTGGTAGTAGCCTCGGGCGGCCCACAGGGCGCCCGCCAGCACGACCAGGATCAGGGCCCACATACCCCAGAGACGACGCGTCATCGAGGGAAGACCTTCCCGCAGGGCGTGGGGGCGACCTCTCGCGCGTCCCTCCCGGGGCCCGGACATGTCCGCCACGGCGCGCGGACAACCCGCGTGTCCCTCGCGTGGCCCGGACATGTCCGCCCCAGTGTGCGGACAACCCGCGTGTCCCTCCCGTGGCCCGGACATGTCCGCCCCGGCGCGCGGACAACCCGCGTGTCCCTCGCGTGGCCCGGACATGTCCGCCCCAACGCGCGGACAACCCGCGCGTCCCTCGCGTGGCCCGGACATGTCCGCCCCAGTGTGCGGACAACCCGCGCGTCCCTCCCGTGGCCCGGACATGTCCGCCCCAGCGCGCGGACAACCCGCGCGTCCCTCCCGTGGCCCGGGTCATGTCCGCCCCGGCGCGCGGACAACCCGCGCGTCCCTCGCGTGGCCGGACATGTCCGCCCCAGTGTGCGGACAACCCGCGCGTCCCTCCCGTGGCCCGGACATGTCCGCCCCAGCGCGCGGACAACCCGCGCGTCCCTCGCGTGGCCCGGACATGTCCGCCCCAGCGCGCGGACAAACCGCGTGTCCGCCCCGGCGCGCGGACAACATGGCAGGGATGGTCTACGCCCGGGGACGTATCCACTCCAGCATGAAACGCGCTGTGATCGGGGTCATGGGTTCCGGGGCGGAAGCCCCGTCCTTCGCCGAGGAGCTGGGAAGAGCGATCGCCCGACACGGGTGGCACCTCCTGACCGGCGGCGGAAAAGGGGTGATGGAGGCGGTGTCGCGCGGGTTCGTCAGCGTTCCCCACGAGGGGCTCTGCCTCGGCATCATGCCCGCGGAGCGGGGCGAGAATCCTCACGTGGAGCTGGCCGTCCGCACCCCGCTGGGAATCTTCGACCCCGCCGCGCCCGAGCAGCTTTCCCGCAACCACATCAACGTCCTGACCGCGGACGTGGTCGTCATCCTGCCCGGACGGCAGGGCACGCGCAACGAGGCCGAGCTGTGCCGGGACTACGCGCGACCCGCGTTCTACCTGGGACCTCCGGAGGCATTCCAGGACTTTCCGCATTTCGATCGATACGAAACGGTCGAGCAGGCGGTTCAGGCTATTTTGAGCCGCCTCTGATTGACTGGGCGTATGCTCAGCGCACTGCGTCCGTTCAGCCTCTCTTCCACCGCGCCCACCCGCGCGGCGCGGCACAGTCGAACGGCCGAGCCGATGGACACCGTGACCCTGTCCCAGGAAAAGCCCCGGGGCATGACCCTGGCGGGTAAGGCCACCGCGCTGTTCCTGGCCCTCGGCATCGGCCTCTTCGCGAGCGGCGTGGCCATCGAGCACTTCGACCCGATCACGCCCCACCCCGAGCAGGTCACCACCCAGCAGCTCGAGCACAACCGGGACGTTTGCGTGGCGCGGTTCGGCAGCAAGCTCTCCACCGACCAGGTCCAGATCGAGCGCGTGCAGCGCATCGCCAGGACCCTGGAGCCCTACCAGAGCGAGACCTACACCTATACGCTGGTCAACAACGGCAGGGTCAACGCCGGCTCGTGCGGCAAAGGCACGATCTTGATCGAGGAGAGTCTGGCCACACGCCTGACGGACAAAGAGCTACGCTTCGTCATGGCTCACGAGCAGGGCCACAACGAGCTCGGACACACGCAGGAGACCCTTTCCTACCTGGATCAGGGCTCGTGGCGACTGAACGTGCCCATTCTCAACATCGACCCCCGGGCGGGCTACACGTTGTGGGCGCGCGGCCACGAGCTCGCGGCCGACTGCTACGCCGTGCGGGTGACGGGCGACGCCGCCTCGGGCGCCTCGGCGCTGGAGCACTCGGGGGCCACGGCCGGGGGCGGCACGCACCCGGGTCTCCAGGAGCGGGTGCAGAACATGAACTCCTGCCCTTTACAGCCGGGTCCCGCTTGAGTATTATGCATGGACAATCCCTGGAGTGGTGGCCGAGCGGCTAATGGCGCACGCCTGCTAAGCGTGAGGGGCCAAAAGTCCCACGTGAGTTCGAATCTCACCCACTCCGCCAAGCCAAATGGCCCGGTCAAGCCGGGCCGTTTTCATTTCTATGCGATTCTTGCTCCTGGCCATGCTCTTGCTGACGACTCTCGGCTCTATCCAGGAGCAGGGGGAGCTGCGCGTCGGCACCACGGGCGACTATCCGCCCTTCAGCCACCTCGTGGACGGCCATTACGAGGGCTACGACATCGAGCTGGCCTCCCTGATCGCCAAGGAGCTGGGGGTCGAAGTCCACTTCGTGCCCACCACCTGGAAAACGCTGGTGGACGACCAGGTCGCCGGCCGCTTCGACCTGGCCGTGGGCGGCATCACGCGCACGGACGAGCGCGCCGCCCGCGTGGGGTTCACGCAGCCCACCTTCACCATCGGAAAATGTCCGCTGATGCGCAGAGGCGCGAGCTTTCGGACGCTCCAAGACGTGGATCGACCGGGCGTGCGCGTGGCCGTGAACCCGGGCGGGACGAACGAGCGCTTCGCCCGCGAGCACTTCCAACGGGCAACCCTCGTGCCCGTGGCCGACAACCTGGCCATCCCCGCCATGATCGCCTCGGGTGAGGCCGATCTGCTGGTCACGGACAACCTCGAGGCCGAGCGGGCCAGCCGGCTGGACGAGCGTCTGGCCTGCGGCACCGAGCTCTGGACCCACGAGACGCTAGGCTTGATGGCCCCTCGGGACGATCAGAATTGGCTCGATTGGCTGGACCGGTTTTTGAGTCAGAAAGAAGCGGACGGCACTTTGCGCGAGTTGAGGGGACGCTACGGTTTGCCCGCCGAAACCTCGCAGCATGCAATACGAACGCGTTGATCTGGTCGTCGTCGGGGGCGGCATCATGGGTAGCATGACCGCCTGGAGGGCGGTGCAGCGCGGACTCAAAGTGGCTCTGATCGAGCGGTTCCGGCCGGGCCACAACCGGGGCTCCTCGCACGGCTGTAGCCGCATCTACCGCTACAATTACCCCGAGCCGGACTACGTCCGCTGGATGGGCGGCTCGTTTCCGCTCTGGCGCCAGCTCGAGGAGGAATGTGGCGAGCGCCTGCTGCACGGCTGCGGCTGCCTCGACCTGGCGCTGGGTCCGCAGGGCGAGGACGAGCTGGCCCGGTGTCACGCGGCCATGCTCTCCCAGGACATCTTCAGCGAGTATCTGCGCGAGAAAGAGCTGCGCGACAAGTTTCCCCAGTTCACTCCCCCGCCGGGCACCAAAGCCCTGTACCAGAAGGACGGCGGCGTGGTGGCCGCCGATCTCGCGCTGGCTGCGGCCTGGGCCGGAGCGCGGCGCGGCGAAGCACGCATCTTCGTGGACCACAAGGTGGACAAGCTGGATCTGGACTACGACCAGCCCACCGTGCTCGCGAACGGCACGGCCTTCCGCGGCAAGGCGCTGGTGCTGGCGGGGGGCCCCTGGGCACCGCGCTTGATCCCGCGGTTGAAGAGCGCCCTGACGCCCACGCGGCAGCAGTTCGCCATGTTGCGCCCGGCCGACGAGGCGATGTATCGCGCGGACAAGTTCCCCGCTCTCATCGTGTACGATGTGGACCAGCCTTACTACATGTGTCCGATGATGGGCGACGAGGGGCTCAAGATCGCGCGCCACGGGGGCGCGCCCCCGGCCGACCCGGAGGTCGTGCAGGAGAAGCCGGACACCAAACAGCTCGAAAAACTGCGCAGCTATGCCAAACACTGGCTCCCGGGCGCCTACAACGCCGAGATCGAGGGCGGCAAGACCTGCTTCTACACCGAGACGCCGGACACCGACTTCGTGATCGGCCCCCACCCGGCGCGCCAGGACGTGGTGGTGCTGGCCGGTTTCAGCGGCCACGGCTTCAAGTTCGCCCCCCTGGTCGGCCAGGTGGGCGTGGAGCTGGCGGTGGACGGCGGCACGTCGTGGCCCGTGGCCCGATTCGACCCGCAGCGGGAGGCCCTGACCAAGGCTGCAGTCTAGGCGCCGGGGATGGGGAGCTCGGGCATCACCTCGACCGACTCGCCCGGGAAGAGCGTGAAATGCGGGTGGTCCTCGAACATCCGGGCCGCCTCTTCGTGCGACTCGGCCCTGACCACGTTGAAGGCCGCGAGGTTGTTCTTGATGTCGCTGACGCCGTCTTTCCCGATGCGCTTGGTCTTGCCCAGCGGCCCGCCCTGGTAGACGATGCGGTCCGCATATTTCGCTCCCCAGTCCTGCCAGGCTTTCATCCCCTCGGCGACGCGCGCGTTGCGCGCCTCCTCGGATAGCTCCGTCCAGGCCTGGTGATTGGTCTCGGACCCCGTGTAAACGGCCATGAAGTTCTTCATTGCTAAGGTTCCTTCCACTCGCTTAGATTCCCGACAGGACCTGACGGGCGCGGGCAGCCTCCCAGCGCATGGTGACCCCCCACTCGGTGGGATTGGACTCCGTCATTTCCACGAACTCTTTGAGGTCTTTGCGCGCCCGCTCCTTGTCGCCCGACTCGAGCCAGAGCAACCCGGAAAAAAACTGGTAATAGCCCCCGATCTCCTCCAGGTCGAGTCCCCGAGCGAGTTCGGCGGCATTCTCAGGATGGCGTTGCTGCAGGATGGCCAGCGCCGCCTCCCAGATTGCAGCCACTTTGGGGTCGAGCGTGGAGCGGAGCTCGGTTAAAGCCGCTTCGGCTCCGGGCAGGTCGCCGGAGTGCATCCGGCAGCGCAGAATGGAGTCGCTTTCCTTCCCTGCCTTCCGGTAGGCGGCCTCGGCTCCCTTGAAGTCACCCGCGGCATCGCGCGCGGAGCCGAGAAAGGAATAATACAGCGGCTTGGGATCCGCCTGGATGAGCTTCTCCAACTCGGCGACCTGCTCGCGGAAGCGGCCTTCATACCAGTAGGTCTGGGTCACCTCGAGCCAGAGGTGATTATAGATCCACGATTTGGGGCCGGCCTTGACCATGCCCTGGCGGAGAATCTTGCGCGCACGCTCCCCCTCGAACGCTCCCGCCACGAACGTATAGTCCGTCGGCTCGATTCCCAGCTCCAGAGCCACAAGAGCGTCCGACTGCGCCTTCTGCTCCTCTTGCAAGAACTGATAAGCCAGGCTGCGCTGGACGTAGGCGGGCGCATAAGAGCGATCCACCTTGATCGCCTGCGTGAAGAAATCGACCGACTGCCGCAAAGCCTTCTCTTCGAAGTTGGCCCCCAGCAAGATCTTGACGCCCTGGTCCACCAGCTTTTTCGCCTGCTCGCGATCCTGACCCAGAGCCGGGGCCACCAGGGCCAGAAACACCAGGGCCAGGGAAACTCGCCTCACTGCGGATACAGGTCCAGTGCTTTGTTCCAGGCAACCAGCTTGCGGATGCGCTCGGTCTTGTCTTTCGGCAGATTGAAGGGCTTGCGGCCGCGGCCGTCCAGGATGATGCCGGCCATGCCGCCCTGCACGGTCTTCTCTAGCTTCTGCCCCTTGCCGGCGCCCACGTCGAGGCCCTTCTCGGGGATGAGGGTCGCCGTGGCGGTCTCTCCAACGGCGAGGGGGATGACCTTCAGCTCGCCCGCGTTCAGCTCGAAGCTCGTGTTTCCAATGCTTCCGACGAGCACGCGCTTGCCCTCCTTGGCGGGGCCCACCGGGGCGATGCAGGTGCCCAGCCAGATCAAACAGTCCTTCTCGAAGACCTGGGTGGCCGCCTCGGGATGCACCCGCGCCAGGACGCCCAGCTGAGGCATCATGAAGATCGAGTCCACCGTGAGCTGGGTGATGCCTTCCGGCAGGAAGCTGTCCATCAACATCATCGCCGTTTGCTGCCGCCTCGGCGCATGCGAGAGGACCCCCCCGGACCCGATGAGCATGTCGAGCTTCATCATGTCCACCAGCGTGCCGCCCTTGGAGCCTTGATCGAAGATGTTCGAGATGTCCCCGGCGCGCTGCACGCCCTTCAGGCCCGTGGCCAGCAGCTTGTGCTGGTCCCAGCTCAGACGCAGGGCCTCGCGGCAGATCGCCTGCTCCACCATCAGCTCGTCCAGCAGGTAGGGGATGCTGGTGGGGCGGATCATCTTGTTCTTGATGCGGTTGCGCAGATCCCATTCTTCCATGTCGAACGGCACCCAGCGCATCACGTTGTCGAGGCCCGCGTCGGCGAACACGTTGGAAATCGAGTAGCTCATGCCATAGTTGGCGCTGACCGTGCGGTTGAACACCCCATCGAACACGCTGAACACGTCGGTCGTGGCGCCGCCGATGTCCACTCCCGCGAGCGAGATGCTGTATTTCTCGGCGATCCGCTCCATAATCGAGCCGACCGCGGCCGGGGTGGGCATGATCTCCTCGTCCACCCAGGCCATCAGCTTGGGATAGCCCGGCGCCTGCGCCATCACGTGCTCCAGGAACTGCGCCTGAATCTTGAGGCGCGCGGGCTGCAGGTTCTCGGTCTCCATCGTGGGGCGCAGGTTGTCCACCACGTCCAGGGCGCACTTGCCCTCGAGGATCGCCTTCACGTCGCTTTGCGCGTCCTTGTTGCCCGCGTAGATGATGGGCAGGTCGTAGTTGGCGCCCAGGCGGGGCCGCGGATCGGCGGCGCCGATGATCTGGGCCAGCTCCACCACGTGCTTGACGGTGCCCCCGTCGACGCCGCCGCTGAGCAGCACCATGTCGGGCCTGAGCTGGCGGATGAGCGCGATCTTCTCGTGGGGGAGGCGTTTATCGTTGGAGGCCAGCGTCTCCATCACGATCGCTCCGGCGCCGAGCGCGGCCCGCTGGGCGCTCTCCCCCGTCATCTCCTTGACGACGCCGCCCACCACCATCTGCAGTCCGCCGCCCGCGCTCGAGGTGGACAGGTAGACGTCCACTCCCTTATCGCCGCTGAAGGGCTTGATGATGGTGCTGCCCTCGAGCAACGGGCGTCCGACCAGCTCCTGCACCTCGGCCACGGCGTTGACCACGCCCTGCGTCACGTCCTCCGCGGGCGCCTCCACCGTGGTGGGGGCCTCTCCGCGCACCGCCAGCCGAAACTCGTCGCCCCGCTTCTCGATCAGGATGCATTTGGTGGTGGTGCTGCCGCAGTCCGTGGCCAGAATCGACTTGATCTCGTCTTTGTTCACGCTGAGCGCCTTCGGAGTGAGGCGCGCCATGGCCTTTACGCCGCTTCGAGTTGCGCTTCTTGGATGAGCCGCTCGACCAGATTACGCTCGAAATCGCCGTGGAGCGCGTCCTCCAGGGTCACTTTGAGACGCCGCAGACCGAGGATGCGGGCTCGGTCCCCGTCGTTGCGCGGCCGGTGCCCGCCTCCATCGACCTCCACGTCGAGCCACACGATCCTGTGGTCGAGTTTGACGCAAGCGAGGATGTCGAGACAGAAGCTCAGCCCCTGGAAGCTCACCTGAGGGAAGAGCGTGATCGGCACCGGGCCGTCGATGATGAGCGCCGGCCAGAGCCTGTGCCCCACAACCTCTCCGGTCTTGAAGTCGACGATCGGCACGCGGCTCCAACCCAGCCTCGGGATGGGGACGTAGGCGATCAAGGCGAACGTGGCCAGCAGGCGGAGCCAGACCAGCATCTCGGGCCCCGAATCCCAGGACGCGAAGTGGAGGAGCTCCCGAAACGCCTCGCGCCCGTGCTTCTTGAAAATGCTCTGGACGCAAGTATCGTACAGGGAGCGGTCGATCTTGCTGGCCGCGCGCAGGCGAATCCAGCTGTCCCGGTCGCGCTGCAGCCGGTAGCGCCCCTTCATCTTGCAGAACCGCTTGAAGAAAGCCGTGCGGCGCCAGGTGGGCGAGCCGGCGGGTTTGACCGCCCGCGTCGACAGCGCTCCCCGGCTCAGGCGCAACGCCTGCTCCATGCGTGCCGCCAATTCGAGCGACGGCATCCTCCCGCCCGATTCGTAATGCGCGATTTGAACTCGAGTGCAATTGACCGCTCGAGCAAGTCGTTCTTGGGTCCAGCCACGCTGCTTGCGCGCGTGCTTGAGTCTGAGGTGCAGAGATTTTTGCATGGCTTGATCGTGCCATCGCGCCGTGAACAGCCTGTTGCCAGATCATTGCTGCGATTTGTCCGCGATTTTGCTGAAAGATGAACGAGTGGTCCGCGCGGTGGGACGGACATGTCCGGGCCAGGCGTGGGACACTGGCAGGGTCCGGGCGCTGGGACGGACATGTCCGGGCCAGGCGAGGGTCACCGGCAGGGTCCGCGCGGTGGGACGGAGCCCCGCGGACCGGCCGCGGCGCCCGGAGGAGCCGCGCTTAGCGGCGCTGGAACTCGGGGGAGCCGAGCAGGATGCCGACGACGCTGGCCTGGCTGGCGGGGGTCAGCTCGACGCGGACTTTGTCCGCAGGGCGGGCCGCGACCGCGCCTCGCACCCCGCGGGCCGTGGCCGCCTCCGAGACGCGCTGGGCGAAGGACGGGTCGAGCGCCGCCGGCAACAGCTGCTCCACCGTGGCGCGCACGTCGCGGCCCGGCAGGACGCAATGGGCGTAGGCCGTCAAAGCCTCCTCCACGGTGCGGGGCGGCTTGCCGGGACGCAAACGCCCCAGGTCGACGCGCACGCCGCCGATCCGCCCCGCGGCGAGTTGCAGACAGAAGTTCATCCGGTTCAAAAGGTTGCCCGTGTTGATCCAGTAATCGGCGCGGTCGGGAAAACCGGTGGGAGGACGACACGCATAGAGATCCTGACCCATCGGCTCGAGATACCCGAGCACGCCGGAGCGGGGCTCCACCGAGGCGTCCAGGATGCGCAGGGCGGATGCGGCCAGCTCGAAAGGCGTCTTCACCTTCGCCTTGACCACCGAGCGGTCCCAGAACTCGGGCGAGGAGACCAGCGCGATCAGCGTCTTGCGCAGGTCGCCGTTGCTGCCGAGATAGACGCGCTCGAGCCGCGTCACCAGAGCCCGGGGCGGATTGTCGGACACGAAGCGCACACACAGCTTGCGGCAGAGAAAACGCGCGGTGGAAGGGTGCAGCGCCAGCAGGTCGAGCAGCTTCTCCCCCTCGTCGACCCCGGCGCCGCGCACCGAGCTGCCCATCACCTTCTTGGACCCCGTGTCGTGCATCTCGGGCTTGAACGCAAAGGCCTTCTTCTCCACCGACCAGCCCGTGAAAACACGGGCCACCTCGGTCACGTCCCGCTGACGGTAGCCACCGTCGACGCCCAGCGTGTGCAGCTCCATCAGCTCGCGGGCGTAATTCTCGTTCAGCCCCTTCTTGGCCTGAGGCTTCACGGTGGGACGCAGCTGGCCGCGTCGGGCGGAATAGCCCAGCGGGTCCATGTTGGAGACCACCTCGTCCGAGCCGCCGGAGGCCTGCGAATAGGCATTGTCCAGGTAGTAGAGCATGCAGGGATGGTGCGCCGTGGCGCCCAGCATCTCGCGAAAAGAGCCCAGCACGTAGGGCCGGATGGCCTCGCGCTCGTAGGCGGCCACGTAGGGCCGGCAGTCGTCGTCGGTGAGCGAGACGTTGAAGTGATTGAACCAGAAATCCACCAGGACCTCGTGGAGCTGGTTCTCGTCGTAGACCGCGCGCAGCAGCTTGCGCTGGCGCAGGGTCCACTCGTTGGACTGCTCGGGCACCGCCACCAGGCCTCCCGCCAGCGACGGGGACGAGAGCTCGCCTTCGAGTTGCTCGGCAAACCACTGCTCCGGGCCCCGACGGGCCACCGCCTCGACCTCGCCCGGCCGGGGACCGAAGGAGAAGCGGCTCAGGAGGTGGGCGGCCGCCTCCTCGCGGCTGAGACCGGCTTCGCGGTAGGGAAAGTAAAGCTGCTCCTCGCGGGCGAGCGTCGGCGCGGGCACCGCGCTTACGACCAACACCACCCAGAGCCAGAACCAGATGCGCACGATCAGGACAAGAGTTCTCGGCCCCCGGCGTCGAATCCCCCGACCAGGATGGACCCCAACCTCACACCGCCGCCCAAGATCGTCCACAAAACGTTCGCTCGCACCGTCAACGCCGCGATGACGATGGGGGTGACCTGCGGCGTGGTGGGCTTCCTGCTCGTCCTCGGCGGCACCCTGCTCTTCAAGGCCGGCGGCGTCACGCTGGCGCAAGCCTTCCAGACAGCCCTCCCGTGGGGCCCGATCATGCTGGTGGTGGGCGGCCTGTTGGGCGGGTTCGAGTTCTACTTCCTGCGCAGGAGCCGGCGGGATTGAGGGCCGAAACCCTGTCCCCATGAAGCTCAAGACCCTCCGCCTGGGACTCGTCGGCTGCGGCCACATCGCCCAGGTCCACATGCACGCCCTCCTCCAGCTGCGCGAAGCCGGCCTGGAGCCGCTGGAGCTGGCCCTGGCCTGCGACACCGAGCCCGAGCGGGCCGAGCTGTTCCGGCGCAACTACGGGTTCTCGGCCATCACCACCGACCTGCGGCGCCTGTTCGAAGCCAATCTGGATGCGCTCTACGTCTGCAGCCCCACGCGCGACCACCTCGATCCGGTGCTGCTGGCCTGCCAGCACAAGCTTCCCCTCTTCTGCGAGAAGCCGCTGGGACGCAACCTGGCGGAAGTCCAGCAGATGTGCGACGCGGTCGAGAAAGCCCAGTTGCACGCTCAGCTTGGCCTGGTGCTGCGTTTTTCGCCGGTCTACCAGGTCATGCGCCACCTGTTGCACGACGAGGGCGTGGGACGCCCGATGGCGGCCGTGTTCCGCGACGATCAGTATTTTCCCATCGGGGGGAGCTACGGCTCCAACTGGCGCTCGGATCTCGACGTGGTGGGGGCCGGCTGCCTGCTCGAGCACTCCATCCACGACCTGGACCTGCTGCGCTGGTTGTTTGGCGAAGTCACCCGGGTGGAGGCGCGCACCGACTACTTCTCGGGCCGGGCGGGCATCGAAGACTCGGCCGTGTTGCTGCTCGAGTTCGAGTCCAGCGCGCGGGCCACGCTGACGAGTCTCTGGCACCAGATGCTGGGCCGCGAGTCCAACCGCAACCTGGAGCTTTTCTGCGAGCGTCGCTACCTGGCCAGCGCCTCCGACTTCATGGGCACCGTTCAGCTTCAGGACCAGAACGGTCCGCAGCAAACCCTCTCCACCCGGGGCGTCGACCGGCTGCACCGCAAGCTGATGGGCCGCAAGGCCCCGCCCGGCGAGCTGGCTCACAATCCCTACCTGCTGGAGAACCTGGCCTTCCTCCGCTCGCTGCGCACGGGCAGCAAACCACATCCCGACTTCCCCACCGGCCTGGCGGCCCACCGCATCGTGGATGCCGCCTATCGGAGCGCCCGGGACAAACAGCCCATCAGCGTTTTCTAGGTATCGCGATCCCTGGCTGAGCCGGCTCCGTGTCCGTCACACTGAGGGCATGGATCTCCTGTTGCAAAAGCCAGAAGTGCGGGCCGCCCTGGAGCAAGCGGCGACCCGCAAGACCAGACCGGCGCCCCTGGCCAACCACCACCGGCTCACGCTGGGGACGACGCTGCTCCTTCTGGTCGGCCTGGCCATCTTCCACTTCTCGCTGCAAACGCCCCCGCTGGCGGTTCTGGGCAAGTACCTGCCCCTGGCGCACCGCCTCACGCTGGGCGCCATCGCCATCATGCTGGTGCTGTTTCTGGCCCGCCTCGTGGACGCGTTCTACCTGAGCCGCCTGGACAGCGCCGTGACGCAGTACAACCTTCGCCGGGTGCTGAATCTCGTGGTGGGCACGCTGCTGACGATCATCGTGCTCAGCCTGGTCTTCGCCAACTGGTACACCGCGGTCGTCTCGTTGGGCGTGCTGTCGATCGTGCTGGGTTTTGCGCTCCAGACCCCCATCACGAGCTTCATCGGGTGGATCTACCTGCTGGTCAAAGCGCCCTACCGGGTGGGCGACCGGGTCATGATCGGCGATTTCCAGGGCGACGTCATCGACGTTGGCTACCTGGACACGACTCTGTGGGAGTTCGGGGGAATCCTGTCCACCGACCATCCCAGCGGCCGGATCATCAAGTTTCCCAACTCGATGGTGCTGGAGACCGCGGTGCACAACTACTCCTGGCCGTTGTTCCCCTACATCTGGAACGAGATCAAGTTCCAGGTGGCCTACCAGAGCGACCTCGGCTTCATCCGGGAGGTGATGCAGACAGCCTGCGAGGAGGAGCTGGGGCCCGACATGCGCGAGCGGGTCGAGAATTACCGGTCGCTGCTGGCGCAAACCCCGGTGGACGAGCTGGACGTGCGCGAGCATCCCTCCGTCGCCTTTCGGGTAGCCGAGAACACCTGGGTCGAGGCGATCGTTCGTTACCTGGTGCCCCCGCGGGCGGCGGGACGCGTCAAGACGCGCCTCATCACCACGATGCTGGAGCGTTTGAAAGCCGAGCCGGAACGGGTGATGTTCCCGAAAGGGGACATGCGTTAGGCCTGCGAAAACGGGCCCGGTGCGTGTCGTTGTGTTGCTCCTCCTGTTGGCGACGATAGGAGCGAATGAACAGGTTTGGGGTGCCGAGGTGAAAAAGATCCACCTCACGCCGGCGCAGTGCGCCGCGCGTGAGCTGCCACCGATCGACCTCTCCCTGGATGCGACCGGCACAGCCATGATGCCGTTCGAGTTTCCCGGAAAGGGCGTCTACCTGCGGATGAGCGGACCTCCCGGAGGTCCCCTCATGTTCGAGGTCATTTCCAGGCTGGAAACTCTGGATAAGGCCCTGGCGACGCGGTTCGAGGGAGCGAAGCTGGAGGAGGTTCAACCCTGCAAGGCGGTTCTGGCCGGGAAAGAGCGGGTCGGAAAGACGTTTCTGCTGGGCCAGAGCCTGGCCCGCACCCGCTGGACCGCCCTGGAAATGCCGGGGCTCGCCGTCCTGTTCGGCGCGTCGCCGGGGAGCGACCCCCTGAAACACCCGCACCTGGCGCCCCTGGCGGCGAGTCTGAAGGTGAGCCCGTGAATCCGCACGACAACTTCCTCCAGATGGCCTGCCTGCGCTACGACGGGCAGGACGACCCGGCCCGACGACAGGCTGCCAGGCGTATCCTGGCGGAGAACCCGCAGATCTTGCGCGAGTCGCCTCACGCCGCCGCGGCCGCGGGCGACCTGCAGGCTCTCAGCCTGCACCAGGACGTGTCCGGGCTGATCGAGGGTTGGAATCCCCTGCTGTACGCCTGCTATTCGCGCGTGGCGCCCACGATGGAGGTCGTGCGGGTGCTGCTCGAGCGCGGCAACGACGTGAACAGCGCCTTCATGCTGGGCGAGAACAAGTTCACGGCGCTCACCGGAGTCTTCGGCGAGGGCGAGCAAGGTCCGGTCCGGCTGCCTCCGCATCCCGAATGGGAGTCGCTGGCGCGGTTCTTGCTCGAGGCGGGGGCCGACCCCAACGACGGGCAGGCTCTCTACAACACGCTGCTCGAAGGCGGCGACGCCTGTCTGCAACTGCTGCTGCTCTACGGGCTCAACTCGGAGCACCGCTGTTTCTGGGATCCCGAAGTGGGTATGCTGGATTACCTTTTGCAGCACGCCATCCGCCTGGGGCGTGAGCCGCGCGCCCAGGCCCTGGTGGAGGCCGGCGCTTACCTCGAGGACGCGGTGGAGCGGGCCATGCTGGCCGGCCTGCCCGATCTCGCCGAGTGGCTCAACGAGCGCGGTTTCCTGCCGGCCAACCTGTCCACCTCGGATCGGCTCGTGGCCGCCTGCCTGGCCGGGCAGATGCCCGATCAGGGCCGGCTGAACGCCGCCCTGGCCGAGGCGGCCACGCGCGGCCAGACCACGGCCGTGCACATCCTGGCGGCGCTTGGCGCGGAGCTGGACGGAGCCGATCCCACCGCGTTGCACCTGGCCGTCTGGCACGGCCACGAGGAGACGGTCAAGCTCCTGATCTCACTGGGCGCCGATCCCCAGAAAGCAGACGCCTCGCACGGCTCCAGCCCGCTCGAGTGGGCGCTCTACCGGGGCGACCGCGAGAAGATCATCGGCCTGTTGCTCTGACCCACGTCCTGCGGCTGTTCATCCTGCCGCCCGGCAGCCTGATCCTGCTGCTGGTCTATGGCCTCGTCAAGCGCAAGCGATGGCCCTGCATCACGGCGGTCGCTCTGCTCTACCTCCTGTCGCTGCCCCCCGTCGCCTCTCTGCTGCTGCGCTCGCTCGAGGTCCCGTCCGGATCCCTGGAAGGCGCCCAGGCCATCGTGGTTCTGGGAGCCGGCTCCGTCGCCAGCGCGCCGGAGTATGGAGGCGGCCCCGACGTGACCAGCGCGTCGCTGGCGCGCGTGCGCTACGGGCGCACCTTACAGGAGCAGCCGGCCTGCCGATGCTTCTGTCCGGAGGGGACCACGAAGCCGAGACGATGGCCCGCGCCTATCCGGGGGAGGGGGAGGTCTGGCTCGAGGACCAGAGCACCGACACCCATGAGAATGCCGAGCTCAGCGCGCCGATTCTCCAGGCCCACGGCGTCAAGACCATCATCCTGGTCACCCATGCCTTCCACATGCGCCGCGCTCGCCGCGCCTTCGAACGGCTGGGCTTCGAGGTGCGTCCCGCTGCCACGGGTCGAAGCTCTCGGGGGCGCTGGTCCGGCGGAATCTTCCTGGTTCTGCCCTCAGCCGATGCCCTCTATGCGTCCTCCTCGGCCCTCGAAGAGTGGCTCGGAATCTTTTATTACCTTATTCGTTGGTAGTAGACCAAAGGATCTCTGCGCTCGTGGAATGAAGCTCCGCCCAGGAGTGGGGAATTGATCGGTCGTTATCGTTTGATGGTGGAGGCCGCTCCCAGCGCCATGCTCATCGTGGACGCCGGGGGAAAGATCGCTTTGGCCAACCAACGAGCTGAAGTCCTGTTCGGCTACGAGAAGAACCAGCTGACGGGCCAGCACGTGGATGAGCTGGTGCCGGACTCCGTGCGCGAAAGCCACGCTCAGCTGCGCGAGCGCTTCCTGAGTCGTCCCGAGGCCCGTCCGATGGGACTGGGGCACGAACTGTTCGCCCGCCGCCGAGACGGCAGCCTGGTTCCGGTCGAGATCGGCCTCAACCCCATCGACACCGAGTTGGGCCCCTTCACCCTCGCTTCCATCGTGGACACTACCGAGCGCAAGCGAGCCGAGGAAAGGTTTCGTCTGGTGGTGGAGGCCGCGCCCAGCGGGATAATCATGATTGACGCCACGCGGCGGATCACTCTGGTCAACCACCTGGCCGAGGAGCTGCTCGGTTACGCGCGCGGAGAGCTGGTCGGGATGACCCTCGAAGCGATCGTGCCGGACCGGTTCCGGAGCTCGCATCAGGGGCAGGTCAACCACTTCTTTCGCCAACCCGAGGCGCGCCCGATGGGGGCCAACCGGGAGCTCGTGGCCCGGCGCAAGGATGGCTCCGAGGTGCCGGTGGAGATCGGCCTGAGCCCGCTGGAGACCTCCGAAGGTCCGTGCGTGCTGGCCTCCCTGATCGACATCACCGAGCGCCTGCGGGCCGAATCCGCCATGGCGCGGCTGGCGGCCATCGTCGACTCCTCGGCCGACGCCATCTTGAGCAGCGACGCGCAAGGCACCATTCTGTCCTGGAACCGGGGAGCGACCGAGTTGCTCGGGTATACCGCCGAGGAGATGGTCGGTCGTCCCGTGGCCTGCCTGGTGCCCGAGGACCGGGGGCCCGACGAGCAGGAGGCGCTGAGGCGCGTGCGCGGCGGGGAGAGCATCGAGCCGCTCGAAACCGTGCGGCTGGGACGCGAGGGGCCGCGACAGGTCTCGTTGCGTCTGTCGGCCATCCGCGACCGCCGCGGCGAGCTCGAGGGCTTCTCCTGGATCGCCCGGGACATCTCGCAACTCAAGGCGCGCGAGGAGGAGCTCAAGCGCTCCAATCGTGAGCTGGAGCAGTTCGCCTACGTCGCCTCCCACGATCTCCAGGAGCCGCTGCGCATGGTGGCGAGCTACACCGAGCTGCTGGCCGAGCGTTATGGCGGCAAGCTGGATGAGAAAGCCGACAAGTACATCCACTATGCCTCCGACGGGGCGCGCCGAATGCAGCGCATGGTCTCGGATCTTCTGGCGTTCTCGCGCGTGGCCACCCAGGGCCGCGCCCTCGAGCCGCTCGACAGCGCCCGGCCCTGGACGGACGCCATGCGACTGTTGCAGGGCCGCATCGACTCCAGCCAGGCCGAGCTCGAGGTCGGTCCGCTGCCGGTCGTGCTGGGCGATGCGGCGCAGCTTCGCCAGCTTTTCCAGAACCTGCTGAGCAACGCGCTCAAGTTCCGCGGCGAGGAACCACCCCGCATTCGAGTCGAGGCTCGCCGGAGAGGGGCTTACTGGGAGTTCTCCCTGGCCGATAACGGGATCGGCCTGGACATGAGGTTCTCCGAGCGAATCTTTCAGATGTTCCAGCGATTGCACGAGCAGGGCCGATACGAGGGAAGCGGCATCGGACTGGCCATCGCCAAGCGGATCGTGGAACGTCATGGAGGAAAGCTCTGGGTCGAATCCGCTCCCGGCGCGGGCACGACCTTCCTGTTCACTTTGCGAGACGGAGGTCAGTCGTGAACTCACCCTTGCGTGTGCTGCTGGTGGAAGACAACCCGGGCGATATCGACCTGATCAGCGAGACTCTGGCCGAGGACAGCAGGCCCCCCACGCTCGAGACCGCCAAAGACGGAGTAGACGCTCTGGAGAGGCTGCTCGACATCGGCCAGCCGGCACCCGACCTGATTCTGCTCGACCTCAACCTGCCTCGCATGGGAGGGCGGGAGTTGCTGGCCGAGCTCAAGCGGCACGAGCGCTTGCGCTCAATCCCGGTCGTCATTCTGTCCTCCTCCGACGCCGAGCAAGAGATCGCCCGATCTTATGAGCTAGGCGCCGCTTGCTACCTGATCAAACCGGTCGGGTTGCGCGAGTTCCAGGAAGTGGTGCGCTCGGTCGAGCGATTCTGGCTCAACGTGGTGCGGCTGCCTTGACCGCTGCCATCGAGCGTCAGCACCAGCTGCTGCTGATCGAGGACAACTGGGCCGATTTCGACCTGATGACCGAGCGTCTGGCTGAGACCCCGGGAGCCTCTTTCGGGGTCAACCGGGCCTCCTCGCTGGCGCAGGCCTTTCCCCTCATCGAAGAAGGTCGGTTCGACGCCATTTTGTTGGATCTGAACCTGCCCGACTCGGCGGGCCTCGACACCCTGAGCGCGGTGCGCCAGTGCGCGCCCCAGGCGACCATCGTCGTGGTCACCGGTCAGGTCACCGATCAGCTGCGCCAGGAGGCTCTGGCACTGGGCGCGGCCGAGGTCATCTCCAAGAATGACTTCTCGACCCGGCTCTTCTCCACCAGCGTGCTTTACCTGATGGAGTACAACCGGGCCCTGGGAGAGCAGCGCAGTCTGGAGAAGCTCCTGTCGGTGGCGCCCGACGCCATCGTGGTGGTGGCTGAATCGGGCCCGGTGCGTTATGTCAACGACGCGGCTCTGCGGCTGCTGGGCCGGCCCCGGCTCGAGCTCGTGGGGAAGCTGCCGGGCTTTGCGCTGGGCCAGGCGAGCGAGCCGACCGAGGTGACCGTGGAGTCGGGCGGTCAGACCCGCCTGTGCGAGCTGCGCGTGGTGGACCTGAGCTGGAACGGAGAGAAATCCTTCCTGGCCACTTTGCGCGACATCACGGAGCAACGCCAGATGGAAACCCAGCTGGCGATCTCCGACCGGATGTCGACGATGGGCACGCTGGCGGCGGGAGTGGCCCACGAGATCAACAATCCCCTCACGGCGGTGATCGGCTATCTCGAGGTGGCCACCTTCCTGCTGCGGGAGATCGACGGCACGGAGATGGCGCTGGGCCACCTGGGTCAGGCCCGCGACGCCGCGGATCGCGTGCGGGTCATCGTGGGCGACTTGAAACTGCTGTCGCGCCCCGAGGACGAGAAGATCGGGCCTGTCGACGTCCACGAGGTGATCGCGTCCAGCCTGCGCATGGCCTGGAACGAGACGCGCCACCGGGCCCAGGTGGTCTCCGAGTTGCAACCTGTGCCGCCCGTGCGCGCCAACGACGCCCGGCTGGGGCAGATCCTCTTGAACCTGATCATCAACGCGGCTCAGGCCATCCCCGAGGGCAACAAGGCGGACAACGAGATCAGGGTGACGACCCGGGTGAACGAGTCGGGCGAGATCGTCATCGAGGTTTCGGATACCGGCTGCGGCATCCCACTGGAGATTCAGCCTCGGGTCTTTCAGGCGTTCTTTACCACCAAGCCGATCGGAGTCGGGACCGGTCTGGGATTGGCCATCTGCCAGCGCCTGGTGAACTCTTTCGGAGGCCGGCTCGAGTTCCGGAGCCAGCCTGGCGTGGGCACGCGGTTCCAGGTCCTGTTGCCCCCCGCGGAGCCCGCTTCGGCGCCTCCCGCCGCCCAGGCCCAGGCCCCGGCGCCGGCCGCTCCGCGCGGTCGCGTGTTGGTGGTGGACGACGACGAGCCCATCCTGCGCGTGACCGAGCTCCTGCTGGCCGGTGAGCACGACGTGCTCGCCTGTACCGAGGCGACGCGCGCGCTCGAGCACCTGCAAGCGGGCGAGGAGTTCGACGTCATCGTGTGCGACCTGATGATGCCGCAGGTCACCGGAATGGAGTTCTACGAGCGGGTCCGCGCGCTGGGCCGGGGCCAGGAAGAGAGAATCCTGTTCGTGACGGGCGGAGCTTTCACGCCGGCAGCCCGGGCTTTTCTCGAGTCCGTCCCCAACCAACGGCTCGACAAGCCCTACAATCCGCGCGTGCTGAAGGATCACGTCAACGGCACGGTGCGCGCGCGGCGGGCCTGAGAAAACAAGGCCCTGCTCCTTCAACGGCGGAACGTGGCCTCGGCGGGGGGCGGCCCGGAGCGGATCTTCTGGCCGCCGGGCTCGTAGGGAACTCCGGTCAGCTCCGCCAGCTCGCCCCCCAGGGCCGCGTGGAGCTTCTCGGTCAGAGCGCGGACGTTGGCTTTGGACGTGTCCCCGGTGACCGGGACGGGGTCGCCCACGGTGACGCGGGCCAGGGGGCGATGGATGCGGGCCCGGGCCAGGGCCCAGGTGGCCACTCCGCCCGCCGCAGCCTGCACCACGCCGCCCTGCAGGCAGGCTCCCAGGCAGGCTCCGGCCAGTCCTCCGGCCAGTCCGCCCACCAGCGCGGCCAGCCGGTGCGGGAGCGGGTTGTAGTCGCGCTCCACGGGCACGCAGTGCCCGGCCACCCGGGCTGACACCGCGGCCCCGACCGCTCCGCCGGTCACGGCCCCCATCACCAGGGCGAGCGGGCCACCCAGCCCGAAAGCGGCCGCCGAGGTGCCGGCCACGGCCGCGCTCAGAGCCAGCCCCGCCGCGTCGGCCAGGGGACGCGCCCGGGCGTCCGGCGCGTAGTGCAATCCGATGGGCACGATCTGGTCGGCGCCGCCTTCCAGCGCGATCTTGGCCGGGCCCATCTTCAGGGGACCCAGGCGCGTGGGGTCCTCGGACAGGCCCCCCTCGGGGAAGATCACCAGCTTCTTGCCGTCGCGCACCAGCTCGATGCTGTGCTCGACCGTGGTGCGCATGGGGCGGTCGCGGTCCACTGGATAAGCTCCCGCGCCCGTGAGCAGAGGCCCGAGCCGGCCGCGAAACAGGATCTGGTTGGCCATGAAACGCGTGTCTCCCTCGATCAGCGCACCCATCAGGGGCGGGTCGGCCGTGCTGGGATGGGTCGGACAGTAGACGGTCGTGCCCGGCGGAGAAAGCTTGTCCGAGCCCTCGACCTCGACCCGGAAGAGACCGTTCATGAGCGCCCCGGCCACGGGTTTGAGCCAGCGGCGGGTGCGCTCGGAGGGGTGCGAACGCCAATCGGCGGGGCCGGTGTAGCCTTCGATCCTCACTTGAGGCCCAACCGCTTCTCGTACTCGGCGAACTCGCCCCGCACCGCGTCGGCAAAGATG
Source organism: Vulcanimicrobiota bacterium (assembly GCA_039809865.1). Lineage (GTDB taxonomy): Bacteria > Vulcanimicrobiota > Xenobia > Xenobiales > QWHO01 > QWHO01. The sequence goes on from JBDHVW010000003.1 coordinate 35,978, forward strand.
CGGCGGTTCATGCCCTGGCCGGCCAGGAACTCGTCGTGCGAGATCTGCCCCAGGGCAAACGCCTTCACTCCCGGATCCTTCCAGCAGTGGGGCTCCTTGCCGGTCACGTCGTAGATCAGCTTCTCCCACTTGCGAAAGAAGGCCGTGCGGGTGAGCAGCGGATTCCACATCCCGTTGACGATGCAGTAATTGTCGGCCCAGGGCATCTTGTGGTGAATGGCGTGGCTCGCCTTGCTCTGAACCACGCCGAGCTTCTGCAGCACCCGGGCGATGGCCGGGGGGTTCTTCTCGTGCGTCCAGCGGTGCGAGGCCTGCGCCAGGAACCCCCCTCCGTTGAAGCCCAGCATGGCCGCCGCGACCAGCGGGTGGGCGTGCAGGGCGGCCGCGGCGGCCATCGGGATCCACAAGAAGCGACCGGCGCTGGCCATATTGGTCCAGACCGACTCTTGCTCGAGGTCGTGGATCTTGTGGTGGTGCACCTGGAAGGCATACGCGGTGGGCCCGATGACGGGCGTGTCGGGGTTGGGATAGTTGTCGATGTAGTGATGGAAGATACCGCTGAAGAGGTCGCCCGCGCAGTGGCCGGCGGCGGCCGCTGCCAGACAGGCGGCCCCGGTGCCGAGGGCCGCGCCCACGGTGGGGGCGCCCGCCACCGCACCGGCGAGGTTGCAAGCCAGCCAGGCGGCCGAGCCGAGCACGGCGGCGCAGGCGACTTTGGGCAGGAGCTCGGTCCTGGGGTGGGCCGGGGCCGACTCCTGGGTGTAGCTCTCGGTGGGCGTGCTCTGCTCGAGCTCGGCCCTGGTATGGCTGACGCTCGGACGGGTGAGCAAAGGTTTGACGGCGGTGATCTGCATCGGGTCCTCCAGGGGTTTGTCTGTGGGCCCATTGGACCATATCTATATGAAAGACTCCATCACTGAGTGGATCCAATCTTGAGATTTGGCGGGGCCGATTGGTGCCTTCCGAGTTTTTTCAGCCGGGCTGTTTATAACCGGGGTATGAACGTCACCGCCAACTATCCGAACCGCCCCGAGCTCACCGCCTTCTTGCAGCGCAACCGCGAAGGAATCTCCTCGGCCGGTCTCCTCCAAGACGCGGCCAGTTGCCTGGACGAGTTCAAGTCCGACTCCGGCGACCAGCTGGTGCAGGACCTTCAAAAGGCGCAGACGAGCACGCTACGCAAGACGTTTCTGGGCGTGCTCGGCGGCGGGGCGCTGGCGCTGGCAGGCGTCTTCACGGGGATGGGAGCAGCCGCCGCACTGATCGGCGGCGGCGTGGCCGCAGCCTCGGTAGTGCTCGGCTCCAAGCGGATGAGCAAGCTGGGCAACTTCGGCCTCTTCATGGCGGCTGCCAAACTGGACCAGACCCTGCAGCATGCGACCGCGCGGCCTCAGGCGCAGACCCCTCCCCCGCGAGCCCAGGCGCCCAACGTGGAGGCCGAGCCCACGCCCCGGGGCTGGAAGCCCGGGGCACACCCGAAGGAAGACGTGCTGATCGACATGCACCCCGACGGGGGCTATACCGTTTACTCGCGGCCCCTGCCGCCCGACCCCGAGCCCCCCAAGACGGTCACCGTCATCGACATGAAGCCTGACCAGCGCGGCGTCTTCGTCGCCGACACCATCCGCCAGTATACCGCCTAGAACCGCTGCCAGCTGAGAATGGTGCGGCTGGCGCTGCTGCCCGAGGAGCCATCCAGGCTGAAGGTCTTCAGCGTCTCGTCGAAGTGCAGGCGTGAGCCGCCCGAGACTTCCACCGTATTGGCGATCAGGGCCCCGAAGAGGTCGTTGCCGCCGGTGAACTTGATCGAGGCTTTGGGGCCGTAGACCACCATGGCGGATTGGGCCCCTCCGTTGAGTTGCGCCTGGACGTTGTCGTTGAGCATCATCACGAGGTTGGCGGGCTTGTTCGTCGTGTTGGTGGCTCCCCCGCCGTTCAGGTCGAGGTCCTTTTTGATATAGATCTTGACCGCGCCGCTGGTCGTCAGCTTACCGCCCCCGTTGATCTTGAGGGAGTCGAACACGTACGTGCCGGCCGCCAGGGTGAGCGTTCCCCCACCATTGACCGTGACCTCCCCGTAGTAGGCGGGAGCAGGCGCGGCGCCCTTGTAGTCGACCTTCAGGTCACCCTTGGAGGCGCCCAGGCTGGGGATGGTGATGGCGGGCAGCTCGATCTTCTGGGTGAGGGCGTCCTCGCCCAGGCTGTAGCAGTTCCAGTCTTTCCAGACGGTGTTGTTGGAGTTGTTGGTCGGCTTGGTGGGAGCGGCCGGTCCCACGACCCCGCCCACGCCCACGTGGATGGTCCCTTTGACCCACGAGCCCCCCGACAGCTGGATGCTGCCCTTGGCCACGGAGTTGGTGGAGATATCCCCCTTGGTGCCGGGGGTCAGATTGGCGTAGAGGCCCTTGGACGAATCGTAAGAGTCGACCCAGCAGCCGCCGTTCATGCTCATCGTGTTGGCGTAGTAGGCCGCCTGCACCGGGGCGCTGCCGGACGTGATCTTGACCGTCACGCCCACTTTGCGCGTGAGTTTCTGGAAGGTACCGGTGGAGAGGATGTACACGCAGTCGGTGCTGGGGATGGTGGCCCCGCTCACGGGGATGGATTGCCCGGTGCGGTAGATGGTGTAGCTGTAGGATTCCACCGGCACGCCCCTGGCGATCTCGGGCAGCGAGCCCGAGCCCGAGGTGGCGGCCGGGTTGGCTTTGAGCGCCACCAGGGCGTCGGCGATACCGGCTTCGGCCCCGTACAGCGCCCGCTCCGACCGAAGCTGATTGCGGGCCGCATTGAGGGCTGCATCGCCTGACCGCGCCATCCCGATGATCACGATGACCATGATCGAAAGCATCGACAGGGTGAGGGCGAGGGCGTATCCGCGCAAGCTCCGTCTCAATTACGCACTCCAATCTGGCTGGTGATGCTGACCTGGTTGGTCTTGTCGCCCACTTTCAAAGTGACCACGTAGAGGCCGCCGGCGGTTCCGGCCGCGACCGAAAGGCTCAGGCCGGGATACGAGAGGCGCTTGCGCGACTTGGAGAAGGCCGTCAGCGCGGGCGCGGTGCCGGGGGTCGCGGCCGGCGTCGCGATGGTCGTCTCGCCGCGCCAGAACTCGGAGGTCGCGGTATCCACCGCATAGCAAATCCAGCGCTGCCACATGAGCTTGCCCTCGGAGTTGAGCACCAATCCCGTGGCGAGGCTGGTCTGGGCCGAGGGGAAGATGACGTAGTTGGTCCCGATCGACAGGTAGGTGCTGCTGGAGTTGGACATCTCTTGCTCGAGTCGCACCATCCCCTTCTGCGCCTGGTCGATGTAGTCGCGGCGCATCTGGGTGATGCGCGCGTGGCGCCCGTAGGACGCGAAGACCATGACCATGCCGGTCGTCAGCAGACCCAGCAGGGTGCAGACCACCAGGGTCTCGATGACGGTCAGGCCGCTACGAAGTCGACGCGACAAGGGTGCGAATCTCCACTTGATGCCAGATGGAATTGTTCTTCCAGCGAACGGTGCAGGTGAGCATCTTGCCCGAGCCGCCCAGGGCCGAGACCACGTCCAGCCGGCGCATGAACGTGGTGCTGTAGCTCTTGCCCTGGTAGAGCCCGGAGGAGGTCACCGAGGACTCGGCCACGCTGGCCAGCACGGTATAGTCGCTCTTGCGATACTGCTCGATGTACTCGCGGGCCAGCTGGGTGGCGATGGCGGTGTCGCGGGCCTGCGCGGTGGCCTTGTAGCCGTTGGCCAGCAGGCCCAACAGAGAGAAAAAGGCCACCGAAAGGATGAAGAGGGACACCAGCAGCTCGATGAGCGTGGATCCGTTGCGCTTGAATTTCACTGCGAAGCCCCCTTCCAAAACCATCTTCTGGAGTCCTGGGAGCCAACCCTTGCGCTATCGGTAGGATTTCCTTACCGAAAACCGCTGGTAGGATACGCGGCCCGGGTCCAGAATCTCCACGAATGCTGAGCTGGTTGAGTGGCGTTCCCGCCTCGGCACTGACCGAGCGTCGCAAGCTCGCGCGCCGTGAGTGCTACGCCGAGGTCGTCGTGCACACCATCGAGGAAGATGGACAACTGGGTCCCAAGTTCTTCAAGGGCGTGGTGGTGGACGCCAGCGTGGGGGGCTTGCGGTTGCGCTGCTACGAGCCCATGCTCCGAGGCCAGAAGCTGGCCATCGAGTTCCAGGAGCACCTCCAGGGCGTGTGGGTCAACCGCGTCCGGTGCGAGGTGCTGTGGGCCTACAAAAACAAGGTCAAGATGGACACCATCATGGGCCTGACCTACACCGAGGACAAGCTGGTGATGTCCAAGTCGTGGATCAAGTTCATCCTGGAAGACATCGGCTTCACCCCTGACAACATGCAGGAGCGCCGGGCCAGTCTGCGCGTCAAGACTCGCCTCGAGGCCCACCTGGTCGCCAGCGATCCCGCCCTGGGCATCGACATGGAGACGACCGGCACGGTGCGCAACATGTCCGCCACGGGCTGCTCGATCGATACCAACGACCCCATCCTGGAGGGGCGCAGGGTCGAAATCGCCATCGCGATCGCCAGGGGCAAGACCATGAAGGTGATGGGACTGGTGCGCGCGGTCGTCCCCAACCGAGGAACGCGTCGCTTTGCTCACTGCATCTCTTTCGAGGACCTGTCGCCGGCCCAGGACAAGGTGATCCGCGCCGAGGTCTACAAGCTGCTCAAGGCTCAGGCCGTCACCTGACCCAGCCGGCGCCGGATGGCCAGTTGCTCGAGCGACTGGCTCAACAGGCGCACGCCCCCCTCGACGGGACGGGCCTTTAGAAACTCGGCCACGCCTTCGGCCTCCACCTGGTAAGCGACCCCCTGCAGCACGAGGCGCATTCCCTGCATGGGCAGCACGCGCACCAGCTCGTCCCAGTTCTCGGTGATGAGGCGCCAGGTCAGGGCGCGGCCCTCGCGCTGCATCAGCAGGGCTTTCAGCACGTGGCCCCCATCCTGGGGACGCACCGCTCCGGAGAGGACCCATCCGAAAAGCCGGGTGACGGTCTCGGGCAGACGAAACCAGGTCAGGCCTAGCAGGGAGCTGAACGTGCGGTCGGGATCGCCGCCCGCCCGCCAATCGGCCGCCAGCTCGTCGAACTCGGCCTCGCCGCCCCACGCGCCCACCACCTGCAGCGCGTAGGTCCGCTGCTCGGGATCGTGAACCGCGAGGCGCGCCCACTCGAGCAAGGAGACATCGTGACCGAGCGTGCCCAGGGCCGCCTTCTCGGGGGGAGCATCCACCTGCTGCACCGCCTCGCGTAGCACCCGGCTGAGCGCCTCGGAAGGGCCGACGCTGAGATAGAGGTCGCGCAGGGCCACCAGGTAGGTCTCCCAGACGCGCTCGTTGGCCTCGGGCACCTCCAGGCGGGCGATCAGGTCGGTCCAGGGCAGCCGGCCGGCCTTCACCAGCGCCCAGGTGTCCATGGAGCGGTGCATGCGCTCCAAAGCCGAGCCCTCCAGCGTGGGACCCACCATGCGATAGTAGCCGTGCTCGTGGCGCAGACGCTCCGCCCCGGGATAGACGGCCCGGCGCTCGGTCATGAGCACGCGCTCGACCCGGTCGGGATAGACCACCCAGAGCGGTACCGGCCACGGCGGGGCGGCCTCGGGACCGCTGTAAAGAAAGCGCTCCTGGGTGACTTCCAGGCCCCCGTCGACCGATCGCACCGTGAGCAGCGGATAACCCGGCCGGGTGAGCCAGCCTTCGGTGAAGGCGCTCACGTCCCGGCCCGATTCGGCGCCGAGGGCGCTCCACAGGTCGGCGCCGCGGGCGTTGCCAAAGGCGTGTGCGGCGATATAGCGGGCCACGCCGCGCTGGAAGACGTCCGGCCCCAGGAACTCCTCGAGCATCTTCACGACCGAGGCGCCTTTGATGTAGGTGATCAGGTCGAACATCTCGGCCATCTGGTTGGGATTGTCCACGGTCGCGACGATGGGCCGGCTGCTGGAGAGGCCGTCGAGCTCCATGGCTTCCTCGCGCAGACGGCCGAAGCTGAGGCGACGCTCCCAGTCGGGGCGCATGGCCTCCATGGCGCGGGTCTCCATCCAGGTGGCGAAGGCCTCGTTGAGCCACAGGTCCTCCCACCACTCCATGGTCACCAGGTCGCCGAACCACTGGTGGGCCACCTCGTGGGACACGGTCTCGGCCACCACCTGCATGGCCTCCGAGCTGGCGCGGGCGGGGTCGACCAGCAGGCGCGTCTCGCGAAAGACGATGGCGCCGAGGTTCTCCATGGCCCCCGAGCCGAAGTCGGGCACCGCGATGAGATCGAGCTTCTCGCCTGGATAGGGCTGGCCGAAGTAAGCGGTGTAATCGCGCAGGACGAACTCGGCGACGTCGCCCGCGTAGTCGCAGAGGTGCAGCTTGCCAGGAGTGGCGATGACGCGCACTTTGACGCCGTCCACGGTGCGCGTTGAGCCCACCTCGAGCAGCCCCGCGACCACGGCCACGAGGTAGGTGGGCAGCGGAGGCGTGGGGGCGAACGTGACGCGCCGGCCCTGGCGCGAGACCTCGGCGCCGTTGGAGAGCACCGTCAGCTCTTCGGGCGCGTCCACCTCGACGTGGAACACGGCTTTGAACTCGGGCTCGTCCAGGCAGGGGAACACCAGTCGGGCGTAGTTCGGCTCCATCTGCGTGACCAACAGCGGGCGCTGCTCGGAGTCTACGCTGCGATAGAGGCCGCGCAGGCGCGGATTGACGCCCCCGGTCCAGCGCAGGCGCACGGTGTGCGCCCCCCGCTTCAACTCGCCGAGCTTGATGGCGTCGGGCCCCAACGGCTCGGCCGCCACGGCCTGCTCGTCCACCCAGGCCTCGTGGATGGTCAGCCCCTCGGCGTGCAGGACCAGCGTCTCGTCCTGGCGTGCCTCGACCCGGATGCTCACCTCGCCTTCGAAGGAGTCGCGACCCGGGTCGAGCTGCAGGCTGAGCCGGTACTCGCTGGGGCGGATATGCGCGGAGAGGCGGCTCATGGCTGGTCCGGCTGCACCTGGGCGGCCAGGGCCCGGGTGCGGATCCACTTGACGTAGGCCACGGTCCAGAAGATGGTGGCCACGTTGAGCCCGTTGGTGACGATGGGCCCCACGCCCAGCACGACCTCGGGGCTGCAGGTGTAGACCATGACCGCCTTGGCGCCGAACTGCGCCAGGAACGAGAAACCCCAGACGACCGTCAGCAGACGGTGCACGTGGCGGGCCAGGGCATACTGAACGTAGTCGTTCTCGAACTCGGCCATTCTGGCTTTATCATTGCCGCACTCGAAGTAGCGCGCGAAGTAGAACATGAGGGGGCGCTTCCAGGCGAACAGGCTGACAAAGCTGAAAATTCCCAGCAGCAGCGTGAGAAACGACTCCTGCACCAGCATCATGCGCGGGTCTTTGAAGAGCCAGAGCGCCAGCAGGCTGCAGCCGATCCCGGCCAGGGTCACCCCGGACATGAAATCGAGCACGCGGTTCTTGAGCAGCCCGTAGACGGCCACCACCGCGGGGACGAGGCAGGCCCCGAGCAGGGCCTGCATCTCGGTCCAGCCCACGCTCTTGAGATACTTGTACAGGAGCAAAGGACACAGGGCGTTCCAGAACAGGCTGCCGAGCAAGCTTTGCATGAAAGCAGGCCTTTGCCCCGGGGGTACGGATGTCCCCCTCGGATCGGGCCTGACCGGTTTTTCATATTTTTTTAAGGACTCGGTGCGCCCCCTTCGCATACCCTCCAAATGGGCCCAGAGCCCTCATAAAACGAGCTGAGAGGAAAGTCTACACGGATGATGGTGCAATCCGCGGTCACAGGTTCTCCCAGTTGGGGTGGATGGTATCCACCTGACGCGCTCCCGCAAACGAGCACGCCCGATCCTCCGCCTGCCCAGGTGGATCAGAAGGGTGAGGATCTCAATTCGATCTTTGCCCAGATGGCGGAAGAGTCGATTCGCCGTCGCGCGCAGCGCGATCAGATGGCGACCCAGGCCCGGGGGGACTACGAGAAAGCTCAGGAGGAGGCCCGGTTGCGCAGCATCGCTCTGCAGCAGAGCATGTCGGGGCTGTGGTATTCGTCCTTCAACCCGGCCTCAGGCGCGGCCGCGCCCGCTCCGGCGCCGCCTCCGGCACCGGCGGCCAAGAAGTAGCCTTCTCAGCGACGACAGGAGCGGTCGACGGTTAATCGAAGGGCGGCGCCATGGAGCCCCTTCGCGTCGGCATGATCGGCACCGGCTACATGGCCAGGAAGCACCTGGCCGTGCTGGCGCAGCATCCCCTGGCCCGGCTGGCGACCGTGTGCTCCACGGCCCGCAGCCAGGCCGTGGGCGAGGAGTTCCAGCGGGAGTTCGGCTTCGAGCGCCGCACCACCCGGGTCGAAGACCTGCTGGAAGATCCCGACCTCGATCTCGTCTTCGTCTGCAGCCCCGACAACAGCCACGCCCATTACAGCGAAATCCTGCTGGAGGCGGGCAAGCACGTCTTCTGCGAGAAGCCCCTGGCCATCGAGCTGGCCGACTTTCATCGCCTGCGGCGCGCCCAGGAGCATAGCGGAAAGGTGCTGCAGGTCGGCATGAACTGTCGCTACCGCGACCAGTACCACCGACCTCACTCCATGGTCACGGGCGGCGAGCTCGGTCCGTTGCGCTTTCTGCGCGGGGTCTACCTCTACAACTCGGTGGATCGCTGCCGCAAGCGCGAGAAGGAGTGGTGGTTCGATCACCCCTACGAGACCTACTTCTTTCTGCACGGCAACGGCATTCACTGCGTCGATCTGTTGCAGTGGATCGGGGGACCGGTGCGCTCGGTGTTCGCGCGCGCCAGCGGGTTCGAGCTGGGGAGCGACTTCAAGGCCGACACGTTCTCGGTCTCGCTCCTGTTCGAGAGCGGCGCCCTGGGGGAGCTGCTGGTCAGCGCCGGCGCCTTCGTGCCGCGCGATTTCTCGCTCGAGCTCTGGCTCGACGGCGGCAGCATCCGTGCCCAGCACCTGTTTCGCCGTCAGGGCGACAATGTGGACGAAACCCCCGTGGTGCTCCCGGTGGAGCAGCCCGTCATCGACCTCGGCATGCAGTACACCGAGCTGGTGCGGTCGATTCGCGAGGAAGCGCCCATGATGAACAACCTGGCCGAGGCCTACGAGAATTACTGCATCATCCATGCCATCGAGCGCTCGGTGCGCGAGGGGCAGCCCGTGGGAGTGAACCCCGAATGAAACGCTTTCTGCTCGCCCTGGCCCTTCTCACAGCGGGTTGCGGCAGCCCCAACGGCGGACTCACCGCCGTGCTCAGCCAGCCCGCCAATCCGCCCGCCTTCGAGCTGCTGCCGGCCGCCACGGGCAACAACCCGTTCTCGGTCATCACCACCGACCTCAACCGCGACGGCCTGGACGACCTGGTGGCCAGCAACCGCAACGATAACACGGTGGCTGTGGCCCTGGGCAACGGCGACGGCACCTTCGTGCTGCCCAGCTTTGCGGCCACGGGCGTGGCGCCGGCCGACCTGGTCACGGGCGACTTCAACGGCGACGGCCTGCGCGACGTGGCCGTCAGTGACCGCGGCGCCAACACCGTCACGCTCCTGCGGGGTGACGGCGCGGGACTGGTGGCCCCGGTGACCGCGGTGCTGGTGGGCAGCAAGCCCCAGGGCCTCGTTTCCGGCGACTACAATGGCGACGGGCGTGACGACCTGGTCGTGACCAGCGTGGATGACAACACCGTGCAGGTCCTGCTGGGCAACGGCGACGAGACCTTCACCGCCCTGCCGGCCGTGCCCGTGGGGCAAAAGCCGGTCGATCTCGTGCAGGCCGACCTGAACGGCGACGGTTTCACCGACCTGGCGGTGGCCAACTTCGGCTCGGCCACGATCACCGTGCTGGTGGGGGACGGGCTGGGCGGATTCACGGTCGCCACCACGCTGCTGACGGGCAACAACCCCTTCGGGATGGTGCTTGCGCAGCTCGACTCCGACTCGAATCTCGACCTGGCCGTCGCCAACGAGTTGGACAACACGCTTTCGGTCTTCCCCGGCCGGGGGGACGCGCAGTTCGACACGGGGCGAGTCTTCGCCACCGGCAACACGCCCGACAACCTGGTGGCGGCCGATTTCAACGCCGACGGCCTGTCCGACCTGGCCGTGACGCTCGAGCGCGACAACGCGGTCGGGGTGATGGTGCGCAACGGCGACTTCAGCTTTCAAGCCCCCCTCACCGTGAGCACGGGGGTCGGCCCGGTGGGACTGGCCCGAGGAGATTACGATCAGGACGGTTTCCCCGACCTGGCCGCCAGCCTGTTCTTCTCATCGGGCACCTCGGTGCTGCTCAACCGGGGTTTTTAGGCGTTCTTTTAGCCCCCGCCCGCTAAGGTGGGGGGATGAAGCCGCTCGAGTCGACGGCGCGTGAGATCGTCGCGCGAGGAGCCAGTCTGGAGGCGCCTCGCGGAATCCCCCTGTTCAAACGGCCCAAACCCGTGCCGATCGAGGAGGCGCTGGAGGCACTCGACCAGGGCGACCTTCTCGTGCGCCTGCCGGGCATCGACACCCCGCAGCCGGTCAAGAACGCCCGGGATCTGACCGAGGTGGCCGTCTTTCAAGGACTGCGGCCCACCAGCGAGCTGGAAAGCCCGCAGACGGGTGAGGACCTGCAGGCCCTGAGCGGCTGCGGTTGGCGCTTCTTCGATGACTCGGGAAAGGAGCTGGGTGCCTACGGTGCCTACAACAGCCTGACCGATCAGAAGGGAGTGCGCACGCAGAACGGCGTGCCGCTGAACACGGGTCGGGACCTGACCGCTTTGCTCGATTTCAGCGCCTCGCGGCCCGAGGCGCAGCTCGAGCAAGAGGGGTTCCGCTTCTTCGACGGCGAGGGACGCAGCCGGCCCGCCTTCATGGTGAAGGACGACCCCCGGGCCCAGGTCGGCCAGGACCGGCCCTGGTGGCCGGTAGGCGCCACGGCTACGCTGACGCAGCGCGTGCACGATTACGCGGGCGTGCTGAAGTCAACCGGCGATCCCGCTGTGGCCGGGCGCTTGCTGGAGCAGCCCTTTGACGGCACCGTCGCCCACGCGCAGAAGCTCTGCGAGGGGCTGGTCGGAGCGCAAATCGGGGCCATGCAGAGCCACCTGGCACATTCCATGGCGCGATCGATGAGCCGGAACGAGTATCAGCGGGCGGCCGCCGCGCTGGCTCCCCGGGCCAACGACGGCTGGCGTCAGCCGTTCCTGGCAGCGCTGGCCGAGCACCCAGACGGCCAAAATTCGGGAGCTCTGGCGCTGAAGCTGTCTGCGCTCCACGACTACAATCTGAGCCACGCGGCCTTCCTGGCGGCGACTTCCAGCCCCGACGACACCGCGCGCAGTTTTGCCCGAGCTCTCTTCGGAGCCCACAACAGCAGCCTGTCGAAAGGCGCGTCCATCCTGCTGGAGGCCATGGCCCGCGAGGACGCCGACTGCGCTCGGGCCGCGCGCTGGAACCCCTCCAATCCGGAGCCCCTGGCCCGCGGGCTGGCGCTCGGGGGCCGGCTCGAGGACGCAGCCGCCAAACTGGCCTGGGACCTGCCCGCGCAGAGGCGCTGCCTGGCCGACCTGAGAACCGATGCCGAGCTCGGCAAGCTGCACGCTGCGTGCACCGACAGCTCGGTGGGCAATGCGCTGTTCGAGGAGGCGCTGCGCCGTCCCCCGGTCGGGACCGGTGCCGAGGTTGCCGCCGTGGGCGATCGGATCTACGGTCGCCTGTCCAACATGGGCTCGGAGGAAGCCACCCGGCTCGCCCAGGGGTGGCTGGCGCTGCTGAAAACGCGACCCGACACGGCCGACCTGGCGCGGCAGGTAGAAAGCTGGGGGGCTGCCAACCCCGACCGCGTGACCCGCGCTCTGCTCAAGAATCCGCACGCCGACGCCGGAGCGATCGCCCGGGCGGGCCTGATGTGGGATGTCCCGGCTCAACGCCGCTTCCTGAAAAGCTCCGGCAGCGACCCCAGGCTGGTCGAGCTGCATCAGCGGATCAGTGAGTCGGGCGTGGCCAACGCTGTCTTCGCCCTGGCTCTGACGCAGCCGGCCGCGCGCACCGGAGCCGAGCTGGCGGCGCAGGCGCGCGAGATCTACGCGCAGTGTCCCAATCCGGGCTCGGAGACCTCGGCCACGCTGGCGGCCGGCTGGCTGCAGGGTCTGGCGAGCTTCTCGGACACGGCCGAGCTGGCCGGCACCGTCGCGAGCTGGAAGGCCGGCTCGCCCGATCGCCTGGTGCGCGCCGTGGTGGTCAATCCGGCCGCGTCCGTCCCCGATATCGCAGGGCGCGGGCTGATGTGGGACCTGCCCGCGCAGGCTCGCTATCTGGCCGCGCAACCGGGCGGGACGACCCGGGAGCTGCACCGCGGGATTACCGAGAGCAGCCTGGGCAACGCGGTCTTCCAGGCGGCTCTGGCGCAGCCCGACTGCAAGTCCGGCGCCGAGCTGGCCGCAGTGGCCCAGAGGATTTACGCGCAGTGCCCCAATCTGGGCAGCGACCAGGCGAAGCTTTTCGCCAACAGGTTCCTCGAGCAACTCGGGAAGTTTCCCGACAGCGCCGCCACCGCCCGCGCCGCGCAGGCCTGGCAGGCCAGCAGCCCGGACCGGGTCGCGCGGGCCCTGAGCGCTCATCTGAGTCAGGGGACCGACGCAGTGGCGCGCGCCGGGCTGATGTGGGATCTGGCCGCCCAGCGGCGCCATCTCCAGACGCAGGGAGGCGCGATGGCCAGGATCGTGCTCCCCATTCACCAACAGGTGCAGGAGAGCAGCGTGGGCAACGCCCTGTTCACGGCCGCGTTGGACAAGCCCGAGTGCAAGTCCGGGGCCGATCTCAGGGCTCTACTGGCGCAGGTTTACGCGCAGTGCCCCAACATCTCGGGCGACACCAGCCCCAGGCTCGCCAACGAAGCGCTGCGCAACCTGGCAGCCTTCCCGGACACGGGACCGCTGGCCCGGGCCGCGCTGAGCTGGCAGGTCGCCACGCCCGACCGCCTGGTGCGGGCGGTGGTGGCCGACAAGACCGGCTCGGTCGACCAGGTGGCGCGCGCCGGCCTCATATGGGATCTGCCCGCGCAACGTCGCTACCTCGAGCAACTGGCGGACGACCCGGCCAACGGGCTGGCAGCCCTGGCCCTGCGCGCCCACGCGGGGGTGACCGAGAGCGCGGCCGGCAACGCCCTGTTCCAGGCCACGCTCGATCACCCGCAAGGCAACGACGTGGTCGACCTGGCGCGGCGCACCTAGGCCTCCGTCGGCAGGAGCAACTCGGCCGCGCTGGCGCAACCTTTCTTGCAGGCGATGCGGACGCATCCCGATACCTCCGGGGCGGCGGCCGTTCTGGACGGCTGGAAGCCCGCCAATGCCGATCGCGCGGCCCGGGCCCTGGCCAACCACGCGCGCGACGCCGAGCCGGGTGCGTTAGCCCTGGAGGCCCTGGCCTGGGACCCCCCCGCCCAGGAGCGCCATCTGCGCGAGCTGGCCCAAGAACCGCGCCTGCAGGCGCTGGCGAGCTTTGCCCTGCAGGCCTGGCCGGGCCTCAAGAACAGCCAGGCCCGGGAAGAGATGTGGAAGGCGGTGGCCGGAGCCGCGGCCGGCAAGAGCCCCGAGGACCTGGTTGCCCAGCTGCGGACGAGCGGCAACCTGACGCAGGCCGACCGGCAGGCGCTGGAGGCGCTGGTCAACGTGGCGCGCGCCGAGCAAGAGGTGCGCCAGCTCGTGGACGGCTCGCGGCAGACGGGCGGCGGGATCGCCGAGTCGGGGGACCGCGTGGTGGTCGGCAGCGTGGTGGTGCGCAAACCCGTCAAGAGCTGAGCTTGCGCTGGATGTGGGTCATCACCGGGTAGTCGATGTCCGCCAGGAGAGCGACGCCCTTCGAGCCGATGAGGTGGGCGCGAAAATGGTGAACTTCCTGGCGCAGGTCAGCCACCAGCGCCTCCCAGCGAGCGTCCTGTACCACCTTGAGCTGGGAGAGGTCGGTCTCCAACTCGTCGGCGGTCACCACGGCCACTGTGCCGGGATGGCCCAGGTCGGTCAGCACCGGGTCGAGCAGGACGCCGTGCTGGCAGGGGTAGACCCAGCCGGTGCCGGGCGGCTGGTCGGCCGGGAGCCACAGGTGGGCCCAGCACAGAGGCACGCGCTGCTGCAGCGGCATTCTGAAGAACCTGTCGAACAGCAGCCCCGGGCCGATCATGGGCAGCGAGTGGGTGATGCGACGCTCGCTGGAGCAGAGGAACTCCTCCGCCACGGCCTGGGGCACGGCCAGAAACGCGATCTGGTCGAGGTTGTAGTAGCGCCCGCCCTCGAGTCCCGAGTTGAAACCCAGGAGATAGGCCTGGTCGAGCTGCCGGAGCTCTTCGCCCACGGTACCCTGCAGGTGGATCGGGTCGACCTCTCCGGGCCACTTCCAGCTATAGACCACGGGGCGCCCGGGATAGTTGATCCCGACGGTGACGATCTCGCGGCCGGACATCTCGACCGAGCCCGGCTCGACCAGGAGCGGCGGTCGGGCCGAGAGGCGGCCGCCTTTCCGAAAGACGAGCCGTTGTCCTATCGGGTAGTCCAGCGTGACCGGTTGCCAGAAGCCCGTCGTGGCGACCTCCGGCTTGCCCCGCTTCCAGGTGCCGGGGCGCGGCTCGCTGCCGTCCACCCAGAACCCGTCGACCTTCAGCGGGATCGGGCAGAAGCCGGCCGCGCGGCACACCAGCGCGTGCTCGGCCGTGCGCAGCGGCAGCAGGCGCTGCCACCAGTGAACGCCCTTCTTCCAACAGCGCAGACTGAGCCTTCTGTCGCCCGCGGGCTCGACGGACGCCTGACCCGCCGACCACTCCAGACGCCGATTTCCGGCCAGGAGCTCGACCCGCTGAGGCTCCACCGCGACGCAAGCGGTCCAGGCCCAGGCCAGATGGCGCTCCCAGCCCGTGGCAAAGGGCTGGAAGGGCCCCTGCAACAGGCGCTCGACGCTCTCGGGGGAAACCGGGGAACCTTCCAGGTCGGCTTCAAAGCTGACCGTGTCCACTCCGATCTTGATCGCGAGCTGCCGCGCTTCGAGCGCCACGCAGGCCTGAATGAGCTTGAGCAGGTAGAGTCCCGGCAGCTCGAACTGGCGCTCCGCCAGCTTGCGCATCGCCTCCTGGAGCGACACGGTGAAGTGCCCCTGGCTGTCGAGGTGGCCCTCCTCGCGCAGCTCGCCGAGGATCTCATCCACGCTCGAATCCGATGCGCCGAACGCGCCAGGTAACGTGCGTCTGGAGACGCCAAAGTGAAGAGGCGATCACGAAAATAATTCGGGCTCGGCTTCCTCGATGGGCTCGAGACACTCGCGCGTGTCGTTGACCGGGGAGTTCACCAGCGTGGAGACGGGATAGCTCTCCATGGCGCCGTCATAGGGCACGAGCAAATCCTGGCCGCCGTCTTCCAGCCAGCGCGTGTAGGCCTCGGGGGGCAGGATGACCGGCATGCGATCGTGCAGCCTGGACAGGCTCGCGTTGGCGTCGGTGGTGATCACGCTGCAGGTGTAGACCGGCTCCTCGCTGTCGGGCGCGCGCCAGGTCTCCCACAGGCCCGCGAAAGCGAACGGCCGGCGGTCCTTCAAGCCGATGAAGTAGGGCTGCTTGCGCTTCTTGTCGAGCACTTTCCATTCGTAGAATCCGTCCGCCAGAATGAGGCAGCGCTTACGCTCGAATGCCTTCTTGAAGGCCGGCTTGCTGGCCACCGAGTCGCTGCGGGCATTGATCATCCTGGCCCCGTCCTTGAGCGACTTGGCCCAGAACGGCAGCAGCCCCCAGCGGAACAGCTGGACCTTGCGCGGCTCGCGGTTGGTCACCACGCAGAGAGCCTGGGTGGGAGCCAGGTTGAAGTGAGGCTCGAAGTCGGGGACCTCGTCCACCGGGAACTCTTCCAGCAGCACCTCGGGCTTGACCGTGAGCGTGATACGACCGCACATAGAGGACACTTCCCGCTCGTATCCCGCGAGCCCTGTGGGAATGAAAGAGGTCGACCTCAATGCGTGTTCGTCCCACAGAGCTTTGCACTCGGTTCATCTGCCTGACGACACGACCGTCCTTATCGGTCAAAAGGTGGATTTTTTTGTCCACCCGGTCTAGGCCTTCTACGGCAATACCAGTACAGGCATACTGTTGCCTTTGTTCGGATGAGTTTTCGACCAATTGACCCGGCCACCATGCCTGATGATAATCCCAATGAAATTTAGCAGGGGGGTCTCCCATGAATAAGTCCAACCTCGTCGCCGGCGCAGTTCTTTTCAGTGTAATCTCGGTCACCGCACCAGCGATAGCGGAGCCACAGGGCGGCCAGGTTCGTTCGGGCACGGCAACCATCCAGCAAGCCCAGGGCACCACGACAATTCAGCAGTTGACCGACAAAGCGATCATTGATTGGCAACGGTTCAATGTCAATCCTAACGAGTTGGTCCGCTTTATTCAGCCCTCCGAGATGGCTGTCATCCTGAATCGCGTGGTTGGCAAAGATCCGTCGGCCATCATGGGTAAGCTCCAGGCCAACGGCCAGCTGTTCCTGGTCAATCCCAACGGCATCCTCTTCGGGCCGAGCTCCCGGGTGGACGTAGGAAGTCTCGTGGCCACGACCCTAAGCATCAGCAACGAGGACTTTCTGAATGGGAACTACCGGTTCGTGCAGGACCCCGGTTTCGACCTGGCCTCGGTGGTCAACCAGGGTGAAATCCACGTGACCGACGGTGGCTACGTGATCCTGACCGCTCCACTGGTTTCAAACGAAGGTCTGATCGTAGCCAACCTGGGCAAAGTCAGCCTGGGCGCCGGTCAAGAGATGACCGTCAACCTGGATGGGCGCAACCTGGTCAACTTCCAGTTGGGTACGGCTCCCAGCGACGGCGGAACGGTGGTGCTCACGCCCGAAGCGGTCGGGAACGTGCTCGGACAGGTCGTCAACCAGGGCGAGCTCGTGGGCGCAGCCCAGATCGTCGAGGAGAACGGGTCCGTCCGCCTGGTGGGCGGCGAGGGGACGCTGGTCCAGAGCGGCACCATCCGAAGCGGCAGCGTCCAATTGGATGCCACCGGCACGACCGATCTGACCGCAGCCAGCCGTACTCAGGGAAGCGATGTGAGAGTGTTGGGGCAGCACGTGCTGGTCCAGGGCGCAGTCAACGGCTCCCAGATTCTGGTCGGTGGTGAAACTCGCGGACAAGGCTCGACGCACCGCGCCGCCACCACTCGCCTGACGGACGGCGCCGCTCTTCAGGCCGATCCGGGCGGGACAATCGTGGTTTGGTCGGACCAGCGCACGGACGTGGCTGGTTCTCTCCGCGCGCAGGGCGGCCTCATCGAGACCTCCAGCCAACGCGACCTCAATTTCGCGGGTCAGGTCGACGCCGGGGAGGGCGGCACCTGGTTGATCGACCCGGCCAACCTGACGATCGTGGCTGGTGCGGCCGGGACGAACCAGATCTCTGCCTCCAGCATCAACACTTCGCTGAACGCGGGCACGAACGTGACCATCGACGCCCAGGCCGCCGCCGGGACGGCCGCCGGAAATATCACCCAGAACGCCGGCGCCAGCATTCTCAAGTCGGCTGGCGGCAATGCCACCCTCACCCTGCACGCGGGTACCACCAGCGGCTCGATCACCCTCAACGACAACGTTACCTCCACCACCGGCATGCTGGCCCTGGTGCTCGAAGCGGGCGCCACTTCGGGCAACGTAACCCTCAATGGCAACATCACCACCAACGGCGGCACGCTGGCTACCAGCGGTGGCGGTACGCTGACGGCCAATAACTCGGCCACCATCCAGGCCAACGCGGGGTCCATCGTGGCTTCGCACGGAGGCACGATCGCGGTCGGCAACCTCAGCGCCGCCAACATCACCCTCACCAGCACCACCGGGGCGATCAACGAAAACGGTAACGACGCCAACGCCGACCTGACCGGTAGCACGATCACGCTCAACAGCTCGACCGGGGTGGGCGCAGCCGCGGCGCTCGAGGTCAACGCCACGAGCCTGACTGCCACGGCCAGCGGAGCCGGCAACATCAACGTGGCGGATACCGCCGGCGGTGTCACTGCCAATTGCACTACCAACAACGGCACCATCACTCTGAGTGCCACCGGAGGCGACCTGGTCGCCAATAGCGTCAATGCGGGCGGTACAGGCAAAAACGTCGCGCTCTCCACCGCCACCTCGGGCAACGTCCTGCTGGGTGACGTTCAGGCCGCCGGGGACACGATCACGGTCACCTCGGTGAGCTCGATCCAGGAGGCGGGCGCCGACGTGACGGCTGACGCTCAGGCGGGGACCCTGAGCTTCACTGCCGCTGGCGGAATCGGTAGCACGGGGTCGGTGGAGGTGGATGGCACCTCTCTCACGGCCAGCGCCTCCGCGGGCAACATCGATTTGACCGATACGACGGGCGGGATTGTCATCACGTCGGCCAACACAACCAGTGGGGACATTACCCTCACCTCCCAGGGCGGCAACCTGACCGCCACCAGCGTGACGGCAGGGGGCGCCGGTCGCAACGTCAACCTGGTGAGCAGCAACTCCACCGGGACTGTGCTCGTGGGCGACGTGAACGCGACAAGCGGCACGATCAACGCCACCTCGGGCTTCTCGATCGAAGAGTCGGGCAGCGACGCGGGTTCGGACCTCAATGCCAGTACGATCAACCTGACGGCTTCGAACGGGATCGGCATGCTGAACCAGATCGAGCTCAACGCGACAACGCAGCTTAACGCCAGCGCCAGCTTGGGCAGCATCAGCCTGCGAGACACGGCTGGCGGGCTTAACGTGGGAGCGGCCAGCTCCGTGAACGGCGACGTGTCTCTGTCCTCGGCCGCAGCTTTGAGCGTTGGCTCGGCTTCCGGCCAAAATGTTTCGCTCGCCAGTTCGGGCTCGGGCAACGTCCAGATCAATTCCGCCTCAGCGGTCAACGCGGTTACGGTCAGCTCGGCCGGGACCCTGACGGAGCTCGGCTCCGACGCTGGAGCAGAGATCACGGCCGCCAACGCCAACTTGAGCGCTGCCACGAGCATCGGCGCTTCCGGGTCGCCGTTCCTCGTGGATGTGGCGGGCCTCTCGGGCACCACCACGGGCACCGGAGGCATCTATCTGGCCGACAACAATGGCGGTCTCCAGGTGGGCACACTCACCAGCAACAATGGCGAGATCGTGCTCAACGTCACGGGCGGAGATCTCTTCGCCGGGACCGTCACCGCCGGGGGGAATGCGCGTAACATCACCCTCAGTGGTGCCCAGAACGTTTTCGTGGACAATGTTTCGGCCGTCTCCGACGACATCTTCGTCACAGCCGGTGGGCTGATCGGGCAGTGGGGCGCCGACGCCTCGGCCGACCTGACTTCCAACAACGTGACCCTGCTGGCGGGCTCCGCAATTCAAAACAGTGAGATGGCTGTCACGACCGTCGTTTCGGCGGCAGTGACCGGGGCTGGCAACCTCTACCTTACCGATATTGCGGGCGGCCTGACCGTGAACAGCGCCACGACCAATGGTGGTCACATCGTGCTGGACGCCCAGGGCGGCGCCCTGACCGTCAATTCAGCCGTGGCCGGCGGAAGCTCGCAGATCGATTTGAGCAGCACGGGCAATGTGCTCCTGGGAAGCGTGGTCGCTGCCGGCGACACAATTATGGTCAACGCGGGGGACAGCATCTTGGAGTCCGGCACGGATGCCGGCGCCGACCTCACCGCCGGCCACATGCAGCTGAGCGCCGCCAGAGGCATCGGAAGCACCGCGAACGCCCTGGAAGTCGATACCAGCACCGCCTATGCCTGGGTTACCGGAAACGGCCTGGTGAACCTGGTCGACGTGGCAGGGGGCCTGGAAGTATGGGGACTTAGCACCGCCAACGGCGCAGCTACGTTGCAGGCCCAGGGCGGGAACCTCATCGTCGGCTCGACAAGCGTTGCCGGCAACCTGTCGCTCAGCACCTCGAGCTCCGGCGACGTTTCCGTCAACGACGTCCAGGCCAGCGGCACGCTCACGGTCAACTCGGTGGCCAGCATCACGGAGGTCGGGGCCGACCCGTCGGCCGACCTTACCGCCCCCAACCTGGTACTCAATGCGGCTCTGGACATTGCCGGGACCGTAGAGATCGCGGCGGACAACCTGGCTCTCACGGCCTACAGTGCCAGCGTGCAGGACGTGAACGGCGCACTGACGGTCAGCTCGGCCAACGTGACCGGCTCCCTCTACCTCGAGACCAACGGCGGCTTGTTGACGGTCACCCAGGCCTCGGCGGTTGAAGCTTACCTTTACAACAGCAACGGCGACCTGGCCGTGGGGAACGTCAACGGTACGAATTACCTGAGCGCCGCGGCCCAGGGCAACATCCTCGAGGCCGGCAACGACACCGCGGCCGACCTGACCGGCAACCTGATCGAGCTGTGGTCCCTCGGCAGCATCGGAGCGGCGAACACTCTCGAGCTCAACGCCAGCAATCTGACCGTGCAAGCCACGGGAGGACTCACCAACGTGAAGGACACGGCGGGTGGCGTCAACATCCTGTCGGCCAACGCGGGATCGCTGACCGTGAACGCCACGGGCGGCAACCTGACCGCCACCAGCGTGAGCGCGTCGGGAGCAGTTAATCTATCCACCACCACCTCGGGCAACATCCTGCTCGGCGTCGTGCAGGGAGATGCCATCGCGATTTCGTCGGTGGCCGGGATCGCTGATTCAGAGAACGAGACCGGCGCCGACCTTGCAGGTGGCAGCGCCACGCTTACTGGCGTTACCATTGGCACTCTGCAGGTGGCTCTCGACAACCTGACGGCCAGCGCGACCGGCGCCAGCAACCTGACCATCGGGAGCGTCGGAAGCGACCTTCAGGTGGTCAGCGCTACCACCGCCAACGGTTCGATCGACCTGGCCGGTATCGGTGGCAACCTCGAGGTGACCTCGGCTTCGGCCGGCGGCACCGGCAAGAACATCAGCCTGTCCGCCATCGGCGACATCGGCGTGGGCGACGTCGTGGCCAGCGGCGACAGCATCCAGATCGCGGCCAACGGCTCGGTCTATGAGGTGGGTACCGATGCCGCGGCCGACCTCACGGCCACCAGCGCCAGCCTGTCCGCTGCCAACCTCGGCGACTCGGGCAATGCTCTCGAGGTCGCCCTGACGACCCTGACCTCCTTGAGCGCCACCGGCGACAGCTTCATCGCCGATACGGCCGGTGGCCTGACTGTCACCAGCGCCGCCGCGGGCGGCACCAACTCGCTGTCCGCCACGAGCGGCGCTCTCACTGTGAGCAATGCCAGTGGCTCTACCGTTGTGCTGACCACCGTCAACTCGGGCAACCTGACCTTCGACCTGCTCACCGGAGGCAGCGTGGTCGCAAGCTCGGCCGGCAATCTCAACGAAATCGGCACCGACTCAGCGGCCGACATCCTGGCCACCAACGTCTCGCTGAGCGCAGTGAGCGGCATCGGTAGCAATACCAATGCGCTCGAGCTCGACGCCAGCAATGCTTCGGCCCAGGTGACGGGCGCAGGCGCCATCTACCTGACGGACGTGGCCGGCGCGATCACTTTCGATGCCAGCACGAGTGACGGCCTCATCACGCTGCTCGCCACCGGCGGCGACCTGCAGACAGGCACGGTGAACGCGGGCGGCATTGGCCGGAACGTGACCCTGACGTCCACCGCGGGTGGAGTGCGCCTGGGCGACGTCCAGGCCGTCGGCGACCTGGTAACCGTCACCAGCTCCTCGTTCATCGCGCAGTCCACTTTGGACGCCGAGGCCGACGCCACCGCCTTCAACATCACCTTGACGGCGAACACGGGTATCGACGCCGACGTGGCCGGCTCCAGCGCTTCGGGCGGCGGACTGGTGCGCGCCAATACCCTGAACGGGGACGTGAGCGTAGACAACATCGCCAACGGCGACTCCTTCTTCAACCTGACCACCAACACGGGCAACATCACGGCCGGCCAGACGAGCTACACGGCGGTGCTCTCCACCGTGACCACCTCGAATGGGTCCCTCGCCTTCAGCAACGAGAACGGCGGTGTAACGGCGCTGGCAGTCACGGCAGGCGGCAACGGAGACATCGCCCTCTCGGCCGCCGGCGAGCTGATCGTCGACAACGTGACCGCCTCGGGCGACGACGTCACGCTCTCGTCCGCCTACCGCATTTACGAGTACGGGGCCGACGTGGCCGCCGACGTCACCGCGGACCGCGTGACCTTTGCCTCGGCGGGCGGTATCGGTATCTTCGCAAACCTCGAGACGAACGTGAACAACCTCTCGGCCACGGCCGGCGGCCGTGTCGACCTGCAAGATACCGCGGGCGGCCTGACCCTGGACGACGTCCAGACCGCCGGGGGCCCCGTCAGCATCGACGCCACCGGCGGCAACCTCGTCGCTCACAATGTGGACACCAGCGGCGAGAATTTGACGCTGACCGCCAGCAATAGCGTCTTCGTGGATAATGTCCACGGCGGAGCAGTGGCGATCACTGGCCAGACCATCGCTCAGGGCACGTCCGATGCGGGCGTCGACCTCAGTGGCACGAACGTGACCCTGACCAGCGTCAATGGCGTGGGCCCGGTTCAGGTCGACGTCACGGGCACTCTGACGGCCACCGCCAGCGCCGCGGGCAACATCGACGTGCAGGACCTCGACGGCAATCTCGCCGTGAATGCCAGCACTTCCAGCGGGCACATCACTCTGGCTGCCGCCGGCGGGGATCTGCTGGCCGGGACCGTGACCGCGGGCGGCAGCGGCAATATCAGCCTGAGCGCTGGTGGCAATGCGCAGCTCGGCAGCGTGACGGCCACGGGCAACGCGGTCACGGTCAATGCGGGCGCAGCGATCTCGGACTTTCCCAGCGATGCCGGGGTGGATATCACTTCCGACAATGCGTCGCTGACGGCGGGCTCCGGCATCTCGGGCCTGGAGCTCCAGGTTGGAGCTGTCGGGACCATCGATCTCGTTGCCAACACCGCCTCTGGCGACGTCCAGTTCAGCAACCTCAACACGGTGGGCACCACCAACTACCGCTCTACTTCAGGCGACGGCAACATCCAGATCGACCATCTCGGCACACAGACCTCGGCCTTCTTTACCCATTCCGATGCGGGCAGCACCACCGTCACAGCTGGCGGCAATGCCTACGCGGCCGAGATGACCGCCGGCACGGACATCACGATGACCGTGACCAACCAGTTCCTGGTGAAGTCGATGGCGGCCGGAGGCACGATCACGGGCGTCTCCTCCAACAACATCTACGAGGCCGATCCGGACGCCGGGCTCGATCTGGTGGCCGACGCGGTCGTCCTGACAGCCCAGAACGGGATCGGCGCGCCCGGCGCCATCGAGATGGACGCCAACACGTTCGAGGCCCACAGCGTGGGCTCGCAAACTATGAACGTGCTCGACGTCGATGACCTGACGGTAGCCTCCATCACCAACGGGGGCGCGGTGAACGTCAACGCTGGTGACCTGAACGTGATGGAGATCGTTTCGGCCGGCAGCCAGACGCTGACCTCCACGGGCAATGTCAGCCTCGGCCTCGTCCAGGCGGTTGGCCAGACCGTCAACGTCACCGCCGCGGGCGCGATTTCCGAGCTGGGCGACGATGCTGACGTCGACCTCAACGCTCGCCAGGCGACGATCCTGGCCGGCACGGGAATCGCGGGCCTGGAGCTCCAGGTGGGTGTGGGCGGGCCGACGCTCGACCTGGTGACCAACACCACGGTCGGCGACATTCAGTTCAGCAACAACGCCCAGGGCGTCACGAACTACCTGGCCACCACGGGCGCGGGCAACATCGACATCGCCCATCTCGGCGCGCAAACGTCGGCCTTCTTCACGCACGCTCTGGCAGGCGATGTGACCGTGACGGCGGACGGCAACAGCTACGCGGCCGACATGACCGCCTCGGGCAACATCGACATGACGGTCGGCGATCAGTTCCTGGTCAAGTCGATGGTCGCGGGCGGAACCGTGACGGGCGTAGCCACCGCTAATAACATCTACGAGGCCGACCCGGATGCGGGCGCCGACATCGTAGCCAACCACGTGGCGCTGACCGCCGTGACTGGAATTGGCGCCCCGGGCGCGATCGAAATTCAGGCCAGTTCTTTCGAGGCGCACAGCGCCGGCCCCCAGACCGTGCACGTGAGCGACCTTTCGGGCGGGCTGACCGTTACCGAGGTCGTCGCGGGCGGGAGCGTTGAGATCAGCGCACTGGGCGGCGACAGCCTCACCGTCCAGAGCCTCCTGGCCGGCGGTGCCGTCAACCTCCAAGGCCAGGGAGACGTCCAGCTCGACGATGTTCAGGCCCTCGCTCAGGTCGTCACGGTCGATTCCGGTGCCAGCATCTCGGAGTTCGGCGATGACCCGAACGCCGACATCACCTCCAGCGCCGTGATCCTCCACGCACAGACAGGGATCTACGGTCTCGAAATCTCGGCCGACCAGCTCACCGCCGCCACCGTGACGGGCGACATCGACGTCAGCCTGGAGAGCGCCGCGGACACGCACCTCTCCCTCCAGGTCAACTCGGGCAACATCAGCTTCACCCAGACCGGCGCCGGCCAGCTGCTCGCCGACGACGTAGCGGCCTACACGGGCAACGTGTCGCTGGTGAGTGACGGCAACCTGCTGGTCGGTTACGTGCTGGCGGCCGGCAGCGCCAGTCTGACCTCGGTCACGGGCGCGATCGATGAGGTGGTCGCAGAGGACCTCGCGGTCGACCTCACCTCTCAGTCTGCCTCTCTGGATGCCGCCCTCGGCATTGGCGCCAACCGCGTCTTCGAGATGGCGGTCGGCCAGGCCGGTCCGACGCTCAACGTTGCGGCCCACGCGGCTCAGGGCGACATCGTGCTCCAGAACGCCGCACCCGGCTTCGTGAACTATTTCGCCACCGCCGAAGGCGGCAACGTCAGCATCAACCAGACGGGCTCGCAAGGCGCCGCCTGGTTCACCAACTCCTCGGGGGGGACGAACGTCAGCAGCCAGGCCCACTCCGTGGTGGCCGACGTTCAGGCGGGCGGCAACTTCAGCGCCTACAGCCCGGGAGAGCTGCTCATCAAGAGCGCGGTCGTCGGGGGCGAGTTCTACGCCAGCAGCGACTATCGGATCTACGAGGCCGACCCGGACGCCGCCGTGGACATCACCGCGGACAGCATCACACTGACGGCCGCCAACGGAATCGGACTGTTCGGCGCCATCGAGCTCGACGGCAACTTCCTGACGGCCACCAATACGAACAACCAGACCATTTTCCTTACTGATGTGCAGGGCGGAATCGTCGTCAATTCGGCCACCAACAGCGATGGCTCGATTACCCTCGTGGCTCAGAACGGCGACTTGACGGCCCACTCGGTCGTAGCCGGCGGCAGCGGGAACGTCACCCTCCAGGCGGATGGCCACATCGTGCTGGGAGACGTCCAGGCCGAGCTGAACCACGTTGCGATCACCTCGGACAACTCGATCTCTGATGACAGCGACGCGAGCGTGGACATCCTGGCCACTTCGGTCGACCTGACCGCGGGCACCGGCATCACCGGGGTCGAGATGTCGACCGGCCAGGGCGCCGGAGCCCTGGGCCTCAACTTCAGCACCGCTACGGGCGACCTCCAGGTCACCAATTACGCTCACTCGCAGACCCAGTACAACGCCACGAGCGGCAGTGGCGACGTCGACATCGCCCACCTCGGGAACTGGACGGCCATCCTCAACCTCCACGCGGACGGCGGCAGCACCGCGTTCTCCAACGTGGGCACCGGCGGCTCCAACACGCTGGCGTTCGACGTCACAGCGACCGACGACATTACCATCGACGTGAACAACAGCCCCGGCGAGGTCATCCTCGGCGCGCTCACCGCGGGCGGCACGGTCTCGATCAGCACGCCCAATCGGATCTACGACTACGGCAACGACCCCGAGGTCGACATCAAGGCCGAGAACGTCGTGCTCTACGGCCCGAACGGCGTAGGCATCTTCGGTGACCTCGAGCTTGACGCCAACCACCTGACGGTAGAGGGAAGCACGATCGGGATCGTGGACCAGGGCGACGGCCTGACCGTTGACTCCGCGGTCACGACCGGCACGGCCTACATCAAAGCCTGGGGTGGCGACCTGACGGTCACGAGCGCCACGGCCAATGGTGACGTGAACCTGTGGTCCGACTTCGACGTCCTGGTTGACAACGTCAACGCGCTCGGCACGACCCATGTCGACGCGGTCGGAAGCATTCTGGAGGCCGGCTCGGATGCGGCCGCGGACATCAGCAGCGGCGCGATCAACCTGCTGGCCGGCACCGGCATCCTGGGCCTGGAGGTCTCCACCCCGAACCTGACTGCCCACACGGATTCCGGCAACATCGAAGTGAGCAACCTCTTCGCCGGGGCCGCCACCGTCGTGGCCATCACCGAGCTCGGGGATATCGACGTCAGCAACGTGGGCAATCTCCTGGTGCACCAGGTGGAGGCGACGGGCCGAGCCACGCTCACCTCCTATGCCGGTCAGATCGAGGAGAGTCTCCACGACGACCTCGAGACTGACGTCACGGCCACCTCGGCAACCTTCAACGCCGCGCTGGGAATCGGACTCGACCGGATCATGGAGATGGCCATCGGCGAGGCTGGGCCGACCCGCGACGTTACCGCCCACACCGTGGCGGGCAATATCTTCCTCCAGAACACAGCTCCCGGGATGGTCAACTATTTCGTGACGGCCGACGCGGGCAACATCTGGCTCGCCCAGACCGGTGGTGAGGGCGCGGCCTGGTTCACCCATTCGGGCGGCCACACGTCCGTGAGCAACGACGCCCACTCCGTCGTCGCCGAGGCAACTGCGGGAGGCGACTTCACCGTCTCCAGCCCGGGCGAGTTGCTCATCAAGTCCGCCACCATCACGGGCGACTTCACGGCCACGTCCGGCTACCGCATCTACGAAGCAGACGCCGACGTCGACGTCGACCTGACCGCTGACAACGTAACTCTCACGGCCGTGAGCGGCATCGGCTTGTTTGGCGCCATCGAGATCGACGCCAACACTCTGACCGCCAACAACACGGGCAACCAGGCGATCAACCTGACCGACGTGGCAGGAGGCCTGGTGGTCGACTCCGCCGTCAACGCCGACGGGACTGTCAGCCTGACCGCCCTGGACGGTGACCTGACCGCCGTGAGCGTCATCGCGGGCGGCAACGCCGGCGTCAACCTGGCTGCGGGCGCCAACGTCCTGGTTGGCGACGTCCAGGCCGAGCTCAACCACGTGGAGATCGTCGCGGGCGGCGCCATCAGCGAGGACGTGAACCCCGACACCGGCGCCGACGTGCTGGCCACCTCCGTCAATTTGACGGCGGGCACGGGCATCACCGGCCTCGAGCTCTCCACCGGCGAGGGCGCGGGCGCTCTGAGCCTGAACTTCGACACCAGCTCCGGAGACATCCAGGTCGTCAACTTCGCCCACTCCCAGACGCAGTACAACGCCCACACGGGCGACGGTAGCGTGGACATCTCCCACGAGGGCAACTGGACGGCCATCCTCAACCTGCACGCGGACGGCGGCAGCGCCACCTTCTCCAACGTGGGCACAGGCGGCTCCAACACGCTGGCGTTTGACGTCACGGCGGCCAACGACATCACGATTGACGTGAACAACAGCCCGGGTGAGGTCATCCTCGGCGCCCTCACGGCCGGCGGCACGGTGTCCATCAACACGCCCAACCGGATCTACGATTACGGCGCCGACCCCGAGGTCGACATCACGGCCGAGAACGTCGTGCTCTACGCTCCTAACGGCGTGGGCCTGTTCGGTGACCTCGAGCTGGACGCCAACCACCTGACGGTCGAGGCCGGGCTGATCGGCATCGTCGACCAGGGCGACGGCCTGACGGTCGACTCGGCCATCACCGGCAGCGTGGCCTACATCAAGTCGTGGGGCGGCGACCTGACGGTCCAGCATGCCGAGGGCAACGAGATCAACCTGTGGTCCGACCACAACGTGAACGCGGGCAGCGTCACCGCCTCCTCGGTCATCAACGTCTGGGCTGACGGAAGCATCCTCGAGGCCGGCTCGGACGCGAATGCCGACCTGGTCAGCGGCTACATGAATCTGTTCGCGGGCACCGGCATCGGCGACCTCGAGATCGACAACGTCTACCTGACTGCCACCACCGACACGGGTGGAATCAACTTCACCAACACCGGTGAAACTGTCGGGATCGGCGTGCTCGATCTAACGGCCGGTGCAGGCGACATCACCGTCGAAAACCACGGCATCATCGTGGTCGCCGAGCAGGTGAGCACGGGCGCGGGCAACATCAGTATCACCAACGTAGGCAGCGACCTCCTGGTCGGCACGGTGACGACGCCAAACGATGTTTTCCTGAGCTCCACCGAAGGAGCCATCGAGGAAACGGACATCCAGGACGGGGGAGCGGACGTCGTGGCGGGCAGCGTCACCATGGTCAGCGCCACCGGAGCCGGTATCCTGCGCCCGTTCGAGATGTCCACCCAGGCCATCACGGCCAACGCCACGGCGGGCCGCCTCGACCTCTACAACGAATCGGCCACCGACGTCATTGTCTCGATGCAGACCAACAGCGCCAGCGACATCAGCCTGCAGCAGACAGGCGCGGGCGCGGTGAATGTCCTCCACGCCCAATCCGGAAGTCAGGTCCTCGTGCATAACCAGGGCGACATCCGCGCGGACAACGTGATCGCACCCATCCGGGCGGTCCTGGAGAGCACCGACGGCAGCCTGACCGAACTGGGTAACGACGGCGAAATCGACCTCACCGCGGGCATAACGGTGCTGAATGCTGGCAGCGGCATCAGCGGCCTCGAGCTCGGCTCACCCGACGTCCGGGCGACCTCCCTGGAGGGCGCGATCGAGCTCTCGAACGAATCGGCCACCGCCTCGGTGGCCCAGCTTTCCGCCGACTCGATCACCTTCAGCCAGACGGGTGGCGGCGACCTCGGGGTCACCAGCGCGGTGGCGAATGACGGCTCGGTCACGCTGACCAATCAGGCGGACTTGTTGCTCGACAACGTGAGCGCGGCCACCTTCGCGTTCCTCACCTCGACCGAGGGCGGCATCCAGGAGCTCGGCAGCGACACGACCGCGGACCTCACGGCCCAGTTTGCCAGCCTGCAGGCCGCCACGGGAATCGGCTCCGCCGGTTCCCTGGAGCTGGCCATCGGTCTGGCGGGCCCGACGTTCTACGTCAGCGCCATCACTCAGAACGGCGATGTCGTCTTTACCAACGAGGCGGCTGGACCGCTCAACTACTTCGCCGAAACCGGCGTGGGGAGCATCGACATCAACGCCACGGGCGGGCAGTTCGCAGCCTGGTTCACGCACGCCACCGATGGGAACATCAACGTGGCCAGCGACAGCGGGGCTCACATGGCCGACATGAGCGCGGGTGGGGACATCACGGTCTATGCTCCGGGCGAGCTGCTCTACAAATCGGCCGTGGCCGGGGGAACGATGACCCTGACGACTGACAACCGCATCTACGAGGCCGACACCGACGCGGATGTCGACCTCGTGGCCGACAACCTGATCGTGAACGCGGTCAACGGTATCGGCATCGCCTACACGATGCACATCGACGCCGACCACCTGACCGTGGTCAATACGGGGGGTAACGTCATTCACGTGACCGACGCTTCGGGCGGCCTGACCGTTGACGACGCCAGCAACTCGGGCGGCGCGGTAACGATCGTGACCCAGGCCGGCGACCTGACCGTCAACAGCCTGAACGCTCAGGGCGGCAACGCCAACCTTTACTCGGCGGGCGACGTCGTCGTCGACGAGGTGGTGAGCAGCAACTCGATCGGCTTCACGGTCGCGGGAGCTCTGCGCGAGGCCCCCGACCACGACGCCGAGGCCGACATCGTGGGCCATTCTCTGTGGGTTTCGGCCGGCACCGGGATCGGAGCGGACGACACCCTCGAGCTCGCCATCGGCGACTTCCCGGGTAGCCCGGGCGTGACGACCAGCACGATCGTGGGCGACATCCGTCTGGCCAACGAGGCCACCAGCTCGATCTTCTACACCGCTACGACCGGCGAGGGTGACATCGAGATCGACCAGACCGGGGCGTTCAGCGCCGGGTTCTTCGCCAGCACGGGCGAGGGCAACGTTGCGCTGAGCGTTGCCAACACCGCCTACGTGATCGCTTCCGCCTCAGGGGACGTGAACGTCGATGTGACGGGCGAGCTCCTCATCCAGAGCGCGGTGGCCGGCGGCACCTTCACGGGCACTTCCGAATACCGCATCTACGAGGCCGACCCGGATGCGGGCGCCGACATCACCGCGGCGAACGTGGTGC
Source organism: Vulcanimicrobiota bacterium (assembly GCA_039809865.1). Taxonomy (GTDB): domain Bacteria; phylum Vulcanimicrobiota; class Xenobia; order Xenobiales; family QWHO01; genus QWHO01. The sequence goes on from JBDHVW010000003.1 coordinate 66,253, forward strand.
TGAGTGCCCAGGGCGGCATCGGCCTCTTCGGCACCATCGAGCTCGATGCAGACACGCTCACGGCCACGAACACCGGCAATCAGGCCATCGACCTCACCGATGTGGGCGACGGCGTAACGGTTAGCTCGGTCAGCAATGCCGACGGCCTCATCAACCTGACGGCCCAGAACGGCGACCTCCGGGTAGTCGACGCGGTTGCAGGCGGAAGCGGAAACATCACGCTCACCGCGACCGCCGGCCAGGTCCAGATCGGAAACGTGACGGCGCTGGGCAACACGGTCGACGTCGCTGCCTCGGACGCCATCCGAGAAGTCCCGACCGACGCCGAAGCCGACATCACGGCCGAGACGATCAACCTCAGTTCGGGCTGGTACATCGACCTGGACGTGGACGCGACCACGGTCAACTCGTCCAGCGTCAGCGTGACGGACCTGACCGATACGGACGGCGGCGTGCTCTACAACGTGACCGGACCCGACGTGGTCCTGCGCGGCCAGAACGGGGACCTCGTTCTGGGGAACGTGGTCAACGCCCAGGCCGGTGGGAACGTGAACGTACACCAGACGGGCACAGGCGATGTGGTGGTCCAGAACCTGGCCGTGAACAATCAGGTCATCATCACCGCCGAGGGTGCCATCACGGGCTCGGGCCTCAGCGCCAGCAACGTGGATTTGCAGGCGGGCGGTGATGTTGCTCTGGCGGCCACGCTTGGCGCGGCTTCGGGTCAGCAAGCGGTCAATGTAGACTCGAGCGCGGGCAACATCGACCTCGATGTGACGGCGCTCGGCGACCTTAACTTCCAGCTGAGCACGGTCGACGGCTCGATTCAGGCGGATCAGACTGGCGGCCACGACGCCCGCTGGTTCGCTTACAGCAGCGCGGCCCAGGACATCCGCCTGACGAACGACGGCGACGCCCTGGTGCACCAGGTGCAGTCGAATGGCGGAAACGTCGACCTGACTGCGGGTGGCTCGATGACCATCGACGAGGGCTACGCGTTCAACGGCACTTTCTCGGCCCAGGCCGGCGGGTCCATCAGCGAGGTGGGCTCCGAAAGTGGGTGGGACGTCCGCGCCGACGACGTCAACCTGGCAGCTGCCAACGGAATCACCGGCCTCGAGCTGGATGCCGACAGGCTGACGGCGAGCAACTCGACTTCGGGCGACATCGACCTGACGAACTCGTTGTCAGTCGAACTGCAGGTATTGAGCGCCGTCAACGATGGCGGCGACATCCACCTGCACCAGGATAGCGGAACACTGCAGGTAGACTTTGCCTCGGCTGACAATGTCTCGCTAACTTCCGGAAACGGAGTCCTGATCGGCGAGGTCAATGGCCAGGGCACGGTCTACGTGGGCGCCGGCTCGGGCAGCGCCATCGGAGCGACGGTCGCGGATCCGGAAGTGGACATCCGCGCCATCAACATCAACCTGAATGCAGGCGCAGGGATTACGGGTCTCGAGTTGGCCACTCAGGCGCCGGGCGGCGGCAACAGTGTCACCGCACACACCAATGGGGGCAGCATCCAACTGGAGAACGCGGCCGAGGGAGATACCTACTACGATCTGGTCTCCAACTACGGAAACATCGACGTGGCCCAGACAGGTCCGCGCACGGCCATCGCCTCGGCCAGCGCTCCTAACGGCAGCATCGACTTTGCCGTGGAGGGCCAGGCTCTGATCGAGCTGTTCACAGCCGGCCAGGATATCGCCATCACCAGCACGGCCAGCAACATCGGCGTCAATCTCGTGGAGGCGGGCGGCAGCGTCGACCTGGTCGCGGCCACCAACATCGGCGAGTTCAACGGTCAGGATGCTGCGGCCGACGTGGTGGCGGGAGGCGACTCGACCATCCAGGCGCTGGGCGGAGCCATCGGCCTGCACCACGCGCTCGGGGTCGACATCACCAACGGCACTCTGAGCGTGCTGGCAACCACCGAATACCAGGGCCTCTCGATCGCCATCGACGGCATCGTGAGCCCTTCCAACACGCTGCTCCTGCTGAACACCCCGCCTGGACAGGTGCTGTTCAACGGCGTGCCGGTGCCGTAGGCTCTTGAGCCTGGGGGGAAACGGCGGGTCGCGAAGGCCGCCGTTTCTTCTTTTCCAGGGACAGGTGCCTGAAAATGGCGAGGCGCGGAGGGCGCCGGGCATCAATAAAGCGCATCCCAAAGCCAGACAGGGGCCAACCCCCCCGGGTCTGCGCATCGGCAGCGCTTGCGCTTAAGGCTGGCTCACGCCCGCGGTCAAGCGCGGGGTCCGGTTCGCATCCCCGCGCTCGACCAGGGCTTACTGCATCTTGAAGCGCGTCTCTTGCAAGATCACGTCCAGATTCTGGGTGGGAATCGAGATCTTGACGACCTGGCGGTTGTCGTTGAGGAAGAAGGCCATGCCGCCATCGGACTCGAGGCGCCAGACCTCGGTCTCGTTGCCGTCGGCACCGGTCAGGGGCTCCTGGCCTTTGACCTCGAGCACCATCTCGCGCGTGCGCAGCTCCTCGGGCACGAAGATGTGGAACGTGTACTTGTCGCCCGCGGTGTAGGTCTTGCCCGCCTCCGGCTTGGGCGTCTGCCCCACCACCAGCGCCCACTGCGAGAGGAACCGCTGGTCGGTCAGGTAGGTGCCCTGCGAGAACGGAACCTCGCGCGTCTTCGTGTCCTTGCCCTCGACACTCTCCTGGCGCGCCAGGTCGGGTAGGAACTCGAACTTCTGGTCCATGGTCGTCTTGCCGTTCTCGTTGGCGTTGAGCGAGAACGTGAGCGGCAGACCGCGCGGATCCACGAAGAGCTCGCTGCTGGCTTTGAACGGGACCGACTTCTCCTGGTTGATCTCGGCCGTGGCGTTGAAGAGATAGCCCTCCTTGTTGTCGCGCACGACCAGCTCCTTGATCGTGGCCACCTCCTGGCCGATCTTCTGACCATCCTTGATGATGCTGTAAACGCGCTCCTCGCCCACCGGCCAGGCCAGCTCGTTGTTGAAGAAAGCCACCTTATTGGGGGCGCGGGGGGCGTAGGAGATGACCTTCACGGCCAGGCTCTGCACGTCGCCGCTTTCCCAGAGGGCCACATGAGAAGCGCCCACGTGACCCTGCTCGGAAGTGGTGGGGTCGAACGGCACCCAGCCCTCGTCAGGACCGAGCCAGAGCTCGGCCCAGTGGTGCGGCACGAAGGAGCCCTCGCGGAACAAGAGGCCCCCCACCCGCCGCGCCGGCAGCTTGGCCGCGCGGGCCAGCGCCACCAGCACCAGCGCCTTCGACTCGGGGTTGCCCACGCCGCTCTCGAGCGCGTAGCGCGCGCTCGGCAGCGAGACTCCCTCCTCGACCTGCGAGTTCACGTAGTTACACAGGCGCTTGGCGGCCTGGAACGTGTTCTCCGACTTCCAGGTCAGCTCCAGAGCCTTATTGACGATCGGCGAGTAATCGGACTCGACGCCCGGCCCCGGCTTGAGATAGACGGCCACGTCCTCGGGGATCGTGCCCTTGAGCGGGTAGGGCGTGCGCCGCTCCATCTCGATGGGCACCGAGCGCACCACCACGCGGCCCTTCATGTAGCCCTCTTTGATCTCGCCGGTGAAGTACTGCCGGTAGCCCGGCACCTTGTGATCGGCGAACTGGCCGCCGCGCAGCGAGATCTCCACGTCGGCCTCGAGCGCGGTCAGCTTCTCCGGGTCGGGGAAGTAGACGTTGGAGGCCACCACCTTGCGGGGCCAGAGGTCCACCCCCTTGGAAGCCTCGACCTGCTTGATCAGCTTGCCATTGGCGGTGCGGCGCATGGTCAGGCCGCGCCCGATCTCCTGCACCTCCATCAGCTCGAGGTTGCGGTCGCTGACGCGCACTTTGGCCAACAGCTCGCCCTTGAGGTCGGTGATGGTATACAGGCGGGTTTTGACGTCCTGCTTGTCCCACTTGATGGTCTCGATCTTGGGCGCGTAGACGACCACCTTGCCGCTGCCGCGCAGAATCGGGTCATAGGCGTCCAGGATGCCTCCGTTGACGGCCGAGCGCACGAGCAGCCAGTAGTGCTCGGGGAAAGTGTCCAGGGCTCCCCAGAGGTTGTTGAACAGGAGCCGCGGCGTCTCGCCCTTGGGGAAGAAGAACTGATTCTGCTGGCTGATCTTGCCGGCCGAGTTGGTCTGGGCCACGGAGCGGTTGGTGTAGATGCACTCCAGGCCGAACACGTCGTCGGCCTTCTCGGAGCCCTGCTTGCAGGTGAAGAGCGACGGAAGCAGGGTCTTCTTTTCCACGATCAGCTTGGAGAGGAACAGGGTGTCGCTCACGCCCCCCACGCCCAGCTTGATCCGGCCACGGCCGTCGAGGATGTAGAACTGCTCGCCGGCCAGGCCCATCGAGCCGGTGACCTGGAACAGAGAATAGCCGACCAGCTTGCCGTCGTAGAGGATCTCGTAGAGCTGGGTGGAGCCCAGCGGGAGATCGGGCTTGACCACGGCCGGGCCCGTGGGCATCGGCAGAGGCGGCGGCGGGGTGGGCCGCGCGGCGCCGGGCGAAGGCTCTTCGGCGGGAGTGTCGGGCTCGAAGTTCTCCTCGTCCGGGTCGGGCGCCACGTCGGGCATCGGCGGCAGGACCAGAGGCGGCAGCGAGCCAGGCGTGGCGTCGGTCTTGGGCGCCTGGGGGGCCGGGGCCGGCACGGCCGGATTGATGGGGGCGCTGGGCGGAGGCTGCTGAGGCTCCTCGGCCGGCACGGTCAGGGCCAGGCCCGCCGCTACGACCAGGGCCGCCGCCGTGGTGCGAAAATAATTCATAGTGTGGTCCTATATCTCAACGTGTTTGGTTCCCCGCAGCCGTCGCAAGGCGAGGGCGGGATCTTCTGCCGTGACCAACGATTCGCCTACTAAGAATGCGTTAACTTCTGGCAGCTCCTCCAGCTCCTGCCGGAAAAAAAATCCACTCTCGCTCACCCGGACGACGTCCGGGGGCAATCTGGTTCCCAGACGGCGCGTGGTTTTGCGATCTACCTGGAAGGTCGAGAGGTTGCGATTATTGATCCCGATCAAATCGGGACCCAGGGGCAGCACGGCTTCGAGCTCACGCTCGTCGTGCACCTCGACCAGGGCGGCCATGCCCAGCTCGCGGGCCAGAGCTTGCATCTCGCCCAGTTTGGGGGGCTCGAGCGCGGCCGCGATCAGCAGGATGGCGTCGGCGCCCATCGCGCGCGCCGCGTGGACCTCCCAGGGCTCGAGCAAGAAGTCCTTGCGCAGCACGGGGATGCTCACCGCCTCCCGGGCCGCCCTCAGGTCGTCGGGGGTGCCGCGGAAGTAGTCGGGCTCGGTCAGCACGGACAGCGCCACGGCACCGCCCTGCTCATACTGCCGGGCCAACACGGCCGGGTCCAGCGGGTCCTTCAGGGTGCCTTTGGAGGGCGAAGCGCGCTTGATCTCGGCGATGATGCGCGGCCACGGACCTCTTTCGAGCGCCGCCCGAAAGGGCCGCACCAGGCCGGCGTCGCGCGCCTGAGCTGCAAATTCGGCCTGGCGGGCCGAACCGGCCAGGAATTCCGCCGACTCGCGGCGCGTTTGTAGGATCTTCTCTAGATACATGAGCGGGGGCGGCCGTTTTCGGCTGCTCTCCTGGGAATCCTTCGGTGGCCTCCGAGAGTCGGCAGACAGACCCGGAGCCGGTCGCAGGCCTGGAGGATCCGGTCGGGCGCGCGGAAGTAGCGGGGCGAGTCGTTCCTTCAAGGCACGAATCGTCACCGAGTGGAACGGCGTCGTTCCCTCAAACTGCGAATCGTCGCTCGGGGGAACGACCCGCCCCGGGTAGGCGGCATCGTGGCTGAGGGGGGTCCTCCGTTCAGGCAGGTTCTGGGCCCGCGCAGCCGAAGGCCGTGCCCGCCAAAATCTCCGGAGGAAATCCCCATGCCGCGTTTCCGTTTCTGGTCGACCCTGCTCCTGGCTTTGTTCTTCTATGCCTGCGGAGGGGACGGGTCCGTCGCGACCAGCACGGTCACCCCGGCCGTCAACGCCCCCACGGGCTCGATCGACGTGCAGTTCCAACTGCTGCAACGCGCCGTCCCCACGAGCGTAACGGACCTGAGGTTCTCGGGGCTCGACGCGGCCGGCAAATACACCTTTGGCCCGGACACGCGACCCAGGACGGCGCAGGTGCTGTTGAGCAACGTCCCGACCACCACCACGACCCTGCGCATCGAATATCTCCAGAACGGCACCATCGTGGGGCTGGGCGACACGCCGGTGGTGGTCCCGGAGAACGGCACCGTGACGGTGGTCGACCCCGCCTACCAGGACGTCGGACAGGTCGTGGAGCGCATCGAGGTGACCCCCCTGGCCCCGCAGGTCCCGGCCGGCTTCTCCGAGCCGATGCAGGCCACGGCCATCCTGTTCGGGGGCCAGAAAGCGGATGTCACCAGCTCGGTCACCTGGACCAGCTCCAACACCAGCGTCGCCACGATCGGCAACGGCCCGGGCACCTATGGCGTGGCCCGAGGGCTCCAGGCCGGTAGCACGACGCTTACCGCCACGCTGGCCGGGCTCACCGACTCGACCACCCTTACCGTAACGGGCGCGACCCTCACCGCCCTGGTGGTGGAGCCCAACGCGCCGGTCACCGGGGCCGGAACCACCGTCCAGTTCAAGGCGCTGGGCGTGTTCTCCGACAACAGCCAGGAAGACCTCACCCGCCAGGTCACCTGGACCAGCTCCCTCCTGGCCGTGGCCACCATCGCGAGCCCCGACGGCCTGGCGCGCGCCCTGACCACGGGCGCCAGCACCATCACCGCCACCGAGCCGGGCACCGGCCTGGCCGACAGCACCACCCTGACGGTGATCGCTCCCGACCCCATCCGGCTGGCCATCGAGCCCAGCAGCGTCACGCTCATCGTGGGCCTGAGCCAGCAGCTCCAGGTGGTGGCACAGTTCGCGGACGGCAGCATCCAGACGGTGACCAGCCTGGCCAGCTTCAGCTCGAGCAGCGGCCAGGTCATCGTCGACTCCAAGGGCGTCGTCACGGGCTTACTGCCGGGTCAGGGGACCACCATCACAGCGACCTTCGGCGGATTGCAGGCGACCGCTCCGGTCACCGTGGTTCCGCCTCAGGTCACGTCCATCGCCGTGCAACCGGCCTCGGCCAACGTCCCCCGCGGCCTGACGGCGCAGTTCACGGCCACGGCGACCCTGAACAACGGCGATGTCATCCCGGCCACCCAATTCGTGACCTGGGCCACCGCCGATCCCGCGGTGGCGGACATCTCGAACGTCGCCGGCTCGGAAGGAACCCTGACCGGACTCAACTTCGGCTCGACTTCGGTGACGGCGACTCTGCAGGGTGTGCAGGGCCAGGCGACCGCCAACGTCACCTCGGCCAGCATCGTAACCCTGCGGGTCGAGCCCAAGACCGACACCGTCCCGCTGGGCGAGACATCGCAACTGCGGGCCTTCGGGACGTTCTCCGACGGCACCGAGCAGGATGTCACGAGCTTCGTCACCTGGACCAGCCCCGACCAGAACATCGCCTTCGTCAGCAACTTCTTCCCGGAGAATGGGATGGTCATCGGCACCGGCCTGGGGACGCTGGACGTTACCGCCAGCTATCCGGGGACGAACCTGACGGACTTCTCCACGGTGACGGTCACTCCGGCCGTGCTCGTCTCGGTCAGCGTGGAGCCCAACCCGTTGGCCCTCTTCCCCACGCAACCGCAGCGCATGCGCGCCATCGGAACGTTCAGTGACGGCACCACCGAGGACCTGTCCCGGCGGGTCTGGTGGTCGAGCAACAACGTGCTGGTGGTGGCCATCTCGAACCTCCCGCTGGTGCGGGGCATCGCGCTGGGGCTGATCCCCGGTCAGGCGCTCATCCGGGCGGACCACGCTCCCAGCGGGCTCACCGGTGCGTCGAGCGTGACCGTTGGATTCTAGGGCTGGCCTGGGTGAGGGCCTGGGGCTGAGGGTGGAGTTCTCGGGCTCCTCGATCGGGATCCGGCTGCGGTAGCCACAGGAGTCTGTGGCGCGGTGCGCAAAACCCCCTGCGCCATGGTTCGCCTGATCGCCGCCACCGATCCCGAGTTCGCCGACGCCCTCGAGCTTCGCCGCCGCGTGTTCGTGGAGGAGCAGGGCGTGCCGCTGGACGAGGAGCGCGACGAGCAAGACCTGGTGGCGGAGCACGCCCTGCTCTACGACGGCGGCACGCTGCTGGGCACCGCCCGCCTGGTGCCGAGCGGCAAGATCGGCCGCGTGGCGGTGTCCGAGGCGGCGCGAGGCCAGGGTTTGGGCCTGGAGCTGATGCGCTGCCTGGAGCAGCGTGCCCGCCAGCTGGCGCTGCCCGAGGTCTACCTGGACGCCCAGGTCAAAGTGGTGGGCTTCTACGAGCGCCAGGGCTATGCGGGCGAGGGCGAGATCTTCCTCGACGCCGGCATCGAGCACCTGCGGATGCGCAAGCAACTGGTATGAGCGACCCCGAAGACCGCATCGGACTGGAGATCGGCGGACGGATCCGACTGGCCCACTACTCGGGCTCGGGCCAGTTCAGCCAGGTCTACGAGGCCGAGATCCTCTCCATGGGGCGCGCCGTGGGCCGCTGCGCCGTCAAGATCTTCCAGCTCAAGCCCACGGCTCTGCGCAACGAGGTGATGGAGGAGATCCAGGGCGTGATGGCCCTCAAGCATCCCGGGCTGGTGGCCCTGCAGGGCTCGGGGGAGCTCGAGGGCGAGGACCGCACGCTGTACCTGACCGCCGAGATGAGCCAGAACTCGCTGCGCCGCCACCTGGCCCGCAACCGCATGATGCCCGAGGACGAGGTGCGCGCGCTGGCGCGCAGCGTGGCCGAGGCGCTGGAGTACCTGCACATTCACCGCCGTTTTCACGGCGAGCTGCGCCCGGCCAACGTGGTGCAGTCGGTGGACAGCTGGAAACTGTCCGACTACGAGCTGGCCCGCACCAAGACGCAGCTCGTGCGCCTCGAGGCGGCCTCGGACACGCTCCACTACGCCGCCCCCGAGCAGGTGCTGGGCAAGCCCGGGATGGCTTCCGACATCTGGAGCCTGGCCTGTATCCTGCACGAAGCCCTGACCTCGCACCATCCGTTCGCCCACCTGGCCGGGGCGACGCCGTCCGAGCTCGCTTACCGCTCCGAGCAAGAGGGGCCCCACCTGGACGAGAAATTGAGCGACGATTGGAAGATCCTGTTCCACAGCTGTTTCCGTCCCGAGCCGACTCAGCGTTGGAACGAGCGGCACCTGCTGGACTGGCTGGACGGCAAAGGCGTGCCCAGCGAGCCCGTGGTGGGCGAGCCCGAGCGTCAGCCCGACCCGGAGCCCATCCCGATGGAGATCCGGCCGGTCACGATCGAGATCAAGCGCCAGACCAAGAGCGCCCCGCTCCCCGAGCCCGAGCCCGCGCCGGTGGCCGAGCCCACCCCGCCTCCGGTGGTGGTCAAACCCGCGGCCCGCTCACCCATCTGGCTCGGCATCGGGGGATTGCTGCTCCTGTTCGCGCTGGTGATGGTCGTGCTGTTGCTCAAAGGCCCCTCGAGCGATCCGAGCGCCAGCCCGTCGCCGCTGTCGTTCTATCCCATGCCGTTCGAGGCGCCCATCCTGGACAATACCGGGCGCATCCTGCGGGAAGAGGCGGGCGAGGTGCAGGGCTTCGCCGAGAAGGTGGAGGGCGCCGAGGCGATCGAGCTGGTGCAGCTCCCCGGCGGCGAGTACACGATGGGTGTGCCCGAGCTCGAGCCCGAGTCGCAGCCCGAGGAAGGACCTCCCCACACGGTCAAGCTCCAGCCTTTCTTCATCGGACGGCGCGAGATCACGCAGGAGCAGTGGAAAGCCGTCGCTCACCTGCCCCAGGTGAAGACGCCGATGGTGGAAGAGCCGTCCGAGTCGCGCGGCGACCTGCTGCCGGTGGACTCGGTCAGCTACGAGGACGTTCAGGAGTTCTGCCGGCGACTCTCCAAGTTCAGCAAGCGCAAATACCGCCTGCCCACCGAGGCGGAATGGGAATTCGCCTGCCGCGCCGGCACCAGCACCCCGTTCTGTTTCGGACCCACGTTGAGCCCCGAGGTCGCCATCTACAACGCCACCCAGGCCTACGGCGGCGGCCCGGTGCAGAGCGAGCCGCGCCTTACCGCCGCCAACGTGGGCGATACGGGCGCGGCCAACATGTTCGGTCTGTTCGACATGCACGGCAACGTGGAAGAATGGTGCCAGGACTGGTACGGTCCCTACAACCCGAAGACCACCGACAACCCCCAGGGCCCCGAGAAGGGCACCGAGCGCGTTTTGCGCGGCGGGGGTTGGTACAGCTATGCCTGGAACTGCCGGTCGGCCGCCCGGGCCCACTCGCGGCCCGACCAGGGCAGCAACTACACCGGTTTTCGCATCGTCTGCGAGTCGCCCGAGCCTGCCAAGAAGTAAGTGGCGATCTTCGTCTTCTTCGGCTGGATGATCCAGCTCGGCGAGAAGCTCGGCCTGATCGAGACCGAGAGCCAGGACCCGCAGCACCAGGCCTACCGCCGCTCGGTAATGGGCATGGAGGCCCTCAAGACGGAGCTGCAGGGTTGCCAGGTGTTGCGCGCCGCGACCAACCGCCTCGAGACCACCAGTGGGAAGGTGCTGGAGGTCGACGCGCGCGGCAACCTGTTGCGCGACGGTCAGGTTCTGTGCGAGCTGGGGGTGGGCGGCAAGCTCCGTTTCGTCAAAGAAAAAGGCTTTCTGCGCATCAAAGTGCGCGGCGCCCTGGGGGAGGCACGGCACTGGAGCGACCTCCGGGTTCCGATGTCATCGAGTTGACTTGCTGACGGCGTAGGCTGAGGCGGATGAAGAAACGCCTGCGCATCCTGGGGGCCTTCCTGGCGCTTTATCTGGGGATCTGCCTGGTCACTCTGTATGGGACTGAGCTGCGGAGCCATCCGCTCCAGCTTTCCCAGAATGGTCTGTGGCTGGCGCACCGCTTCTTCGACGAGCGTGACCGCAAGCCGGTCAGCGACTTCGAGCTGGAGCAGTTGGGGGAACGCTGCCGGCGGCACTCGATCAAGTATCTCTTCGTGCACGTGGGACCGCTGGACGCTGCCGGTCGCATTCCCGACTTCGACTTAAGGCGCTGGCGGCGGATACCGGGAGTGACCTGGCTGGCCTGGGTGGGCGGGCTGAACGCCGACTTCGAGGGGCAGGCGTCCGACACGGTAGACCTGACGAAGCCCGCGGTGCGGGCGGGCATCGCGGCCACCGTCAGCCAGCTCTATGCGGCCGGTTTTGACGGCGTCCATTACGACCTCGAGCCGATCCGGGACGGGGATGCGTCCTTCCTGGCACTGCTGGACGAGACCCCGCGCTCGGGGATTCTCAGCGTGGCCACGCCGCACCGCCGCCCGCCGGGCGCGCCGCCCCTGCCGCCCTTCGAGCGCATGTGGACCGCGGACTACTACCGGAAGGTGGCCGCGCGCTGCCAGCAGGTGGTCTACATGGGTTACGACTCCGCGCAGCCCTCGCCGGAGATGTATGCGCGCTGGATGCGCTGGCAGGTTGGCCAGCTCTCGGGCCTGGGCACCCAGGTGCTCATCGGGGTGCCGACTTACAACGAAGAAAGCACGTTGTGGCACAATCCCGAGGCGGAGACTCTGGAGGCCGCCCTGTGGGGCGTCAGCAGCGCTGAGCCGGTGGCCGGGGTCGCCTTGTATGCCGATTGGACCACCACCGAGGCCGAATGGGACACGCTCGACCGGCTCAGCGACTGAATGTCAGGCGGCCGGAGGCTCCTCGAGCGAACCGACGCGCCTCTCGAGGTCGTCCAACACGTGACGAAATTCTTCGAATCCATCCTTCGTGGCCGCGCCCAGCGCACGCAGGGAAGCACCCTGCTCCATCAGAGCCAGCCGAACCTGATCGAATGCTTTGTCGATGATCTCGCGCTGAGTCGAGAAGACCAGGTCGGTGTGGTTCAGGCTACGCTCGAAGCGAGCCTCCAGACGCTCTAGACGTTTACGAAGATCGTGCATGATCGGTTCCTCCTCAATCCAAGATACTTGATTGGATGAGTTTAGTCCAACCCCGGCAGACCTTCAGTGACAGATGTCACCGCGCCCGTTTGTCGCCCTGCTCGCTCTCGAGGAACTCGGTGTAAGGGCCTTCGAACACCTGCACTTTGTGGTCGCGCACGTGGAAGACGCGATTGCTGATGGCCTTGAGGAAGTGGCGGTCGTGGCTGACCAGGACGATGGTGCCCTGGTAGTCTTGCAGCGCCTGCAGCAGGACCTCGCGCGAGCGCATGTCGAGGTGGTTGGTGGGCTCGTCCAGCACCAGGAAGTTCACCGGTTTGCTCATGATGAGCGCCAGCACCACGCGCGACTTCTCGCCGCCCGAGAGCACGCCGATCTTCTTGTCCACCTCGTCGCCCGTGAACAAGAATCCGCCCAGCAAACCGCGCACCTGCGCGATGGAAGCCGTGGGCATCGCTTCGTAGACCTGCTCGAAGATCGTCCGGGACGGGTCCAGCAGGTCCAGCGAGTTCTGGCTGAAGTAGCCCATCTCGACGCTGGCGCCCATGTCGAGGCGCCCTTCCTGGCAGTCGGTCTGGCCCGCCATCATCTTGAGCAGGGTGGACTTGCCGGCGCCGTTCACCCCCACCACGGCCACGCGGTTGAGGCGGCGCACGGTGGCCGTGACGTCGTGGAAGACGTGGGTATCGCCCCAGTTCTTGCTCACGCCGCGCAGGTTGAAGACCTCCTCGCCCGAGCGGGGCGGCACCGGGAACTGCAGCTTGACGGTGCGGGCCTGGTCGGGTAGCTCGATGCGCTCGATCTTCTCCAGCTTCTTGACGCGCGACTGCACCTGCGATGCGTGCGAGGCGCGGGCCGCGAAGCGGGCGATGAACTCCTCTTCTTTGGCCAGCATGTCCTGTTGGCGCTTGTAGGAGGCGATCTGCTGCTCGGCGCGCAGCTCGCGCTCCGACTCGTACTTGTCGTAGTTGCCCGTGTAGCCCGTGATGGTGCCGAGGTTGACCTCGAGGATGCGGTTCACCAGCCGATTGAGGAACTCGCGGTCGTGGCTGGTCAGGATCATCGTGCCCTGATAGGAGCGCAGCCATTCCTCGAGCCAGACGATCGACTCGAGATCGAGGTGGTTGGTGGGCTCGTCCATCAGCAGGAGGTCGGGCTGCAGGGTCAGGATGCGGGCCAGCGCGATGCGCATCTTCCAACCGCCGGAATACTCCTCCACGTTGCGGCCGTGGTCTTCCAAAGGGAAGCCCAGTCCGGTCAGCACGGTCTGAGCGCGCGTCTCCACGTCGTAGCCGCCGCGCGCGTCGAAGTCGTGGCGCAGCTCGCCATACTCGTCCAGGACGCGGGTCATCTCGTCCTCGTCGAGCTCCTGGGACAGCTTCTCCTCGAGCTCGGCGATCTTCTCGGCCAGCTCGGCGATCTTGCCGGCGCCCGCCAGCACCTCTTGCAGCACGGTGCGGCCGCTCATCTCGGCCACGTCCTGCGAGAAATAGCCGATCACGGTGCGGGTGGGCACGGCCACCTCGCCCTCGTCGTAGCCCTCCTGGCCTGCCAGGATGCGAAAAACGGTCGATTTGCCCGCGCCGTTGGGACCGACGAGACCGATCCGATCGCCGGGATTGGCCTGGAAGGACGCCTCCTTGAACAGCGTCCGGCCCCCCAGATGCTTGGTGATGTTGGTAAAACGGACCATAACGGGCGAATTATACCGGCCCCGTCAAGTCCGGAAGGAATGACGGCCGACCCGCCGAGAATAGAGATCCCCTTCAATTTCGGGGGTGAATTTCCAATGCGCTTACCTCGCCTGTTCCTGGCATTGCTGTGCCTGTTCGCAATCGCGGCGGTCGAAGACGGCTGGAAGGCGTTTCGCGAGAACCGCTTTCCCGAAGCCGGTCAAGCCTTCGAGGCCGCCGGCCAGACGCGGGGACAGGCGTGGATCGCTCTGCTGGAAGGCGACGACATCCAGGGAGCCAAACTGCTGGCGCGCTTCTTGCTCGAGCATCCCGACGATCCCACCGGCCCCGCCTCGTGGCTCGAGTTCGTCGATGCGGCCTACGGCACCGGCCAGACCGAGCTGCTGCAAAGCACGGCGCGCGCGCTGATCGACAACCCCAGGGCCTGGCCCGAGCTGCGCCAGGCGGCCCGTTCGGTGTTGGCCGAGCAGTCGGGCGGTCCGGACCAGCTGGGCTACCTCGCGAAGTGGAAGATCCTGGGCCCGTTCGACAACGTCTCGCGCTCGGGCCTGAACAAGCCGTTTCCCCCCGAGCAGGGGCTGGCACCGGGCCGTAGCTTGCCGGGCAAGAATCAGCGCCTGATTGGCTGGCAGGACCTGCCCGCCACGCGCAACGGGTTCGTGAGCCCCGGCCGCTTTCTGGCCGATTCGAAAGGGGAGGTCTACTATGCGACCACGGCCGTGAGCGGGGTCACGGGACCCGTCTGGCTGCGGCTCGACCCGAGCGGCGCCTGCCAGGTCTGGCTGAACGGCAAGCGCATCTTCTACACCGCGGCCTACGGCTCGTCCTCACCCAGCATGGGAGACGTCTACACGCTGCCCGTCGAGCTGCGCGCTGGCTGGAACACGGTGCTGGTCAAGATGGCCAGCGACGAGGACAGCTACGAGGCCGACTTCCGCATGCGCTTCACCGCGCCCGACAGCGACGTATCGCTGAGCCTGCAGAGCGACCCGGCCCAGGTGGCCGCGGGCGCCGTCCAGACCGAGCCGGCGCCCGCCACGCCGCCGGTTCCGCAGAGCCTGGCCCGGCTGGAGGGCAGCCAGGAGCCCGACGTACCGCTGCTGCAGGCGGAGGTCCTGCTGCGGGTGGGCCGCAATGCGGACGCCGCCCGACTGCTGCGCCAGGCGCTGGAGAAAGCGCCCGACTGGGCAGCCGCCCGCTGGTATCTGTCGCGCGCCCTCGCCAAGGAGGAGCACGAGGATGAGGCCCGGCTGGAGCGCGATTGCGTCCTGAAAGCGGCTCCCCTGATCATGGACGCCCAGATTCAGGCCCAGCGCGAAGCGATCGAGGCCGGTCAGGGAGAGGCCGCGCAGGCCATCCTGCGCAAGCTCGTCCAGCGGTCGCCGGCCAATGTCGGAGCGCGAGCCACGCTCTACCTCGCGCTCCTGGACGCCGACCTCAACGAGGACGCCCAGCGCGAGCTCAAGGAGCTGCTCGCGGTGGCCCCCAGCTCGGGGAACTACGAGCTGACCATCGGCCTGCTGGCGATGGACGAGAACCGCGGCGAGGCCGAGAAGCTGCTGACCGAAGCCCTGCAGCGCTATCCACACGACGAGAACCTGCTGCGCCTGCAGGCCAACCTTCTCGAGGCGCGCGGCGACACGGCCGGGGCCATCGCGAGCTACACCGAGATCAATCGCCTGTATCCCGACTCGGACTACTCGCAGGAGATCGCCAAGCTCTATCGCGGCTCGAAAGACTGGAAGAACGTGGCCGCGACGCTGGAGCAGGCGCGGCGCTATCGTCCCAACGACGCCTACCTGGCGGGCGATCTGGCCGACGCCTATCGCGAGCTCGGCCAGGCCGACAAGGCCCGCGAGCTCTACTCGGAGGCGGTGCGGCTCGATCCCGGGCTGGTGGACATGCGCGAGAAGCTGGCCCTGGTCTCGGGGCAAAAACCGGTGCTGGAGCTCGTGCCCGACACCGAGGTGCAGGCTCTGCTGCGCACCGCGCCGACGCAGGAGCAGTATCCCGACGCCCCGGCCGTCTTCTTGCTCGATCAGGGCCGGGTGGTGGTCTACCCCGACATGGCCTCGCTGCGACACTATCACGGGCTGGTGAAGGTGTTCGACGACGCGGGCGCTCGGCGCTACGCCTCCGTCGGGATGGGGCGTCCCTCGGCCACGGCTCGACCGGTGCTCGAGATTGCCCGCATCTATAAGGCGGACGGCAAGGTGCAGGACGTGCGCGACGAGTCGGCGCGGGGGCGGCTCAACTTCCCCTCGCTGGCTCCCGGAGACGTGCTGGAGTATGCCTACCGCGTGCAGGACGCTCCCTCGGGCTCGCTGGCCAACCACTTCTGGGAGGACTGGCGGGTCAGCACCGACATTCCCGTGCGCCTCAGCCGCTACGCCCTGATCTCACCGGTCGACCTGAGCCGGCTGAAAGTGCAGTCGCACGGCCCGACCATGCCCCAACCGACGACACGCCAGAGCGGTGACTGGCAGATTCGCGAGTGGGTGCTCAACGAGGTCGCTCCGGCCTCGGAGAACCCGCTTTCGGCCCCGAGCCGCGACGTGAGCAACTGGCTCGAGATGTCCACCATTGCCGACTGGAGAGAGGTGGCTGACTGGTACACCGACCTCTCGGGTCCCCGCTGCGTGCCCGACGACATCCTGGGCGCCAAAGCCCGCGAGCTCACCCGTGACGCCCGCACCCCCGAGGAGAAACTGCGGGCCCTGCAGGCTTTCGTGGCGCGCGACATTCGCTACCAGACGACCCCGTTCCGCACCTCGGCCTACGTCCCCACGGACGGCAAGAAGGTGCTCGACGACCGTTACGGCGACTGCAAGGACAAGTCCGCGCTGCTGTGCGCCATGCTGCGCTCGCTGGGGATAGACGGTAAGATCGTGCTGCTGGCCACCCGCGACGAAGGCCTGGTGGCCCGCCTGCCCGCGCCCTACTTCAACCACGCGATCACCCTGGTGGAGCTGCCCGGCAAGCGGGTCTGGGTGGACGCCACCGCCGACTCGCAGGAGCTCACGGTGCTGCCGATGGATGACCAGGGCGTGCCGGCGCTGATCGTGGCCGCCGACACGGTGGGACTGAGTCCCGTGCCGGTGGGAACGGTGGACGAGCATCGCTCGATGCTCAGCCACAAGGCCCGCCTGAGCGCCGACGGCGCTCTGCAGGGCAGCCTGGAGTGCGCCTATACCGGACAGTTCGGGGCTGGCCTGCGCTCGAATCTGGCCCAGCTCGACCGGCCCAGCCGGGAGAAGGCGATTCAGGCGGTGGTGCGCAGGTTCGTGAGCGAGCGGGCGGCCACCAGCCGCACCGAGGTGCTGAACCTGGAGGATCCGGACCGGCCCGTCGTTTTGAAAGCGCAGTACAAAGCCGCCGGCTACGCCAGCTCCGCGGGCGGATTCTGGCTGGTGCCCGGCCCTTTCATTTGCGACCGCCAGACGTTCGCGGTGCTGGCCCAGCTGTTGTCGCAGCCCGGGCCTCACGAGCTGGAGCTGACGACGCTGCGCGGGGTGCGCAAGCTGAGCTTCGTCCTCGAGCTACCCAGGGGGATGAAACCCGAGCTCCCCAAAGCCACCGGTCAGAAGCTGCCCCACGCGAGCTATAAGTTGGCTTACACCGCCAAAGGTCAGACCGTGGTGGGCGAGGCCGAGTTGCGCCTGGACGTGCTGCGCCTGAGCCCGGCCGAGGGGCGAGAGCTGGGAACGCTGCTGGAGAACTTCACCCGCGACCTGGCCCAGCCGATTCTGGTGCGCGTCAAGCCTTGACGCGGAGCGCGACGCCCCCCACGCGCAGGTGATCCCCCTCCTGGCGCACGCCCGCAAACTGAGTGGCGACGAGCTTCTGACGCTCGGGCCAGAGCTGTCCGATCTGCTGGAGCGTGCCCACGGGGTCGTCGGACTTTGCGAACAGCGGGTCCCCCAGCGCTTGCAGGTTAGCCCGGGCCACGTTCACCTGAGGCTCCTCGCTGGTGATCAGGGCCACCGTGTCGGGATAGCGGGTCGCAAACCTGTCGTCGCGCCAGAGCGTGTTACCCGGGTGGCTCTGAAGGGCGGCCGCCATGACCTTGAGCTCCTCGCGCGGCATCCCCGTGACCATGGTGGCGAAGAAGCTGCTGTAGAGCGCCCGCGAGGCCTGATGCTGTCCCAGGGGCGTGCCGTCATCCAGACGCGCGGCCACGTCCAGGCCGAACTTCATCACGTCGGCGAACTGCCCGTCACGCTCGCAGACCTGACGGGCCAGATGGCGCCGCACCGCCAGTCCGCCGTCTTGCAAAGCCCCCACATACAGGCCCAGCGCCAGGCGGGCCTCGTTCTCGTTCGGTTTGCGCAGGGCGCGCGCAGCCCCCTCGACGAGATGGTTGCGCTCCCGGGCGCTGGTGAGGGTAGGGAGAAACTCGTCCACGACCTCCAGGATGGCCGGGGCAGCCGGATGCGTAGTCGTGCGCAGAATGGGCAGCACGTAAGCGCTGTGGTCCTGGGTGGCCACCTGGTCTTTGCCCAGGCCGGTCAGCCAGCCCTCGGAGAGCCAGACCGGTGTCATCTCGCTGGCGGGCTTGCCCACCCAGGCCTCGCGGGCGCGCTGGGCCAGTTCGGCGCCCAGGTCGCGCTCCATGGCCGTCACCGAGCCCAGCACGACGCTGTCGAGCGGCGGCGCCGCGGCCGCCACCGGGCGCTGCAAGAGGGGCACACCCAGGCCGAGGATCTGCATGGTTGAAAACTACTCCGACAGGCTGAAAGGGGTCTGAACGCGAATCTTCGGGGTCATGAGCGCAAACGAAGTCCACAAAGTCGGTCAGGTCACCCCGGGCACGTCCTCGTCAGCGGGAGTCTCCAGCTCGGGGCTGGCGCACAACAGCGCGGCCAATCGGGCCACGGGCGGCTCTTCGCATGCGGCGGGCGGCTCCTCGCCCGGCCCCGAGGGCGACGACGTCAGCTTCAGTCACGACCACGAGGACGAGCACGCCACGCCTTTCAACCTGCAGGGTTTCCTGGGTGGGGGCCAGGCCAGCCCCGGCATCGTCCCCCAGAATCAGGAACCCCCCACCGGCGGCCGCGAGCCGGTCAAGGACAACTTCACCACCGAGCCGGTGCAGGAGCGCCGGAGCCCGGGCATCGTGCCTCGGAACCGCGACCTGCCGACAGGCGGCCGCCAGCCGGTCAAGGACAACTTTACCCAGTAGGAATTTTCATCCGCCCCGCCTAAATCGGCGCAGCCATGAAACGTCTCCTTCTGCTCCTTGCGGCCCTCTTGATGGTGGGTTGCTCCTCCTCCTCGTCCTCCGGCGGCGGTGCCTCTGCGTCCGGTAGCGAGAGCGCCTCGCTCGAGTTGCGCCTGCAACTGCCGCAACAGAGCCGGCAGGCACGGGCAGGGGAGCTGGCCTCCCTGATCATCCGCGTGGTCGATGCCGACCGGCCCGAGCTGGACGTCATCTCCCCGGTGCGGGTCGACCTGACGGGCGTCTCGGGCACCATCGTGCGCCGCATTCCGGACATCTCGCCGGGACGTCGCCGGGTCACGGCGCAGGCTTTCAACTCCGAAGGCGGCGTCGAGCTGGTCGGCGACTCGGGCGTGGTCGTTTTCGCCCCGACCGAGCTGGTGCCCATCACCCTCGCTCTCCATCCGCCCGACGCAGCCCACCTGAGCTTCGTCACGCAGCCCTCCAACACGCTGGTGGGCACGGCCATCGCCCCCGACGTGAGCGTGGAGCTGGTCGACGCGCTGGGTCAGCGGCTCACCAGCAGCAGCGCCGCCGTGACGCTGAGCCTGAACGGCGCGGCCAACCTGGGCGGCACTCTGACCGTGACCACGGTCAATGGGCTGGCGACCTTTCCGGGTTTGACCGTGGACACTCCCGGCAGCGGCTACACCTTGCAGGCTTCGGCGCCCGGCGTGACCGGCGGGGTCAGCAGCCCGTTCGACGTGGCGGCCAGCGTGACGGCCCCCACGCAACTCGCTTTCGCCGTGCAACCTGTAGCCACGACCCAGAACCTCACCCTGCCGGCCGTGCAGGTGACCCTGCTCGATGCCAGCGGCGTGGTGGTGCCCACCGCCAATGATCCGGTCACTCTGGCCCTGGGCTCCAATCCGGGCGGCTCCACTCTGGGCGGCACCTTGACCGTGAACGCTGTCAACGGGGTGGCCACGTTCTCGGATCTGAGCCTGAGCCAGCCCGGCCTCGGCTACACGCTGATCGCCTCTTCGCCCGGCTTGACGGACGGCGTGAGCGCGGCGTTCGACATCACCGCTGCCTTCTCGCCCCCCACGCAGCTGGCTTTCTCGATCCAGCCCGCCACCAGCCAGGCGCGCGCCCCGCTCGGAACCGTCGAGGTCCAGGTGCAGGACGCCAGCGGCACCACCGTCACCACCGCCAACAACGCCGTGACGCTGGCGATCGGAGCCAATCCTGGCCCGGCCACGCTCGGCGGCACCTTGACCGTGAACGCAGTCAACGGCGTGGCTACTTTCAGCAATGTCATCTTGAGCAAGTCGGGAACCGGCTATACGCTGGACGCCAGCGCCACCGGACTGACCGGAGCGACCAGCGCTCCGTTCGACCAGGGGCTGCCCCACAATGGGCTGAGGCTCATTCCCGGCCAGCCGTTCGGCCCGTTCAACAACCCGCTGCGCGGCGCCATGACGCCCGATGGGCAGTTCCTCTACGTCACCGAGTTCGTCAATCCGGGGGACATTCTCGGCTTCAGCGTGGACGGGACCACGGGCGCTCTCACCCAGCTCCTTGCCTCGCCCTTCGTGGGGCCGGGCGTCCTCCCGGGCGGTTTCGCCATCACCCCCGACGGTCAGTTTGCCTACGCTTCCAGCAATCAGGGCGACAACATCCGGTTCTACACCATCACCGCCGGCAACCTGGTGCCGGCGGGCAACCAGACGACCGCGGTGGGCAGCGGCCCGCTGGGCCTGACCGTCACGCCTGCTGGCGGCGTGCTGTTCGCGGCTCTGAACCTGTTCGGCCAGCTCGAGTCGCTGGCCTCTCCCATCCCCCCGACGCTGACTCCGGTCAACGCTGCCTCGGTGGCCGGGCCGGCCTTCCCCGCCGACGTCTACCTCAATCCCGCGGGCGATCTTGCCTTCATGAACACGGGAGACGTCTACATGGTGACCCCGATGACCCACGTGGTAACCCTGGTGCCCGGCTCTCCCTTCGGGGTGCTGGGCGGTGCCCATGGGGCGGCTCTCAATCCGGCGGGGACGCGCTTTTACAGCGGCAACGACAGCCCCTCGACCCTGTTCTGGATCAAGGACATCAACCCCACAACCGGCGTGATGACCGACATCCCGGGTTCGCCCTTCACTTTGAGCAGCGTCGCTCACCAGGTGGCGTTCAGTCCCGACGGCCTGAACGCTTACACCTTCGACGACAACGGCGATGTGCACATCTGGGACGTGGACGCCACCGACGGGCACCTGACCGAGATCGACGATAGTCCGGTGTCGCCGGGCGTAGGCACCTTCCCGAGCGCGATCGTCACCGACCCGCAGGGGCGCTTCCTCTACGAGTCCGTGAGCAACTTCATCGCGGCCTTTCAGTTCGTGCCCTAGAGGTCGAGCTCCCAGGTCTCGCCGACCACCTCGTCGGGGCCGAAGAGGCGGTGGGAGCGGGTCTCGGTCAGCTCGAATCCGAACCGGGCGTAAATGCCGCGGGCGGACTTCAGGCATTCCTGGGTCCAGAGCGTCATGCGCCGGTAGCCGGCAGCTCGGGCAAAGCGGAGGCATTCCTCCACCAGCCGGTAGCCCAGACGGTGGCCGCGGGCGCTCGGCTCGAGAAACAGGAGGCGAAGCTTGCACACCCGGTCGTCCTGGCGCACCAGCATCACGGAGCCCACGCGCTCGCCGTCCAGCTCGGCGAGCCAGCAGTGCTCGCGGCGCGGGTCGTGTTGGGTCAAGAAGTCGGCCACCACTCTCTGGACCAGCGCCTCGAACGGCTCGTGCCAGCCGTATTCGCGGCCGTACAGCACCGCGTGACGCCAGGCCACCCAGCTCAGGTCGCCCGGGCGATGGGACCGGATCACGACGTGCGGGGCGGGTTCTTCCAACGCGCGGTGGACCGCGCGGACGCCTTCCAGGAAGCGTTCCTGGCGATCCGCCGGCAGGCGCTCGAGCAGCGCCCGGATGTCCTCGCGCGAGCGCCGATCGAGGTCGTCGGCGCGCTCCCGGCCGCGGCTGGTGAGGCGCAAGAGGCGCTGGCGCCGGTCCGATTCCAGCGGCTCGTCCCGCACCAGGTCCTCCTGCTTGAACTTGCGCACGATGCGCGACAGATAGCTCGGGTCCAGGCTCAGGTCGTGGGCCAGGGCCGCGGCGGTGCGCCCGTCGCTCTGGTTGAGCTCGTAGAGCACCCGGGCCTCGGTGAGCGAGAAATCCGACTGCAGCAGGCGTTCCTGCAGCAGGCCGAGCTGGCGGGTGTAGAAGCGGTTGAACGAGCGGACCGTGTCGATCGGTTCAGACATGATGACATTGTCCATCAACTAGTGGACTTCGTCAACTATTCTCAAAAAGTTCACACGAGTTCACACGGTGTTCATCGTTCTGGGCGGGTGGCAGCGGTTGCAACGGACATGAAGATCAACGCCTTTCACCCGATCCAGAAAGCCCACTCGCTCTGGCAGCCCCGCCCGCACGACCCCTCCCCCGTCGACGACGAGCCCCGCGACCAGGTCATCCTGTCGCCAGGGGCGCTGCGCGAGCCGCCGCCGGCCCACGTGGACGCCCGGCATCCCTGGGACAACACGCGCTACTCTCTCGATGGCGCGACCAACGCGCATCGCAGCAACACCGTCGAGGAGAGCGACGAGGCGCTCGGGCACGACACCGACTGGCTCGAGGGCGACATCCGGGGGGAGATCGACCATCCCGAGCGTCTCGAGGCCCGCCATGACCAGGGACGGGAGGACGGCGACAACCTGACCTTCGACCAGTGGCTCGACCGCGGCCTGGCCAGCGGGCGCGGGCTCAAGCTGGACATCAAGGAGCCCGAGCGCACCCCGCAGATCCTCGACGAGCTCGAGGCGCGCGGAGTGCCGGACGAGCGGCTGATGTTCAACCTGGGGGCCGACGACATCGCGCGCTACGGTCCGGAGATCCGCGAGCGTTTTCCGGACGCCATCCTGGCCATCAATCCGGGCCGTCAGGGCCTCACCCCCGAGGGCCTGGCGCAGATGGCGCGCCTGGCGGACGAGCTGGGTGGGCAGTCCACCTTCGTGATCCGCGAGGACCTGCTGTCGGATCAGGCCGTGGCCGCCCTGCAGGGGCACGGCAGCATCTCGATCTGGAACGACCCGAGCCGCCCCGCGCAGGGATCTATCGACGAGCGCACCGCGTCGTTGCGGGAACGCGGGGTGGACGGGGTGATCGACCTGCGCTGAGCGTTTCCGATCTTTTTCAGGAGGCGAGAGTAGCCTTGGGCTGCTATGAATACTATGCAACCCGATGTACGGCGCCTGTTTGGCGCCCGCGAGCCCGTCGTGAAGGGCCCCGAGGTGGACATCCGGCCGGGGCGCCACGCCCTGAATGTGCCGGCCGACTCGGACACCCGGTTGCTGGCGGGCGACCCCTTGCTGGTGACCCGCGTGCAGGACGGCCTGGTGGCGCACGACCCGGACTCGGGCGAGCAGCGCTGGCACTATCGCCCGTCCCGCGAGGGCTCCTTCAGCTGGGCCGCCTCCGAGGACGGCCGGTTCCTGGCCGTTCGGCAGGACAACCAGATCGAGGTCCTCGCCTCGGAGAAGGGCGAGGCGGTCCAGACCCTGGACCTGCCCCCCGAGGCCGAGGTCAGCCGCGACCCGGTGGCGCGGACCAAAACGGTCAAATTCGGTCCCGAGCACACGCTGCTGGCAGACTACAAGACCGTCGGGAGAGACGGCGGACGCAGCTGGGCCGAGCACAACCTGGCCTTTTACGACCTCGACACCGGGCGTGGGCCGGCCATCGCCCACATGGGAAGCGTGGGCTTCATGGCCTTCGCCCCGGTGATCGCGCCCGATGGCCAGACCTTGCTGTGCGACGATTCTTACGGGCTGAAGGCCTTGAATCTGACGGACGATTCCAAGCTCTGGAGCCGCAACGATCTGCGCAACCTCAAGTCGGTGCAGAGTGGCCCCGAGGGACGGCTGGCCGTGCTGCACTCCGGGGGCCTGGACATCGTCGACCAGGCTTCAGGCAAGACGGTGGCCCAGAAGAAGGGCTGGTTGGCCGACGACATGCAGGTCCTGGGGGACCGGATGCTGGTCCGGGACTGGCGCCACCAGAGTATGACGGCGGTGGGTTGGGACGGCGCCGAGCAGTGGAAGCTGTCGCTGCCGGACAAGACCGAGTTTCGCCAGGTGATCGCCACGCGCGACCTGATTTACGCCACGGCCAGCTCCGAGCAGGACGACCGCCAGGTCCGCCTCTTGCTGGCCGATCCCCACACGGGCGACGTGCTGGCGCAGAGCCAGCCGCTCGGCTACCTCCGGCACGGGCTGCCGATGTTTCAGGCGCAGGACAAAGTGTACCTGGCGCTGGAGGGAGGGGCCGTCTCGTTCTGCCCGAGCGAGCTGAAGCTCGACGAGCTCAAGCGCGAGGCGGCGCAGGCGCACCGGCCGGCGGCGATCGAGGTGGGTCACGACTTCGTGCAGGTCGGCGGGATCCGCCTCAAGTCGCGCGGCTGAGTCGATAGCTCGTTAGAACCGGACCAGCAAAGCGATTCCCAGGACGAACACGCCCCAGTAGAGCATTCCCGTGCCCTCGAGCTCGAGCAGCGCCTTGAAGTAGAGCAGCGAGCCAAAGAACGCCACGGCCAGAGAAACCGCCAGCTTGCCCGGATTGGCCCCGAAGGCGAGATCGAAGATCAGGCAGTTCGTCAGGATGATAGCGGCGTAGAGGACGGCGCACAGCACCGACCTGCGGCTCTTGTCGAGCACCTTGAGCATCATCGGCAGAAAGAGCATCTTCGCGAGCATGCCCTGATTATGGCACGTTTTTCTTCAGCTCGTCCAGCCAGACCGTGGCTTCGGAGTCGGAGGGGGCGCGCCAGTCGCCGCGGGGTGAGAGCGAGCCGCCCGAGCCGACCTTGGGGCCGTTGGGAATGCAGCTGCGCTTGAACTGCGAAATCTGGAAGAAGCGGAAGAGAAAGACCTCGAGCCATTTCTTGATGGTGGCCAGGTCATACTTGTCCTT
Source organism: Vulcanimicrobiota bacterium (assembly GCA_039809865.1). GTDB lineage: Bacteria > Vulcanimicrobiota > Xenobia > Xenobiales > QWHO01 > QWHO01. The sequence continues at coordinate 91,077 of JBDHVW010000003.1, forward strand.
CCAGGCGTGGTGGCTCAAGTAGGCGACCTTGCTGGGGCGGAAGCCGTAGCGGGTGAGGTAGTAGAGGTTGAAGTCCTGCAGCTCGTAGGGGCCGATCCGGGCCTCGGTGCTCTGGCCGCCGGGCACGAGCTCGGGAGTGATCTCGGTGTCCAGAATCGATTGCAGCGTCTCGTCCGCCTCCTGGCCGAAGGCCTCGGTCGAGATGACCCAGCGGATCAGGTGCTGGATCAGCGTCTTGGGCACCGAGGCATTCACGGCGTAATGCGCCATGTGGTCGCCGACCCCGTAGGTGCACCAGCCCAGCGCCAGCTCGCTCAGATCGCCCGTCCCCACGACGAGCGCGCCGTGATGATTGGCCAGCCGGAACAGGTGGGAGGTGCGCTCGCCCGCCTGCACGTTCTCGAACGTCACGTCATAGACCGGCCAGCCCTGGGCATACGGATGACCCAGATCCTGGAGCATCTGCTCGCAGCTCGGGCGAATGTCCAGCTCGTGGGCGCTGACGTGGAGAGCCTGCATCAGCCGGTGGGCGTTGCGCAGCGTGTCGTCGCCGGTCGCAAAGCCGGGCATCGTATAGGCCAGGATGTTCTCACGCGGCAGCCCCAGCCGGTCCATCGTGCGGGCCGCCACGATCAGCGCATGAGTCGAGTCGAGGCCGCCGGAGACGCCGATAACCAGCTTCTGCACGCCCGTCTGCTCGAGCCGCTTCACCAGCCCGTGCACCTGGATGTTGTAGGCCTCGTAGCAACGTTGATCGCGATCCTGCTCCCCGGCGGGGACGAAGGGGAACCGGTCGACCGGCCGCTCCAGCTCCAGCTCGCCCTCGGGCCGGACGAACTCGAAGGGAATGCGCCGCAACCCGCGGACGCGGTCGGCGTGCAGAGCGGCGCAGTCGTGAAAGCTCGAGAGCCGCACCCGATCCTGCACCAGGCGCTCGAGGTCGAGATCGGCGCAGATGAGCTGCTCCTCCGGGCTGAAACGCCGGGACTCGGCCAGCTTCTCGTTGTTCTCGTAGATGAGCGCGTGGCCGTCCCAGGCCAGATCGGTGGTGGACTCACCGGGCCCGGCGGCGCTGTAGAGATAACCGGCGATGCACTTGCCCGACTGGGAGGCGCAGAGATCGCGGCGATACTCGTCCTTTCCCACCGTGATATTGCTGGCGGAAAGGTTGGCCAGCACCGTCGCCCCGGCCAGGGCCGCGTAGGTCGAGGGAGGGATGGGGGACCACACATCTTCGCAGATCTCCACGAAGAGCGAGAAGTCGCCCGGCCCCTGGAAGATCAGGTCGTTGCCGAACGGCACCCTGGCGCCCAGGAGCTGCACCTGGTCGAACGGGGCGGCGGCGCCTGACGTGAACTGGCGCTTCTCGTAGAACTCGCGGTAATTGGGCAGGTAGGTCTTGGGGACCACTCCCAGCACCCGCCCCCGGTAGATGACGACCGCGCAGTTGTAGAGAGCAGCCTGGAAGCGCAGGGGAGCGCCCACGAGCAGCACCGGCTCGAGCTCGGTGCTGGCCTGAACCAGCTCGTGGAGGGCGGCGACCGTGCCGTCCAGGAGGGCATCCTGAAAGAAGAGGTCGTCGTTCGAGTAAGCCGAGAGCCCCAGCTCGGGAAACAGCGCCACGGCCGCCTTTCGCTCGCTGGCCCGGCGCGCCAGCGCCAGAGTGGCCTTGAGGTTGAAGGCCGGGTCGGCCACGCGCACGCGCGGGATGGCGACAGCGGCGCGCACGCAACCGTGGCGATAAGGCGAGAAGAACATCCGTTGCACGGTTCTGTCAGGCAACAGCCAGCCCCTGTCGGGCCGTTAACGATCCGGTCGACAGAACTTTACAATGCTTCCGATTGGCGCTGCTAAGCTAGGAGAAACAGGGGGAGGAACATCCATCCCATGCTCACCATCACCGCCAGCAATCCCCAGATCCAGAGCTACGTGGCCGCGCGGCCGCAGTCGTCGGCGGGAGCGTCCGATCGCTTCCAGGCATCGGGCAGTCCGGAAGCGTTTCCCACTCGGGCGCAGCTGCTCAGCCTGACCCGTCCGAAGGAGTCGCTCACCCCCACCCCGGGTGACGTCCAGGGCCCCTACTATCGCGCCAACGCCCCCGTCCGCACCGACCTGTTCGGCGCCGCCGAGGAGGGCACGGCCGTCCGCTACAGCACCAACGTGGTGGACACCAGCGGGAACGCCATCCCCGGGGCCACCGTCGACGTGTGGACCGCGGATGCCAAAGGCGTCTACGATATGGAGAGCCCCGAGTTCCGTGGCCGCGCCGTGCAGACCGCCGACGGCGAGGGGAAGACCGAGTTCAACGCCATTCGCCCCGGCAACTACGACCTGGGCGTGGACGAGAAGACGGGCGAGCGCCTCTTCCGCCCGGCCCACGTGCACGTGAAGGTCAGCGCCCCCGGATTCCAGCCGGTGCTGTCGCAGCTCTACTTCCACGACGATCCCTATAACCAGATCGACCCCATCGAGTCGCGCGAGGACGGTCAGCCCGAGGCCGGCTGGTCGCCCCAGCTCGAGATGACCAACAACGGGCAGGACAACGTTTTCAACTACCAGTTCGTGCTTGCCGGGAAGTAAGCGCGGTCAGGCGCGCTGACCTGGGATGCCCGGGGCGAGGCGCTGGTGGCCCACATCTTTCAGGAAGCTTTGGGCGACTTCGACTAGCCTGGAAGTATGCAGGTCCAGGTCCTCACGGCGCGCATCGCGTCGGCCCGCGAGAACCTCCAGAAGGTGGAGCTGTCGCCCACCAGGGCCGCGGCCATGCAGCAACTGGCGCAGGACGAAGCCATTCTGGGCAACGCCCGCGGCTCGTCGGTGGAAGAGATGGAGCAGCTGGCCCGCCAGGCCGAGCGGCTCGAAAAGGGCACCTGGGGCGCCGCTATCGCCACCGGGCTGGCCATCGGCGGCGTGGTGGCCTGGCAGGTGGCGCTGCAAGGCGCGCATCCCTTCCTGGTGCTCGGCGGACTTTCCAGCGGCATGCTGCCGGCCATCGTCCTGGGCCGCTTTGCCTCGGACGCGATGCAGAAATACACCGCCAGGCACATCCAGACCCCGGGCGTGCTGGACGTGGTGACGCGCTGGAAAGAGCCCCAGACCGCTCCCAGGGCCCCCGAGGTCGAGCCTGGCCGGCAGAACGAGCTAACCCGCCTGATCGACCAGGTCGCGGGTCAGGTGAATGCCCTGCCGGACGGCCCCGAGAAAGCCTCGGCCCTGGAATCGATCGGATTCGACCGCAGCCTGGCCGGCCAGGCGAAAGGCGAGACCCTGGAGGAAATGCGCTCGGGTTGCGCCCGGGCCGCCCGCTGCGAAGAGAAGGGTCGTCGCCTCGGCCTGGGACTGGGCGTGGCCTTCGGAGGCCTGGCCCTGGGCGTCATGCTGGCCGACCCGACCATCGGTTTACCGATGGCGCTGCTCGGTTCGGCGGGCGGCGGATTCATGGCGTCGATCTGCCTCGGGGTGGCGCTCAAGGATGCCGGGCGCGACCTGGGGAGCCGTTTCCAGAAGAGGGGGGTCGACTCGCTCTTGGAGCGCTGGTCGCCCCTGGCTCAGGACCGCCGCGATCAGGCCGCCGCCATCCTGGAGGAGGCCACCCGCCTGCACCAGGGCGGCACCTCCAGCGCCGTGACGGTCGAGAACGGGGGCGTGCGCGTGGGCGGCGTCTTCATCCGCGGAAGGGCTACCAGCAAGGATAAGGCGTGAGCCAGTTGTCGTAGCCGGGCCAGAAGCCCGGGTCGAGAGTGGGATACTGACCGTAGAGGTAGAGCCAGGCCGGGTCGTTCCAGGGGTTGTAGTACATCCAGTTGCTGTAGACCGTCACGTCGGGGGGCTCGTCGCGCGAGAGCGTGGGCTGCAGCTCCACCTCCTGGGCCGGCGGGTTCTCGAGGTGCAGTTGGCCGCTCGGGTCCATGTAGACTTTGATGGCGTCTTTCTCGGGAGACTCGGCCAGCGCGGGAGCCAGCAGCAACAGGCACAGCAAAAGCGTTCTCACGCAGCCATTATATCACAGCGCGCGCCACATGATGAGGGCGTCCACGTCGCCCAGAGTGGGATGGCGGAAGGCCCGTGGCACGCGTCCCACGGCCTCGAAGCCGAGCTTGCGCCAGAGTCCCACGGCGGCCTCGTTGGTGGCCACCACCCGGTTGAACTGCATGGCCCGGTAGCCCAGCGAGCGAGCCAGCTCGATCGAGTGCTCCCCCAGCAGCAGGCCGAGCTTCTTGCCGCGCGCCGCCGCAGCCACGGCGTAGGAGGCGTTGGCCACATGATCCCCCCGGCCAGGGGCATTGGTGCGGACGACATAACTGCCCAGCACCGCCCCGTTCTCCTCGGCCACGTAGACGTGCCCCTGCCAGCCCGCTTCGAACTCGTCGAGATCGGTGTAGGCATAGGTGGTGCCGTCGGCGATGATCTCGGCGAAGATCGCTCGCAGGGCATCTCGGTCGCTCTCCTCGCAGGGCCGGATGATCAAGGCCCGACCAGGACTCTCAGGCGCATGGCACGGCTCCTTCTTGGATATCGAGCTGGCTTCCCCCCGCTGCGGGCAGGGTTGCGGCTGCGGGAGCGGAAACAGCCGCCTCATGATGCGAAACTTCTTGCTTACCGCCGCCCTGCTCACGGGCCTGGCTCTGGCTCAGGGCCCCTTCACTACGTTCGATTGCGCCGTCTACGGCAGCACGCTCCAGCAGGAGAAAGAGACGAAAGTGGATGTCTGGACCAAGAACCAGGACGACAAGCCGCAGGCCGCCGAGGGACTGGTGCTGCAGGGCTCCAGCCGCATTCTGCCGGCGGTGGATCCGAGCCGACTCAGCCCCACCGGCCCCAGCCACCGGCTGATCCACAGCGACGAGCTGCAGCTCAAGCCCGGCAGCTACGGCGACCTGGACCTGAGCAACTCGGCTCGCCTCGTGCTGGCGCCCGGCGAGTATCGGGTGGAGAACCTGACCCTGCACAACTCCGCGGACGTCGATCTGGACGGCCCGGTGGTGCTCTACATCGGCAAATCGCTCAGCGTGCTCAACTCAGCCGACCTCAACAAGAGAGGCCGACCGGGCGATCTGCAGGTCTACCAGGCCGAGCCCAACCGGGCCATCAACGTGGTGGTGGCCAATTCCGCCGAGGCCCATATGGCCGTGTGCGGCCCCACCGCCAACGTGCGCATCGTCAACCAGGGCACGGTCTACGGCTCGGTGATCGCCCGGCAGGTGTCGATGGCCAACCAGGCCGCGGTGCACTATGACCCGGCCCTGAAGAGCGTGAAGCTGCGACGTTAGCGGCCCACGCGTCCGCTGCTAACCCGGGCCGACGGAGCCGGAAAGCTCGAGGGCTTTGGCTTTGATCTCCTCGGGCTTCATCCGCCTGGCAGCGCCGAACAGGTTGAAAAGACTGGTCTTCATGCGCCATTGGAAGACGAGCTTGCCCTCGCGATTCCACATCAGCACGGACGGCTGCAAGAAAGCCTTCTTGGGGTAGCGCAGCGCCTGCGGGTGCTTGCCGAACGCAGGCAGCTTCAGCGCCTCCTTCAACGTGAGCTGAGGGTCGCTCAGGATGGGAAACGTCAGCCCGAACTGCTGGCGAAACTTTTCGCTCACGTCGGGCGGGTCGGCGCTGACCGCCACGAGGCGAACCGCGGGCGGGTCCAGCTTCTGTTGTTGGAGGCCTTGCACGAAGGCCTTACAGAAGGGTCACCAGTGCCCTCGAAAGCTGGTCAGCACGGTCACCCGAGGCTCGGGCGGCGGCGGCAGCAGCACGAACGGCTGGTTGTGGCTGTCCGGGAGCGTCAGGTCCATTTCAGTGACCCCCGTGCTCGAGCGCCAGCTCGTGCTCGGGGAACGGCTCCCGGCTCTCCCTGGTGAACGAGAAGAGCAGCATCATGAACGCCATCACCAGGTAGGCGGCGCAGAACTGATAGGGAACCGTGCGCGCGGCGGCCTGGAGCTGGTCGGGGGTCAGAGCCGCCTCCTTCTCGAGCTTCTCGGCATCGGGCGCTTTGGCGGCCCTGGCCGCTTCGGCCTTTTCCTTCGCCTCGGCCAGGTAACCGTCGATCATGAACGCCGATCCGGGCTTGTTCCAGGGTAAGTACATCTGCCCGTCGGGGTCGACCGAGTGGATTACCCCGAACAGGCTCAAGCCCGCCAGGATGACGAGATAGACCGCTGCCTGCTTGAGCTTGCGATCGGTCATGCAGCACACGACAGCGCCCCAGAGCATGGCCGTGAGAATGAACCCGTTGCCCAGCGCCACGGTTACGATGTTCTCGGGCAGCGATTTGGAAGTACCCACTCCGGGGACCACGGAGGCCAGCTCTTCGCCGTACTTCCACATGGGGGGGCCCAGGAGCGCAAGAATCTTGATCTGCACGAGTCGGGCGACGCTCGGAATAAAGGCGAACGCTACGGCTGGCGTGTGGCGGGCGGGCACGGCCAGGAAAGCCTGCACCATGATGTCCAGTCCCACGAAGATGAGGATCGGCGCGAGCACTGCCTTGGGAATGAAGTCCACCACGAGCCCAAGGTAGCCCAGAATCCCTCCCAAGCCGATGAAGACTCCTGTCAGCACGGTGTATCCCGCCCGTGCCCCCATCGCTTTGTAGGCGGGCTGTCCGATATAGGGAGTCGACTGGGCGACTCCGCCGCAAATTCCCGCGATCAGGGTCGCGATGGCCTCGGTAAGCAGAATCTGCTGGGTATCGTAATCGTCCCCGCCGACGCGAGCGCTCTCGGTCACGTTGATACCGCCGACGACGGTCAAGATAGCGAACGGGAGCGCAATCGTAAAGTATTTGGTGACCGCCAGGTTCATTCCGGCCAGGAAACCGAGGGTCGGAATCGGGAGTCCAAAGTGAAAGGCGATCGGAGGAGTTTGAAAAACTCCGCCCGACAGGCCCATCGGCGCCAGGATGTAATAGACGAGGGACCCCAGGCCCACCGCCAGGGCGACGCCGGGAAAATTATTGGGCAAGCGGGTGCGCGCCACGAGGTTGTACAGGATGATCCCGAGGGAGACGCAACCTACCACGGGCAATCCGAAAATTTCCGCCATCGGAATGAACCCGATCAAGGCCAGGCCGATGCCCGCCAGCGAGCCGAGAAGGCCCGCCTGGGGGATGATCCGCTGCAAAAAGTTACCCGAGAACGAGAAGACCAGCTTGATCACGCCGATCAGAACCATCGTGGCCATCCCGACGTACCATGTGTTCAGAGCCGCCTCCTCGACGGGCATGCTGGCCTTCATCGTGAGGAAGCACGGGCCCAGCACCGTGAACGCCACGCCGATCGTCGACGGAGTGTCCAGGCCCAGGGGCATCGCGGTCACGTTGGGGTTCTTGGTGCGATAGGCCAGCTTGAACGCCATCCACGTGTAGACCATATCCCCGAAGAACACGCCGAAAGCGGTGCCGGGAAACATCTTGGTGTAGACGATGTCGCTGGGGAAACCGAACACGAAGACCAGGATGCCCGCCAGAAACGCCATCACGGTCAGGTTGTCGAACATCAACCCGAAGAACCCGTTCAGGTCTCCCTGCACGAACCAGCGGTACTTGAAGGGTTGTTCCGAGTCGGTCATCTCGCCTCCGGTTTCTTGATGGGCACGCGCACCGAGCCCACGCGCAGGTGGTCTCCGTCCGTCCCGACGACCAGGCCGGGCTCGCCGGCGCCGCCGTCCTCGTAGATCCAACCTTTGAGAGCCGCCTTCCAGGCCTCCGGCTCGCTCTTGCCCTGCTGCAGGGCGCGCTCCAGCGCCCGGCTCGCGTTCATGGCGTCGGGCACCTTCTCCCCCGTGATATCCAGAATCTTGTCGAAACGCTGCCACGCCTGGCGATCATCGCCCAGATGCTCCATGGCGGCCTTCAGGTCGGCGTCCTTCTTGAGCCGGTCACCCTGCGGGAAGCCGGCGCGCAAGGCCTGCCAGGCCTCGCGATTGTTGCCCGCCGTCTCGAGTTGATCCAGGCGCTGCTCGACGGTCAGCTCGGGATTCTGGCGCAGCTGCTCCAGCGCGTCTTGCACGCCCGCGGCACGCAACCGGCGCAGCACTCCGCTAAGCAGCGGATCGTCCGACTTCAGCTCGCGGGGAATGCGACGCAGCAACTCCTGACGCTCCTGGGGCCGGCCACGGGTCAGCTTTTCGTTCAGCTCCAGGTCGGCCAGCTCGCGGGGGGTGAACTGCTCGACGGGCTTGTCGGGCAGAGGCAGGGCCGGCCCGGTGTAGCGCTGCACCACGCTCTCCACTGCCTTGTCGACCGGGGGCGGGTTGAAGCCGCGGTCGGGCGGCGTGCAGTAAGCGAGCTGCATGGCCTCGCGCGGCTCGAGCGCGGCCAGGCGAACCGGGCGAAACTGCTCGGCGATGCGATCCATGATGGGCAGGTCCCGCTTCTCGGTAACGGGAGGCTTGCGCAGCGAGGGCTCGACTCGCTCGGCCAGCTTTTGCTCGAGCTCCGGCGTGATCGGCGCGCTGGCCAGCAGGGCCAGAGCCGCGTCCGAGCGCGGTCCGTCCAGCTCGCGCTCGAGCTTCTGCATGCGCTTCTCGGACGGGAACAGGATGACCATCGCGTTGGTCATCAGGCGGTAGGGGTCGACGCTGTTGGGCTCGCGGTAAAGGCCCTGGGGCAGCTTGTCGGTGGGATCGCAGAGGAGCCGCTCCAGCAGCCGGTCCTTGACCGGCTCGCCGAAGGCGGACGGATCGAGGTCGACCGCGAGGCGCACGCTCTTGAGCGTCTGCCGGAACTGCTCGGCGGGCCCCTCGTATTTGAAGACGCTGTGGCCGTCGAGCTCGAGACGCCGCGCCAACCACTCTTGCTGCTCTGCATCCGGCCTCCAGAGGCCCTTCTCCAGAGCCCGGTGCATCAGGTAGTGCTGCTGGTCGGAGAGCTTACGGTCGGGGTCCCGGGTAAAAAGGTCCAAAGCCTGCTTCGTCCACTCGGGACGGGTATCCGCCAGGTCTACGGCCGCGTTGGCGGTGTTCAGCTCATCGCAAAGCAAGAACGGCGAGAGCTCGCGGGTGAAGAAGTCCGGGCCGGCCGCCTGGGGGTAGAGGCGGACGAGGTCTTCGAGCATCTCGACCTTGTGGCGGCCCTCCATGAAGTTCCAGGAAAGGCGCCCCCGCGCCTCGGCTTCGCTGCCCACCCGGGCCAGGCGGTCGAGATGGGGCTCGAGGGCCTGCTCGAGGCGGGGAGTCTTGATGAGCTTGCGGGCGCGGTCCAGGTCATCGGCGCTGGCGACGAGGTCGAAACGGTCGAGGACGGCTCCCAGGACGAGGCTGGCCTCGAGCGGCTCGAGCTGAACGAGCTTCTCGATACCCGGCGCCGGGACGTGCTCCTGGGGCGGCAGCCCGGCCAGAACCTCGTCGGCGAGGTCTTTGATGCGCTGGGGAGGCTGCGGCGGCGCGCTCCACAGCTCCACCACGCCGTCCCGCACTGCCGGGCGCCCGGCGGCGACCAGCTTCAGCAGGTCGGCATCTTTCGGCAACGGCTTGCCGCGATGCCGGATCTCGAGCTGGCCCCGGGCGGCCCAGCCCTGGAGGGCATCCGTGCACAGCCTGGCCCAGGCCCGGTCCTGCTCGGCCGGCTCGCGGTAGCGATGCCCCGGAGGCAGGTTGGCGTGCTCGCGGATCGTGCAAGAGTGCGCCAGGCCGGCCAGCAACCGGGCATACTCATCGGGCACCCTGCCCGAGCCGACAGCGCGCTGCATTTTCAGAATCTCGGGCGCGGGCGTAAACTCCGCGTCGAAGTAGGTCATGGTTTGCAATCCCATGCGGAAGTCGAGCTTGCGCAAGCGCTCCCCGTCTTCGGAGGGCACGAACGTATCCACCGGCTCCTGGGAGGCCCGCACCGGCGCGGTGGAGGCCCGCCCGACCGCCGTCAGGGCATGGATCTGCATCCGTTCGATCGAACCAAACCTGGCTGAAAGATCTCTGAAAGCCTGATCCAGGTCAGCGACAAACCCCTCGCGATGGGGCACCGTGGGAGCATGAAAACGACGCACTGTCTGCCCGAGCCGGGGCGCTTCCTCCAGTTGATGCCGCCCACGCCCCTGGTGAAGCTGGCGCTCGAGGGCGGCCCTCCGGTGTGGTGCAAGCTCGAGTTTCTCAACCCGAGCGGCTCGAGCAAGGACCGCATTTCCCGCTTCATCCTGGAGAAGGCCTGGCGACAGGGGCTGGTCCGGGCGGGAAGCTGGGTGGTGGAGGCTTCGAGCGGCTCCACCAGCCTGGCTCTGGCGCTGGCCTGTGCCCAGATGGGCCTGCGCTTTCTGGCCGTCTTGCCGATGGGGGTGAGCGACGAGCGCGTGATGAGCATCCGGGCCTATGGCGGCGAGATCGTGCGCGTTCCACGGGAGGAGGGCATGAACGGGGCCATCGCGCTGGCCGAGAGCGAGGCGGCCCGGCGAGGAGGCTTTGCCACCCGTCAGTTCGAGAACCCCGACAATCCGGAGGCCCACCGCCTGTGGACCGCCCAGGAGATTTTACGCCAGCTCCCCGGAGGCCACGTGGACGCGGTGGTTTCGGGCGTCGGCACCGGGGGAACCATCGTGGGGCTCTGCCAGGGGCTCTCCCAGACGGGCTGCCACGTGACGCCTTACGCGGCCATTCCCCAGTGCGGCCTGGGCCACGACCTGGAATGCTGCAGCTTCAGCACGCGCATCCCGGGGGTGGTGCAGGGCATCTCCAAGATCTATACCCACGCCAACCTTCCCGGCCTCAAAGAGCTGCTCGTCGCTGACGACGAGGCCCTCGAGATGACGCGCCGTCTGATCCGTCACGGGTTTCCGGTGGGCCCCAGCTCGGGGCTGAACCTGGTGGCCGCCCGGCGCGTGGCCAAGAAGCTGGGCTCCGCGGCCCACGTCGTCACCGTGTTCGCCGACCGGATGGAGCGCTATTTCTCGACCGAGCTGTTTCAGCCGCTCACAACTCGTTCTCTGGAGGTTCATGGGAATCGGGCTCCCGAGCAGTGATCGCGCAGTCGCTCCGGCTAAGATCGGGGTGACGATCGAGGTCCCGCCACCACGCACGTTTTAGTCATTTTTATGGGGTTCGTGGCAAGTTTGGAGCATGGACGCCGTCTCCCCAGCGTACTGCCGACAACCCGCGACCCAGGCAGGCACGGGCCCGCTGATGCCTGGCCCGGCGAAGACGAGCGGAGAGACGTTCGAGAAGTCAGCTTCCCTGCAGGAAGTCGCCCGTAAACTGCTGGCCGTCGAGCCAGAAAACCCGACGGCTCGCTTTGTTTGGAAGGATGTCGCTTCCCCTCCCGCGGTCGGCCCCGATGGCACGCTCTACCTGGCGGTGCGGGGCGCGAAATCTCCCTATGAAGGTCGCCTGGAGGCGCGCTCTCAGGACGGCCAGGTGCTCTGGTCCCTGACGACGCGAGGCCGCTGTCAACAAACGCCCTTGCTCCACGATGGCAAGCTGACCCTCGTTCTGAGCGATCCGCACTCCGTCAGCGTCTTCGATGCCTGCACCGGCAAGCCGCTGACCGAGCGGACCGGGCTGGGCGGTCCGCTGGCGGCCGGCCCCAGCGGGGTCTTCGCCTGCACGCCCCGTTGGAGGCGGCTGGGTCCCTCCAATCCTCGGCAGGAGGTCGTGGCGGTCGACGGCAACTGGTCTTTCCGCCTGGGCGTGAACGAGACTCTGGCGCGGCTCGAGGTCGCCTCCGATGGGCAGCTCTACGCCTCCACCCAGCAAGGGACGCTGTATGCTCTCGACCCCACCACCGGTCAAAAGGTCTGGCAAGTCGAGGCTCCGCACGGCCGCTTCGCCCTGGCCCGGGACCGGGTCTTCGTAGCCTCCCCCGATGGCACGCAAGTTCTGGCGTTGGACCACGAGGGGCGTCGGCAGGGGGCTCTGGAAGGTTTCCGCGAGGCCAATCCCTGCGGAGTCTCGCCGCGGGGCGACCTGCTGGTGGCCGACCGAACCAGTGGCTTTCGCACGGACTTGCGCGCCTTCGACCCCCAGGGCCAGAAGCTTTGGACGAACCTGGTTCAGGACCCACGCATCGAGGAGGTGCGTTTCGACCGCCAGGGGAGGGCCCTGGTCTCCTCGGGCGACTTCGCGGGTCGGGCCGGTAGAGTCGAGTGCTTCGGCCCGGCCGGCGAGCTCCTCTGGCGCTCTGGCCTGCACGATTCTCCTCGCCTTTCCCTGGGTCCGGACGACGATCTTTATGCTCTGGATGGCTCCCACCAGCTGTACGCCCTGGACGACCCGGTCAGCGACGGTCAGGACTCGGCCGGCCCGCGCCTGGTGAATCTCGGGCAGGCCGTGGTGGTCGGCGGCATCCGGGTCAAGAAAAGGACGCCGCCACAAGGCTCAGAACATTCGTTCCCCGAGCGTGGCAAGAATTCCGGGCTCGGCCCCGAAGTGTAGGCGGTTACCCAGAAAGGGGACTGTCATGTCACAAACGGAACAGACCTACGAGTACAAAGGCAAGAAGTATCTGCGGGTGGGAGAGCTGTGGCTCGATCGCGACCGCCTGCTGGTGTCCGACCTGCTGGCCGCCCGCCTGACGATGGAAGTGGATGGAAAGCCGGCGAGTCCGCCGACGCCACCCGCCAAGGCGAAAGCCAAGCCCAAGACCACCAAGGCTAAAACGACCAAGAAAAAGGCCGAAGAAGAAGCGGAATAACTCCGCTCGGGCAGGCGCCCCCCACGTTAGCTCCCCGGCCTGGCCAGGAGAGCTGACTTTTTTTTTGCCTCAGGCCAGGCGCATGCGCGTGATCTGCTCGTCGGCCGGGAAGCCTTGCGTGGCAAAACGCGGAGGGTGGCAGCCGAGGGGCTCGAGCAGCGCTCCACAAACTTCCTGGACGCGCTCCCAGGGGAAATAACCCAGGCTGCGGCCGGCGCGCACCAGCGATACCGTGGAGGCGCGCGGCAGGAGCTGGGACGGCCCCTCCTCGTGCCAGGTCACGACGTCGAGCCAGATGCCCGTGTCGCGGTCGCGCGCCAGCTCGTAGGCGGCCAGCTTGCTGTTGGGGTGGTAGCCCTGCAGCAGCGGGGCCTGCAGCCCGTAATCGCGGGAGGAGTTCTGCAAGAACAGGCGACGCACCGTCTCATACTGCGGATGGTCCACCGGAGGCACGAACGGATGCCAGGCACCCCCGCGCCAGGTCACCGGAATGGGCGAGAGCCAGCCTTCCTGGCCGAGCGCCTCCTGGGCCAGCGCGGTCAGGCGGGCCAGGCCGGCCGGGTCATCGGACCCGGTAACGGCCAGCAGATCGGGCCGGATGGCCATCGCCACGTGGGCCCCCTTCACGTCCAGGGCCACGATGCGCTCGGCCAGCAAGAGGCGGGCGGCATCGTAGCCATCTTTCCAGGCCGACAGGTAGAAACCCGGGGCCGGGCAACGGAACTCGCCCGCCGAGCGGTCCATCAGGTTCTGGCGCGCGGTCTTGAGCGCCTCCTCGAAGGTGACATCCCACTCCTCGAGCTGATCCAGGCTCAGCGACAGGATCCCCTCGGGGCGCTCGTAGACCAGCTCCAGGCCCAGCTCGGAGGAGAGCAGGCGGAACGGGATGTCGGCCCCTAGCTGCAGGCGAGACTGCTCGAAATAGATGCGCTCGCGCACCCGCGGCATCAGTCCGACGCGCGCCTCGGCAAAGGTTTCCGGAATGCCGTTCTGCTCTCCGCCCTCGAGCCATACCCCCACGTAGCGCTCGATCACTCCCCGGCGCTCGCGGCCCTCGGCCGCCACATACTCGTCGTAGGCCTGCGCCAGAAAGAGCTTGACGCGGTCCTGCTCTTCTTGCAGACAGAAATTGTCGCGATCGAGCCGGATCGGCCGGTCGTCGCCCGCGCGCCGAATGGCGTTGAGCAGACTGGTCGCGAACGTTTCGCGGTTGGGGGCACCGAACAGATTGCCGTACATGGGACTTCTCCTCCTGGGGGCGGGGGCTTTCGCTGCCAGGAGGCCCGTTCCTCCGGGTGCGCAAGCCAGGGGACCGGCTGGCACAGAGCGAAATTCTGGTGCCGATGGCGCGCCCTGCTCCCTCCCCCGAGAAAGTCAAGAAACAAGCTGATGAAGCCCGCTGGATGGCGCGTGTCCGCGTCAAGGAGCAGGACCTCATTATTTTCACTCGCCAGATGGCGGCGATGCTCCGCACCGGCGTGCCCATCACCCGCTGTCTCGAGACGCTGGCGAACCAGGGGGACGATCCGCAGTTCCGCAGGGTCATCGACTTCGTCTACCGCAAGGTGTCCGAGGGCGTGATGATGTCCAACACGCTCAACCAGATGCCCAGGGTCTTCGGGCACATGTACGTCAGCATGGTGCGGATCGGCGAGAGCACGGGCGCCCTGGCGGAGAACCTGGACATGCTCGGCGCCTGGATGGAGCGGGACTGGCAGCTGGTGCGCAAAGTCAAGTCGGCCCTCACCTACCCCGCTTTCGTGCTCATCCTGAGCTTTGTGCTGACACTGGGCCTCTTCTACTACATCCTGCCGGGATTCGTGAAGATCTTCGACGAGATGCAGGTGCCGCTGCCCCTCATCACGCGCGTCATCATGGGCATGACCAACGCCGTGCGCAATCCGGGCGCCTGGATGGTCGGATTGGGACTGGCCGCCGCATTCTACTTCTTCATCAAGGACCAGATGGCCACCGAAGCCGGACGCATCCGTTTCTACCGGCTGGCAATGGTGGTGCCGGTGCTGGGTCCGATGCTGCGCCAGGCCGCCCTGGCGCGCTTCTGCTCGTCGATGACGGCGCTGCTCTCGGTGGGCGTCGACCTGGTGGCCGCTCTGCGCCTGGCGGCCAACGCCAGCGGCAGCCCGCTGTTGGCCCAGGACGGCGTGCCGATGAGCAATGCCCTGCGCGAGGGCTCGCAACTCTCGGAGTATATGGAGAGTCGCCGCGACCTCTACCCCGGCTCGGTCATCCAGATGCTGAGCGCCGGCGAGGAGACCTCCAACCTGGACCAGATGTTCGGCCGCCTCGGCCAGTTCTACAACGAAGAGGTCAACTATCTCATCGAGGGCTTCAGCGCCGTCCTCGAGCCGGTCATGCTGGCCGGGGTCGCTCTGGTCGTGGGCACCATCGTGATGAGCGTCTTTTTGCCACTGTATGGATTCCTGAACAAGCTGGGAGCCTGAAACTCCCCCAATTGCGTGCTAACATCCTGGTATGGGCCAAGAGCGGAGAGGGGTGGCACTGGCATCCGTTCTGTTGATGGCCATCATCTTGATGATGATGGTCATGGCGCTGTACAAGTCGGTTGGGGGGCAGCTCTTCCTCTCCAAGAATCGCCATGATGAGATCGTGGCGCTCAACTGCGCCGAGACGGGGGTGGCTCGCACCCTGACCGTGATGGAGCTCTCGCCGGCCTGGAGCACCGACATGGACGACCAGACGATGCCGACCACCCGCGGAACCTGGACGGTCGACTTCTGGGACGGCACCGGAACCCCCGGCCCGGATGAATCGGTCAACAACATCTCCGGGTTGACCCCGGCCCCGAGCCACCTGGGACCGATCCCACCCAACTCGGCTCTGATCATCTCCACCGGCAAGCTGGGCGGAGCCACCCGCCGGGTCGAGGTCCTGGTGCGGGCCGGCCCGAGCTCGGTCGAGTATCCCGTGCTGGGCGACGGCGACCTGCGCTTTCACGGCCGCTTCAAGGTGGACGGTATCGAGAGCCTGAACACCAACAACCCGCTCAACGTGGAGATTCATTCCACCAAGACCGGGCCCGGCAACATCATCAGCTGGGATCCGATTCACCCTGGCGACAAAGCCTATGTCCAGGGCAAGGTGACCTCGAGCGGCTCCAGCGGAGACCGCATCCTGTTCGACGGCAACAATCATCCCGGCTCGTTCGCAAATTACGACGTGATGGCGTTCGAGCAGAAGTTTGGCAAGGCCGCCCCTTACATCGACATCCAGACCGCCGTCGACGCCCAGATGGGCTCACCCGGCTCCCCCCTGCCGACCGCCGGCAAGGTCGTGCTCAACGGCGGCGTGCACTACTACCATGGCGACCAGCAGATCGCCGGGGACCTGGTGCTGCAGAACGGCGCCAAGATCTTCGTGGACGGCAACTTCAAGGTGAACGGCTCCATCACCGGCAAAGGCGCGGTGATGGTCACGGGCAATACCGATCTGCTGGGTGACGCCACGCTGGACGGCAGCAACTCGGAGTATGTCTCGCTGCTGAGCAAGGGCAACGTGACCCTGCGCGGGTTCGACGGCACCGCCGCGCTGGATGCGATCGCCTCTCTCGAGGCCGCCGATCCGAATACGCCGCTGGGAGCGGAGGCTTCCGAGCAGTGGGACGCCATTCAGCACGCCATGAAAGAGGTTCAGACCGTCATGGCGATGGACGGCGACCAGTGGGTCGGCGACGCCACCCCGCAGCAGGCGCGCTTCGACCAGGCCCGGGGCCTGTTGGGCAACGACGACCACTGGACCCTTCCCGGCTACGGAAATCACGTGGTGTCCGACTTCCGCGCCAAGCTCCCCCCGGGCCCTACCGGGGATTTCCTGCGGCAGCGGCTGGACTCGCTCAACATCTACCGGCGCGTCGGCCAGGACGGCAACTTCAACGACATCGGCTGGACCCCGGCCGATATCACCAACATCCTGCACGCTTACAACAACGGCACCTACAACGACAGCATGGGCGGGGTCGTGGACGCGGTCCAGACCAAGGATTTCGGCAGCCTCTCGGTGGACGACAAGAAGGTGCTCGACAGCGTCATCCAGCTCACCGACCAGCTCGACTATGACCGCCTGGGCACGGCCTTCTTCAAGGGGATGATCTACTCCAACGGCTCCATCTACGCTTCCAACGAGGTCAACATCGTCGGGACCGTGATGACCTCGGCGGTGCCTGGACCCACCACCACGATCGACGGCATCGATCTCAATCCAGGCGACATCTACCTCAACAACAACACCCGCATCACTTTCGTCAAAGATATGTTCACCAACGGGACGCCCAACCTGGCGGGGGCGGGCGTGGTCGGGATTATCTCGTGGCTCAGCAAATAGGCCGCCGGCGCGGACTCAACCTGATCGAGGTCATGATCGCCTTTGCGCTGGTCGCCACGGCTTTCGTGGGGCTGGCCAGCATGTTCGTGGCGGGAATGCGCTTGCAGCAACGCTCGCAGGAGGTTTCGGTGGCCAGCGAGGTCGGCCGGGCTTTCCTGGAGCAGTGCCGCGCGCTCGACTTCTACCAGATACCGGGCGGCACGCGCCACTTCGACGGCAACATCCCCACTCCGCCGATCGGTGCGTTCCCGCCGGCTCCGTATCCCACCACCACGGTCGGAACGCAGTTGTGCCGGCTGGTGGTGGACGTCAGCCCCAGCGGCGCCCGGCTGCGCACGCTCAAGGTGCAGGTGCAGTATGGCTCCTCGGGGCACATCACGCTGGAGTCGCAAATCCATCCGTGAGGCGGGGCTTCTCGGTGGTGGAGGTCATGGTCTCGTGCGCCATCTTCTCCGGTCTTTTGATGCTGCTCTTCCTGGCCTACCGCATGGGCGCGAGCGCCTGGAAGAAGGGTGACACCGAGACCGAGCTGCTGCAGAACGTGCAACTGGCGGTGGACAAGATCTCACGACCGCTGGAGGCGTCCTGCGCCGAGAGCGTGACCACGTTCAGCGACCCGACCCGCGTGGCGGTCTCGTTTCTCTCGCCCGTGGACACTGCCGGCAATCTGGCGGTGCAGACGGGCACCATCCGTCCCGACTGGCAGCGCTACGAGGTCTTCTACTTCGACCGGGTGGAGCACGCTCTCTTCCAGCGCACGCTCGACCTGCTGCCGCTCTCGCCGCAGCACCAATCGCCCGGCCCGATCGAGCTCTTCGTGTCCCCCACGGGCGCCCATCCTCTCAGCTTCTATTGCACCGACGGTCGACCGATCGCCCGCCATCTGACCGACTTCACGGTGAGCCTGGTCGGTTCGGTGCTGACCTTCGAGGTGGAGTGCCAGATGAAGCGCTACGGCACCGACCGCATGGAGTCCCAGCGGCTGCGATCGGTCACGCACCTGCGAAATTGAGGACTTTTTCGGGGTAGCAAGCTAGTCTGACAGCATGGTCATCCCGGCCGGATTGCGTTCTTTTGCTCTGCAGCCCCAGCGCGCGGCTCGGTCCGTGCAGGCGACCGGGCCGGTCGACCGGGTCGAGCTCAGACGCAAGAAGAGCGGGCCAGGATTTTGGAAGACCACCGCCCTGGTCGTCTGCCTCTCGCTGGTGGCCGGCCTCGGCGCCGCCCAGGCCCAGCAGCTCGAGCCCCGTCCCGTCAGCCTGAGCCAGCAGCTCGAGGATGGCAAGCGCTGCGAGTCGGACATCCGCCGCCACCACGCGCGGGGAGACGACCCGGCTCAGCAGGCCCGGGTCGAAGCCCTGAACGGCAAGCTGTCCGGACACGCGCAGAGAGGGGCCATCGACTACCACGTCAACCTCACGAAAGGCTGGGGGAGTTGGGCGGCCTCGTGTGGCAACGGGTCGCTGTTCGTCGATCAAGATCTGGCCTCGCGGCTGACCGAGGACGAGTTGCTGTTCGTGGGGGGACACGAGCTTGGCCACACCGAGCTGGGCCACCAGGCCGACCGCCGCGCCCTGATGGACGCCGTAGGGTGGCGCTGGCTGCTGCCCTGGACCGACCTGACGGGCCAGCTGCAGGCCCAGGGCAGGCGGCAAGAGTTGGAGGCGGACTGTTTCGCGCGGCGCCTGGTGCCGCCCGGCGTGGCCGAATCGGCTCTGAAGAAGGTCCTCCAGGGCGTGGAGCAGCAGGGGGGCGACCATCCCTCGCTCCAGGTGCGCCTCGACAACCTGAGTCGCTGCGCCGCGGGTCCCACCCGGATGGGTAGCATGAACCTGGGCGGGGGCAACGACCAGGCTCGCCTGGGGTTTGCCACGATCCGCGACCTGGTCGGTCGGCAGGTCGTCGAGCACAACCTCGAGGCGGTCACCTTCCAGGAGGTGGACGTGCACACGGGGCGCACCGGCGGTAAGGATTACAACGAGGAGATCCTGGCGGGCGTCTTCCAGGCCGATCTGGGAGGCCGCGGGCTGCGCAAGACGGAGGAGGGTTACGTCACGACCCTGGCCGACGGCACGACGCGCAGGCTGACGGTGGAGCGCCACGACCAGGGCGATCTGCGCGCCTACAGCGCCACCTGGACGGGCCTGAGCGGGCGGTCGCAAACCTGGACGATGCATTTTGGCAACTCGCTGGGCGTGAGCGGGGGGAGCTTCGGGAACGCCATTCTGCTGGGCCCGGGGCAGCAGGCCACGGCGGTGAAGCTGCACGACCTGGGCCCCAATGACCCGGACAACGAGAATCGCACCGCTCTGGAAGTGCAACTGGGCCACGCCAGCATCTTCAGCACGCACCTGACCAGCGGCGATTCGGACCTGGAGCAGAGCACGCGCGCCCGGCAATACGCCACGCTGACCTCCCTGGTGCAGGGTCGGGAGCAGGTGCGGGTGGGGGGCGATTTCAACTCGGCTCCAGGCCAGGTGTGGTTCGACGGGCTCGAGCCACGCCACTACCCGAGTCTGGGGCTGCGTCAGACCGGCCCGGGGGCTCCCCACATCGACCACGTCCTCACCAGCCAGGGGCGGGTCGCGGAGCGCTCGACCGCCGAGGGCGTGGAGCCGGTGCACGACTTTACCGCCGTGCGGCTTACCTAGTCGGCTCGAGCACGATCGGCGGCAGGTCGGCGCTGAGCGGCTCGCCTTTCAGCAGGATGTCCTTGACATGGGCGTCCTTGTAGCCCGCCTTGCTGGCCGAGACCTCGACCTGGGCCGGTACGCGGGCGCTCTGGAAAGCCAGCTCGATCTGGAAGTCGCCGTCATCGTTGAGGGTCAGCTCGTCGCCCTCGCGGGTGACGTCGAGCGGAATCTGCGGCAGGTGCAGCGTCACGCGCGCTCCGCGGGGACGGCCGCTCACATCCGACAGGCGGAGGCGCCCCTTGACCACCACCTTCACGTCGTGGAGCTCGAGTGCCTGGCCCGGCCCGCGAACACTTGCGCCGGCCCGGCTCTGGTAGATCCAGACGATCAGCCCCACCACGATCAGGGTCAGGATGACCGGCATGCGCCAGGCGGGCGCGGGGGCCAGGGTCTCGGTGGGGGGTGGGAGCGTGGTGCGCCGGGGGGCCGGAGACTCGACCGGCTTGACCACCACGGGGGCAGCGGGAGCCTTGAGAGCGTCCTGCATGGCCGCTTCCAGCGCGGCGCGGCCCGTTTTGGGAGCGGGCGGGGGCGGGCCCGGGGGCGGCTCGGGCTTCTTGGCAAAGACCTCGCTGAAGTCGACCATCGCCGGCGGGGTGGGGATCGGCTGCGCGGGAGCCGCCGGGTCGGCCGGAGTCAGCTCTTCGACGCGCCAACCTTTGGCGATCAGGTCCTCGCGGGCGAGCCGGTGATCCAGCGCTTCGAGCACACCGGTCTTGAGCCCCCCGGATTCGTCCCGCAATCGGTAGGAGTACTTGCCCACGGCAAGGAGGTCTTTCGTGGCCTCTCGGCTCAGTCCTACGGGTGCCAGAGGATGCTGACAATGAACAAAATGGCCAGAACCCAGGTAGTGACCTTCACCTCGCGCCAGCGCCCGGTGAACAGCTTCAGGATCACGTAGCTGAGAATGCCCCAGATCAATCCGTGGGCGATGCTATAGGTGAACGGCATCATGATCATCGTCAGGAACGCAGGCAACGCCTCGGTGATGTCGCCCAGCTCGAGCTCGCGGATGGGCTCGAGCATGAAATAGCCCACCAGGATGAGAATGGGCGAGGTGGCCGCGGCCGGGATCATGCTCGCCAGCGGCGAGAACACGGTGGCCAGGAGGAAAAGAATTCCGGTGCAGACGGCCGTCAGCCCCGTGCGTCCGCCCTCCGCGATGCCGGTGGCGCTCTCGATGTAGACCGTGGTGGTGGACGTGCCGGCCACGGCGCCGAAGACGATCGAGCTGGCATCGGCGACCAGGGCCCTCGATAGGCCGGGGAACGTCTGGTTGTCGCGGTCGATCCAGCCGAGCTTGGTGGTGAGGCCGACCATCGTGCCGGCGGTATCGAAGATGGACACGAACGTGAAGGTGAAGACGATGAACAGCAGGCCCTTGTTCCAGGCCCCCCACAGGTCGAGCTGCCCGGCCACCTTCCCCAGCACGGCCGGATCGGGCCAGGCGACGAAGCGGCCGTCGGCGGGCCAGTTGGCCACGTGGGCGTTGCCCTCGGGCACGAGCAGCGCCACGAAGGTGGTAACCAGGATTCCGATCAAGAGGGCGCCCTTGATCTCGCGAAAGAGCAACCAGGCCGTCAGCAACAGCCCGAAGATGGCCACCACTGCGCCGGGGGCGGTGAGATCTCCCATGGTGACCAGCGTGGCCGGGTGATCTTGCACGATGCCGCAGTTGCGAAAGCCGATCAGCGCGATGAAGAGCCCGATGCCCACCGAGGTGGCGATCTTGATGTTGAACGGGATCTCCTTGAACAGCCGCTCGCGTATCGGAAACAGGCTGAGCAGCAAGAAGATGCAACCGTCCAGCAGAGTTGCGCCCAGGGCCTGCTGCCAGGTCATGCCGAGCTGCTTCACAGCGGTGTAGGTGAACAGCGCATTCATGCCCATCCCCGGCGCCAGGCCGAAGGGGAGGTTGGCCAGCAGCCCCATCAGGATGGAGCCGAACGCGCACGCCAGGGCGGTGGCCATCAGCACGGCCTGCTTGTCCATGCCCGCGTCGCCCAGGATGAGCGGGTTGACGAACAGGATGTAGGACATCGTGATGAACGTCGTCAGCCCGGCCAGGGCTTCGATGCGGGCGCTCGAGTTGCGCTCGGTGAGCTTGAAGGTGCGGTCGAGCCAGGCGTTCATTCCTAGAGGGTCTTGTGAGCCTCGAGATTGGCGTCGAGCAGCTCGACCTTGACGGGCTCGTTGTGGAAGACCTCGCTGGGGAATGCTTTGCCGATGACGCCGAAGGCATCGACCATGCTCGGCTGATCCCAGATGCCGTCCTTGACCACGAAGCCCACCACCCAGTCGGAGCCGTCCTTGCGCAGACACACCGTGGCGGTATTCTTGCCGTTGAAGTAGCCGATCTTTTGCAGAAAGGCGCCCAGGGCCTGCGCCTGATCCACGGGAACGCCGCGCTGATACTGGATTTCTTCGTTCTCGGAAACCTTCAGGCTGCGGCTCATCAGCATGTCGTAGCCGGTTCCGCCCACGAATCCCAGGCTCAAGACCATCAAAGCCGAAATGACGCCGACGCCGGCCGCGTTCCAACCCGACTCGAGCTTGCCTCCCTTTTGCTGGTGCTCGCGCACGCGAGCGCCCTGCTCGCCCTGAGCCAGCTGGCGCATCGCGAAGACCAGTCCGATCGCGATCCCCGCTCCGACCGGAGTCACCAGAGCCAGCCCGATGGCCAGCAGAGTCGCGCCAATCCCCAGCGCCAGCGGCACCAGGGTGGGACGGCCGAGCCGGCGGGAGTTCTGGTAGAGCAGGTAGCCCCCAGCCAGGGCCGAGCCCAGGAAGGTGGCGAGGCCGACCTGGTCGGGCGTGTAGAGTTTGTAGTCAGGCGCCGCCTCGAGGGGCGCGGGGAGCTCACTGCCGATCGGCTGTTCCATCGTCCAGCATTCCGCTCGTAGGATCGGGCGTCCTTCAGGGGAAGTCAGACAGATGAGACGATTGTTGTTTTTGTTGCTGGCTCTTCCAGCCCTCGCTCTGGGCGTGGGCGAGCGCGCCCCCGCCTTCGAGCTGGCGGCCTCCGACGGGCACACCTACTCGCTGGCTCAGTACCACGGCAAAAAGTGGGTGGTGCTGAACTTCTTTCCCAAGCCTTTCACCTCGGGCTGCACGGCTCAATGCAACCTGCTGCGGGACGAAAGCGCCCGCCTCTCGGCCTACCAGGCGGTCATCCTGGCCGCCAACACCGACACGCTGGCCGTCAATAAGGATTTCGCCGTGAAGCAGGGCTACAAGTTCCCCCTGTTGAGCGACGCCGACAAGAGCGTGACCACGGCCTATGGCGTGCTGATGCCCGGCGGTTTCGCGGCCCGGCGCACGTTCGTGATCGACCCGCAGGGAGTCGTGCGGGACACGTTTGACGTCTCGCCCTCCAAAGCGGTGGACCAGGTGGTGGAGTCGCTCGCCAGGCTGGGCGTGCCGAAAGCCTAGGCGTTCAAGGCCGGCCCACGGGGGTCCAGTCGTAGGAGTCGTCGGTGCTGCCGTCGCGGTAACGGATTCCGCCGGGACTGAAGGGGAAACCGTCCGGGTGGCGCTGCCCCTGGCAGCTCAGAGCCTCGATGCCTAGCTCTTCCAGCGAAAGGAGCTCGTCGGGCTGGGAGACTCCATCTCCGTCGCGGTCCTGCCAGACGGCCAACCCGCGGGTCTCGGGGCCGGTCAGCCAGCCGTCCCCGTCGTCGTCCAGCGAGCTCATCGCCTCGTAGCCGTCCTTCCAGAACACCCACCAGGACACTCCGCCCATCAGCTGCAGGCCGGACCGGATCTGCGGCTTGGTCTCGCGGTAGACCAGCCAGCCGGCCCGGGGCGTCACCCAGCCCCAGCGGCGCGGGCCCGTGCCGTCGAGGTCGAAGCGCACGTCGGCATCCGGATTCACCAGCGACTCGAAGCGCGCCCCGCGCTGGAGGGGGATGAGCACGGGGGTTACCGCGCGCGGGATCGCCCGCAGCTCGGCCACCTTCTTCGTGACATCGGCGATCTCTTTGGCGTCCTTTCTGGGGTCGAGCTTGTGGATCAGGTAGCCGCCCGCCTCCACCCCCATGGAGTCGATGAGGGTGCTGGTGGCGCCTGCCTTCTCGAGAACGTAGCGGCCGGCGAACACCTGGCGGTAGAGATTGAGCGCTTCCTTCCTGCGCCCCGACTGCTCGTAGCACCAACCCAGACCAAGCTTGGCGCTCAGGTTCTTCGGGTCGAGCAGCACCGCGTTCTGGAAAGCCCGGATCGCCTTCTCCAGGTACTTGCGACGAAGCTGGGCCTGCCCGGTCACCGCGGCGGGGGGAAAGCCGGGGTCGAGCTGCCCGAAGTAGGGATCGGATGAGCCTTTCTCCACTTTGACCACCGTGAGCTTCTGAGCATAAGCCAGCGAGTAGACGCGTCCCAGGAGATACTGGGCGTGGGCGTCCGATTGGCCCCTCTTCTCGAGGTTCGCGATCATGCGGTCGACGGGCACGTCGGTCACGATGTCCTCCGCCATCTCGGCGACAGCGGCGCAGCAGACGAGCAGGATGAGGAGGCAGGCCTTCTTCACGGGCGGCCCTCCGGCATCCAGTCGTAGCTGGGTCCCTCGGTCCCGTCGGTGTAGCGGACCCCGTTGGGACAATAGGGGAAGCCGTCGGGATGCGGCTGTCCCTGGCAGCTCAGGCCCTCGATGCCGAGAGCGGGGAGGGCCTTCAGCTCGTCGGCCTGGGCGGTTCCGTCGCGGTCTTCGTCGCACCAGACGCTGATGCCGTCGAGCTCGGGCCCCCGCAACCAGCCGTCGCCGTTGCTGTCCAGCGCCGCCATCGCCTCGTAGCCGTCGCGCCAGAACACCCACCAGGTCACGTTTCCGAACAGCTGCAGGCCGTTGTGCGGCTCTTTGTAGACCAGCCAGCCCGCCTTCGCGGTCGTCCAGCCCCAGGCCAGCTTGCGTCCGGAGCCGTCCAGATCGAAGCGCACCCGCGCCTTCGGGTCCACCAGCGACTCGAAGGCAGCCCCCCGCTCGAGGGGGATCAGAACGGGCGTGACGGCGCGCGGCTGGGCTTCCAGACGGGCGATCTCCTTCTTCAGCTCGGCGATCTCGGCCGCATCCTTCTTGGGGTCGAGCAGGGCCACCAGGCGCTGCCCGGCCTCCTGGCGGATGCCGGGCCCGAAGACGTGCCCTTCCGGCTTCGCTTCGGCATAGACCTTGCGGTATTGCGTGATGGCCTGGGCCCGGTCCCCCGACTCCTCGAGGCACCAGGCCAGGCCCATGCGGGCCACGCCGTCCTTCGGGTCGAGCTCCACGGCCTTGCGATAGTGCGCCAGCGCCTGCTCCAGCCTCTTGCGCGCGCCTTTGGCGACGACCCTGTCGGGTGGATACCCGGGGTCGAGAGGACCGAACCAGGGCTTGTCCTGGTCGTTCTTCGCCACCTGGAACGTGGCCACGTTCTGGGCGTAAGCGATGGCGTTCACGCGGCCGAGCAGATACTGCAGATGGGCGTCTTTGGGCGCTTTGGCGGCCTGCTGCTCGAGCTTGGCCAGCAGCTTGTCCACGGGCACGTCCAGCGTGTCGGGGATGAACGGGCGGCCGAATGCGGTCGCGGTCAACAGGGCGAGGAGAAGAAGAGTGCGCATGAGGGCGGTTTCGGGCGGGCGGGATCGGAACCTTCCCGGGGCGAAGCTCGCGCCCATGCAGACATTGAAGAAACAGCACCAGATGTTCATCGGAGGCAAGTGGGTCGATTCCGCCGGAGGCGAGATCGAAGACGTGCTCAACCCGGCGACCGAAGAGGTCCTCGGACAGGTCTACCGGGGCACCCAGGAAGACGTGGACCGGGCCGTGGATGCGGCCTCCAAGGCCTTCCCGAAGTGGGCCGCCTCGACACCCCAGGATCGCGCCACGGCGCTGCTCAAGCTGGCCGACCTGATCGATCGGCACGCCGAGGAGCTGGCCCAGATGGAGAGCGCCAACGTGGGCAAGCCGATCGCCTATTCGCGCGGCGAGGTGCCCTTCATGAGCGACAACCTGCGCTTCTTCGCGGGCGCGGCGCGGCTGATGGAAGGCCGCGCAACCGGAGAATACATGACCAACCACACCAGCTGGATCCGGCGCGAGCCGGTCGGCGTCGTGGGCTCGATCGCGCCCTGGAACTACCCGCTGATGATGGCGGTGTGGAAGATCGCGCCGGCGCTGGCGGCAGGCAATACCGTCGTGCTCAAGCCGTCCGAACAGACGCCGCTCACCACGCTGCGCCTGGCCGAGCTGGCCGCCGAGGTCTTTCCCGAAGGCGTCTTCAACGTGATCACCGGCCACGGTCAGCCCGTGGGCGCGGGCATCGTGGCGCATCCCAAGGTGGGAATGGTGTCGCTGACCGGGGACACCTCCACCGGCAAGAAGGTCGCCGCTGCGGCCGCGGCCTCCTTGAAGCGCGTCCACCTGGAGCTGGGTGGCAAGGCGCCGGTGCTGGTCTTTGACGACGCCGAGGTGGACCGCGTGGCCAAGAACCTGCGCACGGCGGGCTTCTACAACACCGGACAGGATTGCACCGCGGCCACGCGCGTCTACGCCAGCGCCAAAGTGTACGACAAGCTGATGGAGTCGCTGATCCCCGCGGTCAACACCATCAAGGTCGGCGACGTGGGGAGCGAGGACTCGGAGATGGGGCCGCTCATCTCGCGCTCGCAGCAAGAACGCGTGAAGGGCTTCGTGGAGAGGGCTCCCAAGCACGTCGAGGTGCTGGCCGGCGGGCGCGTCCCCGACGGCAAGGGCTACTTCTTCCAGCCGACCGTGCTGGGCAGCGTGGACCAGAAGGACGAGGTCGTGCAGCGCGAGATCTTCGGCCCGGTGCTGACCGTGACGCGATTCGCCTCGGATGAGGAAGCCATCGAGTGGGCCAACGACACCGATTACGGGCTGGCCAGCTCGGTCTGGACCACCAACGTCAACCGCGCCCTGAAGGCCTCCAAGCTGCTGCGTTTCGGATGCGTCTGGATCAACACCCATATGACGCTGGTCAGCGAGATGCCCCATGGCGGCTTCAAGCAAAGCGGCTACGGCAAGGACCTGTCGATGTACGGGCTGGAGGACTATACGGTCGTCAAGCACGTCATGGCGAGATTCGGGAAGTGAGGGCCATCAAGCTGAAGACCGAGGTCCCGGGCCCCAAGAGCCTCGCGCTCTATGCGCGGCTCGAGCAGGCGACGCCACGGGCGGTGGGGCATACCACGCCGATCGCGGTGGCCCACGCCGAGGGGGCGCGGATTACCGACGTGGACGGCAACGTGCTGCTCGACTTCGGGGGCGGCATCGGGGTCGTCAACGTGGGCCACCGCGCCCCCAAAGTGGTGGCGGCGCTGCACGACCAGGCCGACCGGTATCTACACCAGTGCTTCCAGGTGATGACCTACGAGCCGTACATCGAGCTCTGCGAGCGGCTCAACGCGCTCACACCCGGCGGTCACGCCAAGAAGACCGTGCTGTTCAACAGCGGCGCGGAAGCGGTGGAGAACGCCATCAAGGTGGCGCGCGCCGCCACGGGGCGCAGGGCTATTCTGTGCTTCGACCGCGGCTTCCACGGGCGCACCCTGCTGGCGCTCGGGCTGACCGGCCAGGTGCAACCCTACAAAGCGGGCTTCGGGCCGTTTCCGGCCGACCTGATCCGCCTGCCCTACCCCTACTGCTATCGCTGCTCGCATCCCAAGAGCCCCTGCTGCCAGAACGATCTGCACGCGCTCGAGAGCGTGGTGCGCTCGCAGGTCGCCCCGGAGGAGATCGCGGCCGTCATCGTCGAGCCCGTGCTGGGCGAAGGCGGCTTCCTGGTGCCCCCCGAGGGCTATCTGACGGCGCTGCACGCGTTCTGTCAGAAGCACGGCATCCTGTTCATCGCCGACGAGGTGCAGACGGGCTTCGGCCGTACCGGCAAGTGGTTCGCCTGCGAGCATTTCGGTCTCGTCCCCGACCTCATGACGATGGCCAAGTCGCTGGCGGGCGGTACCGTGCTGAGCGCCCTGACGGGCCGCGCCGAGCTGATGGACGCGCCCGGGCCGGGTGGCCTGGGAGGCACCTACGGCGGCTCTCCGATGGCCTGCCGTGCGGCCCTGGCCACGCTGGAAACGCTCGCGGAGGAGGGCCTGATCGAGCGCGCCAACCACCTGGGAGACCTGGTGCGCCAGCGTGCCCTCGCATGGCAGAAGCGCTGGGACTTCGTGGGCGACGTGCGGGGCCTGGGGGCGATGATGGCCGTCGAGCTGGTGGAGAAGGACCGGTCTCCCGCCAGCGCGCGGGCCGCCACCGTGCTGAAACGCTGCTACCAGAAGGGCCTGATCCTGCTCAAAGCCGGCGCGGGCGCCAATGTGCTGCGCTTCTTGATGCCGCTCAGCCTCTCGGACGCCGAGCTGGCCGAGGGACTGGACGTGCTCGAGGGAGTTCTGGCCGAGTGAGACGCCTCGCCCTGCTCCTGCTGACTTTGCTGGCGTTCTCTGGATGCGGCGGCGACAACCCTGCAGCTCCGACGGCGACCTCCACTCCGCCGAGCTCGCCCCTGCTGAACCTCGATCCCCTGACTCCTCCGACGCTGGCCAATGTGGGCTATGCCAACGGGCTCACCGTGGCCGTGGGCACGGACGGCACCATCCTGACCTCGCGCGACGCCCGCACCTACACGCCCCGCAACTCGCCCGTCAACGTGAATCTGCGCGGCGTGACCTACGGCAACGGCGTCTGGGTGGCCGTGGGGGACGCGTCGCTGATCGTCTATTCGGAGGACGACGGGGTGACCTGGACCCAGGCCCCGGTGCCGGTGGCGGTGAGCGTCACCGGGTTTCGCGGCGCGGCCTTCGGCAACGGGAGGTTCGTGGTCGCCGGTGGAGGCGGAGTCCTGTTGACCTCGCCCGACGGCCGCACCTGGACCCAGGTCGACAGCACCACCACCAACATTCTCTGGGGCGCCACGTTCGCCCGCGGCCTCTTCGTCGTCAGCGGCCAGTTTGGCACACTGCTCACTTCGGCCGATGGGCAGACCTGGACCCCCCGCACCTCGGGCGTGGGGGACTTCCTGTGGCAGGTCATCGAGGGCCCGCCAGGCTTCGTGGCCGTGGGAGACCTGGGCAGCATCGTCTACTCGGCCGACGGGCTCAACTGGGGCCCCGTCCCCTCGCCCACCCAGGAAGTGCTGCGCAGCGTCGCTTACGGTCGCCAGGGCTTCATCGCCGCGGGCAGCGAGGGCGCCCTGCTCTCGAGCCAGGACGGCCAGGTGTGGACCGCGCTCGACTCCCCCACGGCCGGCATTCTGCGCGGCATCACCTACTCCAACGACACCACTTACGTGGCGGTGGGCGACGCGGGCGCCATCCTGCTGTCCTATGACGGCCAGATGTTCCTGGTCGACGAGTCGGGCGAGCCCACCGACCTCTGGGCCGCCGTGTTCGGCAACGGGATCTTCGTGGCCGGGGGCGGCGACGGGCGCCTGCTGCGCTCGACCGATGGCCAGAGCTGGACTCCCGTGCTGTCGGGCACGGCCCAGAACCTCTACAGCGGAGCCTTCGGCAACGGGCGCTTCGTGCTGGTCGGCTCGCGAGGCCAGATCCAGACCTCCACCGACGGCCAGAACTGGAGCCAGGTCCCCTCGGGCACCGAGCAAAACCTGTATGGAGTGGCGTTCCTGAACGGGATCTTCCTGGCCGGCGGCCTGGAAGGCACGTTCCTGACTTCGCCCGACGGCCTGACCTGGACCCCGGGGACGGTGCCGGAAGTCCACTCGCTGCGCGGCTTCGCCTTCGGTCAGGGGCTGTATGTCGAGGGCGGCGCCGGGCAGCTGATCACCTCGCCCGATACGGTCAACTGGACCGTGATCCCGGCCGGCATCGGTCACTTCCAGACGGCGGCGGCGTTCGGCGCGGGGATGTTCGTCATCCCCGGCCACGTCGGGCGGCTGCTGACCTCACCCGACGGGGTGAATTGGAGCGTGAAGGAGGCTCCCACGACTGATAACCTGGTGTCGGCCCTCTTCGCCAACGGTCAGTTCGTGCTGGGAGGCCTGGGGCTGGTCGTGACCTCGCCCGACGGCGTCAACTTTGCAACCCGGACGCTGCCCACCAGCAGCACGGTGCGCGCTCTGGCGTTCGGAAACGGGCTCTACGTGGCCGTGGGCGACAACAACACGCGCCTGTTCTCTACGGACGCGGTCAGCTGGGGCGTGAGCCCCTAGCGGCAGCGATAGCCGCCCGCCCCGGGAATGATGGGCGGGCTGACCGTGTTGAAGACCGGGAACCCGAGGTTGAGGGCCGGTCCGCTCGGCAGGCCGGGCAAGAAGCCGGGATAGGTCGAGGGATACTGGGCGGGGTAATACGGGCGGTTGGAGCAGCGGTTGCCGTAGCCATAGTTGCCGTAACCGTAGTAGGGGCCGTAGCCGCCGTAGAAGCCGTAGCCGTAGTAGGGCGAGGTCGGCAGCACGGTGGAGCTGAAGGAGCCGCCTCCTCCGCCGGGGCTCATGCTGGCGTTGGGGCCAGGGGCGTACGTCGAGGTATAGGTTCGCACGCGCTGCTCGGGGACGTAGGTGGGCTGCGCGGGGGGCGCGTAGCTCACGTCGACCGGCTGCATGCTGGCGTCGGTGGCCGACGGCCCGAGGTCGTACTCCTTGAACTGCGAAGCCGCGGTGCGTTTGAGCGGGCGCTGCTTCTTGGCGCGATAATCCTTGATGACGATGGTCTTCTGGCCGTTGGCGTCGGTGGTCGTCCTGGTGACGACGCCCTTTTCGGCCGAGGCGCCGGCGCTGAGAGTGCAGATCATGAGGGCGGCGATGAGACTCTTCATGCCGATAGTGTACCCGATCCGTAGCGCAGGCGCAACTCCTCGAGGATCTGCTGCACCACCCGGGGCGCGGGTGCCGTGAACTCGAGCGTCTGGCCGGTGATGGGGTGCTGCAGCTCCAGGCGCCGGCAGTGCAGCGCCTGTCCCTCCAGGTCCCACGGGTTGGGACGGCGTCCGTAGTGCGTGTCCCCCACCAGCGGGTGGCCCAGCCACGTCAGGTGCACGCGGATCTGGTGGGTGCGGCCCGTGTGCAGGTGGCACTCGACGCGCGCGAACTGACCTCCGAACTCCTCGAGCACCTGGTAGTCGGTCAGCGCGTCCCGGCCCCCGGGGACGATGGCCATGCGTTTGCGGTCGACTTTGTGGCGGGCGATCGGCTGGTCGATCCGTCCACGGTTGGGGGAGGGCACCCCGTGGACCAGCGCCTCGTAGATCTTGATGACGCTGCGGTCTTGAAACTGCTGCTGAAGGCGAAAGTGCGCCTGATCGTGCTTGGCCACCACCATCAGCCCCGAGGTGTTCTTGTCCAGCCGGTGCACGATGCCCGGGCGCTCGACGCCCCGGATTCCGGACAGGTCCGAGATGTGCGCGAGCAGCGCGTTCACCAGGGTGCCCGAGGGCGCTCCCGAGCCCGGGTGGACCGTGAGGCCTCGCTGTTTGTTCAGGATGAGGATGTGGGCGTCCTGGAACACGATGTCCAGAGGGATATCCGGCTCCGGCTCGGGGTCGGCCGCCACCACGGGCGGGATCTCGACCAGCACCTGCCAGCCCGCCTTCAGCTTCGTGGAGCTCCGGGGATGGGCGGCGCCGAGCATCACGCGGCCCTTCTCGATCCAGTCCTGAATCTGGGAGCGCGAGCGGTCGAGCCGGGCCGCCAGGAAGAGGTCGAGACGCTGGCCGACGTCCTCGGCCCGGACCTCGAAGCTCTGCACGTCGGCCTCGGGTTTGACGTCCTCGGGTGGCTCGAACGGGTCGCTCATATCCAGTGCGGGTTGAAGAAAAGCCCGCGAAAGTAGGTTTCCGGCACCGGAAGCCCCGTCAGGAGGGGGAAGAAAAGAATGAACGAGACCAGCAAGAGGCCAAAGTAAACCCAGATGCAACGCCGCCAGAAGGTCGAGTCGCGCCACTCGGCCAGGGCCATGGCGGTCGTGAGCGCCATCAAAGGCAGCACCGGCAGCATGTAGTAGATGAATCCCCCCGTGGTAGCGGTAGCCCAGCAGAGGACCTGGGGCAGGTAGGTCAGCACCAGGAAGCCACGGACTCGATCCCGACGCATCACGGCCAGCATGACGGCCTCGGCGAAGAACAACAGGAAGGTCCACCAGAAGAGCGGGTTGCCGATGGTGACCACACCGTGCACCGTGGTCTCGGCCGGGTCGAGCTCGGGCTCGCCCTCCTTGGGCTTGGGCGACTCCTCGTAGACGTACCAGACCGGCTTCCAGACCACCGGCCAGCTGTACCAGGCCGAGAGGTAACGGTGCTCGAACTCTTTCTTGTTATAGCGGAAGCGCCACATGCGCTGGTGGTAGCCAATAATCTTGTCGAACTGCGAGCGGCCCACGGCGTGCTCGTGCACGAACAGCGGCGTGTAGGAGCCGATATAGAGCGTCGGAATCACGACCGCGAACAGCAAAGCCAGCAGCACGGCCCGACGCAAATGGAAACCTCCGGGCCAGAGCAGGGCCATGGCCAGGAAGGCTCCCACGGCCCCGAAGAGCCCGCTCCACTTGCAGGCCGTGGCGGCTCCGAAGCAGGCTGCACAAAGAAGCGCCCAGAGCCAGGCTCGCGGTCCCGCCTCGAGATATTTCCAGGCCGCCACCAGGCCCACCATGATCCAGAACGCCTGGTACATGTCCAACATGGCGATGCGCGACTGAACCAGGTGCATGAAGTCGATACTCAACAGCCCGGCCGCCGCGAAGGCGGCAAAGCGCCCTCCTCCAGGCATGATCCAGCCCAGGTAAAAGGTGAGCGGAATGATGGCGATGCCGAGCAGGAGGCTCCCCAGGCGCCAGCCGATGGTCTCGGGGATGGCGGGATAGCTCACGCGCAGGGCCTCGACGAGCTGAATCCCGACGCCGAGCTGCAATTTGCCCAGCAGGGGGTGCACGCTGTTGGGGTCTTCCTGGCCGGCGTAGATCTTCTTGGCGGCATCGACGTAATAGATCTCGTCGAAATATTCCTTGGAGGGGTAGTCGATGCGCCAGGCGCGCACGAAGAAAGCGGCCGCCAATAACACCAACAGCCACAGCAGGTCGGTGCGGGTGAAGCGGGGCGGACGGTGGGCCGGGCGGCTCACCGGGGTCTCTTCGAACGTGACGGGAGTTTCAGACATGGTTGCGTGGAAAAGAAGTGGCCTCCACGGACGGACTCGAACCGTCGACCTACCGCTTAGGAGGCGGTCGCTCTATCCCCTGAGCTACGCGGAGGCGCTGCCCCAGTCTACTCGATGGACGCTCGCGGATCAATATTAGGGAGCCAGCGTCTCCGACGAGGGGGCGGGCTTGATGCCGTAGAGCGAATCGTAATAGGGCTCGTCTTTCTTGAGGCCCAGCACGGAATGGTTGGTGCCGGCGCAGCGCACGGTGAAGCGCGGCACCGCGCCATTGCGGAACTCGTAGGCGGAAGCCGCGTCGTAGCTGGGCTTCTTGCCTGCTTCGGGGCACTTGGGAAGCTCTTTGATGGGCGGATTGGGCCCGGTGGTCAGGTCGCTCAGATGCTCGGGCAGCTTGCCCCCGTTGCGTTTCTCATAGTCCTCGACGGCCTTGCTGATGGCCGTGAGGTTCTCGCGACAGGTCTCGAGGTTGGCCACGTGCTGCTTGGTCTCTTGCACGGTGCCGAAGCTCATCGCGATGAGCACCCCTACACAGGCGATGAACAGCATGGAGATGAGCTCGATGTAGTTGGTCTCTTTCTTCTCGTTCATTTCAGCGCCTTGACGCGCTCCTGGGCGCGCTCGATGTATTTGGCCATCTTGGCCCCCTGCTCCATGCCGCCCTGGGCCTGCTCGAGGAATTTCTTGTAGGTATCGAGCGCCTTGTCTTTCTCTCCCGCCAGCTCGTAAGCCTGAGCCAGGATGAAATGGGCCTCGGTGAAGTCGGGGCGGAGCTGAATGGTCTGCCGGAACTCGGAGACGGCCTCGAAAATCTTCTGCTCGTTGAGGTAGCAGGTGCCCAGCGCATAATGGGCGCGGAACGAGTCTTTCTGGATGTCCAGAGCCTCGAGTAAGGCGCGCCGGGCCTTCTCGTAGTCCTTGTTCTGGCTGTGCAGCTCGCCTCGAACCACGCGGACCTCGAAGCAGTTCTTGTCCAGCTTGAGGGCCTGATCGAGCCTGGTGGTGGCGGCCCCCATCTGCCCTTTCTCGACCAGCTCGCGGGCCTGGCTGGCCAGAGTCAGCGCTCCCCGCTTCCGCGCCGACTGGATATCCCACAGGTTGGCCACGACCAGCCCGGGGGCCAGCAGCACGCACACGAAGAACGTGCCGGAATCCATCGCCTTATTGACGAAGAGCCAGACCAGGGGGATGGGCAGGAGAAGCAACAAGAGAATCAGGATGATCTTTTTGGGAGAAACGACATTCATGGCTGCTCGGGGCTTTTGGACATCTTTCAGGGGTTCCCTGTAAAAAAGAGAAGAGAGTCCAGGATGTAAACAAAATGTTAACTTCTGGACACGCACCGGGGTCGCCCGGTTCGCTCGGTTGCACCCCAGAGGGTGCTTGACTATATTGGTAACTGACGACTCATGCGTGCGAGTGTGGGCGCGAAAGGTGGACGCGATGGCAATCTCCTCCAATAACGGGATCCCCCCGGCCGGCTCCCAGGCTTACGTTAGCAACGCCGCTCACACGGGCGCGGCCGGACGTGCGGCCTCGGCAGTCAAAGGAGACGCCACCGGCGCCAAAGAGCAGCAACAGACTCCCCCTACCGACTCGGCCCAGGTGCACCAGCCGCAAGCAGCTCCCCCGCCGCCCGAAGCCGAGGGCGAGAAGTTCAAGTCGATGGGCAAGCAGAACGGCGTGGAGCGGTTTGTATCCGAAGAGCGCGAGGGCGTGCAGGTCTATCAGTCCGACTCGGGCGTAACGATGCAGCGCGAGCCCACGCTGATGATGGTGGGCATGCCCGACGGCAACATCCTTTTCCGGGACATGGATAAGGGCAAGGTCTGGGGCCAGGGCCGCGACGGGCAGAAGCTCAACGTGACCGCCGACGAGCAGAGCAAGACGCTCAATTACAATGACGCCGAGGGCAACAAGATCTCGGTGCATCCGTTCACGCTTTCGGTCACTGTCAATGACCGGGTTCGCATCAACGCTGACGGCAGCCAGCAGCAACTGGGGGGCCAGCAGTTCGTGCAGCAGCCGCCCCAGCAGCCGAGCGGGGTCATCAACCCCGACCTGGGCGTGGGCCAGGCCCAGAATCTCGGCTCGGCCGGCCAGGCCGCGATGGCGGGCGCCGCGGGCCGTCCTCAGGAGAGGCAGGAGCAAACCCCGTCGGGCCTGATGCGCACCATCACCGCCGACGGCC
Organism: Vulcanimicrobiota bacterium; assembly: GCA_039809865.1. Taxonomy (GTDB): domain Bacteria; phylum Vulcanimicrobiota; class Xenobia; order Xenobiales; family QWHO01; genus QWHO01. The sequence continues at coordinate 126,027 of JBDHVW010000003.1, forward strand.
TGATGGTGATCGGACTCCCGAATGGCGTGGCGATCAGCCACGGCCCGGCCGGCGCCATGGCCATGGACTCGCGCACACACCAGCCGATCCCCGTGCAGATCGGGATGCACCGCCGGCCCGATGGCGGCGAGGAATACAAATACACCTTCAATGACGCCCAGGGCCACCGTTACACCCTGTTCTCCGGCAGCATGGACTTCTCGGTGGAGAGCGCCGACGGGCGCAGCTGCCAGGTCGTGCTGCCCCAGGGTAACGTTCTTTCGGCCGTGCGCGGCCAGGACGGAGGCTGGTATACCCACGAGGCTATGCCGGACGGCAGCCAGATCAACCGTGGTGGCGCTCAGTTCGCCGGCGATCGCGTGATCATGCCGAACGGCGCCGGGGTTTCACCGCTGCCGTTCCCGGTTTCGGGCTACATGCCACCTGGAATGCAAGAGGCGGCGGCGCGCCAGTCGCAGGCCCAGACGACGGCGGGAGCGGCTCGCCAGGCGGGCTCGCAGGGCGCGCCGCAGAGCTTCAGTCAGAACGGCGGGGGCATTCCCGGCACGCCCGACAACCCGCTGGGCGGCGGGGGCCCCGTCAACAATAACGGGCAGCCCCTGCACGGGAATTTCGGTTCGGGTGATTTCTCGCCGCATCCCAGCATGCATCCGCGCGAAGGTTTCCCCCAGGCCGAGGTGCGGCCGGGACTGTGGCAGCGCTTCAAGAACTTCATCTCCGGGCGGCCCTCCAATTACATGCCGCCCAGCCAGCCCTGGAGCCAGCCGAATAACTACTGTGGCAACTTCGGGCCGCAGGGCCCCTGGGGACCGCCGTCCTACGCCCAGTACTGTGGCGGCCAGCCCGGCATGCCCCAGATGCCAGGCAGTTGGGGCTCTCAGGTGATGCCGATGCAGCAATCCAACAACTGGATGAAGTGGGTGTTCGGGGCGCAGGCCGTTTCCAGCGCTCTGACCGGCGTCATGCTGCTCAGCACCGTGATGCACGCCACTCCCTGGAGCATGAACTTCTTCAGCCCGATGGGCTTTGGCGGGATCTTCTAGTTCGCTGAAACGCTGGCTGAGTTTTGTCCGAGAAAACCGTAACGAGTGAGACCCTCTTCGAGGGACGGATCGTGCGTTTGGAGTTGCTCGAAGTCGAGTTACCCGATGGCAGCCGCGCGCCCCGCGAGATCATCCGGCACGCCGACGCGGTCTGCGCGGCGGTCCTGACGCGGGCCGGCAGGGTCGTCTTCGTCAAACAGTATCGTAAGGCTGTGGAACGCTACCTTCTGGAGATCCCGGCCGGCCTGATCAACCCGGGCGAGGAGCCCGACGCGGCGGTGCGTCGCGAGTTGCACGAGGAGATCGGCTTTCTGGAAGGCAACGTGGAGTACCAGTTGCCCTGCCTGGCCTCGCCCGGATTCTGCGACGAGCTGATGCACCTCTACGTGGTCACCGACGCCGTGCTCGGCCCCAACCAGCCCGACCCGGGGGAGTTGCTGGAGATCGTCGAGCTCGAGCCCGCCGAGGCGGTCCGCCGGGCGCTGGCCGGCGAACTGGGCGACGCCAAGTCTTCGCTGGGCGTGCTGGCCCTGGCCCGCAAGATGGAATGGTAGTCGGGCTCTACCTGCATTTCGCCTACTGTCGGACGCGCTGCACCTACTGCGACTTCAACGCCTACGGCGAGCCCAAGCAACTTTCCGAGCAACGCAAGTATCACGAGGCTCTGCTCGAGGACATTCGCCAGACCGGCCGCGAGCGCCGCTTCAAAGTGCGCACGCTGTTCTGCGGGGGCGGCACGCCGAGCCTCTCGCCGGCTTCCTGGATGGCAGAGTTGCTGGACGTGTGCCGGGAGAGTTTCTCGTTTCTGCCGGGCGCCGAGATCACGATGGAGGCCAATCCGGGCACGGTGGACCTGGCTTATCTGCGGGCGGTTCGGAAAGCGGGGTTCAACCGGCTCTCCTTCGGCGTCCAGAGCTTCGATGACCGGTTGCTGCAGCGCATCGGTCGCATCCACAGCGCTTCGGAAGCGGTCTCCGGTCTTGCGGCCGCCCGCGAGGCGGGCTTCGACAACGTCAACCTGGACCTGATCTATGGCCTGCCGGGTCAGTCCCTGGAGGATTTTCGCCAGGATCTGGCTCGCATCGGGCAGTTGCGCCCCGAGCACCTCTCGGCCTACGCCCTGACCGTGGAGCCCGGAACGCGCCTCGAATCGCAGATCAAGTTGGGCGAGATGCCCGCGCCCGACCCCGATCTTCAGGCGGACATGGCCGACCTGCTCTCCCCCTCGCTGCGACCCCTGGGGTACCGGCGCTACGAGATCTCCAATTGGGCTCAACCCGGGCGCGCCTGCCGGCACAATCTGGTTTACTGGCGCAACCAGCCCTACCTGGGGCTGGGCTGCGGCGCCACGGGCTACATCGATGGCTGGCGCTGCCGGCGCATCCTGCACCCCCACTACTACGCCGCAGCGGTGGCCGAGGGGCGCTCGCCCGTGATCGAGCGCGAGAAGCTGGGGCTGGAGGGCACGCTCAAGGACGTGATCACGCTGGCGCTCCGCACCCGGCGGGGCCTGAACCTGGAGCGTCTCTACCGGCGCTTCCCCGTGGATCCGTCTCGGGTGGAAGGCTTCCTGGCCGGACTTCCGGCCGGCCTGGTCCGGCGCGACGGACCCCGCGTGCGGCTCACCGGGCGCGGCCGGAACATCGCCAACGTCGTCTTCGTGGAGTTGTTGGAGACGGCTCTGACCCTGGAAGGACCCCCGCGTCCGGTGTTGAATTCCTTTCAATCACGCTAAAGAGGAGCTCTGATCCAGGGCTCCGCGGTTGAAAGGGGATCTCCCAATGGCACTGTCCCGACGCGAGTTCCAGATCCTGCAGGAGCGGGTTGCCAAGCTGGAGATGCAGGTGCGCGCTCTGGACAACCGGCTCAAAGCCCAGGAGGGCCTGCTCAAGCCTTCCAACCTGGCGCGCCGGGTGCGCGAGGGAGACGACGAGCTCAAGCGCATGGCCGAGCGCGGCGAGATGTTCGACGCACTGCGCCCCGACGACCCCGACCCGGGAGCATAAGCTCCTTTTCAGACCCGCCGGGTATCGTGCGAAGCAGTGGACTCTGCCCAGATTGCCCGCGATGGCTTAGCCCGCATCGAAAAACGCTACTGGTTCGGCGCTGAGACCAAGCGCCGCATTGCCGCCGTGGAGACGCTCGACCAGCTCTACCAGGAGGCCGGCGGCTCGTCGCCCGACCTGGGGAAGCTCATTCGCGCCGCTGCCCAGAGAGTGCCGGAAAGCGGCCTGACCCGGGCCTATCGCGACGGTCTGGCACGGGTGGGCCAGATGACCGCGGCCGAGGCGGCCGAACCGGTTTCGCTGCTGGCCGCGGTGGCTCTGGCGACCGCACCCGACTCGTCTGTCCCGGGCCTGGACGAGGTTGTGCGCCAGACGAACGATCCCGTGGCGACGGCCGTGCGCGGCGAGCGCCTGGGGCGTGATGGCCTGCGACTCCTGGCGGACCTTCCTCGCGAGCGGGGGTGCGCAAGGACGATCGCCGGACTCTGGCCGAGCACACGGTGGCCAGTCTTGGCGACCACGGGTCGCTCACGGTGGAATGCCCGACTCGACTGGTCACGATGGCCTTCTACGAGCTTTCCGAGGGCGGCCTGGCGGCCGTGAGCGAGACCCTGTTGGGCGCGCTGGAGGAGACGGGCGACACCAAGCTACTGGTGCCGCTGGCCCGCGCGAAAAGCTGGAGGCGGCCGCCGGACTGGACGAGGCGCGCCAGGCGTTGAGCCAGCTCTGTGAGGACCTGGACCGCTACTGCAAAGGCGACTTCTGGAGCATGCTGGCGCCCAAGACCGATGTCTCCATCGAGGAGCGCCCCGACGCCCTGATCGTGGGCGGCGTGCGGGTGGCCAAGAAGAACGAGGCCTAGTCGGGGGGGATGTCCGAGCTCTCGTGCGCGATGATCTCGCCCCGAGCCGCATCGAAGTAGCGTTGCCAGCGCTCGATGCCCAGGAGGCGGTCCGGCTCGCGCCGGTAAAAGGTCGCCTGCAGCTCGTAGCCCGGGTACTCGGCCAGGGCTGCGTCATCCAGGTCCACCGGGTCGAGGCCCTCGTGAAAGAGCGAGCCCAGATCCAACGGCTCGGCTCCCTGTAAGGCGAATGTGCGGCTCAAGAGAGCGCCGTCGGGAAAAACCACCACCTCCGAGACCCGCTCGCGACGGTTGTCGCGGGGGCGGGTCACCACGTGCCAGGTTCCTTCCGAGCCGTTGAAGACGTGGTAGTCCAGGGTTCCGGTCACGAACCTCCCGGGGTGCTGGCTGCGCGCCCAGTTCAGGGCCGCGTTGTAGGCCTTCACCCGGGGATCGCCGGTCTCGTCCAAGGGGCCGACCACCTCGGGCTCATCCGAGAGCTCGAGTCGCTCGCGAGGAGGGGTCTCCCGCTTGAGGGCGCGAAGGTCGATTCGAAAGCGATAACGCATGACCCAACCCCTATTCTACGCCCGGTGAAGTATTGCTCCGACTGTGCCTCCGAACTGGAGCTCAAGTTCTTCGATCGGCAGCAGCGGCACCACTGCCCGGCCTGTCAGAAGATTCATTTCCTCGACCCCAAGGTCGCCTGCTGCGCCCTGGTGACCGGCCCCCTGGGCATTCTGCTGATCGAGCGGGACATCGAGCCGGCCCGGGGCAAGTGGTCCTACCCGGGCGGTTATATGGACCGCGGCGAGACGACTCCGCAGGCCGCCGCCCGCGAAGTGTTCGAGGAGACCGGGGTCACGGTGGCCTGCGACCGTCTGCTGGGCGTCTACAGCTACCCGGACAGCATCGTGGTGGTCATCGTCTACGAGGCGCACGTGGTGGAGGGCGCGGCCGTGGCTGGACCCGAGTGCTCCGACGCCCGCTGGTTCCAACCCGAGGAAATCCCCTGGGACCGGTTGGCCTTTCCCAGCGTGCGACAGGCTCTTTTGGACCTGGGGTTGGCGGCCCCGCTGCAGGAGAATCCTCTCTCGGACTGAAGTTCTTTCTCTTGGAAGACGGGGTCAGTCTCCCCGTTTTTGACAGCTCGCGAAGGTTGGTGAGCGTTGGCCAAACTGATTCGGGGCATGTTCTATTGCATCTTCGCCGTCTTCGGCGGACTGTGCGGCTATAACGTTGCCCTTCAGAGCCAGCGGTTCTACAACTCCGCTCTGGTCGGGGCGCAGGTTTACCAGAATTTCGCCGCGCTGATCCTCCTGGGCATCCTCGTGGGTGTCGTGCTGGCCCCCATCCTCGCCAACCTCATGGTCAAGTCGGTCGACGCCGTGGCCGTGGGCCTGCAAAAGCTCTCGCTGCAAGAGGTCCTGATGGGCTCGGCCGGCCTGCTCTTCGGGCTCATCGTGGCTTTCTTCGTGAATCTCGCGCTGCAGTCGATCGACTTCTCCAAGATTCCCTTCGTGGGCGACTATCTCGGGCCGTTCCTGATCGTGCTGACGACGGTGTTCTTCAGCTTCCTGGGCGCCTTCTTCGGAAGCCGGTTGGTGTTCATCCACTCCTTCCGCAACCTGCTCGAGACGGGCACGGCCGCCCCCTGGGGCCGCGCCTACTACATCCTCGACACCAGCGTCATCATCGACGGCCGCATCTGCGATGTGTGCGAGGCAGGCTTCATGGAAGGCACGCTGGTAGTGCCCCAGTTCGTGCTGAACGAGCTCCAGAAGGTAGCCGACTCGGAAGACCCGCAAAAGCGCACGCGCGGCCGCCGAGGGTTGGATATCCTGCACAAGATGAAGCAGTCCGACAGTCTGACCATCGAGAAAAAAGACTTCGAGGAAACGGCAGTGGACGCCAAGCTGATCCGGCTGGCGCAAGACCTCAAGCTGCCGCTCGTCACCACCGATTACAACCTGCACAAGGTCGCCAGCCTTCAGAACATCCGCGTGCTCAATATCAACGAGCTGGCCAGCGCGCTCAAGCCCGTCGTGTTACCGGGAGAGGAGATTCTGGTCAAGCTGATCCGCGACGGCAAGGAAGCCGGGCAGGGCGTCGGATTCCTCGAGGACGGCACCATGGTGGTGGTCGAGAAGGGCCGGCGCTACGTGGGCGACCGCGTCATCGTGGAGGTCACCTCGATCGTGCAAACCAACGCGGGCAAGATGGTGTTCGGACGCTTCAAAGGCCTTACCGGCGGCGTGCGACCCAATTCCGGCCCCTCCTCCGAGCCCGCCGAAGAGCCGCGCGAGTCCCCCGTCGATTACGAGGAGAAGAGCGAGAGCAACGGCCACAATGCCCGCGACTTGAGCCACAAGTTCCTGGGCGAGGAGAGCCCCCGGGGCTCCGGCAACTGATTTGGCGCTCCTGGCCGTCGTTACCGCGGCCGGCAAGAGTCGCCGGATGGGCGGGACCAACAAGCTGCTGATGCCCCTGGGAGGGCGTCCCCTGCTGCTGCATTGTCTGCACGTGCTCCAGACCTATGCCCGGCTCGAGCGCATGGTCGTGACGGCGGCCGAAGGCGACGAAGAAGAATATCAGCGAATGTTCTCCGAGGCCGGCCTGACCAAGGTGGCCGCGGTCGTGCGCGGGGGGGCGGAGCGTCAGGAATCGATCGGGTTCGCCCTGGAGGCCCTGGCCCTGCGCGAGGCCTCCGCCGGTGACGTGGTGGCCATTCACGACGGCGCCCGCCCCTTCCTCACGCACCAGCTGCTCGACAGCCTGGTGGACGGGTTGGGGGCCTGGGACGGCGTGCTTCCGATGGTGCCGGTGAAAGACACGGTCAAGGTGGTCAAGAACGGCCAGGTCGCCCGCACGCTGCCCCGCAGCGAGCTGATGGCGGCCCAGACCCCGCAGCTGTTCTCATTCGAGCCGATCCTGCACGCCCACCGGGCCGCCGTGAAAGGCAACTTTCTGGGCACGGACGACTGCTCGCTCATCGAGTGGCGAGGGGGGCGGATCGGGGTGGTGGAGGGCGACTATCGCAACCTCAAGGTGACGACGCCCGAGGACTTGCTGATCGCAGAGCGCCTGCTGGTCGAGGTGGACGTCTAGCCGTGGAAGTGCCCGAGGGGCTCGACGAGGAGACGCGCGAGGAATATCAGTACATGCTGGAAGTCCTGGCCGACTATGACCGCTACATCAAGGACATTGGGCGCCTGGAGCTGGCCGCGCCCAACCTGCTCTACTACCGCGACGAGGTCCAGGAGAGCTTGCTCGAGCTGGGACGGCGCGGAGTGGAGTTGCGCGAGGTCTGGCGCGTCGTGGTGGATCTGGACAACAAGCTGCGCGCTCGCGCCTCGGACGTGGTGATGGAGATCGGCCACGCCAACTTCAAGCAATACCAGATCATCAACGACCCGCCCCTGACCCACTGGTGGTGGTTCCTCAACCGCACGGTGCAGGCGCCCACGACCGCCCCCACCCCCCCCGCCTGGCAGTTCTGGAAACGCTAAGGCGCGGGCTGCTCCAGGCGCACCTCGAGGCCGGCCCGGTGCACCTCCTGGCCATCCACCTCGAAGGCGAGCGCGTAGCGGCCGCACTGAGGAAAGATGACCTCCTCGAGGCCGATGATCAGGCGCACGGTCGGCTCTCCGGCATAGTTCTGCTGAGCGAAGTTGATGGTGCCTTGCATCTCGTACTCGGCGGCGCCGTCAGCATTCAAGAGACGCAGGGCAAAGGGCCGCTCCTGCGGGCTACCCGGCGCGGCACAAAGCTGCAGCACGTAAAACATGCCGTCCAGACTGCACGGAACTCCCGGCACGTTCAGGCGATCGAACCCGATGCCGCGCGCGTAGAGCTTCCCCTCTTCTTGCTGGGCAAAATGGCACAGAAACCCGAAATCCATCTTGAGGCTCAAAACGGTGCTGCTCCTTTCGAGCTGTGCACTTCCTGGAAATCGCCGTTGCGCCTGCCTCTCTCCGAAGAGGTCTTCAGACCGGCGGCCGCCAGCGCGTCCAAGAGAGACCTGACGCCCACCACCCGCAGAGGCTTGCAATCGAAGCTGGAGCTGAGACTCTGGAGATTCTTCTCGGGCACCAGGCAGCGCGAGAATCCTAGCTTGGCCAGCTCCTTCAGGCGACTCTCGATCTGGGTCACGGCGCGCACCTCGCCTCCCAGGCCGAGCTCTCCCACCGCGGCGAGGTCGCTGTCGACATCCTGGTTCTGCTTGCTGGAAACGACGGCCAGCGCCAGCGGAAGGTCGAGCGCCGGTTCCACCAGCTTGAGGCCACCGGCGACATTGACGTAGACGTCGCACTTCCCCAGGCCCAGGTTGACAGCACGCTTTTGGAGCACGGCCAGGAGCAGGCTGAGGCGATTGCCGTCCAGGCCGACGGCCCGGCGAGTGGGCGGCACCCCTTTGTCGACCGCGTTGTTCTCGGCCACCAGCGCCTGGACCTCGACCAGCAGAGGGCGGGTGCCCTCCATGCTGGGGAAGACCAGTGAGCCAGGGCCGCCCCCGGCGCGCTGGGAGAGAAAGAAGGCCGAGGCGTCGGGAATGGAGTCCAGCCCGCCCGAGCCCATGCGGAACAGCCCGATCTCCTGAGTGCTTCCGAAACGGTTCTTGACCGAGCGCAGGGCCCGCACATTGTGGAGCCCGTCGCCTTCGAAGTAGAGCACCGTGTCGACCAGGTGCTCGAGCACGCGCGGACCGGCGATCTCTCCGCCCTTGGTGACGTGGCCCACCAGGATGACCGGCACTCCATGGGACTTGGCCAGCCGCATCAGGCTCGCGGAGCACTCCCGCACCTGCGTGACGCTGCCGGGCGCGGGCGCAAGGTCGGCCCGGAACATGGTCTGGATGCTGTCCACGAAGACCAGGCCGGGCTTCTCCTTGAGGATATGCGCTTCGATGGCCTCCAGGCGGGTCTCGGAGACCAGCAGAATACCCTTTCCGTCGACCTGGAGACGCTCGGCGCGCATCCGGATCTGACGGGCGGACTCCTCGCCGCTGACGTAGAGGATCGGGGCGCGGGTGGCGGCCAGTTGGCGGGCGATCTGGAGCAACAGCGTGCTCTTGCCGATGCCGGGCGGCCCGCCCAGAAGCACCAGGGAGCCGGGCACGACGCCCCCTCCCAGGACCCGGTCGAGCTCTTCGAGGCCCGTGGAAAAACGGGGCTCTTGCTCGAGATCGACCTCGTCGAGTCGAACGGGGGCCAATCCGGGCTCGGCGCCAAGGGCCATCCCCATGCTGGCGCGCGGAGTGAGCAGCTCTTCCTGCAGGGTGTTCCACCCGCCGCAATCATTGCACTTGCCCAGCCACTTGGGGGACTGGCTGCCGCACTCCTGACAGACGAAGACCGATTTAGGGGAGCCTTTCTTCACAGGCGGGGGCCTCCCGGGTGGGGTGAGGTGGGAGGGGGCAAATGCCCCCAAAAAAAGAGCAAGACCCCGGGAAGCGGAGCCTGGTCACCCTGGCACACCCCGTAGGGTGGCTGACATCGCTGACACCTTTTGCCGTAGCGCTTTGCGGCAGGTGGAACCTCTCGGGCCAGACCAGCTGGCGAAACCCCGTAGGGTCTCTGGTGGATTCTAAGTCCACCCTGTGCCGAAATTCAGGGACCGTCTCCGGTGTGAGATTGCGGCTCTGCAAGTTGACACGGACTGATTCGCCCGCTCCGAGCTGCCTCCGGGGAGGCTTTGCCCCCGTGGGGGCTCTGGCGACTCACCCCGGAGGGTTGTCGCGGCGCCGAACGGTCTCGCAGGCCGGAGCCTGTTGTTCGAGCCGTTGCTCCGTCTGGCACTTGGCCTCGGGAGCTGAACGACGAATCGCAAGGTTCATCGTTCTTCGTGCGGGCGATGCGAGGTCCTGAGCCTCTGCTAACCGGACTTGCCGGACTCCGACCGATTCTAACTGCGTGCAGCTCGCCGTCGCGAATGGACCTCAGGGGGTCTCTGCAGAGTATTTGGTGGAGTTTCGCCGCTCGATACCGTCGGGTCGAACCCGTGTCGGTAGTGGCGCCCTCTCGATTGGACACGCCTCTCGGCGTGGTCGCTCTTGCCGCCCTGCGAGCAACTAGTGCCGCTGGGCGTATCTCTGACGCATCTAAGGTCTCGAGATATCGAGGGTTCTATTCAGCTTTTGATGTCTTCGGGTGACTGGTTCCTCCGTTCGCAACGAGGTCTTGCGGGCAAAATATACCACTCCCCGGGTAGTCCAAACAAGCCAACAAACGTTCGATTTTTGGATTATGTTTCAAGCGGCGTCAGAACGCCATTCAATGGCCATGAACGAATGTGCGTTCGTTCCCGACCCGGAAATGTTCGATTGGTTTTCGAGCTGCGGGAGCGTTGCGCGAGGAGTAGCGCTTGTCGGTCGTTCCCTCTTCCCGCGAATCGTCGGTCAGGGGAACGAACTTCCGGAGCCGAGCGACCGCGCGACGAAGGACAGACTGGTCCCCAGCATAGCATGAGCTTGGCGAAAGGGCTGAAAGAAAGCTGGAGGAAGTGTATCGCGATGTTCAGCCAGGACCAGGAAAAGGCAGCTCGCGAGGCGCGCGCTCGCTATTTGCAGAGCCTGACGGTGGAGGAATCGGTGGCACAGTACCTGGCGATGATGGAAGAGTTCGGGCCGTTGCTGGAGGAGACCGAGCCGATCTTTCGGCCGCAGCGTATGAAGTATCTCGCCGAACTGCAGGAGCGCATCGGGCGTTTGAACCGTGGAAAGACTCGCTGAATCGCTGCGGAGCACGCAGCAGCGCCTGTCCGGAGCCGGTATTGAATCGGCCGCGATCGGTGGTCTTGCCGTGGCGATCTGGGGGGAGCCGCGGGTCACGCGGGACGTCGACCTCAAGATCTTGCTGGAGCGGTCCGATGGGGCTAGCCTGCTCGAGTTTTTGCAGGATGGCGGCTACAAGTTCGAAGCGGACGCGAGCACCGTGAGGAACGCTTCGGGCACTCGGGTGGACTTCTTGTTAGCGGACACGTCTTTCGATCGAGCGTGCGTGCAACGGCGGGTTCCGGGCATTCTCCCCGGAAAGGTCGAGGTGGAGGTCTGCACGGCCGAAGACCTGATCGTCCTCAAGCTGATCTCGACGCGCCCCAGGGACCGAGAGGATGCCGCTGGTGTGGTGCTCCGGCAGAAGGGCAAGCTCGATCAGGCCTACGTCGAAGGATGGTTGCGTGAGTTCGAGGACGCCCTGGACGACTCGACACTGGTCGCGGAGTTCCGCGCACTGCTTGGCCAATGAGCTGCGTTTGTCGAGGGCGGGCTGGACTCTCCGGGGCGAGCGAGGGCCTGGGGTTGGTATCACCTCGTCGGCCCCGACGATTACTGACTTTCTCTTTCCTGGAGGGCTACCCATTCCGTGCGAGCTTGCTCGTAGACCTCGGCGCTTCCATCGGGTTGCTTCTGGAGGAGCGCACGGTAAGCTTCGGTCACTCGAGCACGCAGTGCCCGTTCCACCTCCGGCTGAAGCAGGGGTGGGAAATGGGGAACTCCCTCCATGTTCCACTCGGGGCGGGCGCGCGAGATGGTTTTCCAGGCGAGTTCCTCGGAGTCCATGGAAGAGGTGTCCTGAATAAGGGTGATTCCGCCTTCGAACTCCAACCTCAGGTTAGAGCAATCGTCCACTTTCAACGACGCCGCACGGCTGCCGGTGACGATGTTGCCGCCGCTCACTGTGTAAATCCGACAGAGGAAGATCTCGAGGTCCGCATCACCTTCGAGCTGCAGCGTGCCTTCGGAGCTGACAACTTTGACGACCAGGCCGCGCAGGTCCAGGACCCGTGTCGCCATCTCAACCTCCCATGTAGGTGCCCCGGGTCAGAGCAACGAGGTCCCTCTCAGGATTCGTGCGGGTTCGGGGAACCGTGAGCTCACTTTACACTGGACACGCGAACCCGTCGGTGAACTTTTCCCCGGGCGGGGACGTAGTGCAGACCATGAAGCGATACGATGCTCTCGTCCTGCTCTGCGTGGTGGCGCTCGGCTACCTCCTGGACCACGCTCTGGAAGTCCGCCAGAGACAACACAACCGAGACGATTGTCGGCAGCAACTGAAAGAGATCGCGACCGCTCTGGAAATGTACAGCACGGACATGGTGGGCAGGTATCCGCACAGCCTGGAAAAGTTAGTCCCTAACTACCTGAAGATTCTGCCCGCCTGCCCCGAGGCCGAGGGCCGTCGTTACGACTACCAGGTATCCACCATGCCGGACGCATTCACCATCTTCTGTCCGGCGGGCCACCTCGGCTACTCATCTTATGAAGGTCTCCTCGAGCATCATTGAGCCGAGCTGTGCTGCTGGCGCTGTCCCTGCCTGTGCTGGGTGGCATCCTCTGGAGCCTGGAGCGATGGCGCCCCGCGCAGCGCTGGCGCTTCCTGCGACGCGGTCTCGGGACCGACCTGGCCTACTGGTTGGGTAGCCCGGACATCGTCTGGCACCCCACCGAGGACAAGATTCAGGCGCTGATGGGCCGCACTCTGGAACAGGTTGGCGCCGTCGTGCTACGCAGCGGCGACGACCAGGCGAGACTGCGCGAGGTGCTGGGCGAAGGCGTCGACCTCCCGGGCGGACTGGCAGCCTCATTCTGGCGCGCAAACTGGCGCTGGTCACGCTAGAGCAGGACCTGAGCGACGCGGGTCTCGTTGTGAAACACGCGGAAAGCCTTTTCGTTCACGCGCCCTAGCTCCCAGCGAATCGCTCCATTCGGAAGGCGTTTCGCCTGGACGAGACCCGTATGGATGCCACCCTGGTGGTGCATGCGGCAGCTCACCGCCTGGTTTGCATCCTCATTGCCCCCACCTTGGGAGCGGAACTTGAGGTGATGTCTCTCGAGTTCGGCGCGGCCACTGCAGGCCGGCACCTGGCAACGATAGTCGGCGGCCTCCAGGAGACGCCTGGTTTGAGCCCGCAACTGCAAGTCGGCCTTACTCCAGGTGCTGATGAACCCGTCGAGCATCACTCGCAGCGCCTCGGAGGGCGTCCGGGCCCCATAAGCGGCGGCCACGCGCTCGGCTTCCTCGACCAACCCGGCCACCTCGTTCGGCACCCGGACCACAAGCGTCACCGACGGGTCGGCCGGACGAAACGTCAACATTGGGAGCCAGGAGGCGGCCCATCCGACGACCACGCCGACAGGCCCGAGCAGCGCCGGAAAATCGACCGGTTCGTCACAGCGGCGCGCGCGCCCACGGATCTGCGAGGCTCGGGTATCGGTGTGCGGGGGCAGGTAGTTGGTCATGCGGAAGGTCTCGTGGTCGGTCCGCGCGAGGTCGCAGGTTGCTTTGACGACAGCTTCCACCTGGCGGGTGGTGGTGCGGGTGGCGAAAGCGATCCAGGCGTTCTGGCACGAGTCGGGGATTTCGCTCAGGATCGGGAAGAGCGCATCGGCGGTGGTAGAGCTGAGCTCGCCTTTCCATACTGCCTTATAGACTCGCGGATGCTCGAGGAATTGCCGCTCGCGATGGATGAGCCGGTGGGCGGTGGTGGTGGAAAGCCCGAGTCGCTCCTGCGCGTAGTGGACGAGGCTGGCGAACCCCGCGTGACGCCAGAGACTGAGGCGGTTGAACGTGAAGAGCATGCGCCCCATGTGGAGATGCAACCGCCGCCTGCAGAGGAACAAATCCACAATGGCCCGCTGGCGCTCGTGCAGGCCTTCTGGAAGAGGCTGCTCCAACTCGGGAGCCAGTTCGACGGGGACGGGATCCCAGTCAAAGTAGCCCCAACGCCCATACTCTTCTTCGAGAATCTGCCAGAGATCGGAGGGAGGCCGGGATTCCGCGGGTCGGCTCCCCTCGGGAACGGGCTCGTCGGTCGCCCGCGGGCAGGGGCCGGCCATGAACTCTGCCGCCAGGAACTCGAGGAACTGCCAGTCGTTCAGATCGGCCTTGGCAACCCGCCCGGCGATCTCGCGGCCTAGCTGCCAATCGATAAAGGTGGCCGGGTCGATACGGTAGTGACGGAGCGTGTGCTCCGCCGAAGCGGCGACGACGGGTGCGCCTTCGGTGCGGCCGCGGGCCTCGGTGAGGGCGGCCTCGAGCCCCCGCACGGTGAGCTCGCGTGCCTTCTGCACCCAGCCGGCTTCGCCGCCCAGCTTGGGGAGGTAGGCTAACAAGAGCAGAGTCTGACACTCGCTCAGCTTGCCCTCGCGGAAGTCCGCGGCGACCAGAGGGAACTTCTGCAGGCCCACATGCAGACGCACGAGCCGCTCGCCCGTGCTCTTGCTGATGCCGAGCTCTTCGTGGCAGTAGTCGGCGGCTTTGGAATGCCCGAGCGCCATGTAGCCTTTGCGCTTCATCATCGGCATGAGCGCCTCACCGAGCCGGAGGCCCAGGCGCGCGTGCGCGCGGGAGAGCTTGAACATCTGCTCATCCAGGAAGAGGGCCGCCTCGCCGTGGAGGATGCCCTTCATCATGCCCCGGTGGGGCACTTCGAGAGCACCGTCGGCCACGGTGGGGGTGGGCTCGAGGAGGTAGGTGGGCACGAGACCATTTTACCAAGTTGAACGCTGTTCGAGCAAATCGTCGAACCGCCTGGAACGTTGATGCATAGCCATTATTTCGACGCGCAAAAAGATGCTTTGCTGGCCCTGGAAAGATGCTTTCGTCGTCCGGTATCACGGAGGTCCGAAAGGATGGCCAGGCGGCCTGCAACGGCCCTTTCTGAAAGGATTTGAGGGCGCCTCTGCCAGCGAGCTCTTGACGCAAAGCCCTCTCTCGTGCACTAATGCAAGCTTTTGCCAGCCAGGAGATGGATCACCAGGCGGGCGGTGCTGCGAAAGAGGCTGCGGTCCTCTCGGAACCCCCGTCCATCCATCTGGAGAGCCGTCCTCGAGGCGTTCAGCGCAGCGAGAGACAGACGCGTTAACGCCGGTCTGGCGGGCTCATTTATTTTGTTCTGACTGCGGCGGCCGGGTCAGCCGGTCAAGTTGCGCTCGAGCTGGCTCCATCGCCGGCTAGCCGGGTTGGCTGGACGCGGGACCGGGTGCTCGCTACCACGGCCGACTTCCCGAAGGGGTCTACCACCAGTCGGATGAGGAGTTTGGCTACCGCATCTTTGATCGGGAGTATGGCGCGCTCTACGACGGGCGTGCGTTGACAGATATAGGTGACCGATATATCCTTTCACCATGAAAGCAATTTCGCTCCACGTTTCCCCTCAGACCTACCAGGAATACAAGGAGCTTGCCCGGAGCCAGGGCAAGCCGGTGGCCCAGTTGATCCGTGAGGCGATGGAGAGCTATCTCGAGCAGCGGCGCTCGGCAGGATCGATCTTTGACATTCCCACCCACTCCAGCGGACAAATGAAGAATTCCTGGACTCGGGCCGAGCTCTACGAGGAGATGTTGGATTGATACTCGGCCTGGATACGGACGTGGCCGTCAACCTTCTCTTCGAAGGTGCGCCCGAGCACCGGCGAGTTCGCGAATTCCTGCGCCAGAAGAGTCGCTCCAGTTCGTTTGGACTGGCTCCCCAAGTCCTGTTCGAATTTCTGCACGTAGTGACGGACCCCAGGCGCTTCGAAACTCCGTTGACCACGACAGAGGCACTGAGGAGAGCAGGCGAGCTCTGGCGAGGGGCGGAAATCGTTCGCGTGATGCCCACCACTCAGTTAGTCGCCCGCGTCTTCGACCTCATGACCTCCCTCGGATTGGGTCGCAAGCGCATCCTCGATACTGCTCTGGCCGCGACCTACGAGGCCGCGGGAGTTCGCTGCATCGCCACCCTGAACGGTCGAGATTTCAAAGTTTTCGACTTCCTGGAAATCGTCGACCCGCTGACTTGAACGAGGACGAGCTGCTCCTCATGACCCCCCGCGACATGCCGACCGCTCCCGGCCGGCGCGCGCTGGGCCAGCGTTCGCTGGGCAAGCCGACGGTGCTGCTCACGAACAAGGATGCCCTGGAGGCATAGCTCTTTGAGCAAACTGTTCCTTGAATTGAACTCAAAGTAGAGACTTTCCCACCAGGCGGAATTCGAGCTCAGTTCCGTTCGGCTTCTTGCGAGCGCCAGTAGGCCTGGCCGGCCTCCGGCAGCACGTAGACCGGGTCGTAGTATTCATAGCGGCGGCCGACCGCCTCGGGGTCATCGCCCTCGAGGCTGGTGCGGTAGTTCTTGGTCCAGTAAGAGATGCCGCGCTCGTGGTCGTAGTCGGCGATCTGGTGGACCCAGCGCTTCCCCACGTAGGGCACGTCGCAGATGATGCGGGGCGTGGCGTAGCCCGGGAGATAGCCCATGATGTCGTGCTGCAGCTTCTGAGCTTCGAAGACGGCCAGTCGCCAGTGCTCGGAGTTTGGAATCATGTCGCACATATAGAAGTAATAGGGCATGATGTTGGCCTTATCCAGCAGCGTGAAGCAAAGATCCAACAGGTCTTTGGAGGTGCCGTTCACGCCGCGCAGGAGCACGCCCTGATTGCGCACGTCGCGAAAACCCGCGTCATCCAGCAGCGTACGGGCCGCGCGCGCCACCAGGGGGGTGAGCTGGCTGACGTGGTTGACATGGGTGTGCAGCGCCAGGTCGACGTCGTGCTGGCGGGCTTTCAGGCCCAGACGCTCCATGGCGTAGCGCACCTCATCCTGGAGGAAGTGCTGGGGCAGCCCCATGAGGCCCTTGGAAGCCAGGCGAATGTCGCGAATATGGGGGATCTCGATCAGCGAGGACACGAAGTGCTCGAGCTGGTTGATGGGCAGGTTGGCCACGTCGCCCCCCGAGACCACCACGTCGCGGATGGTGGTGGTGCGCTTGAGGTAGTCCAGAATCTGCTGATGGCGGTCATTCTGCTTGACCGTAAAGCGGTGCTTCTTGACCTGGGGCACGTCTTTCCCGACCAGATCCATCCGGGTGCAGTGGCCGCAATACTGGGGGCAGGTCGAGAGCAGCTCGGCCAGGACCTTCGTGGGATACCGGTGGGTCAGCCCCTCGACGACCCACATCTCGGCCTCGTGGAGACTGTCGCGACTGGCCCGCGGATGGTTGGGCCAATCGGGATTGCGGTCGGCGAATGCGGGCAGCATGTAGCGGCGCACCGGGTCGTTCCACAGGTCTTCCAGGTTGAGCGTGTTCACCATCTGCGGAGGGACCAGCATGGACATGGTGGCCCGCTCCTCGAGGTCACGCCGAAGGCTTTCGGCCAGGTCGTCGGTGAGAAAATGGCCCAGGGTCGCCTTGAGCTCGCCGAGGTTCTTCACCGTGTTCTTGCGCTGCCAGGTCGCGTCTTCCCACTCTTTGTCGGTGACGTTGGCATAACCAGGAATGCGGCGCCAGTCCGGCTCGACGAACGTGCGTTGCGGCGGATAGGCGTAGGGCTGCTCGGAGGACTGGATGCTCCGGGCCCCTTTGGATTCGTTCGAGATCAGTGTCATAACGCCGTTCCTTCCTCTTGTTAACCCGTTCGCCGAATGAGGTGGTAGCCAAACTTGGTCTGGACAGGCTCGGAGAGCTCTCCCACGCCCAGCTGAAAGGCCACCTTATCGAATTCTTTCACCATCGCGCCGCGCTCGAACTCGCCCAGGTCACCCCCGTTGGCCTTGCTCGGGCATTCGGAGTGCTGTTTGGCCAGGGCGGCAAAATCGGCGCCGCCCTTGATCTCCTGGTGCAGCTTGCGGGCGTGGGCCTGCTCCTTCACCAGGATATGCGAGCAGCGACGCTTCTCTTTAGGCTTGAAAAGGTTCCCCATCCCGGCAGTTTGGGCATCGGGGGGACGAAATCCTCTGGATTTGTTAACAACCCCTTCGTGGACCATGGGTTGGAAGTCGCATGAGGGCGCGCTTTTCAGCCGTACCCGCGGTTCTGGTGAGCTGTCAACAGGTCGGCAATATCCTTCCTGGTTGTCTCGCATACACTGCGCCCATCGACCCGCCGGAAGAAAGCGGGATTTGCGCTTCAAACAACAGGGAGGATTCAAATAGACATGCTCAGCACCATCGCACCCAGCTTCAACAGCCCGCTCGCTTCTTGCGGCCCCGTGACCCGTCAGGAGCAGCCCGCTCCTCCGGCGCCGCCCGCGCCCCAGCCGCCCCCCGATCAGGTTGATTTCTCGGTCATCGATACCCCCGCCAAAGCCGCCGCGTGCCCCTCGCTGGACCCGGCCGTGCAGCTCGGCCTGGGCGCCGGCATCGCCGCCGTCATCATGGCTGGCATGGGTGGCGGCGCGGTGCCGCTCATCACGCTCGACGTGCAGACCAAGACCGCGGGCCAGGAGGGTAACCTCTCCTTCGCCCTGGATATGCAGAACCAGGAGAGCCCCGTCAGCGTGTCCGGCGACTTCGCCGGCCAGGCCGTCAGCGGTGGCCTCGTCGTCAATCAGGAGACCCAGGAGATCGGCTGGAACGGCACCATCGGTGGTAACGAAGAGAAGATCAGCTTCCTCGGGATGAACCAGCAAGCCATGACCGCCCAGGTGGGCGTGCAGCTCGGCAGCGTCGCCGGCCAGCTCGAGCTGAGCCCGCTGATGGACGAGTCCGGCCAGCAGCCCACCGGCTACCACGTGACCGGCGATCTGGGTGGCGAGGCGTATGACGTCACCACCACCTGGAAGCTGCCCGAGGGCTTTGGCAAAGACGGCCAGGAGCCCCCGCAGAAGCTGGAAGCCACCGTGTCCTCGGTCGGCACGCTCGGCGGCCAGGAGATCCGTAAGGAGTACAAGGTCGAGGCCCAGATGACGGGTGGCGGCCTGATGGTCAACGTCAACGGCGGCGGCATGGTTGCCGGTATCGCCCAGGAAGTCAACGGCACCCTGGCCATCGTTCCCTAACGCACAAGAAACTGGCGCGCACCGTAACGCGCGCTATCTACGCCCTACTCAGAGAGCCCCCCGGCCAGGGGGCTCTTTTTTTTGTGCTCAGGGGCCCAGGGTGTAGGTGGTGATGCCGCCGGTCGTAACGGCTGAGATTGTCAGCTTGCCCCGCCGGAAGGTTTTGAGTTGGACGCACTTCTCGGGGAGACTGTGGACGCTTCCGCCAGACATATCGAAACTACAACCGACCATCCCGTCCTCGCGCGAGAAGCCTGCCTGTTCAGGGTCGATGAGTTGACCTTCCTCCATCAGGCGAGTGCCGGATACACGCGTTACAAAACCATCCTGGAATTCTACTCTGGTGTCGCCGCGGGACATGACCTCCCGCTCGGGCATTCCTGGCCAGACACCGTCAATTGTGATGGAAGGTCGAATGGAATGCTGGTTCAGAGCCAGAAGGGCAAGCATCGAAAGGACTCCCAGCAGCCATCTCACTCCCAACAGATTCAACGGGTTGACGCACCCCCCTCTCAACCTTTATTGTGTCAGCACATCCATCCGCAGAAGGGAGAGCCGCCATGCAAGTTCATATGCTGATTGCCACTGCATTCCAGCGTTCGGGCGGCTCGCGCGGTTGAGCGTTAGCTGACATTCAGCCCGGACGTTTCCCGGGTATTGAAGGAGCTAACCGTCTTGAAAGAATTCACCCGGCGCCAGATGCGCTCCATCCATAAAGGCATGGAGGCCCGCAAGCAGCGCGCCCTCAAACACCGCACCCCGGATGGGGACGGACGCACCCGGCAGAGCGTCGTGCGGATGCTCTGTCCCAACCTCGACCGCCTGATCATCGTCGGCTCCGTGCACGAGCCACCCCTCAAAACAGGGCTCATCGACCGCTTCCTGGCCATGGCCGAGCACGAGCGGGTCGACGCCGTCGTCGTGCTCAACAAAGTGGACCTCGACCGGGCTGAAGCCGAAAAAGCCGCTCGGGTTTACCGACAACTCGGCTATCCGACCGTGCTCACGTCCACACGCACGGGCGACGGGATTGACCAGCTGAAGCTGACCGGGCGCTCGGCCCTGTGCGGGCACTCGGGCGTGGGCAAGAGCAGCCTGCTGGCGGCGCTGGCGCCCGAGACGGCCCCCCAGACCGGCGAGGTGAGCCTGGCCAACAACAAAGGCCAGCACACCACGACCAGCATCCGACTGTATCGCCTCGAGTGGGGCGAGATCTTCGACCTGCCCGGACTCAAGCTGGCCCCACTCGACTGCGAGCCCCGCGAGCTCGGGCGGCTGTTCGTCGAGTTCGGCGCCTGCCGGTGCCGGTTCGGCGACTGCCTGCACCAGGACGAGCCCGGGTGCGGGGTGCGCGAGGCCGCCGAAATTGGTCTCGTCCACACGGAGCGCTACCAGTCCTACCTGCGTGTGCTCGGAAGCCTTTAGCGCGCCACGCCCGAGCGGACCGGGACCCGTTCGCGGGCGCGGCTCCCTCCGCGGGAAAGGATCCGCTCCCCGGAGCGGATCCGGATCCGTTCGCGGGCGCGGCTCCCTCCGGCCGAGCCTGTAGGACCCGCCCGATTCCCACAGAACTTCCGTTCCGTGCGGGTCAAATTTGCGACCGTCATCGCGTTGCTCTTGCTCCTGGGCGGCCCCGCCCGGGGGCAGGAGTACCGCGCCGAAGAACTGCGGGTTCTCCAGCTCACCAACGAGAACCGCGCCAGGGTCGGGCTGCCTCCTCTGGTCGAGGTCCCGGGGCTCACCCGGGTGGCGCGCGACTGGGCCAGCGAGCAGCTCGAGGACGGCCTCATGGGGCACGAGTCCAGGCGACCAGGACGGCGCTGGCCGATCGACCGGGTCAAGGCCGCTGGCGTCCCCGTCTCGGGCATCTCCGAGAACGTCGCCAGCGTGGGCGCGGAGGAGACGGACCTCGGCGGCTTCCTCGTCGCTCTCTGGATGGCCAGCCCGCATCACCGCTCCTCGATTCTGGACGCCAGGAGCCGCGGCATCGGCATCGGCATCGAGAAACGGGGTCAGGAGTATCGCGCCGTGCAGGTCTTCTGCTACTACCTGCCAGGCGAGAAGCCTCCGGCCGGGACCTCGATCCGCGAGAATCGAGCCGGCAACACCCCCTCGCCCAAGCTCGAGCGGGGCTCTCTAAAGCTGACTCCGGCGCAGAGGAAGAAGGCGGACAAGCTGGCCGGGCAGCCTCAGTGGCCGATCAGCGTCACCACCGACGCCGCCAACGCACCCCTCTGGTTCTACCTCTCGCACCATTCCGACCCGCTGGTCGTCAGCCGAGCTCTGGATGCGCTGGACCACATCTACACCGGCAATCCCGACTTCCGGGCCAAGGCCCACGGCCAGGTGCACGCGATGATCCTGGTCGATCCAGAGTTCAAGCAACTGGCGCTGCGCTGCCTGAAGAGCAAGAATGCCGCCGTGGCCGGCTCGGCGATGCGCCTGACCCAGAAGCTGCTGTGGGGCGACCATCCCGACCGGGAGGCCGCGCAAGCGCTGGAAGACGTTTACCGCACCCGGACCGAGAAAGAGCTGCGCCGCCAGGCGGTGGGCTCTTTCTGGCTCTGCCGGGTCCCCGATCCCGTGCGCGACCGGGTTCTGATCGGAGCCCTCAAGGATGCCGACAGCGGAGTCTGGCAGCGGGCCCTCTTCGTGCTCGGCGACTGCCAGCTGACAGCGGAGTACCGCAATCGGATCCTCAACCGATGTATCGAGCTGACGGGCGCCCGGAGCGCCGATATCCGCTGCTGGGCGGCCGACGCGCTGCGGGGCCCGAGCTTCCAGGGCAAAGGGAACGCCGGGAAGGCCCTGCACGCGTTGCTGGCTGACCCTGATCCGGCGGTGCGCGCGCGGGCTCTCTACAACCTGGGCAAAGCGCAGAGAACGGCGTCGATCGCCGGCATCGTGTCGCTGGTGGACGACCCCAGCTCGTCGATCCACCGCCGCGAGGACGGTACGACCACGGGCGGAGGCGACCTGGGAACCATCGGAGACGTCGCGCTGCGGGCCCTGCACGATTGCACTCGCGACCTGAAGAGCAGCTTTGTTTACCAGCTTTACGACATCCACGGCACCCCCAACGCCGCCCAGAAGGCCATCATGAGGCAAGAAGCGACACGGGCGCGAAAGTGGTATGAGACGGTGGCCGAGCCTCCCCCCCAGGACTAAGAAAGCCGCCCCTCGCGGGGCGGCTTTCCTATCCGGCCGTGGGAGCCGGCTCTTCTTTCGGCTCTTCTTCCTCCTTGGGAGGCTCCGGAGTCGGGATGGGGGCGCTCGTGAAGGTTAGCTTCTCGTCGCCCTCCTTGAAATCGATCGTGACGACGCTGTTCTCCGGGACGTTGCCCCGGATGAACTCCTCGGCCAGCGGATCCTCGACCATGCGCTGGATGGCGCGACGCAGCGGGCGGGCGCCGTACTGCGGGTCGAAGCCCTCGGTCGCAAGGCGCTCCTTGGCGGCCTCGGTGACCTCCATCTTGCGCATCTGCTGCTCGACCTCTTTGCGAACCTTGTTCAGCATCAGGTCGACGATCTGCGTGATCTCGGTCATGTCCAGGCTGTGGAAGACGATGATCTCGTCGAGACGGTTGACGAACTCGGGCTTGAAGACCTTCTTGACCTCTTCCAGCACCTTCTTCTTCATCCGCTCGTAACGAACGTCTTTGTCGCCCTCGTCCTTGTTCTTGCGGAAGCCGATGTCAGGACCACCCTCGTGACCGGCCAGGCCGATGTTCGAGGTCATGATGAGCACCGCGTTCTTGAAGTCCACGATGCGGCCCTGAGAATCGGTCAGGCGGCCATCTTCGAGCACCTGCAGCAGCATGTTGAAGACGTCGGGGTGGGCCTTCTCGATCTCGTCCAACAGGACCACCGAGTAGGGACGGCGGCGCACCGCCTCGGTCAGCTGACCGCCCTCTTCGAAGCCCACGTAGCCGGGAGGGGCACCCACCAGGCGCGAGACGGCGAACTTCTCCATGTACTCGGACATGTCGATGCGCACCATCGAGTCTTCGTCGTCGAACAAGAACTCGGCCAGCGCGCGCGCCAGCTCGGTCTTGCCCACGCCGGTCGGACCCAGGAACAGGAACGAGCCGATCGGACGCTTGGGATCTTTCAGACCCGCGCGGGCGCGGCGGATGGCGCGGGTGAGCACCGTCACCGGCTCGTTCTGGCCGATCACGCGGTCATGCAGCGTGCCTTCCATATTGAGCAGCTTCTGGGTCTCGCCCTCGGCCAGCTTGCTGACCGGAATCTTGGTCCAGGTGGAGACGATGTGAGCGATCTCCTCCTCGGTGACCTTGTTGATCCGGTTGGCGGTGTTGGCCTTTTTCTCGCGCCACTCGCGCTCGAGCTCTTCCTTGTTCTTGCGGATCTTGTCTTCTTTCTCGCGGAGCTGAGCGGCTTTCTCATACTCCTGGTTCTTGATGACGGCTTCTTTCTCGGAGCGAAGCTTGCGCAGCTGCTCCTCGACCTCGCGCAGCTCGGCGGGCGGCAGAGTGGCCTGCAGGCGCACGCGCGAAGCGGCCTCGTCCATCACGTCGATGGCCTTGTCGGGGAGGAAGCGGTCGGAGATGTAGCGATCGGCCAGGCGCGCGGCGGCTTCGAGCGCATCGTCGGTGATCTGCACCTTGTGATGTGCCTCGTAGCGGTCACGCAGACCCTTGAGGATCTCGATGGTCTCTTCCACGGAAGGCTCGCCCACCTGGATCGGCTGGAACCGGCGCTCCAGAGCTGCGTCCTTCTCGATGTACTTGCGGAACTCGTCCAGCGTGGTGGCGCCGATGCACTGCAGCTCGCCGCGCGCCAACGCGGGTTTGAGGATGTTGGAAGCGTCGATGGCGCCTTCGGCGGCACCCGCACCCACGATGGTGTGAAGCTCGTCCACGAACAGGACGATCTCGCCCGCCGCGGCCCGGATCTCCTCCATCACGCGCTTGAGGCGCTCTTCGAACTCACCGCGGTACTTGGTGCCGGCCACCAGGCCGGCCAGGTCGAGCGCGATGACGCGCTTGTCGCGCAGCAGCTCGGGCACCTCGCACTTGAGGATGCGTTGGGCCAGACCCTCCACGATGGCGGTCTTTCCGACGCCGGGCTCTCCGATGAGGGCCGGGTTGTTCTTGGTGCGGCGCGACAACACCTGAATGACGCGCTCGATCTCGCCCGCGCGCCCGATAACGGGGTCGAGCTTGTTCTCGCGCGCCAGCTCGGTCAGGTCGCGACCGTAGCTGTCGAGGGTGGGAGTCTTGGTGCGCTCTTTGGCCGGCGCGACTGAAGTCTCCACCCCGAGAAGCTTGGTGATTTCGGCGCGGATCTTGGCCGGATCCACGCCCAGGTTAGAAAGCACGCGAGCGGCCACGCCCTCGCCTTCGCGCACCAGCCCGAGCAGGAGGTGCTCGGTGCCGATGTAGTTGTGCGCCAGGGCCCGCGCTTCCTCAAATGCCAGCTCGATCACGCGTTTGGCGCGAGGGGTGAAGACCATCTCGTGTTGAGTGGTCTGGCTTCCCTTTCCGACGATGGCTTCGACCTCGCCGCGCACCTTCTGCAGGTTGACGCCCAGGTTCTCGAGCACTTTCGCCGCAACGCTCTCGCCCTCGGAAATGATTCCCAGCAACAGGTGCTCGGTGCCAATATAGTTGTTACCGAGCCGCTGGGCCTCTTCCTGGGCCAACACGATCGAGCGCCTCGCCCGTTCGGTGAACGGTTCCCACATAGATTCTCCTCCTTAGTGTCCTGTCAGACAGGCCCCGAAGAAGACACTTCGCAATTTCCCCACGAATCCTTCTCGCGCAGACGTACTCGAACGCGAGCATCCTTCGGGTGGTGGGAGACGTCCGAGGTGGCGGTGAGATCGGAGACGGGCTCCACTTCGAAACGCTGGAAGAACCGGGTCAGGAAGAGAGTGCTCTCGAGGCGCGCCAGGTTCTGCCCCAGACACAGACGGGTGCCCCCTCCGAAACCGAACAGCTTGGAGGTCGAGCCCTTGAATCGGCCCGGACGGAACTGGTCGGCGTCGGCCCCCCAGGCGTCCTGGTCGCGATGGGACTCGAGCGGGCTCATCACCACCGTGGTCCCCATGGCGAGGGAGAGGTCCGCCACCGTGGTATCCTCCTCGGCCACGCGCGCGACCAGATAGGCCGGGGAGTGAAGGCGCATCGTCTCCATCATGACCGACTTGACCCCGGTGGTGGCCCGCTGGATCGTGCTCAGAGTCGGCAGGGAGCCCTGCAGGCCTTCCAGGCTGGCCTGGAGGTGCTTCTGCTCGCCGGGGTTGTGAGCCATCTCCAGAACGGCCCAGCTCAGGAGGCTGGCGGTCGTTTCGTGGCCGGCCAGCATCAGGGTAAGCACCTCGTCGCGCACGCGCTCGGGAGCGAAGCCCGAGCTCTGGAGCGCGGCCAGGGCATTGTCCTGCTGGGGGACCGCAATCATCCGGTCAGCCAGAGCGTTCAGCTTGCGATTCGCCTCGGCCAGTCCCGGGGCGGCAGGGTCGGGGGCGAGCGTGCCGGCGACGATGGAGCTGCGGACCGTCGCGAAAGCGGCCAGCGTCTCGTCCAACTCGGACGAGCTGAGGCGAGCACCAAACATCACCTGGAAAGCGGAATCCATGGCAGCGCGCTGCGTCAGCGCACGCAGATCCACCTCGCCCTCGCTCACGCCGGCCAGGTGCCGGTCGAAGACCTCGCCGATATGGCGGATGTTCTCCTCGGTGTGGATGGCGGCGCCGCGCATCGGCGGCTCGAGAAGCTCGCGACTGGCGCGCCATTCGGGCCCGGTCCCCGTGAAGACATTGTGCTGCCCGAAAGTCGGCCGGAAGCCGACCGCGAGCCGCTCGGACTTCTCCCACACGCCCACGCCCTTCTTGCTCCGGGTGCCGGCCAGGATCTGGTGCATCACCTCGGGCCGCGAGTCGAAGACGATGGGCTTTTGACCCGGGAGGTCGACCTGCAGCGTCTTGCCGTGGCGGTCGTGGAGCTGCTGGATGACCCGGTGGGGATTGTCCAGGTTGGTGGCCACGGTGCGCGCGAGCTCGAACACTCCGACCTTCTGCATGTAAGGGCAGCTGCCGCCCGCGGCGCGACCCAGGGCCCCCAGCAGCGGGCCGGCGACGACGGTGGCGGAGCGACGCCCGGTGGCCTGCAGGCTGCGAGACGACGGGGGCTCGGGAGTGGACAGCTCGACCGACTCGGTGGGGCCCTCGACGCGCGCGGCAGCAGCGGCGACCTGAGGACGCCAGGTGGCGGCGGGAAAGAACGGATTGACCGCCTGCAGCTGCATGGGGTCAGAATACCGGCCGACGCGGAAAAATTGTTAAAGGCTGCGCAGAACCTGGGCCGTGGGGAGCACGCTGGCGACCACGATCAACCCGACCACGCCGCCCAGGAACAGCATGGCCACGGGCTCGGCCAGGGACGCGAGGGTGGTCAGCTGAGCCACGAGCTCGTCCTCGGTCACGCGGGCGGTCTGGCGCAGGAGCGTGGCCAGTCGACCGTGCTCCTCGCCGAAGCGGATCAGGTGGCGCGCCAGGGGGGAGAAAAGCCCCACGCGGGTGGCCGCCTGGCTGAACAGCAACCCCTCGGACTTCATCAGGTCGAGCGCCTCGAGAAAGCGGGCCTCCATGGCCGAATTTTGAGCCAGGGCCGCCAGTTGCGGCATGGCGCGGTAGCCGGCGCCCACTTCGAGCATGAGCGACATGCCAAAGAGCAGCCGGTAGGTAGAGGCCTTTTCGACGATGCCGCGCACGATGGGAAGCGACTGCAGCCAGGCGCGCCGCTGACCCGCGGGAGCCAGCCAGAAGGCCTGCGCGGCCAGAGCGCCCAGCAGCAAGATCAGCACCCAGCGGTTGAGGATCAGATCGCCGGCTCCCATGACCGCGCGGGTGAGCCAGGGCGGGTCGACGCCCAGCGAAGCCAGCAGCTCGCGCTGACGAGGCAGCAACACGACGGCCAGCACGACCGTGACCAGGAAAGTCCACAGCACCACGAGCGCCGGGTAGATGAGCGCGCTCTCGACCTGACGGCGCAGGCGCAGCATGGCCTCGAGATAGTCGGCGTAGGTTTCCAGAATGAGCGCCAGGGCGCCGGTGCTCTCGCCCGCGCGGATCAGCTCGACGGCCAGGGGTGGGAAAGCGTCCGGGCGAGCGCGCATGGCCTCGCTCAGCCGCTGACCGCGCACGATCTGACGGCTGACCTCCTCGGTGGCGGAAAACATGGGATCCTCGGGACCGAACATGCTCAGGGCCTTATGGATCGGCACGCCCGAGCCGAACAGCAGGCTGAGGCGACGAAAGAACGAGAGCTGGTCGGTCGGCTTCATACGGGTAAACTCATCGAGAAAGTCGTGCCCTCACCGGGGCGGGAATCGACCGTCAGCGTGCCCTGGTGGCGCTCGACCAGCTGCTGGCTGATGGACAGCCCCAGGCCGGTGCCCGCTCCGACCGGCTTGGTCGTAAAGAACGGCTCGAAGATCCGGGGAAGGACCTCGGGGGGGATGCCGGGGCCGCAATCCTCGACCGTGAGCGTGGCCAGCCCGTCGGAGCGGAAGGTGCGCAGGACGATGGGGCTGTCCCCGGCGGCGTCGCGGGCGTTCAGGACCAGGTTGGTGACGACCTGCTGGATTTCGTTGGCATTGCCACGCAGTTCGGGAAGATTTCCAGGCTGGAAATCGACCCGAGCGTCGAGCCCGTGGCCGATGAGCTCGAGGGCGTCCCGGACCACCTGATTCAAACAGAACGGCTGCTTGTCGATACGCGCGTCGCGCGAGTAGTAGAGAAGCTTGGAGACGATCTCCTGGGCCCGGGTGGCGGCCGTCTGCACGCTGGCCAGCCGCTCCACGGCCGCTTCGGGGTTCCTGGCCACCTGGCGCGCGGCCAGCTCGGCCGCCATCCGGATCGAGCCGAGCGGCGTGTTCAGCTCGTGGGCCACGCCGGCCGCCAGCTGACCCACGGCCGCCATCTTGGCCGCCTGGATGAGCTGCTGCTCGGACTCACGCAGCTTGTGGTAGGCGTCGACCACCTCCTGATGGAGCGCGATCCCCTCCAAGAGAGCCGAGGCCTGATAGGCCAGCAGGCTGAGCAACTCGCGATGGGCCCGCGAAAACCGACCCTGCAGCACCATCTGGCCCCGGTCGCCGGGGAAGGGAAACGCCACCATGTCTTCCTGCAGAGGTTGGTTGGCCCACTCGCAACGTCCCAATTGCGCCGAGGGACGGCGACATTCCAGCCACCACCCGGTCACGGGAGCCATCTGGGGGAGAAGCTCCGCCACTCGCTCCAACAGGGGTTGCGGCTCCAGGAGCAGGGCCATCGAGCCGGTGGCCTCCAGCAACCGGGAAAGTTGCTCGAGCCACTCCTCGAGACGGCGGTTCGCCTTCTGATGCAGGGCCAGCGCGGCGCGCTCCTTGTTGCGGTCGCGACTGGCGGCCAGGGCCAGCGCCGCGTGCTGAGCCAGCAACGAGACCAGATGCTGCTCGGACTGCCCGTAGTGTCGGTGGCCGGCACCCAGGTAGAGCACCCCGAACTCGGGCAGCGGCACCGCCAGGGACGCCTCGCCCGGAAAAAGCCGGATCGGACCCTGGTCGAAGTCGCCCACGATCGGACGTCCCTCGCGAAAGGCGCGCTCGACCGACGGTTCCTGGACGTGGTGCAGCGCGGCGTCGCGCAGCGTCTCGGCGTGGGGGCTGCGGTAAGCCAGCGGGAGGAGACGGCCCTCGCCGTCGGGCGTGAAGACGGCCAGACTGTCGGAGAAAGCCAGCCGTTTGGCGGCGTCCAGCAGCGACTCCACGGTGTGCTCGAAGGACGGGCTGGACAGGAATCGCTGGCCCGACTCGCTCAAGAGGGCCAGCTCGGTTTGACGGGCCTGCAGCTCGTCGGTGGCGCGCTGCAGCCTGGCCTCGAGGGCCTCCAGGCGCTCCTGGGCGAGCGACAGGGCCCGGTCCTGGTCAGCCCGGGCGCTCAATTCCTCGGCCCGGAGCCGGGCCATGGCTCCCCAGCGCAGAGCCAGCAGGACCGGCACTCCAGCGAGCCAGCTGGCGGGCTGGCTGCACAGGGCTCCCACGGCCAACACCCCCAGACGTACAGGATAGAGAGACGGGCTCCGGCGTGCCTGCGGGATCGAGAGGAAGAGGTAGGCATTGAGCGCGACCAGCAGCGTGTAGGGCGTGGGAACCGCCAGGATCATCGCGCCCGTCAGCGTGACCGGAAGCGCCTCGTTCAGGCCTTGCGCCAGGGTCAGGCGCGGTCGCGCGGCGACGCGCCAGGCCAGCAGGCCGATGGCCAGCAGGCAGGCCACGCGCGCCCCGCCGGGAGGCGCGGCCAGCAGGGCCAGGAAGCCCGCCGGGGTGAGGGCGATCGGCCCACTGAAGGCCTCCAGCAGCACGATGACGGCCGCCGGGACGAGCCACCCGCCGAGAGGCTGGTTGACCTGGGGAGAAGCCAGGCAAAACAACGCTCCGACCAGCGTGACCACGGCCAGCAAGGCCGTCCTCACAGGTTCATCCGGGCCTGGATCTGGAGCTTCTCCAGGTCAAGCGAAGGCTCGAGATCGAGCTCCAGACGGAGGGTGCGGCGGCAGGTCTCGTAGAGGCGCACCGCCTGCTCGGAGCGACCCAGGTCGAGACAGGCCTTCATGGCGACCGCGACGGCTTCCTGACAACAGGCGTCCAGCTCCAGCACCCGTCTTGCGCACTCCAGCGCCTCGGTGTGCAACCCCTGGGAGGCCGCGAATGCGCCCAGGCGAAGCAAGGTCTCCATCATCTTGGACTCGAGCCGGTGGCGCAACTGCACGGCCCAGTTCATGTAGCAGGCGGGAAGATAGGCGCCGCTGTCCACCTGGAGGAGAGCCTTGAGGGCCGGGATCGAGGCGGTCGCAGCGAGGTGCAGAGCGCGATTCAGCTCGGAAAGATCGAGATACTGCGGCGGATCCGGATTGAAAGCCAGACCGCCCCCCGTGCGCACCAGATATTCCGCCGCTCCGTCCGGCGACAGGGCCTTCCGTACCATTGTGGTAGCTTGATACAAGCTGTTGCGGCTCTTGGCCGGATCGCCCGGCCAGAACTCTTCCAGCAAGAGCTCCTCGGGCACCGGACGGCCCGCGTTGGCGGCCAGGCAGGCCAGCAGATAGCCGGGCTTCTGTCCTTTCCACCCTTTCTGGTCCAACCTTTGCTCGCCCCGAAAGACCTCGAATCGGCCCAGAGTGAGGATGCGCACGACCTCCTGATGACTGCCGGGCTCCATCCGGTCGAGGTAGTCCTGGGCCGCTTTACTGACAACGGGATCGGGGTCTTGAACGAGCTGGCGCGCCAGCTCCTCGCCGCTCCCCTTGAGGCTGCGCAGGGCTGCCAGGCGGCCCCGTGAAGTGAGGGCGCCCGTCTGGCTGAGTCGGGCCACCCGGTGCGGGTGCTCGCGCGTGAGGCGGCTGGCGGCGCGCTCGGTCAACGGGCTGGGCTCGGGCAGCTCCAGCAGGTAACCCAGTACCAGCGGGGCCAACCGCATCAAGTGCTCGCTGCGTTCCGGGGCCAGCAGGGTGGCCAGGTGCGCCTCCTCGGCCGGAGCCCCGGCCACCGCCGAGGCCAGCAAGGCAGCCTGAGCCTCCAGCGCCTCCAGGCCCGCCTGCCGGTGCAATCCGACCAGTCCCTGCACGCGTCGGACGAGCTCGTCGCGGGCGTTCAGCTCGAGCAGCAGGGAAGCGCCAGCCAGCATCACGGCCGACTGCGCGGAAGGGGACAGAGGCGCCTCGAGCGCCTGGCGCGTCAGGCGCAGCGCGGCCTCCTTCTGACCCGCCTGGAGCGCCAAACGCGCCAGACCCAGGCAGGCATCGGCGCCGTCCTGGGCCGTCGGAGAGCTGGCCAGAACCTCGTCGTAGGCGCTTTTGGCGCGCGGATCCCCGGCTGCCTCCAGGGCCCGGGCCAGGGCCGCCAGGCCTTGCCGAGCGGGCAGCCTGCGCGTCGCGGGACGGCCGGCCTTGAGGTCTTGCAGCGCCTGGGCCCACTCGGGCGGTCCCCCGGAGCCGGCCACCAGGTCCGCGAGGCGCGCCACCTCGCTATCCGGGGCGCGCGCCTCGGGGGGCAGGTGCTCCTGCCAGCCGTGCTCGTCGAGCTGGGACAGTCCGCGCGCCAGCGAGACGAGCCGTGCCAGCGTCGGGGAAGGCAGACCCAGGCGCTCGGCCAGCTCCTGCGCCAGTTTGCCATTGGCCAACAGCGCGCTGCCCGCGAGATCGTGCGGACGGGCCATCGTCTCCAGGGCCCAGATCAGCATGGCGTAGATCGACTCGCGCTGCGCCAGCTCCTGGCGCGCCAGGGTAATGCGGGCCAGCTGACGCTGTACGGCCCCCACGAAGTCGTCCAGGCTGAACGGCTTCTTCAGATAGTCCCCCACCCCGAGCCGGACGGCGCGCACCGAGTCGGCCTCGGTCGAGTAGCCCGTGATGACCATCGTGCGGATTCCGGGGCGCTCGTGTTGGACCTGCTCCAGGGCGTCGAGGCCGCTCATGCCGTCCATTCGGATGTCCGAGATCACCAGGTCGTAGGTGGTCTCGCGAGCGCGCGCCACGGCGTCCTCGCCACGCCCCACCTCATCCACCCGGTAGCCTTCCATCAGCAGTACGTCGCGCAACAGCTCGCGAAACTGCTGGTCGTCCTCGAGCAAGAGGATGCGGGGAGAGCTCTCGGGCATCGTCCGCCCGTGGTTCGCCGTCCCTGTGCTATACTCCCAGGCATGCGGGGCCTCTCTCTGGTCGAGGTGATGCTTGCCACGGGACTTCTGGCGACCGCCATCCTGGGGCTCATCGCGGTCTTCTTTCATCAGGGCCGAGCGGTGAACGAGTCCAACAGCCAGATCGCCGCCGTGGGCCTGGCCCGGGCCGAGATGGAGTCGGTGCGCGCCCGCGGATTCGCCGATTCGAGCTCGGACAAGACCCTGAACGGGGTGCAGTATCATCTGACCGTGACCACGACGGCTGGCGCGGTCGCCCCGCTCAAAAAGGTCACCGTCGAGGTGCGCTACCAGGACCAGCAAATCGTCTTGCAGAGCGAGCTGGCGCCGTGAGAAAGGGCCACTCGTTGCTCGAGGTCATGGTCTCGCTCTCGCTCCTGAGCGTGCTCCTTACGGTGCTGGTCTCGCTCTTCGTCCAGGGCACGCGCAGCACGACCCGCACGGACCGCCAGGCCGAGTTGGGCGGCCTGACGCAGGCTGCTCTGCTGCACCTGACGCGCGACCTGGAGAGCGCCGGCCTGGACAGCGTCGCGGTCGCTCCCGACGGACTGAGCTTCATGCAATCGGCGGCTGTCACGCCCGATGGGAAGGGCCTGACGTGGAGCCATTACGTGCTCTACTGGCTGGAGCGCGACCTGCTGCTGCGCTGCGAGTACCCGGCCGTGCTGCCCGCCCCGGCCCCCCTGGTCGACGCCAGCGCGCATCGCCTGGGAGGACGCGTGGTGGCGCGTGGCGTGGCTCGTTTCGTCGTGGCCGCCCATCCGGATGACCCGCGGGCTTTTCGCGTGACGCTGGCGGTCGCGCGGCGCTGGGGCGGCAAGGACCACGGCTTCGAGCTCGAGTCGGCCGTGAGGGTGCGTAATTGAAGCGGCGCGGCGTGGTGCTGCTGGTGTTTCTGCTGATCGCAGTGCTGGCTCTGCTGACCAACAGCCTGGTGCTCTGGGTCGCCACCGGCGCCCGGCGCAGCGTCTCGGCCCTGAACGAAGCTCAGTTGGCTTGCCTGGCCGAGACCGCCGTCAATCGCACCCGGGCGCATTTCGAGGCCGATCCCGGGTGGCTCGTGGACGAGCCCTCGGGCACCCTGGACCGTTGTCCCGGCTTCTACCGCCTGACGTTCCACCGCCCGGGCCAGACCTGGGACGATAGCCAGTCGGTCAACAACCTCGAGGGCGAAAGCGCCGTGCAGCACCAGGGCCTGGGGCGCGAGGTGCCGGCTCATAGCGCGGTGCTGGTCGTGGTGGCGCGGGTGGGCGGCCAGGTGCGCCGGACGGAGGTCTGCCTCCGGCGCGGAATCGCCGACCCTCCTCCCTATGCACTCATGAGCTCCGGCCAGGTCGCCTTCCGAGGGGGAGTCTCGCTGGACGGCCTGGCCACTCTGGGCGACAGCACCACACGCGCGGCCGATCTGCACGCCCGCCGGGGCGTCTCGTGGCAACCGTTGACCGGCACGGACCGCGCCGACATCCGGGGAGAGGTGAGCAGCGAAGGGCCCGCGGGCTCGGTCGACTTCGGTCCCGACCCGACACGCTACTCGACCGATGGTATCGTGACGGGTACTCCGGCGCGCAGCCTGCCCTCGGTCAACATCCTGGCCCAGATCGACGCCAACCGCAGTCACCCGACTCCCCCGGTGGTGCCCACCGGGGTGACCTCGCTGGCGCCGGGGACGTATTACTGGCCGGGAGATCTCGACCTCAACGGGGATCTACGCCTGGACGGCGCCACGCTCTACGTGGGGGGCAAGCTCAGCGTGAACGGGGCCGTGGCGGGCGAGGGCTCGGTGTTCGTGGGGGGTGAGACGTTCTTCAAGGGCGACAGCCGGATCTTGACCAACAGTCCGACGGGAGTGGCCCTCTTCAGCCAGGGCAGCGTGCACGTGCAGGGCTTCGACGGGGCGGCCTACATGAACGCCGTAACCGCGGGGAGCCCCACCTCGCGGCAAGCCTGGCAGGACCTGCAGGCGGCCGTGGGCGGGCTGCAGGCGCGCATCGATTCAAGCGTGCCCCTGCAGGACAACGACCTGATCGCCTATACGAGCGTGATATCCGACTACAACCAGGTCGCTCCCACCCTCGGACAGTCCCCGACGGCCACGTTCGAGGGGCGCCAGGAAAACACGCTGGCCACGCTGCAGAGCGCGCTGGCCGCTCAGCCGGACAGCTCGGTGCGCACCTTCATGGAGTCGCGCCTGACCGAGCTGGACCACCTCTATGCCTGGGACGAGAGCAATCCGCGCAATCCGGGCGGGACCTCCTGGCTCGACGTGGTCGACAACTGGCGCACCGGGGATCGCCAGCTCTACGGCCTGTTGGACGCCGTGACCTCGAGCGGTTGGGACGCGACCCAGAGGGCAGCCACCCTGCGCGAGATCGGGAACTATGTGGATCTGCTGGGTTACGACCGCCTGGGCCAGTCCTATTTCCGGGGCGTCATCTACACGCACGGCTACGTCTTCGCCGAGCACGAGGTCACCCTGCTCGGCGCGCTCTGGGCCCAGGACGACGGCTCGCAGCCCGAGGGTCTGGCGGGGGGCGCGACGGCCCGCCCGGGTGACATCCATCTGCAGAAGGGCGTCCGGATGGTCATGCTGGAGGACTACTTGCAGCAGTGGGGCGCCGCGAGCTCGAGCGGGCCGCTGGTGACAGGCTACTGGGTCCGTAGGGAGTAGTCTGGTGTCTCGCCTATCTCTTGCGCGCGGGTAGGTCTTTGAGCCAGGCCAGGTATTGGCGGACCAGGGCCCTGTCGTCCGCCTTCGGGGCCAGCTTCAGGTAGGTTTCCAGGTGCCCGATGGCGTCCGGAAAGCGGTGCTGGCGAATGGCGAGCAGGCCGAGTTGCAGCGTGATGGCCGGATTGGAGGGAGACAGGGTGCGCGCTTCCTGCGCCTCACGAACGGCCTCGGTCAGCTCGTTCTGGGCGGCCAGGGCCAGCGACAGGTTGTGGTGCGCGACCGCCGATTCAGGCCGGGCCAGCACGGCGTCGCGCAACTCGCTGACGGCCACTTTATGCTCGGCGCGATCCAGCGCGCTCAGCCCGCGGTAGAGACTGGGCAGAAAGCCCGTGAGCCCGGCCAGCTCACGCTCGGCCTCGGCCGAACGGCCCGAGCGATAGAGCATGATGGCGTAAAGCACTTTGGCCCGGGTCAGGTCCGGGTAGCGGTCCACCACGTCGCTTACGGCCAGCAGGGCTTCGGAGAGCTTGCCCTGCTCGGCCAGAAGCGTGACCAGATTGAGCTCCGCCTCGGGCTCTTGCCCCGCCAACTGGAAGGCGGACACGGCGGACGAGTCGTCCTTCTGTCCGGCCAACAGCACGCCCAGGTTGTTGTTGGCAGCCGAATCCTTCGGTTGCGCGCTCAGCACCAGGCGAAGCTGCTCGGCTGCCTCGGTTCGCTCGCCCAGCACCACCAGGGCGGCGGCCAGGTTTACGCGCGGCTCGAGCCGGTCGGAGTCGAGCTCCAGCGCCTTCTTGAAAGCAGCCGCGGCGTTCTGGGCCTGGCCGGTGCGCAGCAGGGCGACCCCTCGCAGGTTCTCCAGCACGCTTTGCAGGCGAGGGGCCACCTGGAGCGTGTCCAGAGCCTCCAGGGCCTCGCGGTTGCGCTGCAAATGCACCAGGGCCGCCACGCGGTTCAACTTGACCGTGCTATCGTCGGGCTCGTCCTGCAGGTAGAGGTCATACTGGCGGATCGCCTCCTCGGACTGCCCGAACTGGTCCAGCGCCAGAGCCAGGAAGGCCCTCGCCTCGAGGCGCGCGCTGTCGGTCGCGAGCGCGGCTTTGTAAAGGTCGATGGCGCGCTCGAGGCGGCCGTCGCGCTGGGCCGTGACTCCCTGCAAGTACAGAAGCCGGGCTTCCCGCTGGGCGCCCGGATCGCCGTCGGCCCGAACCTCCTGGGCTGCCAGGTGGGTCATCAGAAGGGCTATGAGGAGCAGCACCCGCATCGTCAGAACCCGGTTCTCCCAGCGCCCCCTCTCCCCTCTTCGCAGGCCCTCCCGCGCCGCGCCCAGAACATCGCCGGCGTGAGCGTCCACAGCGTTACGAGCCTGATGACGACCCTGAATGAAGCGCTGGAGGCGCAACCGGCCCTCCAGGCGCTGACCGTGCGCGGGGAGATCGCCAACTACAAGCGGTCCTCCAAAGGCCACCTCTACTTTACCCTCAAGGACGATCAGTCCGAGATCACCTGCGTGATGTTCCACACAGCCGCGATGTATCTGCGATTTCCGCCTTCGAGCGGGCTGCAGGTGGTGCTGCAGGGGGGAGTCGAGCTCTACGGCACGCGCGGACAGCTCCAGTTGCGCGTGCGCAAGATGCAGCCCGACGGGCCGGGGGCCCTGCGCCTCAAGCTGGAGGAGCTGCGCAAGAAGCTGGACGCCGAGGGGCTGTTCGAGCCCGACCGCAAGCGCGCTCTGGCGGTGCTGCCGGCACGCGTGGGCGTGGTCACCTCGCGCGAGGGCTCGGTGCTGCACGATATCGCGGTAACGCTCAAGCGGCGCAATCCGGGGGTGCAGCTCATCGTCTCGCCGGCGCCGGTGCAGGGAGCGGACGCGCCGGGTCGATTGATCCGCGCTCTGGAGCGCGTGGTGGCATTCGGAGTGGATTGCGTGATCATCGCCCGTGGCGGAGGCTCGCTCGAAGATCTGATGGCGTTCAACGACGAGGAGCTGGTGCGCGCCGTGGCGGCGTGTCCCGTGCCGATCGTGTCGGCCATCGGGCACCAGACGGACGTAACGCTCTGCGATATGGCGGCCGACCGCCGCGCCCCCACGCCCACCGCGGCGGCCGAGCTGGTGGCGGCCGACCGGGCGGACCTCAAGCATGCGCTGGATGTGAGCCGCACGCGTCTGCAGCGAGCCCTGCAGCGGCAGCTCCAGTCGCACCGGGAGCGCCTCGAACGCCTGCAGGGCAGTCCCTGTCTGCGCTACCCCGAGCGCCTTCTGGCCGGAGCTCGCGCCTCGCTGCGGATGCTTCAGACCGACCTGGAACGGTTTCCAAAGCGTCTGAAACTCGATCGGGCCCGGCTCGAAGAATTGACCTCCCGCCTGCAAGCGCGGCACGGGCTGGGTCAGCGCGAGCGTCTCGAGCTGCGCGCACTGACGGCCAACCTGGCGCGCTACCCGGCCCGCTTGCAAAGAGAACGGGACCGGCTCGAGGAGCTCTCCTCGCGACTGCAGATACGCCACCCCCGCCTGGCGACGGAGCGCGAGCGCCTCCGTCTGGGCGAGCTGACCGCCCGCCTTCGGTCGCGCCTCCCCGAAAAGGAGGTGCTGCGCGAGCGGTCTCGCCTCGGTGAGCTGGAGGCGCGCCTGCTCCACCCGATCCGACAGTTGGGGCAGCGCGAGCGAAGGACGGTGCAGGAGTTGCTCGGGCGTTTGAAACCAGCGCTCTTGCGATCGATGAGCCCCCGCCACACCGTGATCGGCGCCCTGCGCGAGCGCTTGCGACCCGCCCTGGAGCGCTCTTTGGAGCGACGCAGGCAGCGCCTGGGAGCCCTGGCCGGCCAGTTGGACGCCCTCAGCCCCCTGAAAGTCCTCGAACGCGGCTACGCCTACACCCGCGACGCCGACGGGCGCGTGGTGACCAGCGTTTTGGGCCGGCAACCCGGCGATGCCCTGAAGTTGTATCTTGCCGACGGGGTTCTGGGCGTGCGGGTCGATTCCGTGCAAGCCTCGGGCGACGTCAGGGCCGACGAAACCTGATCCAGAACCAGGGCGGTTTCCCCTAGTCCATCCGAGGGGTTGTCAAATGCACACGAACATGTATAATACCATCTGAACGCGCCAACTAGGAGCGAACTCCACTTCGGGAGTCCATACGGCAGCAGCCGTTTCGGGCAGAGGCAAGCAAGCCGAGCGAGGCGGGGAGAGACTCCGACGGGAGGGCGGGGAACAATGCACATCCCCTTCCGGTTGGCGCGTTATCCAATTTTGACGACTTCGACGGGCTCGGAAGGCTCGAGCCAGTCCCGCACCGTGGCCACCTCGCCACCCTCGCGCCGCAGAAGCTCCAAACGTCCGAGCGGAGCCTCGCACGTCACGAACATTCCCCGATTGAGCTTGCCCTCGGCCAGCACGCCGTCGTCGGGGAAGCCGATGTCCGGGGGCACGAAGAAGCCTGCCGCGCCGCTGTTGCGGTCGATGAACTCACAGTCGGGAAAGCGTCCGACAGCGCTGGATTGTACGGTCAGGATCTGATTCTCGAGCGCCCGCGCGCGACAGGCGAGCCGCACCCGGTGGTAACCCGTCCGGCCCTCGGTACAGCTGGGCACGAGCAGAACCTCGGCGCCGGCACGTGCCTGTCGGTGCGCCAGCATGGGGAACTCGCTGTCATAACAGATATTGACCGCCAGCACGCCGACATTCGTCTCGAAAACGCGCAACTCGCGCCCGGGCTCGATCAGGCCGGTGGAGCGCTCCCAGGGAGTCAGGACGAGCTTGTCCTGCCAGCTCATCGTGCCGTTGGGCAAGAAGAGATAGGCCCGGTTGCGGTAGGCGTGGCCGTCGCTCACGGGCACCGAGCCGGCCAGGAAGATCTGGCCGCGGTCGCGCGCGAGACGCTTGAAGACGTCCTGGTAGCGGTTCACGTCCAGAGCCGCCAACTGGCGGTCCAACGGCTGGCCCGGGGCCAGAAAGGACAACACCTCGAGCCCGGCATACTCGGGCAGCACCACCACGTCGGCCTGAGCCTCGGCGAGGCGGTCGCGCAGGCGTTGCTCGTAGTCGTCCCAGCTGGTGGGACGTTCCAGGGAATACTGGGCTGCCGCCAGCCTCACAGGGTTTTCAGCCAGAAGATCATCGGCTTGTCGGTTTCGTGCTGCTGGTCCACGTCCTGCCAGGCGAAGGTGGTGGCCAGGGAAAGCTCCTGGCGGTAGCCCCGGCGGATCCAGAACTCGTTCAGCGGAACGTAGTCCGCGGGCCGCAGGGGGTGGTCTGGCGGGCGCTCCACGGCCGCAAAGCAGCTCCGGGCATAGCCCAGGCGGCGCGCGTGGGCCTCGCGCTCTTCGAAGAAACGCACGCCCCAACCCTGGCCGCGATACTCCGGCAACAAAACGGACTCGCCGAAGTAGCAAAATTCCTCGACCGCGCGGCCGGTCCGAAGGAAAGGCGCGGTGAAAGCCTCGGTCTCGTGGCTCAGCGGCAAAGCGGTCGAAGCGCCTACCACCTGTTCACCGTCGTACACCAGGACGCTGAGACTCTCGGGAGAGCGAAGATAGGTCTGGAGATACTCCGCCTCGTACTCCGGGGTGCCTTGATACAGGTAGGGCCAGGCGCGGAAGACGGCGATGCGAAGCCGGGCCACGTCGCTGAGGGCCGATTCGAGCTCGGCCCCCCGGCGCGTCTCGAGTCTCAGAAGGGGTTGATGGCCTGCGTCTTGGACTGGATGGCCCCCGACGAGGAAATCTTGATCTCCACCGCACGGCGGGAGGTGCCGAACGTCAGGGTGGGGGGGTTGGCCGCCACCAGAGCGGAGCCCGCCAGCGTGACCGGTTGGCCGGTGCCGGAGAAAACGATGGAGGCGGCGTTGAGCTGATTCTTGGCGCCGATCTGCCAGGCAACTCCCTGGAACGTGGCGCCGCTCACGTCGACGTTGATCATGTCGCCGGCCACGAGGCAGTGAAACCCATCCCCGATGGGGTGCTCTTTGAGCATTTCCAGGGGCTGTCCCAGCTCTCGCTTGACGACGCGCGAGTAGAGAATCGTGTCGGGCTGAGGGGGCGGGATCGCGGCCGTGCCCAGGCCCTCCGGCGCCAGGCTGAAGGCGCGCGCCTGCTGGGCTGCGAACTCGATGTCGCCCTGGATCAGCTCGTAGGCCGCCTCGATGCGATTGGACTCGCGCCAGCCCGCCAGATATCCCACCCCGATCGCAAGCAGAGCGGCCAGGATGACGATCGTCACCATGAGCTCGATCACTGTGAATCCACGCCGCCGCATACTCAGGTGTTCTCGTCCCGGGAAGGGGCACCCTGCCTGCGGCCGAGAAGGGGGCCTCGATGCAAGAGCCGATCGTCTTGATCCCCCGTCCCGAGAGCCGCGTTTGGGGCGGACGGAACCTGGAGCTTCAGCTGGGGCGCAGCTTGCCGCGCGGCCCGGTGGGCGAGTCGTGGGAGGTCCACGGCGAGCTCGAGGTCGAGGGAGACGGACGGACCCTCGACGAGCTGGTCAAGCGCTACGGGTCCGAGCTCCTGGGGACCGCGGGGGACAGCTTCCCGCTCTTGACCAAGTGGCTCGACTGCCACCAGTGGCTGAGCGTGCAAATTCACCCCGACGACGAGCGGGCGCGGCGCCTGACCGGCGACCCGGGGCAACGGGGCAAGACCGAGTGCTGGTTCGTGCGCGCGGTGGAGGGCGAGGCGCGGCTCATTCACGGTCTGCTCCCCGGAACCAATCCCGACCAGCTCTTTCCGGACCGGCGTCTGCTCGATTTCGTGGACTACCGCGACGTGCGCGAAGGGGATGTCTACCTCACCCCGGCCGGTTGCGTGCACGCCCTGGGGCCGGGTTTGTTGCTCTACGAGATCCAGCAGAGCTCGGACCTGACCTACCGCATGTATGACTGGGACCGCCCCGGCCTCGATGGTCGCCCCCGCGCCACTCACTGGAACGAGGCCATGACGGTCTTGCGCGAGGTGCCGCCCTTCCTGGCCCCGCCCGTGCCTGATGGCACCGTGGGAGCGGTGCGCGTCAACACTCCGTTTTTCGTGGTGGAGGAGCTGCTGCCCGGTCACCACGCCTGGACACCCGCGCGGGTCGAGATCGTCACCGCCTTTCGGGGCCACGCGCGGGTCAACGGCCGCAATCTCCCGGACGGCCAGGCGCTGGTGCTGCCCGCCTCGATCGGCCCCGTCACGGTCGATGCCGAGGGCCTGGTGCTGCGCACCTGGATCCCCCCTACAGTCTGAGGCGCCGGCCGAATCGGGCCCGCAAGATCAGCGCCTCCGGGTCGGCCGGCGTGGAACCGACGGGGAAACCCTGATCATACCAGATATCCTCGTCCTCACGCAGCGGATTGGACCGCATATCCAGACACTCGAGCCCGGCCAGGTGAGGCGAGTCGGCCAGGGCCAGAGCGCCGCGGCGGATCTGGTTGCTGCGCAGATCGAGGCGGCGCAGGGTGGGGGGCCCCGAGGCCAGCGCCCGGGCCGTCAGGTCGCCGAGATCGTTGCAGCCCAGATCCAGGCGCTCGAGCTGTGGGAAGCGCGGCAGAAAGCGCTCCACGTCCTGATCCAGGACGCCCGCCCGGGAGAGCTCCAGAATGCGCAGGTTGGCGAGTTGGGGGGCGCGCTCGAAGTTGCCGATGGCGCGCCAGATGCGCAGGCGCTCCAGCTGCGCCGGACCATCCTCGAGGAAGCCGTCGGGCCAGTGGCTCAGGGTCAGGCGGCGCAGCGCCGGCTGCCGGTTCAGCATACGGCTCACGCTCATGGCGGAATCAAGCCTCGGCTCGAGCTCCAGACTCTCGAGCGCCGGCATGGCCAGGGTTTCCAGCAGCTTGCCCGCGAAGGGCCCGCGCAACGTCAGGCGGCGCAGGCCGGCAAACCAGGGAGCGGCTGCCAGGGCCTTCAATCCCTGATCCGTGAAGCATCCCTCCAGCTCGAGGTGGACCAGGCGAAGCTTCTCTCCGGCCAGAGCGGCCAGATCGGCGTCGCCCAGCTCGCGGCTGCGCAGCTCCAGGATCTCGAGCTCGGGCAGGGCCGCGCCGCCCGCCAGTGCCAGCCCCGCCTCCCCGACCTTGCCGGCCAGGCGGAGCTCGCGCAGCGTAGCCAGCTCACGCAGGGTGCGCACGCCGGCCGCACTGAGCTGGTTGTAGGTGAGGTCGAGCGCCTCCCAGGAGCCGCGCGAGAAGGGTGCCGCGTCGGTCAGCTCGTTGTAGGGGGCTCTCAGGCGCTTGAGATGGTGTAGCTCCGCCAGCGCGAGCAGGTCCTCGTCGCGCATCCTTTGACGCGGATAGACCAGCTCGTGGAGCTGGGCCGCCGCAGGCGCGCGGGCCAGCTCCACGAGGGTGTCGCGGCCGGGGAGGTCGCCCCCGCCGCCGAGGTCGAGGCGCGTCAGCCGGGCCGGAAAGTGGCCCAATCCGGTAAAGCCATGAGCATTGCAGGCCAGCGACAGGAGGTTGGGCAACTCGGCCACCACGCCGACGGGGGTCCCGAGCCAGTCGCCCCGACCCCGATGGGGACCCAGCGCGAGGTGCACCACGCCCAGCGAGGAGCGCGCCAGACGCTCCAGCCCTTCGGGACCGAAGTTGTTGCCGCTCAGATCGAGCCGGGTCAGGGCGGCCGCGTGCGGGTGGTCGACCAGAGCGGCCACGGCGTTGGCATTCAGCGCGCACGAGGCCAGGCGCAGCCCGCGCAGATTCGGGGCCGCGTCGAGGAGCCGGCGGATGTCCACCGGGCAGCTTTCCAGGTCGAGATCTTGCACGGGACCGAGCCAGCGCGTCAATTGGGAGAGGTCGTCGAGCCTCCCCTCCCAGTGCAGCGCGGTGCGCACGTCCTGGTGGATGCTGGTGCCGAAAAGCGGGTCTTCCGTCATGCTTGCAGAACCCTTGACGCGAGTGCTCTGTGACCGCTGCGGACAGCGTCCCGCCACCCGGGTCATCGCCCACCCTCAGATGGGCTACGCGATGCCTTTGCGCCTTTGCGACGTTTGCGCGCAGGACCTGCCGGTCACCAACGATCCCATGACCACGGCCTTGACGATGTTCCAGGTGCACCTGCCCGCCTTGCAGACGTGCCCGCGCTGCCAGGTCGCATTCCAGTCCATCTGCCACAGCACCACGCTGGGATGCAGCTACTGCTACACATTCTATCGCTCGCACCTGGAGGCGTTGCTGCAGCGAGTGCAGGGCAGCGAGTTGCACCGCGGCAAGACCCCGCTGCGCAAAGGCCACGGGCCCTCGCAGCGTCAGGTGATCAGCGAGCTCAAGGAGCGCCTGCAACAGGCGATCGGGGAGGAGAACTACGAGGAAGCGGCCCGTCTGCGCGACAAAATCCAGGAGCTTTCGAGCGAATGAGCCAGAAACTCGATGACCTGGCCTGGCTGGCCGATCCGGGCCCGTCCGACGGGGTGATCCTTTCCACCCGCCTGCGGCTGGCCCGCAACCTCGAAGGACATCCCTTCCCCCCACGAGCCCAGCCCATGTGGCTCGATGCCGTGCTCAACCGGCTGATCAATGCCTTTAAAGCCGAGGGTCCCCGCCTGGGATTGCGCCTGATGCGCCTGGATTTCTTGACCGAGCCGCAGCAACACTTGCTGATGGAGCGGCACCTCGTCAGTCCGTCCCTGCTCCAGCACATCCACGCGCGGGCGCTGGCCTTTCGCACTGACGGCACGCTGAGCGTGATGGTCAACGAAGAGGACCACGTGCGCATCCAGGCGTTGCTGCCCGGGAAAGCTTTCGAGGAAGCCTGGAGCCTGGTGGATCAGGCCGACAATCGACTGGAGGCTCATCTCGACTACGCCTTCGACGACAAGCTTGGCTACCTGACCACCTGCGCCACCAACGTGGGCACGGGCCTGCGCGCCTCGGCGATGCTGCATTTGCCCGCTCTCAACTGGGACGTCTGGAAGACGCGGGCGATGGAGCAGATCTGCGCTCAGATCGCCCAGATGGGGCTCACGGTGCGCGGGCTCTACGGCGAGGGCACCCAGGCCGCCGGCAACCTGTTTCAAATCAGCAATCAGATCACTCTGGGCAATACCGAGGAAGAGATCGTCGCGCGCGTCCAGATGGTGACCGAGCAACTGGTCAACTACGAGCTGAAGGCGCGTGAGGAGCTGAAGGTGCATCTGGGAACCTTGCTCGAGGACCGCGCCTGGCGGAGCCTGGGCGTGGTGCGGCACGCGCGCTTGATGACCACGGCCGAGGCCCTCGAGCACCTGTCCATGATCCGCCTGGGAATGGAGCTCTGGATCCTCCCGGCCGTGCCCCGCGGGCTTCTCAACCGGCTTCTGGTGGCCATCCGCCCGGCCAATCTCCAGGAAGAGCTGGGCCGCCCGCTCGAGACGCATGAGCGCGACACGGCCCGGGCCACCCTCATGCGCGAGGCGCTGACATAACTTTTTAATAAGCCGTTTACATTTTGGAAACACGAGTTGGAGTCGCGCGCGAAGTTCGGACCCCTAAAGTGAAGGCACAAACAAACACACTTTGGAGGACGAACGAAGGATGGCTATCGACGCAGTGAACATCTCGGTCAACGGGACGAAGTACGAGCCTCAGACTCCACCGGCCCCCGCGCCGGCTCCGGCCCCCGAGGCCGCCCCCGTTTCCGAGACCAGTCCGGCTCCCGCGCCGGTGGTTCGCAGCGAAGCCCTCCAGAGCAACCAGGAGCTGGCTCTCGGTTGGGAAGGCGTGGAGACCGGCCGCCCGCGCATCGCGATGATCGATGACTGGGTTCCCGAGAGCAACGGGTTCAACCACGGCGACAGCCTGACCCGGCAGATCCAGGACGCCAACGGCGGCAACGCGGACATGCTGCTCTACAACATCGATACCCCCGGCGGCAACCGCAACGCCAACATCACCGCCGCCCTGGGCGACATCGCCCGGCGCGCCGAGGCGGGCGAGCGCTTCGACGCCGTGAATCTCTCCCAGCAAGACTTCGCCGTCAATGGCGAGACGGGCGCCGTCTCCCAGGCCATCAGCGACCTGCAAACGCGCTACGGCATCCCGGTCGTCGTCGCCGCTGGCAACGATGGCGCGCTCAGCCAGAACGCTCTGGCCCGGTCGGCCGCCGTGGTGGTGGAGAACTCGACGGTTGGTCAAGACGGGCGCGCGCCGGGCTCGGGGCTGGGCAACATCCGCTCCGAAGGCGAATTCACCTCGCAGGCGACCGCCAACGTAACGGCGCGCCTGGCCCAGCTCCGGTCTCAGGGTTACGACACAGCGACTGCCCTGCGCGCCCTGCAGGTCGAGTCGCAGCTCGAGGGTGGCTCGCTGGATCGCCGCTCCTTTGCCCCCGCCCCGGTGTCCGCGCGTCCGATGAGCGCCTGGAATTTCGCCCAGACGATGCAGGCGCCGGCCGAGGCGGCGGCCCCCGCCCCGCTGGCCGCCGCTCCCGCTTACTCGGTGCAGCCCGGAGACACGCTCTCGGCCCTGTCGGCCAGGTGGGGGGTCGGCGTCGAGCAGATCGCCCAGGCCAACAACATCGCCGACCCCAACCTGATCCTGGTGGGTCAGCAGCTGGTCAACCCGGCCGGCGCCGCGCCAGCCCCCGCTCCCAGCCCGTATGGCAGCTACGAGATCAAGCCCGGTGACACCGTGTGGGACCTGGCCGTCGTTCGCGGTGGAATGACCCTGGACGAGTTCGCGGCTCTCAACCCCCAGATCGCC
This sequence comes from Vulcanimicrobiota bacterium, assembly GCA_039809865.1. GTDB lineage: Bacteria > Vulcanimicrobiota > Xenobia > Xenobiales > QWHO01 > QWHO01. The sequence continues at coordinate 170,688 of JBDHVW010000003.1, forward strand.
GACCTCAACCTCATCTACCCGGGTCAGGTCATCCAGCTCCCGACGGCGTCCCTGGCGGCTTAGAACGATGGAGATCAAGCCCACCAACAGCGCCCCGGCGCGCCCTGCCGCTCCCTCCCCGCGGGTTGAGTCGCCCCAGGCTTCGCCCACCGTTGAGGCGCACCCCTCCGACACCGTCGAGCTTTCTTCCGAGGCCCGCCAGGCGATGGCCGGTAACGCCGGCTACGCCGTGCAGCCCGGCGACACGCTCTCGGACCTGGCCCAGCAGTGGGGCACGACGGTGGACGACCTGGCGCGCACCAACGCGATCGCCGACCCGGACCTGATCCAGGTAGGCCAGAACCTGGAGCGCCCGAGTGTCGGCACCGCGGGCGCCGTACCCGCACCGTCCGGCAGCAGCGAGCTGGCCGCCGCGTTGGCGGGTGCCACACCCGTGGCGGGCGCGGCCGAAGCCCTCGCCGCCGAGCACGCCTCGGGCAACGACCCCATCAGGCTGAGCGAGAACTATCGCGAGCAGACGGTGCCCCAGATCGTGAACGTAAACGGGGTAGCCATCCCGGTCTACGGCGTGCGGAACGAGGGGGAGCTGGCCGCCATCACCCAGACCCTGCAAAACTCGGCCGGGGTGAGCCCGGAGGTCCTGAACGGCGTCACTCAGATCAACCTTTACGAAGAGGCGCGCTTCGACAGCCCGGCCTTCTACGGCAACAACCAGATCTTCGTGAAACGGCCCGTCCCGGGCGGCGACTACTTTCCCAACCTGAACCACGAGTTCGGCCACCTGGTCGACGACGCCGTGGGGGGACAGCGACTGGGCCATTTCGGGGTGGGCGACTCGGCCAACTCCTACGGCGCTACGGCCGGCGCCACCGAGGACTTTGCGGTCAGCTTTGACTACGCTACGGCCGGCTTCGTCGAAGGCCAGGTCCCGGACGCCGCCACCGACCCCGAGGTCCAGGCCAAGGTGCAGGCCGCCCTGGCTGCACTAGCCCGGTATCGGGCCCAGCACGGCCTGGAGGCGAACCTCGCGGCCGCTTAAAGCGCCGTCAGCGTGAGGCCGGGAATGCGACTGAGAGCGTCCTCCAGAGCATCCGCGTGGCGCGGCACGGGGATGCCCTGGCCGCAGGGGCCCTTCATGGCCCCCTCCACGTCCTTGAGGCCGCTCCCGGTCACCAGCACGACCACTCGCTCGTCCTTTCCGACCAGCCCGCGCTCGACGGCCGCGAACAAGCCGGCCGCGGCGCAGGCGCAGGCGGGCTCGCCGAAAACTCCGGAGAACCGGGCCATGCGGACCTGGGCCTCCAGAATCTCGTCGTCCGAGCACACGACCCAGGCGCCGCCCGAGCCGTTAACAGCCCGCAAAGCCTGGGAAGCCGCGCGCGGATAGCCGACGCAAATCGAATCGGCGATGGTGGCCGCGTCGGGCTCGGCCACGAACTTGCCGTTCACGGCTTTGGAGAGAACCGACGAGCCCTCCGCCTGGCAGCCGTAGAGGCGCGGGACGCGGTCGATCAGGCCCATCTTGCGCAGATCCGAGAAACCCTTGCCGATGCCCCCCACGATGCAGCCATCGCCCACCGGCACGAAGACGGCGTCGGGGACCGAGCGCCCAAAGTCTTCCCACATCTCCAGCGCCGAGGTCTTCTTGCCCTCCAGGCAGACCGGGTTGAAGCCGGTGTTGCGATTGTACCAGCCGTAGCGCCGGGTTGCCTCGAGCGCCAGATCGCAAGCGTCGTCGTAGCTCCCGTCCACCAGCAGGACATCTGCTCCGTAAATGAGGAGCTGCGTGATTTTGGCGCGCGGCGCGCGAGCCGGCACGAAGATGACCGTCCGTAGCCCCACGGAGGCCGCCAGGCCGGCCAGGGAAGAGGCCGCGTTGCCCGTGGAGGCCCCGCAGATGAGCTTCTCGCCCAGGTCGAGCGCGGCCCCGATCGCTACAGCGGAGGCGCGGTCCTTGAACGATCCGGTGGGGTTGCGGTTGTCCTCTTTGAGGTAGACGTGCTGCATCCCCAACTCGCGGGCCAGGCGAGCCGCGAGGGTCAGAGGCGTGCCGCCCACCTGGAGAGGCGGAAGCTGGGTGACCGGCAAGATCGGCAGGTAGCGCGCGATCCCCGTGAAACGCGTGTCGGGAAAGATGCGGACGGCCTGCTCGTAGTCGTAGACCGGATCGAGCAATCCGTCATTACCACAGGCGGGACAGGTATAACGCGCCTCGGCCGGCTTGTAAGTCTTGGCGCAGAGCGTGCACTCGAGATGAATCACGAGCGCGGCCGCCTCTTGATGCGGACGCCGCCCACCGTGACGCCGCCCTGGTCTTCTTGCACCGAGGAGGACGAATCGGAGAGGAACAACAAGCGGCGAGACTTCTCACCGTCGTGGGTCAGCAAGAGGGACTTCACGTAACGATCCGTCAGGGAGCGCACCGTGTCCTTGCCCGCCTGGCCCGACTCGATTCCGGCCCGGATCAACGCGAAGGTTGGCGCCGCCTCACCCGGGAAGCCCGCCCCGGCGCATCCGCCCAGCAGGTCCCCGTACTCGCGAGCGCCATCCTCGAGCGACTGGCCCGGCAGCCGACCGGCCACGGCACAGAGGTAATCCTCGAGCACCTCGGGCTTGCTCTCGCCCCGGCGGCGCGCCAGATCCTGGATGATTCCCAGGTGAACCTCGGCGCGCCGGGACGGGAGAGCCTGCAGCACACCGGCCGCCCGCCGCGCCGTGTCCAGATCCGCGCTGACATCGATGAGCCGGACGAAGGTTTTCTGGTAACGCTCGAAACCGGGCTGATCCAGCACGGACTGCTGCTCTTCCAGGTGGCGGACCGCATCGCGCGAGCGCCACTCCAGCTTGGACTCGAACATCTGAGGATCGAGTTGCGCTGTCGACGCGGGCCCGGTCCCGCGCGGAACCAGCTGCTCGCGGGCTTTCATGGCGTCCTTCTGGGTGCCCAGGGCGGCCAGGTACTCGTCCACGGTTTTGCCGTTGCTCTTGAGGAGCGCGTAAACGGGGGCTGCCTGGTCGGCCTCGCCCAGCGCGGCCAGGGGCTTGAGCAGGCGACTGAAGTCGGCCGCGTGCGCCTGAAGGTCGGGAGCGCTGGTGGCGTAAGCGCCCAGCATCGCAAAATCGAAGAGCAGGTCTTTGGGCTTGCGGGCTCCCCCGTTGTCGGCCAGTTGCTGCGTAACCCGCAAGTAATCGTCGTAGACGGGAGTGCTCAGCGCGCCCAGGATGCCGTCCACGCGCACCGCGTCCTCCACGGCCCCCAGCGCGCCGGTCAGGCGGATGAAACGAGAGGCGGCGCCGGATTGCTCGCTCGGCCCCAGCAACGGCAGCCTCGAGGTCAGGTAGTCCGAGGCCTTCTGCATGTCGACCGGGCTGAACTTGGAGCTGAGCGCGTCCATCAGAGGCCTGGAGTCACGCCCGGGAGCCAGCAGCCCCACCAGGGCTTTGATGTTCTCCTCGCCGGTATGGGTCCCGGCCCAGCCGGCCATCGCTTGACCCGCGCTGACCAGATCGGGGTATTTGCCTTCCTCGGTCAGGCGCATCATCGTATTGCAGAGGGCCTGGCCCTGACTGCGCAGAGTGTAGGTATCAAACTTGTCGCGGAACGATTTTTCGTAGGCCGCGGCGACTTCCTCGGCGTCCTGCACGAACTCGTCCATCGGCGGAGCGGCCGCGGGGTCGTAGGTGAAGGTGATCTCCCTGTGGGCATAGTGCAATGCCTTGCCATCTTTGAGGTCGTGATAGGCACGAGTCCGCTCCACCTGCCACCAGCCCTGGCTCTCCCGACCGGGAACGCCTCCATAAGGCATGTTCTGGGCCCGGGCGGCGCTGATCAGCGGGTATTTCTCGAGCAGCTCGAAATTCGGCGGTTTCTTGCCGTTCACCAGGTCGACCAGCACCGGCAGTTGCTCCACCGGGATGTCGTTGTTCTGGCCCTCGCCTTTGCGGGTCAACGACACGGTGACGTTGGGGTCGGGCTTGACCTGGTAGTCCAAGAGCCCCTGCCCGTTGATGCTCCACCCCTTCTTCTCGAGCGAGTAGAGCGCGTCCAGGTATTTGGCGGCGCTGGGAGCATTGTAGCGGGCGGGGTCCTCATTGATGCGCTGAACCAGTTGCTCGCACTCGCCCTCACGGGCGCGCGTGGCCAGGTGGATTCCCAACCCGATGGCAGCGCCTTCGAGCGCGCCAATGGTGGCCAGCACCGGGACTCCCCAGCTGACGCCGCTGGCGACCATCCAGGCCGAGAGACCGCCGGTGAGCGCTCCGCCCAGAAGCGTGCAGATGACCGTGGCTTTGCCCACGCCTCCCCGGCCTCCGCCCAGCGATCGGAGCAGGTCGGCCGCGCCGCCCACAACCAGGCCGAGAGCCAGCCCCAGCGGAGCGCCGACGCCCAGTCCGGCCCAGGCGCTCATGGAGTGCGCGGCCACGTAACCCAGCGCGCCGCCTGCGACCGGGAGGCTCCAGCCTACGGCGCGCGCGGCCTTTTGCCCCAGACGCAGGGGACGATAGCGATCTTCGGGCAGCTTCTCGGGCGGGCTCGGCGGCGCTCCGGCAGAGCTCCGCGCCACGAGGCTCGCCGGCCGTGGTCTTACGAGCTGGACATCCATGAAAGGACCCTCCTCCACTTATGGATCCTGAGGGTATCCTCGCGTCCTGAAAAAAAGCTTACGGCAGCTTGTTCTGCGGGCGGGCCCGCAGAGTGAGCTCGAAATCCTCGACTCGCGCCGGTCCACGCGTCGGGCCCAGAGCCTGGCCCCGCATGCGCAGGTCGAGGCGCCAACTTTCGCCGTCCGGGATGACCTCGAATCCAACCACATCCTGGGCCAGCACCTTGCGCGAGACGATGGCCCCCCCGACGGCTGGAGGGATGTCCGTCAGAAGCCCGGGCACGAAACCGGCCCAGGGACCGCCCACGCCCGCACCGCCCGGGTCGATGCCCAGCATCACCAGTTTCCCCACGGGTAGCTCCTGGGTGGCGTAGCAGACCAGGTAGCGGTCCCACCGCGGCATCCCGGCCGCGTCGAAAGAGGCCAGGTCGGCCCAGTTGGCCAGGTCGGGCAGGCAGAGAGCGTCGCGATGGAAGGTGGCACCGTTGACCACGACCGTGCGCGGGGTAGTCGAAATCGCCTCGGGATAGGCCTGCAAGAGGCTCCGCTCGAGCGTGGTGAGAGTGCGTCGGGCGGCGCCCTGCGAGCCCTGACGAAGCACGGCCAGTCGGAAATAGCCGGTGCCCACCCGGAAAACCTCGAACAAGACCAGACTCACGATGGCCAGCAAGAAGCCGCTCATCATGACTTCCAGGAGCGAGAACCCGCGCCGTCTCACGGCACTCCCACCCCAGGATAGTAAAACTGGCTCACCCGCGTCGACAGGACCCCCTGGCCCGTCCGCTGTTGGCCGGGAGCCGCGCTCCACCACCAGACGTCGACCGAGATGTAGTAGCCGCCCTTATAGTCGGGCGCCGAGCCCGAGAGCGGGGTCGTGCTGACCCGGCTGAAGAACTCGGTCTGCGTGGCCGCATCGGTGGTGTACAGGCCCGTGGCCTGATCCGCCGGAACCGGCCAGTACTGGTCGTGCTCGATGACCTCGCGAAGCTTCTCGCGGCCGAAAAACATCCCCGTCGTAAGATCGGCGGTCTTGGTGCTGGAGCGGAGCAAAGAAAGGAACAACCCTACGATCAGGACGATCGCGATGGAAAGGATTCCCATGGCCAGAATCAGCTCGACCAGACTGAGCCCCCGCTTCTTCACGCACCTTAATGTAGCATAAAAACAGTCCTCAGCCTGCCTGCAGAACCTCGACGTAAGCCTGCGCGAAGGCGGCCAGGAGCGAGTCCAGGCCAGCGCTGGTCGTGTGGGTGTAAAGCTCGAGCTCGAGGGTATCGAAAGCCTGGTAGACGTGCTCCAGGCGGGCCTCTTCTCCCCTGGAAAACAGGGCCGTGTAGAAGCGCATCAGGGGCTCCACCAGGTGCAACGCCACGACGTTCTCGAGCAGGGGGCGCGTGCGGGTAAGATACTTGCGGTGGAGCAGGGAATTGCGGTAGCGCTCCACCTGAGGCCCGAAGTCGGGGGGCATTTTCGTCGCCATGAGCTTCGAGTAGGTGCCCTCAAGACCGCGGGGCAGCGTGAAGGGGCGGTCCAGCATCAGATCTTCGGTCAGGGCCCGGGCCAGGTCGGGAGTGCACTCGATGCTGCCGATCATGCTCGTCAGAAAGAACCGCGAGCTCTCTTCGAGCAACTCGTCGTGGGCGAGCCGCTCGGGGCGCGCGCGGCTAAAAGCCACCTCGAAGGCGCCCCCGGGAATCTCGCCGGGTGGTGCGAACCCCGCGAGCTCGGCCAGGGCCAGCACGGCGGCAGCCGTGCCGTAGCGCCGGATCAACTCCTCCACCTGCTGGTAGGTCGGCCAATCGATGACCGCCTCCGAAACCAGGCAGAGCCGCAGGTTGCCTTCCCACCCGGGAGGGCGGAACAACGCCAGCAACTGGCGCAGGTCCTCCTCGTGCACCTCCATCGGTCGGCCCACGTTCTGCTGCGCCGCTGTGCACCAGAACGAGATGCCCACGTACACGCCATCCGGAGTGAGCGTGAACTGGAACGGAAACTGCCGGCAGCCCACCGGTTTGGCCTCGTAGCCCATCTCGGCGTGGATGGAGCAGAGCTTTTGCTCGTTGAGAAACACGCAGGAGCCGTCGGCCTGACGCGCCAGGATCTTCGAGCCGTCCTTGGGGTCGATCTCGACCGGCCGCTCCTGACCCTTCTCCTGAACGATGCGGAGGGTGACGGGACTCGACTCGATGCGCTCCTCCGTGTGAGGATCGACGTGGATGCGCCACCCCTGATTGCAGCTGCGAGCGCACTGAACACAGTCGTAATTCTGACCGGACGAAAAAAACAGCTTCACCACGCCGTCTTCGGCGCACGTCAACATTTTCCTAACTTGCCGGCAATCTCGTCTTAAGACCACGGAAACATCCGAGGCCGAATTCCAGCCCGCACTGACGCGATAATGGCGTCATCACGAGAAACGAGGTAACGCAGGCCATGATCACAAAAGTTCGTAGCAGTTTTCGACTCCTGTTGGAGAAGCCCCAGCCCGACGGACCTTGCGGCCATCCCGCCGATCTCTACGAAGCCGACTATCGCCCCGGGGAAGAGCCCGCCCTGGATAGCCTGGCCAATCTGAGGCCACTGGTGGACACGTCCGCGGACGAAAGCCACCCCGTGGGCCTGCCCGAGGGCGAGACGGCTTACCACTCGCTGCACGGGCGGCCAGGACTCTACCGCACGCCGGGTCTGCCGGTGCTGCTCAAGCCGCGCATCGACCGCTTTGCGGTCAGCGCCGACGGTCAGGACTGGGCGTTCGTCTCCGACCGCAAGCTGTATCGCTTCCGTCCCGGGACCACCCCGAGAAAAGTCTCCACGCCGGGCCACGAACCGGCTGAGGTCGCCTTCTCTCCGGACGGAGAGCTGGTCTACGCCGACCCGGGTGGAATCTACCGGGCCGAGGGAGGCGAGCAGCTGGTGGCCGGGGCGTTCCGGGATTTCGCCTTCTCGCCCGACGGCGCTCGCATCGTCTACCTGAAGGGGGACGAGCTGGGGGATCAGTTGCGCGTGCGCAGCCTGACGGGCGAAGATTTCTTGCTGATGCACAGCGCCCGGGAAAGAGGGGTCTACGAGTATCCCCTCTATGCGCATCCCACCTTCAGCCCGGACGGCTCGCGCGTGCTCTACTGCGTCAGCTCCATGGACGGTCCCTGGGGGCCGGCGGCCCAGAGCGACCTGCGGGTGATCGGGGCCTCCGGAGGGGTGCCGAAGGTGCTCTGCGACGATGTGCTTCTGGCCAACCCGGCTTGAAGGAGTCGCGCCCGGCGACTCAAAGCTTCCGGGCATGTCACCCGAACGCGCGCTGGCTGACGAGGCCATCGCCTACGTGCTCGAGCACATCAAACCCGAACGGGCCCTCGTGGTCGTAGGCTCCGAGGGCTCGGTTCACGGCCTCGAGGCCGACCAGCTCTGGCTCAGCGCCCCGATCAGCCACCACATCTTGCGGTTACTGATGGAAAAGGGCGAGCCGATGAACTCCATCGACGCCGCTAACGATCCCAGCCTGAGCCAGCGTACCAGCGTGATGCTGGCCGAGATACGGTCCTTCCTGGGGGTGCCGCTCAAAAATCCCCGTAACCAGGTCGTCGGGCTCATCTATGCCGACAACCGCGTCAAGGCCGGCGCTTTCAAGGAAGAGACCTTCAATGCCCTGCTGGCCTTCGCGCGTCAGCTGCAACAGCGTTTCAGCCGTCACGTGCCGGGCGCCCCAATTCTGGCCTGGGAGCAGCTCACCGCGATTCCGTTTCGGTAGCCGTGGCAAGGCTTTCGGGCCTGGAATCCCGCGAATTCTTTCCCTCGGGCGAGGTCGCAGGACCGCCGAGCAATCCAGGCGAAGACGGACCGTAGAATTCCCCGTCTCGTTGCAAAACGAGGCTTTACCATAGGAGGTGGAGGGCCATCCCCAACTTCGCTATTTTATCCATGGCCCTGCTCCTCGGTCTGGCGGTCGGGTTCGCCCTGGGACAAGCTTTCGCCCTGCGCGGCGGCACGCCACAGGCTGCCGGCAAGCAGGTCGACCATCAAGCCGAAGCCGAGCGGCTCCTCGAGGAGGCGCGCCGCGAGGCGGAGGCGCTCAAGAAAGAGCGCCTGCTGGAGGCCAAGGACGAGATCCTGCAACTGCGCACCGAGGCCGAGAGAGAGCGGGAAGAACGGCGCAACGAGGTCCAGCAGGCCGAGAAGCGCCTGCATGAGCGTGAAGAGGGGCTCGAGCGCAAGCTCCAGCAACTCGAGCGCCGGGAGCAGAAGACGACCGACCGCGAGGAGGAGCTCGGCAAGCTCAAGAGCGAGCTCGATGGTCAGGCGCAGAGCTTCCGCCGGCGGCTGGAAGAGATCGCGCGCCTGACCGCCGATCAGGCCAAAGACGAGCTGTTCGCCCAGGTCGAGCGCGAGAATCAGCTGGCGCTGGGCATGCGCATCCGCCAGGGCGAGGAATCGGCCAAGGAAGAGGCCGACAAACGCGCCCGACGCATCATTACGACCGCCATTCAAAAGTGGGCTACCGACCAGGTCGTCGAGTCCACCGTCTCGGTTGTCAATCTGCCTTCGGATGAAATGAAGGGCCGCATCATCGGCCGCGAGGGCCGCAACATCCGCATGCTCGAGAGCCTGACGGGCGTCGACCTGATCATCGACGATACCCCAGAAGCGGTCATCTTGTCGGGCTTCGACCCGATTCGCCGCGAAGTGGCTCGCATGGCGCTCGAGAAACTGGTGCAGGACGGGCGCATCCACCCCGCGCGCATCGAAGAGATGGTCGAGCGCTCGCGCAAGGAAATGGACGACCGCATCGTCCAGGAGGGCGAGAAGGCCGTCATGGAGGCGGGCGTTTCGGGCCTGCACCCGGAGCTGGTCAAGCTGCTCGGCCGCCTGCGATTCCGCACGTCGTACAGCCAGAATGTGCTCTATCACTCGCTCGAGGTCAGCTTCCTCTGCTCGCACATGGCGGCCGAATTGGGCGCCGACATCGAGACGGCCAAGCGCGCCGGTCTTTTGCACGACATCGGAAAGGCCCTCACGGCCGAGATCGAGGGTCCCCACGCCATCATCGGAGCGCGGTTCTGCCAGAAGTTTGGCGAATCACCCGAGGTGGTGCATGCGGTGGAAGCCCACCACGAGGATGTCGAGCAGCGGACCATCGAGGCCATGCTGGTGCAGGCCTGCGACGCCATCTCGGCGGCGCGGCCGGGAGCCCGGCGCGAAAACGTGGAGACCTACGTCAAGCGGCTGGAGAAGCTCGAGAAGCTGTGCGAATCGTTCCAGGGAGTGGAGCAGACCTACGCCATCCAGGCGGGCCGCGAGGTGCGCATCGTCGTCAAACCGGAGCTGGTAGACGACCTCGCCGCCACCCGGCTGGCCCGAGAAGTGGCCAAGAAGATCGAGGAAGACCTCGACTACCCCGGTCAGATCAAGGTGACCGTCATCCGCGAGACGCGCTCCTTCGAGTTTGCGCGATGAGGCTCGGTCGACGCTGATGGATCGCAGGACCGCCAACGACTCCTCCGAGGGAGTCAGCTTTCTGACCGCGCTGCTGGTGCGCTTTCCCGAGGTCGGCTCGGCCACTCTGACCCACAACGGGCAGTTGCTGGCCCTTGATTTCTACCTGACCCGCCGCCTCAAGAAGCAAGAGCTGAGCGAGTTCGAGGAGCACCTGCGCCTGTCGTGGGAGGTCTTCTTCTCGCTGCAGCGCGTGCGCGCCGTCGAGACGCAATTTCGCCGCACCGACACCCGACGCGGAAGCTTCGAGCACTCGGGCGAAGAGGGCTCGCAAGAGGTCGATTCCATCCAGATCGTGCGGGATGTCGACTCGATGACAGTGGAAGAGCTTTCGCTGGTCGTGTCGCTGGTCTCCGAGCGCTTCGGGCGCGATCTGGCCATCAACGAAGAGATGCAAGAAGAGGACGAGGAGTATCAAGACGACCTCGTGCACCGGAGCCTCGAGCAGGTGCGCGGCCTTCCCCAGGAGGTCGATCTGACGGGCTTCCGCGATGATATGCGGGTGCTGATTTACGCCTCTGAAGGGGGCGACTGACCTGCTCCGCATTCTGATGGTGGGCGACGTGGTGGGTCGTCCGGGGCGCGAAGCCATCAATCGCCTGCTTCCCGACCTGCTCGACGAGCTGCAGGTCGATTTCTGCGTGGTGAACGGCGAGAACGCCGCCCAGGGCGCTGGAATCACCCGTCCCATGGCGATCGAGCTGTTCGAGGCCGGAGCCGACTGCGTGACGCTCGGCAATCACACCTGGGCTCGCCGCGAGATAGCGCGCTTTCTGGAGGTCGAGCCCCGGCTGATCCGTCCGGCCAACTATCCTCCCGGCACGGTCGGCAGCGGAATCTATCGCGGCCGCGCGCGCAACGGCCGGCCGGTGGCCGTGATCAACCTGATGGGCCGGGTCTACATGCAGAACGGCCTGGATTGCCCGTTTCGGGTGGGTGAGCAGCTGCTCGAGGGCATCGTAGAGGGAACCGCCGTGTTGGTGGATTTCCACGCCGAGGCCACTTCCGAGAAGATCGCCTACGCCCGCTACGTGGACGGCCGCGTCAGCGCGGTGCTGGGCACGCACACCCACGTGCCGACGGCCGACGAATGTATCTTGGAGGGTGGAACGGCGCTGCAATGCGACGTCGGGATGACCGGACCGATTCATTCGGTGATCGGAATGAACGCCGACATCGCGCTGAAGCGCTTTCTGACCGGACTGCCGCATAAGGCCGAAGTGGCCGGTGGCCGCGCGCGCCTCATGGCCACGCTGGTCGAGGTCGACCGCGACGGGCGCGCCCGCCACATCGAACGCGTCACGCGCGACCTGGAGCGCCCCTGATCAGCAGCGACAGGAGCGGTCGACCATGATTACCGAGCTTCACTGTCATACCACGGCCTCGGACGGGGTGTTGTCTCCTCCCGCCCTGGTCGAGCTGGCGCTGAAGAAGGGCGTGGAAGTGCTGGCCATCACCGACCACGACACCACCGACGCTCTGGCTCCCGCCTCGGAGGCGGCCGCCGGGCGCCTCGAGCTGTGGCCCGCCATCGAGATCAATTGCTCCGAGCCGGGGCCTTACGAGGTTCACGTGCTGGGCTACTTCATCCAGTCCGACCATCCGGCGCTCCAGGAAGCTTTGAGCAAATTGCGCGAGGCACGCCAGGGACGTATCGGCAGGATGGTCGCCAACCTGAATCGCCTGGGCCTCCCGATCGAGCTGTCCGACGTGCAGAAATTCGCGCACGGTCCCAGTCTGGGGCGGCCCCACCTGGCCCGGGCCATGGTGGACCGGGGCCTGGTCGGGGATGTCAACGAGGCTTTCGACCGCTACCTGGCGCTCGGTCAGCCGGCCTACGAGCCGCGCTACAGCCTGCGCCCCCGCGAGGCGATCGCCGTGATCACCGCCGCCGGCGGGCTGCCGGTGCTGGCCCATCCCGGGCTGATCGGCACCGACCAGTTTTTGGAGGGCTACGTCGAGGCGGGCTTACGCGGGCTCGAGGTTTACTATCCGATGCACGACCCCGACCAGGTGGCCGAGTTGCTGTCCCAGGCCCGCCGCTACGGCCTGCTGGCCACCGGCGGCTCGGACTATCACGGACCCGGGCGGTCGGAGCTGGGTCAGGTGCAGCTCCCGCCAGAGGCCCTGGCCGCTCTGCGGGCCGCGGGGGGCCGATGAGCTTCCTGCGCGACGCGTCCGGTTTGCGCGACAAGGGCGGGCGCCTGGTCTCCCTTTCCGGGACCCGCGAGGGAGCCGAAGTGCGGCTTCTTTATCACTTCGAGCTGGGCGGCGAGCTGCGCACGCTGGAGCTGCTGACCGAGGGCAAATCAGCTCCTTCTTTGTTCTCCACGTTTCCCAATGCCGATCTGCCCGAGCGCCAGGCGGCCCAGTTCTTTCAGGTCAAGTTCGTCGGACACCCCAATCTATCGCTCTCGGAGGCGGGCTCGTGAGAAAGCTGGTTGTGATCCTTCTCCTTCTGTCCACCGTGGTGCTGGGCCAGGGCGGCATCGTGAACAAAGAAGACTTCAAGCGCGCCCAGGTGCTGGCCGAAGCCGGGCACTGGGAGGACGCGCTGAAGGCGCTCGCGCCCATTCTCAAGCAGGATCCTCGCTACTCGGACGCCGTTTACCTCCAGGGCGTCTGCTACCTGGGAATGAAGAACTACCCGGCGGCCCGCAAGTCATTTCTCCTGATCACGGAGCTCGAGCCCAAGTTCATGCCGGGCTACCAGATGGTGGGCAGCACCTACCTGTCGGAGAAGAACTACCCTGAGGCCAAGAAGTTCTACGAGAAGATGCTCCTCTTGCCCGGCGGCACCGCCACCGCGCAGTACTGCCTGGGCGTCGTGGCCTATGCCCAGCGCGACCTGGGGGAAGCCCAGAAGCAGTGGAAAGAGGCCCTTCGCACCGACCCGAGCATGGCTTCGGCCCATAACAGCCTGGGGATCTGCTACCAGCTGGCGGGCAACAATACGCTGGCACTCTCCGAGTTTCAGGATGCGGTGCGCGTTCAACCCGAGAACCCTTACTACAAGTTCAGCCTGGGCGTGCAGCTCCTGCTCATGCGGCGCGTGGCCGAGGCCAAGCACTACCTGACCGACGTGATGCAGCAGAACACCCGCGATGATCTCTCGCTGGCGGCAGCGGCGTTTCTGGCCGCCGAGGCGAACGAATCGGACAAGGCGGTCAAGCTCGCCACGATGGCACTGGGCAAGAATGAAGACCTGAGCATGCTCCTGGTCCTGCAGGGTGAGCAGTGGGAGAAGCTCAAGCAGACCGCAAAGGCGCGGGAAGCCTATCAGAAGGCTCTGGACTCGGACCCCAACCTCGAGGCCGCGCGGAAAGCCCTGGCGCGTTTGGGCACGGAGCCGTCGCCGTCGCCGTCACCCTTGTCTTCCCCCGCCGAGGCGGCGCCGCCCACGCCCCCGCGGCCGGTGCCCGCTCCCGTGACGGCGCCCCCTCGTTCGGACGACACGGACCCGAAGAGCGCGCCACCGGTCCCCACGCCCTCGGCGACGCCTCCCCACGAGCCATGAACGAGCTGGCCGCCCTCACCGAGCGCATCCTGGCCTTTCGAGACGCGCGCGACTGGAAGCAATTTCACAACCCCAAAGATCTGGCCATCGCCCTGTCGGTGGAAGCCTCGGAGGTCCTGGAGCTGTTTCGTTTCAAGACGCCCGAGGAAGCACGTCTGGCCAACCTGCCTGACGAGCTGGCCGATGTGCTTTACTTCGTGCTGCTCCTGGCTCACGAGGCCCGGATTGACTTGCCGGCCGCCCTGGCGGCCAAGATGGCCCAGAACGAAGCCAAGTATCCCGTCTCGTTGAGCAAGGGGCGCAACCTGAAATACACGGAGCTGGAGGACCGGCCGCGTTGACGCCCTACAAGGTCACCGAGATCGAGCCCGACGAGGTCATCCAGTTCGTTACCCACGAGGTGAGCTACATCGCCTACACGCGGATGGGGCGGCGGCTGGATATCCTCAAGTCCACCAGCGTCCAGCCCCCCATCGCGGATCAGCAGGATTACGACTCCTATCTATGGGTCAAGGCGCTGCAGGGCTACTTCGTTCTGCGCCAACGGTACGTGGAGTCCATCGCCGAGCCGTGGCACGTGATCCGCGAGCTCGAGCCGGAAACCGACTTCCGCTTTTACGAAGAGTTCCTGGACGTGGTCGAGGAGTTCGTGGCTAGTGCCGGTCGTGATCGCCCAGGAACAGAATCGAGTTGAAGTTGCCGAGCTCGTCCACCTCGCGCAGCGGATTGTAGGCGTCCTCGACCCACTCCTCGCCGTTGAGGACGAACTTGTAGCGGAACTTGTCCTCGTGGTGACAGGGGATCTCGATGCGAAAGCTGGCTTCAGCCACGTTCTCCATGGGGTGGCTGGTGGCGTTCCAGTCGTTGAAGTCGCCCACCAGGTGCGCGGTTTCCACCCCCAACCGTACCAGGTCGAAGACCAGCTTGCCCCGGCGTAGCCGCGGCCGCTTGGAGTGCTGGAGCATCTCGGGCGTACGCGTGAGAGCCCGCTCCACCGCGCGCCGGGGGTGCACGACGCCGTAGCCCTGCCACAACAGGTCCATTCCGCGCAACTGCACGGCCGTAATCGTGAGGATGGCGCGGATCTCGGTCGGTGTGAGGAGAGGATTGGCCTCCAGCATCTGAGCGGCCACGCTCGTCACGATGGGAGTGGCGAAGCTGGTTCCGTCCACGTGCTGGTAGGCTTCCGCCACGATCTTGTCGCTCACCAGCTCCTGGTGGATGACCGAGCGGAGATCCTGGGAGAGCAGCTCGGGGAGCTCGTCCTGGCGCTTGAGGTCGGTGAAGAGACGAATCACGAGCTTGCGCAGCCGGTAGTCGGGCACCCGGTCGAGCTTGGAAAGCACGGCGGCGCGATAGAACTGCTCCGAGCCGGGCAGCAGGGGAGCGGCCACCCAGGCCGCCGGCGCCAGCACCTCGGGCTTGACCACTGTCTCGTCGCGAGCGACGCCGTAGTTGGAGGCGTAACGTTCGACCGCCCCTTCCTCGAGCGAAGCCAGCACATTCTCGTCGGAGTAACCGCCCACGGTGAGCACCAGCGGGGAATCGGCGGGCGGATAGACGTTGGGGTCGGGGCCGAAACCGCTGTTTCCCGCCGCCACCAGAGTCAGCACGCCCTTCTTCTCGAGCTCCCCGAGCAGGCCGTCCATTTCGCGCACGAACTCCTCGTCGTCGCGATCAGCACCCAGGGAGATATTGACCAGGCGGATCTCCAGGTGCTCCTGGTTATCGAGCACCCAGCGCAGCCCTTTGAGAATGTTCTCGCCGGTGATGGTGCCCTGATCGGAGATCTTCACCAACACCACGTGAGCGCCCGACGCCAGGCCCTTGTAGGCGCCATTGGAGAGAGCGCCGTCCCCGGCACAGACCACGCTGGTTTGAGTGCCGTGCCATTGAATGGCATCCACCGGAGAGACGATGGACTCCCGCTGGCCGGTCACGTCATGAAAGGCCTTGATGCGGCCCTTCAGGTCCGGGTGGGGCTGGTAGTCCGAATCCAGAAAGGCGATGGTGACGCCTTTCCCGGTGTACTCCGGATGCGCTTCCAGACGCTGGGGCAAGGGAATGGCCGCGAAGCGATTGAGATGCTCGTCCTCGGGGCTGAGGTAGGAGAGGAACTTAGCGAACCAGCCGGGGGTCCGCTGGCCGGGGAGCGGAATGGTCATCGTCATAGCCGGAATGCCATTCTAGCCGACCGCTCCGACTACTCCCCGGACCACCCAGAAAATTCAGGCCGCTTCAGGGGAAGGTTTCGTTTCCAGCTTTCCGTGCACGACCACCATTCCCTGAACGTGGTTCTTGGCCCAGTTCAGAGCCTCGCGCCGCGTCTTGAACCGAAGCTCCCGACCGGGGGCAGTGACTTTCCAACCGAGTGACAACGGACTGATGTGTGTCATTTTTATCTACCTCCTGTCGCCTATCATGTCGGCCGGGCCGTCGGGGCGGAGAGTAGGGAGATCCCTACTCGTGGGCGCTCGGCAGCATGTGCAGGGTCAAGTCGGCGCGCACCTCGACCTCGAAGACGCGTTGCCAGGGCAACACGACCTCCAGGGACAGGCGGTCGATGCGGGCTTGACGGCCGATACTCTCGAGGGCCACGACCCGGTTGCGAAAGCGGGAAGCGAACAGCTGCCGACCCCAGTCGACCAGGCTCTCTCGGATCTCCAGGCCGATCGGTCCGTAGAGGTTGAGGAGGGGGTCGGGATCGAGAGGCAGGTTCAGGCTGGCGGGCCGGACGATAGCCTGGTAGCCGTAGTCATCCACCAGCCGCGCCAGCAGAAAGGCCTGGTGCGTCTTCTCGCTCTCCAACGCCTGCCGGCGGCTCCAGCCATGGTGGCGCGCAGCCAGGCGATGGCAGACGAGTTGGGCCGCGGCGGTCCCCAGGGCGTTGGCGGCCGTGTTCCAGCCGGCCAGGGCTTCCAGGCGGGTCAGGGGGATGTCCAGAATGAGGCCCTGAGCCAACGCGGGCTCCATCCGGTTGACCAGAGTGAGGTCGGCCACGGCGACGCGACGACCCTGCTCGAGAAGGCGCTCGACCTCCCGGAGGAAAGGCTCCAGGGAGGTCGTCTCGTCCGGGGCGCGCACCATCAGCACGACCTCGGGATTCTCGGCCACGACTCGTCCGCCCGCCAGCGCGACGTGCGTTTCGAGCATCGAGCCCAGAGGAAATGTCTCCAGAGGCGGCACTCGTTCGGCCGCGCTCGGGTCCGAGTAGATCACCTGCACTCGCGGATGCACGTTGGCCCGGTCCGCCAACCAGCCGCTGACGAGATCCATGCTGAGCTCGTCAGCCCCGGTCAGGAACAAGAAGCGGTCCTCGAGATGACGGCGGCTCACCTCTCGGAGAAGCCACTCCGACTCCTGGCGGTGGCGACCCGTGGCTGCCGAGTCGTCCTGGCCCACGATCAAGCGGTCGATGGAGCCCTCCTCCAGATAGTCCAGCATTGCGCCCAGAGTCTGCAGGTTGCGCGCGCGCACCGAGAGATACTCGGCCACGATCAGGGGCGGGACGTCCGGGGGCATCGGCGCGTCGGGCTGGTGCGCCCAGGCGGCCAGGCGTCGCTCGTAGGGGGCTTCCTCATCGGAAGTGCGCAGGCTCAAACGGGGAAGGATCCCCAACACCGTGATCTCCCCCTTCAGTCTGCGCAGGACCTCGAGTCGTTCCCGGGCCTGCGTCAGCGAGGTGGAAGCCTGGCGTGCGCCGACGAGCCCGCCATAGCAGAGCATGTCTGCCGAAATGAGGGTGAAATCCGCCTGCTGCTTCTCCAGCCAGGCGGCCACGAGGCCGGGATCTCCCGGCCTCAACCACTGGCCCAGCATGGAGCGCGGGGGACTTTTGATCCGGGCCCCTGCCACGCGAGCCAGTTGGTGCACGAACAGCAGGTTGCAGGGTCGGTCGTCCAGGGGGACGAGCGTAACGGTGGGTTCCGCGCGAACGGGAAGCAGGAGCAGCAAGACCAGGAGCCAGCGCATCTCGGCCGGTTCCCTCCTCCTCCAGGGCTTTCCCGCTTTCAGCGAGAACAGGCTGCCCCCAATGGTCGTCACGACGGAAAAGCTGCTACTCGATGCACGAACGCTGGGTCGTTGCATGATGCTGCTCTCGCCGAAACTGGTGGACCAGGTCATGGTCGCCGTCAGCATGCGTCGAAGTGGCGTCGGCACGGTCTATAAGCTCGATGTAGAGCCGCTGGTCGCAGCGATCGAAGTCTCGCCCGAGGGAGAGCCGACCCGCCTCGACGAGGTGCCGGAGCTGGCTCTGCCGACCCCCGTTCGGCCGCACCTGCGGCCCAGCCTCTACTTTCTCGAAGAGTTCTACGCTTTACTGAATGGGCTGACAGCCCGCAAGCCGATGAAGATTCTGGGCGACGAAGATTCCTCGTTCCAGGTGGACGGTGAGCAGCTCTTTCCCGTGCTCCAGCAGCTCGAAGGCACCCACACCGCCGCGCAAGCGGGCTTCAACGAGGAGGTCGTCAAGCGGCTCAGCTTGCGTTTGCGGGAAGACCTTCTGATCCAGATCGAAGACGCATCTCCCGAGTTCTTTGCCGAAATTCTCAAGGAAGTGACCGACCTGGTTCTGAAAAAGCGCCAGGAATGCGCGGCGGACGGACTGCTGGCGGGATGGTTCCAGGTTTACGGCGAGGTTTTCCAGGGACTTGATCGCTGGTTGTCCGAGCAAGGGGTGGAGGAAGGGGAGAAAGGGGTTCATCTGGCGCGCGTGCTGGGCTACGGATGCGCCGGGGCGATGACCGATCCGGCTCGACTCCTGGATGGCTTCTTGCAGCACCTGCGGAACCCACCTCTGCTCGACCGGCTCAGCAAGCGTGTGCTGAAGCGCAGCCAGCAGACCGTGCAGAAAGCGCTAAAAGCTACTTCGCAGGAGGAGTTCGAGCAGGCCCTCTACCGCGCCTCGGTTGACCTGTACGCGAGTCGCCAGATCTCTCTGGCACTGGGTCGTTCGAGCGCCGCCTCGCGAGCCGAGAAGCGATGGCTGGATTGCGCGCTGGCCCTCGTTCACTGCCTGCAGAACCGCTCCGGCGAGCGGCTCGAGTTGCACCAGGCCCAGGCCCGGGCGATGACCAAACGGCGTCGCGAAGAGTTTCTCGAGGACCTGATCGAGCAACGACTCCTGTATCCCAGAATCATGCGAGAAACACTGGCCTCCGTCTGATTCGAGCCGACTCGACCTGGTTCAAGACCTAAGCTAGTCGCTCCATGACGGCCGCAAAGTCGGTTGCTGCCTGGCGCGCCTTATCCGGGTCGAGAACGGGGGCACCGCCCACCCAGACCTGACGGATGGCCGTGCGAGAAAGACCGTAGAGTAAGGCTGCGGGCAGGTCTTGAACGGGCGAGCCGCAGAGCGAGCTATCGGTGAGATCGATCTGGACGAAGTCGGCATAGCAATCGGGCTCGAGGCGGCCAGCCGGTAGACCGAGGGCCGCCGCACCCTGCTCGTGAATCGTGGGCCAGAGTCGCTCGACGGAGAGGATGGCTCGCTGCCGGTCGCGCAAACGCAGGTGATACTCGAGCTGACGGGCGTCCTCATAGGGATCGATCTGGGCCTGCGAATCGGTACCCAGGCAGAACCTCGTGCCGGCGCCCATCAGCTCGTCCACCCGCACGATCCCATCGCCCAGGTTGCGCTCGGTCGTGGGACAAGAGCAGACGAAACTCCTCGCCATCGCCGTCACCTCGTCATCCTCGAGGTGAATGGAGTGGACGCCCACGAATCGCTCGTCCAACCAACCGGCCTCGGCCAGCTTCTGGATAGGGCGTAACCCGTGCTCGGCTCGGAACTCCTCGATCTCGAGGGGTTGCTCCGCCACGTGCATGTGAAGGGGCAGCGCGCGCTCGCGCGCGTAAGCGGCCCACCTCTCGAACCAGTCGAACGTCACTGCGCGTAAGGAGTGCGGCGCGAGCCCCACGGTCAGCCCACGAGCCTGTAAGCGCTCTACGGCGGCCAGGCCGAGCTCGGGATCGAGGTCGATGAAGCGCTTCTGGAGAGGATTGGGGTCGCGCCCAAAACCTGCCCGCGCATAGCCGCAGCGGAGCAGCACGAGGCGGATTCCCACCCACTCGGCCGCCGCCGCAATGCGCATGGCCAGTTCGTCGGGATCGTCGTAGGCGCCGCCGTCGGGACGATGGTGGAGATAATGGAACTCGCCCACGCTCGTGTAACCAGCCTGGAGCATCTCCACGAAAGCCATGCGGGCCACCGTCTCGAGCTCGTCGGGGGTGAGCTGGTTGGCCGCGTGATACATGCGCTCGCGCCAGGTCCAGAAATCTTCGCGACCCAGCACACGATACTCGGTACGGCCGCGGATGGCGCGCTGGAAGGTGTGACTGTGGGCATTCACGGCACCCGGGACCAGTGCGCCGGAGATTTTGTCTCCGGTGGAGCCTGTCTCCACGGACTCGATGATACCATCCTCCACCACGAGGGTCCGATCGCTCTGGAAGCGACCCTCGTGATAGAGAAGGTCAGGACTGAGCCGCACGGGCCGGCCGATAGACATGGGTGGAGGTGCCCTGCAGCACCTCGGCGGTCTCCATGGTCGTCTCGCTCAAGGTCGGATGCGCGTGAATGCTGAGAGCCACGTCCTCGGCCACGGCGCCCATCTCCATCGCCAGCACGCCCTCGGCCAGCAACTCCCCGGCCCCCGCGCCCACGATGCCGACGCCCAGAATGCGCTCCTCCTCGTCGTCGGACAGGATCATCTTGGTCAGGCCGTCCGAGCGCCCCAGCGTCAGAGCCCTGCCCGAGGCAGCCCAGGGATAGCGGGCGACCTTATGGGGGACGCCTTTTTCTTTGGCTTCCGATTCGGTGAGGCCGCACCAGGCGAGCTCGGGATCGGTGAACACCACGGCCGGGATGGCCATCGGCTCGAAGACCACCTTCTGACCCGCAATGGCCTGGGCGCAGGTGCGCCCCTGGTGGGAAGCCTTGTGCGCCAGCATCGGATCGCCCGCCACGTCCCCGATCGCCCAGATCGAGGGCTCCGCCGTGCGGCCTGCGCCGTCGATCTCGATGAATCCGCGCTGGCTGACCTTGACCCTGGTGTTCTCAAGCCCCAGGTTCTCAGAGTTGGGACGCCTCCCAACCGAGACGAGCACTCGATCAAAAGTCTCGGTGCGCTTGCCCTCGGCACTCTCCAACTCGACCTCGACCGCCTTCCCCGTGTCTTTGAGGGACAGGACCTTGGTGGCGAGGTGGACCTTCATCAGCGACTCCACCCGTTTGGCCAGAATTCTGACAAGGTCGCGATCGGCGCCCGGGAGCAATCCCGGGGTCATCTCGATCACGGTGACCTCCGAGCCGAGGGCGGCGTAAACCGTGCCCAACTCCAGGCCGATGTAGCCGCCGCCGATGACCATCAGGCGCCTGGGGACATCCTTCAGCTCCAGAGCGCCGGTCGAATCCATCACGCGCTCCGACTCGATCTGAAGGGGCCCCGGCACGACCGGGCGCGAGCCCGTGGCGATGACCAGGTGGTCGAACTCGAGTTTCTCGCCGTTCACCTCCAGGGCGTGCGGGCCAGCCACCTTCCCGCGCCCTTGCACGAACTTGACCTTCCGCTGTTTGGCGAGTTGTCCCAATCCGCCCGTCAGTCCGTTGACCACCTGCCCTTTCCAACCGCGCAGCTTGTCCAGGTCGATCTTCGGCTCGGCAAACGTAATGCCGAAGTGAGCGGCCTCGCGCGCTTCGGTCAGCACCTTGGCCGCGTGCAGAAGGGCCTTCGAGGGGATGCAGCCTCGATAAAGACAGACTCCACCGGGATTGGGCCCGTCGTCCACCAGGGTGGTTTCAAGCCCCAGGTCCGCTGCCATGAAGGCCGTCGCATAGCCCCCGGGACCACCCCCAAGAACGATTACCTTGCTCATCTGGCCTCCTGCGTATAGTCCATGAATCGATAGCCAAGTCCGCGCTCGTTGGTGATGTAGCGTGGATTGGCGGGGTCGCGCTCGAGCTTTTTGCGCAAATAGGTGACGTACAGACGCAAAATCTGGGTGTCATCGCGATACTCGGGACCCCAGACCCGCGAGAGCAACGCCTCGTGGGTCAGGAGCTTGCCCGGATGGTTGAGAAACTGGTGCAACAGCTTGAATTCCGTCGGGCGCAGGTGGACTTTCTCCCCGCGTACGACCGCCTCGCGGTGATCGAGGTCGACCTGCAACTCGTCGTCCACCCGCACCATGCCGCGTGTCACCGGGGCCGGCATCTCCGTGCGACGCAGCACGGCTTTGATGCGGCTGACCAGCTCGCGATGTCCGAAAGGTTTCCCCACGTAATCGTCGGCGCCCAGCTCCAATCCGAGGACCCGGTCCTCCTCCTTGGCCTGGACCGTGACCATGATGACCGGAACGGGCGCTGTGTTACGAATTTCGCGCAACACCTCAAAGCCAGTCGTATCCGGCAGGTTGAGATCGAGCAGCACCAGGTCAGGGATTTCCTGACGCAATCGCTCGATCCCCTCGCGCCCCGTGGTGGCGCCGGAAACAACAAAGCCGGCCTGCTCGAGGGTAATGCGCAGCAGGTCGAGCATGTGCGGCTCGTCCTCCACCACCAAGATTCTACGTCCTCTAAAATCGTCGCTCATCTTCGGTCTTCCCGGGGTAGTGTGAAAAAGAATCGACCCCCGTTCGGCAGGCTTTCGACCCCGATCCTGCCCCCGTGGGCCTCCACGATAGCCTTGCAGATGAAGAGCCCCAATCCTGTTCCGCGGATGCGCGTGTTGAGATGCTCGGCTCCTCGCTCAAAGGGAATGAAGATTCGCTGCCGGTCCTCTTCTTTCACGCCCGGACCCCCATCGGTCACCTCGACCACGACTTCTCGCTCATCGACTCGCAAAGAGACCTCGATCTTGCCTTTGGGGGCATACTTGATCGCGTTCTCGATGAGGTTCGTGACCACTTGCTGGAGGCGCTCGGGGTCTCCGGTTACGGGCGGGACGTCGTGGGGGAGATAAAGGCTCAACTCGGAGCCTGCCTCGCGAACAAGGGGCTCCATCTTCTGGACCGTGCGCTTGAGTAACTCGTCCAGGGCCACAATCTCAGCGTTCAGAACGATCTTCCCGGCCTGGATGCGCGTGGCGTAGAGCATTTGCTCGACCATGTCCTCGAGCCGGGCCGCTTCCTCGAGGATGATGCCCGCCTTGTCGCGCGCCTGCTCGGGAGTCCACTTGATGTCTGGATCGTGCAGGAGCCCGGCAAATCCTTTGATGATCGCGATCGGGGTGTGCAACTCGTGGCTGACCGCTGAGAGGAAAACCTTGTGCAGACGCTCGGTCTCCTTGCGCACTCGGATGTCGCGCACGGTCATCACCCAGCCCAGGGAGGCTCCCTGTTCGTCCCAGAGGGCGGCGCCGCTCATCTCCACGTCGACTAACTGGCCATCGCGCGCCAGCATGCGTCCCTCGACCGGGGCGGTCGTCTGATACACGAACGACTGCGAGACGGGACGCAGCGCCATGGAGTTGCTGACGTTCAGCGGGTCGAGACTGACGGGAAAGATCTCGTGGCCTGGCATGCCGACGGCCTCGCCCTCGACCCAGCCGGAGAGACGCGCCATCGCCTGGTTGTAGCCCACCACCAGCCCTTCGCGGTCGAGGATGACCACTCCATCGGAGCTATGATTGACGACGGCTTCGAGCCACTTGCGCTCGCGCAGGAGGCGCTCGAGCAACCTGGCGTTCTCCACCACGAGCTCGAGCTTGTCCACTCGCATCGTGTACACGCCGGGTGACTCCTTGAGCAAACGCGGGGCGTCGTCAGGATGCATCAGGCAGATCACGCCAATCGTCTGGTCCTGGGTTCGAATCGGCACGGTCACGACGTTGGAGGGAACCGCTTTGCGCACTTCCTCCTGCACTTTGGAAAGGATCATCGGGTTGGAGCCATGCTTGGCCACGCCGCGCGCGGCCTGCTCGAGGATGGGCGTCAGCTTGTCCGAGACGCCGGCCTCGAGGCCAAAGGCCGCCGAGCCTGCATCGATCGTGGCGATGACTCCGGCCTGACCTCCCGAAGCCTGGACAACGGTAGCGAGCAAGTCCTGGAGCGCGCGCAGCGACTCGGGCGAGTCCCCGAGCTCGAGGGAGAGTTTCAAAGTGGGATCTTCCACCCTGAACGGGTTCTAATTCATCTCTAACTCACCTCTTGTCAGACTCTAACGGAGTCCCCCTTAAGATGCTCTCGAACCCAACATTCCCAAGGAGGATCAAACAAGTGGCACTCACGATCTGGGAACCGTCCACTCTGCGCGACGCGGTCAACAAGATCTTCGAGGATCGGAACGGGAGTCAGGCGCTCTTGATGCCGATCGACGTGCTGGAGACGCCCGACGAGCTGATCGTCAAAGCCTCGTTCCCCGGCTCGACCAAGGACAAGTTCGATATCAACTACCAGAACGAGATTCTGAGCATCAAGGCCGAGCTGCCGAACGCCTCCAACGGGCAGGAAGGCACTCGCTATCTCCTGCGGGAGCGCTCTTTCGGGCAGGTGACGCGCAGCTTCAAGCTGCCGTTTCCGGTGGATACCGAGCGGGCCTCCGCCGAGTATACGGATGGCGTACTGTCCTTGACGCTGCCCAAACAGGAGGCCGTGAAGCCGAAGAGCATCAAGGTCAACTAAAGGAAAAGACCCCCGCGCGATGCGGGGGTCTTTTTTCAGGTGGCACTTAGCGGGCCCAACCGTTGCGGTAGTATACGCCGCCGCGCCAACCGGTGAACGGGTAGCCGTTCGCAAACATGCGGCCTCGGCCGTTCATGTGGAACCCGCCATTGTTGTACCGGTTATAATAGCGGTTGCTGTTGTTGTAGCGGTTGTAGTAATACCCGTTGTTGTAGCCGTTGTTGTAGTAGTAGTTCGGATAGGTATTGTAGTTGTATCCGTCATTATAGTACCCGCGGTTGAACGGGTTATAGTTCACGTTGATGCCCGTGCCGGGAATGCCGACACTGATCTGAGCCTGGGCCGGCTGGGCGGTGCTCAAAGTCAGGGCTCCGGCGGTCATCAGTCCTAGAATCAAGTATTTCATTGGCTTGCACCATCCTTTTCTGCTTCCATTATAGCGTTGGAGACGATTGACGAGTAGGCCCCGCAATACTCCTAGCGGTGGCGCCGAATACCATTACGGCCGTGTGAGCTTTTTGGAGCCAAACAGAGCTGTAGCGCCATCCTGGCACAGATGGCCCGGTCGGGGGGAGCTTCGGAGCGGGAAGCGAAGCTGCCAGAGCTATGATTGATACAACCACACCCCGCGCCGGCACACCCGAAGGAGAATCCGAGGACGACCGCCTCAATCGCGAGATCGAGAACCGCGAGTGGCTCGAGTCGCTGGACTACGTGCTGGAGACACAGGGCCAGGAGCGCGTCGTGGAGCTGCTTCGTCGGCTCCATATCCACGCCAAGAAGAAGGGGATCAAGGTTCCTTTCACCGCCAACACACCGTACATCAACTCCATCCCCGCTCATCAGCAGCCACCCTACCCCGGCAGCCGCGACATCGAGCGCCGCATCAAATCGCTGATCCGTTGGAACGCCATGGCGATGGTGGTGCGCGCCAACAAGGTCACTCCCGGCCTGGGCGGCCACATCGCCACCTACCAGTCGGCCGCGACGCTGCTCGAGGTCGGCTTCAACCATTTCTTCCGGGGTAAAGATCATCCCAGCCAGGGCGACCTGGTCTACTTCCAGGGTCATTCCTCGCCTGGTGTCTACGCCCGCGCGTTCCTGGAGGGAAGGCTCAGCGAGAAGGATCTCGAGAATTTCCGTCGCGAGCTGGCTGACGGAGGGGGACTTTCGTCCTATCCGCACCCCTGGCTGATGCCGAACTTCTGGGAATTCCCCACCGTGAGCATGGGCCTCGGACCCATCATGGCCATCTACCAGGCGCGCTTTAACCGCTACCTGATCAATCGAGGCCTGAAAGAGCGCACGCACCAGAAGGTGTGGGCCTTCCTGGGCGACGGCGAGACAGACGAGCCCGAAAGCCTGGGGGCCATCACGCTCGCCTCGCGCGAGAAGCTGGACAACCTGATTTTCGTGGTCAACTGCAACCTCCAGCGACTCGACGGTCCGGTGCGTGGCAACTCCAGCATCATCAAGGAGCTCGAGGCCGCCTTCAAAGGCGCCGGCTGGAACGTGATCAAAGTGCTCTGGGGCGGTGACTGGGACCCCCTGTTCGACAAAGACAAGGACGATCTGCTGGTCGAGCGTTGCGGCTCGGTGGTGGACGGTGAGTATCAGAAGTACGTCGTCGAAGGCGGGGCCTACATTCGCGAGCATTTCTACGGAGTCGATCCGCGTCTGCTCAAGATGGTGGAGCACCTGTCCGACGACCAGTTGGCGCGTCTGCGCCGCGGCGGCCACGACCCCGAGAAAGTCTACGCCGCCTTCAAATCGGCCGTTGAGCACCGCGGTTCACCCACGGTCATCCTGGCCCTCACCATCAAGGGGTATGGGATGGGTGAGGCGGGCGAAGCTCGCAACCCCACCCACCAGCAAAAGAAGCTGGATGTCGACAGCCTGCGGGAGTTTCGGTCGCGCTTCGGCATCCCGCTCGATGACGAGCAGTGCGCCAATACTCCCTTCTACCGCCCGGCCGACGACAGCCCCGAATTGCAGTATATGCGCGAGCGGCGCCAGGCCCTGGGCGGCTCCGTGCCGGCCCGGCGGGCCGAATTTCCCAAGCTCGACAAGCCCGACTCCAAGACGTTCGAAGAATTCAACACGGGGTCGGGCGATCGGGAGTTGTCCACCACGATGGCGTTCGTGCGCCTGCTGTCCAAGCTGCTCAAGGACGATGCCATCGGAAAATTCGTGGTCCCCATCGTCCCCGACGAAGCCCGCACGTTCGGCATTGAATCGCCGTTCCGCGCCGTGGGTATCTACTCGA